>JBGAQP010000003.1:0-189670 GCA_044220635.1 Usitatibacteraceae bacterium
ACCACCACCCGCGCCTGGGCCGCGACGGGATCGGCCGCCCCCTTCGCCTTGGCGACGACCGCCTCGAATTCCTGGAAGGATTTCGCGTCGCCCGCCTCCAGGCCCTGGGACTCCAGCCAGGCCTTGGGGTCCTGTGCGACCGCGGGAAGCGCGCAGGCCGCCATGGCGCAGGCCACCAGGACGCGGGCGGCGGCAACCGTCGATGAACGCATGAATCCTCCGGTGACGTGAGGGTTGGCGGAAGGTGTGAGATTCGAACTCACGAGGGACTCGCGCCCCTGCCGGTTTTCAAGACCGGTGCCTTAGACCGCTCGGCCAACCTTCCGGCTTTGATTTGTAAGGGATTTTACCTGCGACCCGCGATTTGGGGAACCGGGCCCGAAGACCTTGAAACCAACCCCCTTCTCCCATACTCTAACCCCCGGTCGATTTCGACCCGCACTTGACCTCCAAGGAGACACCATGCAACCCGAAACCCCGATGCTCTCGCAGGGCAACGCGTCCACGACGCTCACCCTGTCGCAGAACCGGGTGCTGCGAAACACGTACTGGCTGCTCGCCCTGTCCCTGGTCCCGACCGTCCTCGGCTCGTGGGTCGGCGTGGCGACCGGCTTCACGTTCTTCGCCGCAAACCCCGCGATCGGATTCGTCGTGTTCCTCGCCGTCGCGTTCGGCTTCTTCTTCGCGATCGAGAAAACCAAGAACAGCGCCTGGGGCGTCGCGCTCCTGCTCGCCTTCACGTTCTTCATGGGCCTCATGCTCTCGCGCCTGCTCGGCGTGGTGCTGGGGTTCAGGAACGGCGCGAGCCTCATCGGCCTCGCCTTCGGCGGCACCGCGGTGATCTTCGCCGTGATGGCCTCCTGGGCGTCGACGATCAAGCGCGACCTGACGGGAATGGGCAAGTTCCTCTTCGTCGGCATGATCATGCTGCTCGTGGCGGGCTTCGCCAACATCTTCCTGCAGATTCCCGCGCTGATGATCGCCTTCTCGGTGATCGCCATCGGGATCTTCTCCGCCTACATGCTCTACGACATCAACCGGATCGTGACCGGCGGGGAGACCAACTACGTGACGGCGACCCTCGCGATCTACCTGGACGTCTACAACGTCTTCGCGAACCTGCTCGCGTTGCTCGGCATCTTCGGCGGCGACCGCGAATAGGCTGAACCTCGCACCACCCCAAGGGCGGCCCCGGCCGCCCTTTTTCATCCAGAAAATGGGGACAGTCCCTATTTAATGGCTGTAACAATCACGCAGTTCCAGGAGATTGTTACAGCCATTAAATAGGGACTGTCCCCATTTTCTGCATTTTCTCGAAGAGGGCGATGGACTCGACGTGGCCGGTGTGGGGGAACATGTTGACCACGCCCGCGGCGGCGAGGCGGTAGCCGTTCACGTTGACGAGGACGCCGGCGTCGCGGGCGAGCGTGGAGGGGCTGCAGGAGACGTAGACGATGCGCCCGGGCCCGGCCTCGCCCAGCGCCTTGCAGATCTCGACGGCGCCGTCGCGCGGGGGATCGATGAGGAGCTTCGCGACGGGCCCGAGCTTCGCGAGCGCGCCGGGCGCATCCGTGTACAGGTCGTGGGCGAGGAAGCTCGCGCGGCCCTCGAGCCCGTTGGCGCGCGCGTTCTGCGTCCCGCGCTCCACGAGCGAGGCCGCGCCCTCGATGCCGACGACCTCCGCCCCGCGGCTCGCGATCGCGAGCGTGAAGTTGCCGAGCCCGCAGAAGAGGTCGCCCACCCTCTCGCCCGGGCGCGGGTCGAGAAGATCGACCGCGCGGCGCACGAGCACCCGGTTCACGCCCGCGTTCACCTGGGTGAACTCGGTCGGACGGAACCCGAGCGCGAGGCCGAATTCCGGCAGCCGGTAGTCGAGCGCCGGCGCGCTCTCCGGGTAGAACGGATGGGCCGAATCCGGGCCCTTGGGCTGCAGCCACCACTGGATCCCGTGTCGGTCGGCGAATGTGCGCAGCATCGCCAGGTCCTCGTCCGGGAGCGGCTCGAGGTGGCGCAGTACGAAAACCGTCACCGCCTCGCCCACCGCAAGCTCGAGCTGCGGGATGCGTTCCCGGAGCTTCATCCCCGTGAAGAGCGCGCGCAGCTCCGGGATCAGCGCGGAGATCTTCGGCGGCAGCACTTCGCAGGAGGTCACGTCGGCGACGTAGCTCGAGCGCCGCTCGTGGAAGCCCACGAGCACGCCGCCCTTCTTGGCGACGTAGTGCACCGAGAGCCGCGCGCGGCCGCGGTAACCCCAGGCGGGACCGACGATGGGCGGGAGCACCATGTCGGGGCGCACCTTGCCGATGCGCGCGAGGTTGTCCTCGAGCACGCGCTGCTTGGCGGCGACCTGCGCCGCGGGCTCGACATGCTGCATCGCGCAGCCGCCGCAGGTGCCGAACCAGCGGCAGCGCGGCGTGACGCGCTGGGAGCTTTGCCGCAGCACGCGCGTGACGGTGCCGAGGTCGAAGTGACCGCGGCTCCTTCGGCGCGTGAACTCGACCTTCTCGCCGGTCACGCCCCCGTCGAGGAAGGTGACCTTCCCGTCGACGTGCGCGACCCCCACGCCCTCGTGGTCGATCGACTCGATGACGGCGACCGGCGGCGCGGCGCTCATGCGGCTATGGCCGGCATTGCGTCTTCGGCGTCGAGAAGACCTGCCGCTGGATCGCCTTGGTGACGGAAACCCCGTCCACGGTGTAGGCGAGAGTCCCGGCATTGCCCGTCGGGAAGGTGAGCGTCATGGTGCCGACGGCGATCGGCGTGATGGGAGACCAGGGACTCGCGTTGAACGCCGGCCCCACGGTGCGGTAGAGCGTTCCCCGGTAGACGCCGGCGCCGATGCGCTCGCCCCGCGACATCACGTACCACATGCCGCGGCCATTCGGCGCGTAGGTGAAGAGCGTGGCGAAGAGGATGTCGCCCTGGTGCGTGACGTTGAGGCCCCAGCCCGATTCCTCGGGGTACCACCACAGGTCCTGGTAGTTCGTCGCCCAGCTGCGGTCGAAGTTCGACCAGCCGCATTCCGGCGCCGTCGAGAAGCGCTGGCGCTCGATCGTCTTCGTCACCGACACCCCGTTCACCGTGTACTCGAGCGTTGCCGTCCCGGCCGGGGAGAACGCGAGGCTCATCGTGCCGACGGTCGCGACGTCGATCGGCGTCCAGGGCGAGGCGTTGAACGCCGGCCCCGTCGTGCGGTAGAGCGTGCCCCGGAAGCTGCCGTCGGCCTGGCGCTCGCCGCGCGACATCACGAGCCACATCGGCGTGCCGTCGCCGTCGTAGGTGAAGAGCGTGGCGAAGACGATGGCGCCCTGGTGGTTCACGTTGAGGCCCCAGCCCGATTCCGCCGCGTTCCACCACAGGTCGGTGTGGTTCTCGTCCACCCCGTCCCAGCGAAGCTTCAGGTCGTAGGCGCCCGTGCCCTGCGCCTCCCAATGCCCGATGAGCGCGTAGTACGTCCCGGGATCGAGCCGGCGCGTGAGGCCGAAGTTCGTGCTCGAGCGCTCGGCGTCGTCCTCGGCCTCCACGCCCTCGCCGCGCGAATCGAGGATCGTTCCCACCGTATCCTGGCCGCCCGTGGTCCAGGCGCTCACCGCGCCACGGCTGGTGACGAAGAAGCGGTAGACGTCGAGGTCGCCGGCGTAGTCGATGCGCCGCCCGGGATAAGTGAGCGTGTCGCCGCGCAGGTCGAGCGGCAGGTCCGCGCCGGAGGATTCGACGCCCGCGTCGAACAGGTCCTGTGCCCGGTTCGGGTGGTCGTCGGGCGCCTGCGGGAGGATGCGCACGTACGGGTCGATCTCCGGGTGCAGGATCTCGAAGCGGCCGTAGAGCGCCTCCTCGTCGAGGTTCGTGCAGCTCAGGCCCCCGCTTCGCACCGTCGAGCCTGAGAGGATGCCGCGCAGCTGCAGGCTCCCGCCCGCGAGCGTGAAGATGCCCGAGCCGCTCGAGCCGCCCTCGATGATGCCCCGGCCGAAGCGCACGCCGTACATGTCCTGCGGGCGGCCCTCGACGCGATACTCCTGGGTGACAGCCCCCGTCGCGTAGCGCGACGTGTCCCCGAGGGGGTGGCTCAGGCTCACGACGATCTCGCCGGAATTCATGCGCGCCGGGTTCCAGGTCGAGTAGACCGCCCCGGACGGCGGTGCGGCGTTCATGAGCAGGAGCGACGAATCGACGTTGTAGTTGCCGAAGACGAGCTGCATGCCGCCCGCGACCTGCACGGCCCCCGGGTCGGACGAACTGCTCGCGCAGCTCGTGGCCTCGTAGAACCAGAGGCTCGTGATCGAGGCCGCGGCGGACGCGTTGCCGATGCAGTGGTTCGCCGTGAGCACGTAGCCCGCCGGGAGGCGCTCGGTGTCGACGAGCGTTGCCGTGCAGAGGAATCCCGCGCCGCCGTCGACGAAGTTCAGGCGCATCACCGATTTCTTGCGCTCCGCGATCGCCGCGTCGAGCACCGGGTCCCCGGTCACGCACATCGTCGAGAGGGTGCAGGGCCCCGCGGCCTTCGCGAGCGGCGATTGGGTGAAGTGCAGCACGGCGCCCACGGCGAGCGCCTCGCCCGAGGGCCGCACGGGACTGAAGACCTCGACCCGCTGCGAGGCGCCTTCCGTCCACGGCGTCCACGCCTCGGGACCCGCGACGGGATCGAGGACCATCGACTCGACGCGATCGCCCTCGCCCCGGACGCGGACCTCGAACGCGCCCGGGACGGCGCCGAGGTCGAGGCGCACGCGCAGGCCGAGAGCCCCCTCGGAGACGGCCGTGAACCGGGAGACGAAGCCGTCGGCCACCGGCGTCCACGAAGGCAATCGCGCCGCCTTCGCGAGCGCCCGAACCGTGCCCACGCGAAGGCGGCCGGAAGGTTCCTCGGCGGCCGCGGCGAGCTTCTCCGCGGGCATCGCGAGCTCGACGAGCGTCGGGGCCGGAACGCGGGCCGCGCGGAACTCCGCGGGCGACGCGGCAGCGAGCGTCGTGCCCAGCGCGACGAGAAGGGCGAGGAGGCTTCGCGTCATGCCGGCGGGGGCGATCCCGGCGCCGCGCGCCCGGGACGCAGCGCCTGCCCGAGGCGCACGAGCCCCAGCCATTGCTGGCGCCAGAAGCCTTCGCCGTAGTCGCGGCCGTGGAGCTGGTCGCGGATCCCCGTGGCGGGGAAGACCTGCTTCTGGTTGGCGGTCCCGAAAAGGTGGTCCCACGCCGGGAAGAGCACGGCGAAGTTGCACCCGCGGCTCGCGCCCTCGTGCCCGAGGCCGATCGCGTGGTGCACGCGGTGGTAGCGCGGGCTCACGAGGAGGCGCTCGCCCACGCGCCCGAAGCCCAGGCGCACGTTCGCGTGCGAGAGGCTCTCGATCACGCGCGTGGCGACCACGATGAGGAAGAACTGCCCGGGAGGCACGCCGATCGCGAGCGCCACCAGCGCGAAAGCGGCCTGCGTCATCAGGTCGTCGAGGAGGTGGTTGCGGTTGTCCGCCCAGAAGGTCATCTCGCGCTGGCTGTGGTGCAGCGCGTGCAGCGCCCACCAGAACCCGAGCTGGTGCTGCGCCCGGTGCAGCCAGTAGGCGACGAAATCGAGGATCACGAGGTAGGCGGCGAAGGACACCCAGGGGTAGGCGTTCAGCGCGGGGAAGGCCGACTCGAGCTTCCAGGGGATGATGTCGTGCATGCGCAGCCACGCGTCGAACCCGTCCACCACGGGCAGGAGCAGCAGGAAGATCGCGAGCGGAACGAGGCCCAGCCGGTTGAGGAAGGTGTAGATCACGTCCACGCGGATCGTGCGCCGGTCGGCCCAGCGCTCGACGGGGCGCCAGCGCTCGAGCGCCGAGAACGCGAGCGCGATCGCCCCGATCTCGAAGGCGCCCTCGAGGAACATCCCCGTCGCCTCGAATGCGTCCTCGACGTAGGTGGTGAGGCCGAGCGCGAAGACCGCGGGCTGAACGAAGGTCTCGAACACCCAGGCGTGCAGCTGCACCCAGGGGGCGGTCAGCGTTTCCATCGCGGGCTGTCGGGGATGCGCGCGAAGCAGAAGCCCTTCGCCTTGAGGCCGGCGATCAGCTCGTCGAGCCGCGGCCAGAGGGGATCTTCCCGCGACCAGATGCCCAGGTGCCAGAGCAACACGTCGCCGTCGCGGATGTCCGCGAGCTGGCGGGCGATGAGCTTGTCGCCGGGGAAGCGGTCCGAGGGCAACTCGTCGCCGCTGAAGCCCGCGGGCGACCAGGCGACGTGGTTGTAGCCGCAGGACTGCGCGAAGGCGATCGCCCGGGGCGAGACCTTGCCGCCGGGCGCGCGCCAGATCCCGTCGAAGCCGCGGCCCGTCATCTTCCGGAACGCCTCTTCGGGCTTCTTCAGCTCCGCGCACAGGCCGTCGCGGTCGAGCGCTTCGCCGCGCTGGCCGTTCATGGGGACGTAGGCGACCTTCTCCCCCCTCAGGTCCCCGCCGATGTACCAGTGGCGCCAGGTGTGGGAGCCGAAGGCGTGGCCTTCGTCCGCGAGGCGCTTCCAGTACGGCGCCCAGGAGGGGTCGAGCGAGGTGTCGCCGCGCTTCGTGGGCTGGTTGGCGAGGAAGAACGTCGCCTTCACGCCGTGCTTGCGCAGGATCGCGGCGATCCCCTCGGCGGGCTCCATGTGGCCCGTGTCGATCGTGAGGTAGAGCGTGCCCTTGCACGCGGGCTCGGCGCCCGCGGCGGCCAGCGCGAGACCGAGGAGCGCGGCGGCGGCGAGCGGCCTAGCGGCGCGGCGCATGGGAGAGGAAGAAGAGTCCATGGGGCGAGCGGCCCACGGGGATGCGACCGACGACCTTCTTCGTGGCGAGGTCCACGACCGTCACCTGGCGGATCCAGCGCGAGGTGACCCAGAGCTGCCTGCCGTCCTTCGTGGCCTCCATGTCGTCGGGACCGCCGGGAACCGGGAAGGTTTCCTTCACCTCGAGGGTCTGCTGGTCGATCACGGACACGGTGTTGGCCATGCGGTTCGAGAGGAAGACGTGGCGGCCGTCTCCCATCGCGAGGAAATTGTGGGCGCCGATGCCCGTGGGCAGGCGCTTCACGAGGCGGCGCGCGCGCCAGTCGATCGCCTCGACGTGGTCCTCGCCGGTGATGCCCACGAGGAGGTGGCGGTCGTCGGGCGTCATCCAGATTCCCGCGGGCTGCTTGCCGACCGCCATCTTCCAGAGGACCGATTGCGTGGCGAGGTCGATGGCGACGATCTCGTTCGATTCCTGGAGCGTCACGAAGGCCGTGGCGCTGTCGGCGCTGAAGGCGATGTGGCTCGGGACCTTCGGCGTCTCGAGGCGCTTCACGAGCTTCAGGTCCGCGGTGTAGATGTCCACGCGGTCGAGGCGGTTGGAGGCCGCGACGAACCACTTGCGGTCGGGCGAGTAGCCGATCTGGTAGGGGTCGCTGATGCGCTCGACGCGGCGCAGCACCTCGCCCGTCTTCGGGTCGAGGAAGACGAGGTCGTTGCTCGCGGCGTTGGCGACGATCAGCTCCTTGTTGTCGGGTGTCGCCATCAGGTGGTGCGGCTCCTTGCCCACGGGGATGCGCTTGACCTCCTTCATCTCGCGCGGGTCCACGATGGACACGGTGCCCTCGCCCGAGTTGAGCACGATCACGCGCTCCTCGGGGGTGAAGGCGGGCGCCGGGGCGGCCGCCAGGGCTCCCGCGAGGAGGATCGTTTTCCCGAGACTTTTCATGGGCTTATGTTAGCATAGGGGCGTGATCCAGTACTGCAGCCGCTGCGGCGGAAGAGTCTCCCTGCGAACGCCCGCGGGCGACAGCCGCCCGCGCGCGGTGTGCGACGCCTGCGGCACGATCCATTACCAGAACCCCAAGGTGGTCGTCGGCTGCGTGCCCGTCTGGGAGGACCGCATCCTCCTGTGCCGCCGCGCGATCGAGCCGCGCCACGGCCTGTGGACGCTGCCCGCGGGATTCATGGAGAACAACGAGAGCGCCCCGGAAGGTGCCGCGCGCGAGGCGATGGAGGAGGCCAACGCGAAGGTCGAGATCACCGACCTCTACACGGTCTACTCGATCCCGCACATCAGCCAGGTCTACATGATGTTCCGCGCCCGGCTCCTCGACCCCGAGGTCTCGCCCGGCGAGGAAAGCCTCGAGGTGAAGCTCGTGACCGAGGCGGAGATTCCCTGGGAGCGGCTCGCCTTCGCCATGGTCAAGCGCACGCTCGCGCACTTCATCGAGGACCGAAGGACCGGCATGTTCCTGCCGCGCTTCGGGGACATCCACCCGCCGGATCGCTGAGCAAGGGACGCCGCATCGGCTGCGGGCTTCGACTTCCCGCGAGGGTCGGTGCCGATCACCGGGGAAGCGGCAAGGGGCGGCCTTCGGCGGACGCGGGCGGCGCGATGCCCAGGAGGCTCGCGAGCGTGGGGGCGATGTCGGCGACCTCGACGCGCGCATCCACCCGTCCCGCCCTCACCCACGGGGGGCCGTAGAGCAGGAGCGGCACGTGGCTGTCGTAGGCGTGGGGCGAGCCGTGCGTGGTCGCCGAGCTCGTGGGCCCGAACATCCACCAGGTCTTCGGGAGCACGAGGATGTCGGGCGAGCGCTCCGGGTCCCAGGACTTGCGGGCGGCGGCGAGGAGCGGCGAATCCGCCGGCGCATCCGACGCGAGCTCCGCGCGCGTGAAGGCCGCGGCGATTCCCGGCTCGCCCTGCACGAGGCGGCGCACTTCCTCGTGCACGACGCGAGGCTCGAGGCCCTTCGCGGCGATGAGCGCGCGGTCGAGCAAGATGTCCTCGTAATGCCATTGCCGCACCCAGCGGCCCTCCCCGAACCTCGCCGCGAGCCCCGCCTCGAGCCGCGCGCGCGCCTCGCGCAGGTCGAGGCGGCCGGCGTCCCTTCCCCGGGCGCGGCTGTGCTCGGGCGCGGGCATGAAGCCGTGGTCCGCCGTGAGGAGCGCGAGGTAGCGCCCGGGGCCGACCACGCGATCGAGGTGCCGGAAGAAGCCCCCGAGGAGCTGGTCGACCTGGAGCACGTGGTCGTGGGAAAGGCGCGATTCCGCGCTCCAGGCGTGGTTCACGTAGTCGTGGCTGGACAGGCTCACCACGAGGAGGTCGGGCGCATCGTCCTCGCCGAGGGCTTCTGCGCGGATCGCCGCGCGGGCGAAGTCGAGCGTGAGCGCGTCGAGGAAGGGGCTCTGGGAAAGGCTCGCGTAGAAGCGCGGGCCGGGCGCGTCATGCCCCTCGCCCATCACCTTGGGGAGCCGGCCACCGGGCGCGTACCAGGGCTGGCCATCGGGCAGCGAGCGCGCGTAGGCCATCTCGGGCAGCAACGGCGTCCAGCTCGCCTTGAAGAAACGGTCCGCGGGCTTCGCGGCGTTGAACGCCGTCACCCACGCGGGATGCTCCTTCATGTAGTACGTGCTGGAGGCGAACTGCCCCGTCTGCGCCATGAACATGTAGGCGGTGCCCTCCCGCCCCGCCGGGAGGATCGCGCCGCGGTCCTTGCCCGAGATCGCGATCGCCTTCGAGCGCGCGTCGGCTCGGCGCAGCACGTCGCCGAGGGATTCGGCCTTGAGGTTCCGGGGGCTCGTGCCCGCGAGCCGCGCGGTCCGGTGGCCGAGGTACGCGTGGCCGGAGTCGCCCGCGCAGTACACGAGCTCGCCGCTCTCCGGGTCGTACCACTCGTTGCCGACGATTCCCGTGCGATGGGGATACGCCCCCGTCAGGATCGTGGCGTGGCCCGGCCCCGTGAGCGTGAGCGCCTGGCCGTAGTGCGCCTCCGCGAACCACGCCCCCCGCTCGAGAAACCGGTTCAGTCCGTCGGCGCCGAGCTGGTCGCGGTAACCCTCGACCTGCCAGCCGGGCATCCCGTCGACCACCAGGACGACGACGAGCCGCGGCCTTTCGGTCGACGGCGGCGCGGAAACCGCCGCGCATCCCGCGACGAGCAGCGCCAGCAGCACCCGGCCCAAGAACCCCATCCCGCAATGTTACAGACCTTAAATGGGGACAGTCCCCATTTAAGGTCTGTAATAATTTGGGGGTGACTTTCGCTTATTACGATCGCCTCTCCGCCGCACGGCAGAGGATCTACCGGAAGAGCGACGCCATCGCGCGGGTCGAGGTGCCGGGCGTCGCGGAGCTGGTGCCCGCCGCGCGCGCGATCGAGCCCGCGCTGGCCGCGGAAAAGCGCGCCGAGGTCGAGCGGGCCTGCCAGGCGCTCATCGACGGGTTGAACGCACGGCTTCGCACCCCGCCGGTGGCGATGCGCGTGCTCGAGCGCCGCCCCGCCCACTCGGGCGGCGAGCTCCACGGACTCTACGAGCCCTGCGAGGACGCGGACTACGCCCGCGGCGGTCGCGCGCGCATCAGCGTGTGGATGCGCACGGCGGAGCGGCGCCAGGTGGTGAAGTTCCGCACGTTCCTGCGCACCGTCGTCCACGAGGTGTGCCACCACCTCGACTACGAACTGTACAAGCTGCCCGAGACCTTCCACACGGAAGGCTTCTACGCGCGCGAGTCGGCGCTGGTGCGCGATTTGCTGGGGGAGCCGCCCGCCGACAAGCGCCCGTCGACGGGAGCGGGGCGAACGCCGCGCTAGGGAACGAGCTCGAGCGTGTGCGCGGCGGCGATCGCCTCGCGCTTCGTGGGAATCGAAACGTACTCCACCCGCGCCCAGCGCTCGGCGAAGCTCGCGTACCACGGCGAGAAGACGTTGCCCGACTGCCCCGTCGAGATCATGTAGAGCGAGCGGTCGGGGTCGGCGAGGTCGTGGATCATGCGCAGGCTCGCGGCGTGGCGGTTCGCGAAGGGCCGCGCCTCGTCCTTCAAATGGAAATGCCCGACGTTCAGGCTGTAGGTGTCGCCGGGCGTCTCCGGCGAGACGTTGAAGATCCGCCCGACCTGGGGAACGAAACCGAAAGGCCGGTGGTCGCCCGCGGCCGCGTGGGCCGTTCCCCATCGCGTGCCTCCGACGCCCCCGTAGCGGTCCTTCAGCTCGACGTAGGCGAACTCGAGCGCGAGGGCCGACATCGCCATGCAGCTCTCCTTCTCCGGCGTCTTCGTGTCGTCGCACCAGCGCTCGAGGCCGCCCTGCCCCTTCATCACCGCGATCATGAAGGGCGCGCGCATCTCCCAGGCATCGAGGAAGAGCGGGCCCAGCTCGTCGTGGTAGACGAGGCGCGTGAGCTCGCGGTACCACGCGGCGAAGGCGAGGGGCGCCGCGGAGTCCGCGACCATCTCGCCGTTCCAGCCGCGCACCTGCTCCTGCACGGCGCGGCCGATGTCGGTGCGGGGGGGCGTGCGCAGCATCACCGGCAGGAGCTCGGCAGCAAGGCGCGAGCGCACGTCGGCCTGCATCTTCGCGAAGGACTCGCGCGTGTGGCTGCCCTCGCCCAGCAGCGACTCGATCCGCTCCGCGCGATACGGCGGCATCCAGTCCGAGGAGATGAACGGCCGGTAGCCCGGCGGCGTGATCCGGTTGTTCGCCGTCACCACCTGCCCGGACTTCGGGTCGTGCACCGCGGGCAGGCTCTCGAAGGCGAGGAATCCCTGCCAGTCGTACTTCGCCTCCCACCCCGGCACCGGCACGCGCCCCATGGCCTCGTTGTCCGCGCGCCGCACGGGCACGCGCCCCGCGGCGACGAAGCCGATCCGGCCGTCCGCGTCCGCGTAGGCGACGTTCTGCTGCGGCGCGTGGAACTCGCGCGCGGCGGCGAGGAACTCGTCGCGGTTGCGCGCGCGGTTCATCGCAAGCCCGGCGCGGACCGTGGCGTTGTCCTCGGAGAGCGCCGCCCAGGAAAGCGCGATCGCGTGCCCCTTCGGCGTCGCGGCCGCGGCCGGCTTCAGCACGTCGGAGATCACCGGGCCGTGGCGCGAGGCGCGCACGCTGATGCGGCGCTCCTCCCCGCCCACGCGGATCACCTCCTCGCGCGACTCGAACTTCGCCCGGCCCTGGGGCGTGAGGTAGCTCTCGGGGTCCCCGGGCGCGAGGCGCTCGACGAAGAGGTCCTGCGTATCGCCGTTGGTGGTCGTCATCGACCAGGCGACGCGGTCGTTGCGGCCCAGGACCACGAAGGGCACGCCGGGCAGCGTCCCGCCCACCACGTTCCCCGCGGGCGTGGAGAGGTGCGCGAGGTACCAGAGCGCGGGCGCCTGGAGCCCCAGGTGCGGGTCGTTCGCGAGCAGCGGCTTGCCGCCCGCCGCGCGCCGGCCCGAGACGACCCAGCTGTTCGAGCCGACGGCCTCCTCGTGGTACGGCGACCGCGCGAGCAGTTCGCGCGCATCCCCGTCGAGCTCGGCGTAGAGCGCCTTGAAATCGGGCAGCGGGGGAGCGCCATCGGCGGGAAGCGGCGAGAGGATCTCGGCCGCGCGAGCCGCGCCCAGCCGCGCCGCGAAGCGCACCCGCGTGAGCTCGGATTTCCAGTTGCCCGAGAGGTCCCAGGCCATCACGAGGAGCCACCCCACGGTGTCCGCCGGCTTCCAGGCCTCGGGCTCCAGGCGGAAGACCTGGAACTCGACGGGCAGCACGGGATCGGTCGCGACGAAGGCATTGATGCCGTCCGCATACGCCTGGATCGCCTCGCGGGTCTGGGCGTCGAGCCGCGCGACGATGCGCTCGGCCACGCGCGCAATGCCGAGCGTGCGCATCAGCCGGTCGGTCTCGAAGCCGCGCTCGCCGAGGAACTCCGCGAGGCGCCCCGAGGCCACGCGCCGCTGCAGCTCCATCTGCCAGAGGCGGTCCTGCGCGTGGACGTAGCCCATGGCGAACCAGCCGTCGCGCTCGCTCGCGGCGAAGAGGTGGGGCACGCCCTCGGCGTCGCGCAGGACCTTCACCGGCGCGCCGAGGCCCTTCACTTTCACGGTACCGTCGATCTGCGGGAGGGACTTCGGCAGGACCAGCCACGCGCCCGCCGCCGCCACGCCCGCGGCGAGCAGCACGGCGACCACGATCCGGACGATGACTTCCATCCCTCAGGCGCTGGGCGCGGCCTTGAGGACTTCCTCGATCGTGGTGAGGCCCTGGGCGACCTTGGTGGCCCCCGAGACGCGAAGCGGCCGCATGCCCGCCTTGTACGCGGCCTGCGTGAGCGCCGCGAGGTCGGTCTTCTCGGTGATGAGGCGCTTCACCTCGAAGGTCATCGGCATGATCTCGTAGATGCCGATGCGCCCGAGGTAGCCGGTGTTGCGGCACTCGAGGCAGCCCACGGGGCGGAAGACGTGCTCGGGCGGCGGCGCCTTGAAGGGCGAGCACAGCGCGTTCCAGAGCCCGTGGTCGTCCTCGCGCTGGAACGGGACCTTCTCCTTGCAGTGCGGGCAGAGCGTGCGCAGGAGCCGCTGCGCCATCACGCCGAGGAGCGTGGCGGTGAGCAGGTACGAGGGCGCGCCGAGATCGAGCAGGCGCGTGACGGAAGTGGGCGCGTCGTTCGTGTGCAGCGTGGAGAGCACGAGGTGGCCGGTGAGCGCCGCCTGGATCGCCATGTCGGCGGTCTCGAGGTCGCGGATCTCCCCCACCATGATGATGTCCGGGTCCTGGCGCATCAGCGCGCGCACGCCCGCGGCGAAGGTGAGGTCGATCTCCGGCTGCACCTGGAGCTGGTTCAGGCGCGGGTCGATCATCTCGATCGGGTCCTCGATCGTGCAGACGTTCACCTCGGGGGTCGCGAGCTGCTTGAGCGTGGTGTAGAGCGTCGTGGTCTTGCCCGAGCCCGTGGGCCCGGTGACCAGGAGGATCCCGCCCGGCTGGTGGACGAGCCGCTGCCAGGTCTCGTGCTCGTCCTTGGTGAAGCCCAGGTCCTTGAAGTCGCGCATCAGGACCTCGGGGTCGAAGATGCGCATCACCACCTTCTCGCCGTGGGCCGTCGGGAGCGTCGAGAGCCTCAGCTCGATCTCCTCGCCGTCGGGCATGCGCGTCTTGATGCGCCCGTCCTGCGGGCGGCGCTTCTCGACCACGTCCATGCGCCCGAGGATCTTGATGCGCGAGGTCATGGCGACGTGCACGGGGTACGGCACCTGGTAGACCTGGTGCAGCACGCCGTCGATGCGGAAGCGGATGAGGCCCACGTCGCGGCGCGGCTCGAGGTGGATGTCGGAGGCGCGCTGGTCGAAGGCGTACTGCCAGAGCCAGTCGACGAGGTGGACGATGTGGTGGTCGTTCGCGTCGAGCTGGCGCCCCGCCCGCCCGAGCTCCACGAGCTGCTCGAAGTTCGAGAGCCCCGAGGTCTGCACGCCCGAGGCTTCCGCCTTCTTCACGCTCTTGGCGAGGTTGTAGAACTCGCCCTGGTAGCGCGCGATGTCGGTCGGGTTCGCGAGCACCCGCTTGATGTTGAGCCGCAGCATCTGCGAGAGCTCCGCCTCCCAGCTCGTGAGGAACGGCTCGGCCGTGGCGATCGTCACTTCCTTGCCGTCGACCTGCACCGGGAGGATCCCGCGGCGCTGCGCGTACTCGCTGCTCATCACCTGCGTGACCGAGCGCAGGTCGATCTTCAGGGGATCGATGTGGAAATAGGGGATGCGCAGCCGCCCCGCGAGCCACACCATGATGCCCTCGGCCCTCACCGGGTCGTGGGGCGGGACCGGCGAGCGCACGCGGGCGTCCGCGATGACCTGCACGGGGTGCTTGCCGCCGGCGCGGCCGTAGCGCGCGTCCTCGAGCACCTTGGCCGCGGCCTCCTTGTCGAGCAGCCCGTCCTCGACCATCCAGTCGATGACTTCCTTCAGCGTGAGCTTGCGCTCGGCTTTCGCGGTGGGGGCGACGGAGGCCATGGGCAGGGATTATGGACTTTTCGGGGACCTGCTTCCACCGCCGGGAACGAGTGCCGGAAGCCGCGCGATCTCCTCCGCGCCCAGGTACCAGTCGTCGATGGCGATGCGGGTGACGTCCTTGTCCCCCGAGACCTCGACCGCGAGCAGCCGGTGGTCCTTGCATCCGCCCGCGACGTTCTTCCCGGGGGTGGCGACCGCGCAGAGGCTCGCGAAGGTGTAGGCGCCGCGCAGGGGCGGCTCGCCCCACGGCTGCCGAACCTCCTCCACCGGCAATGCGAACACGAGGAAGCTGCCGCGCACGCCCGCGGGGATCTCGATGCGGTAGGTCCTCTGGTTCGCGGCGGTGCGCACGGAGAACTGGCGGCCGGACACCTTGTCCGCCGCCACCACGACGAGCGCGGGGATCTCCTCGCCCGGGTACGCGAGCTCGCCGCCGATCGATCCCGCATGCGCGCAGAGGGCGGCCGCCGCGAGGAGCGCGACCGCCGCCCTCACCGGCGCTCCTCGTAGGCCCGCGGATCCTCGATGGGCTCGAGGTGGGTGAGGATCTCGACGTGCGGCAGCTTCGCGTGGATCTCGGACTCGATGCGCTCCACCAGGTCGTGTCCCTCGTGGACGCTGAGCCTTCCCGGCACCAGCACGTGCACGTCCACGAAGCTCTTCGCGCCCGAAAGGCGCGTGCGCAGGTTGTGGTAGTCGCCGCCCTCGGCCTTCACCTTCTCGAGGATCGCGACGATCTCGGCGGTCTCCGCCTCGGGGATCGCGCGGTCCATGAGCCCGTCGAAGGAGCGCTGCATCAGGTGCCACCCGGTCCAGAGGATGTGGATCGCGACCGCGGAGGCGATGAGCGGGTCGAGCCGCAGCCACCCGGTCGCCTGCACGAGGACCACTCCCGCGATCACCCCGCCCGTCGTCCAGACGTCCGTCAGCAGGTGCCTCGCGTCCGCCTCGAGCGTGATCGAGCGGTGCACCTTCGCCGCGCGCAACATGAGCCAGGCGCAGCCCGCGTTCGCCACCGAGGCGACGACGCTGAGCGCGAGGCCGATGCCGATCTGCTCGAGGGGCTCGGGGTGGATGAACCGCGGGATCGCCGTCCAGACGATCGCGGCGGCGGCCACGAAGATGAGCGCGCCCTCGATCCCGCTCGAGAAGTACTCCGCCTTCTCGTGGCCGAAGTGGTGGTCGCTGTCGGGCCCGCCTTCCGAGTACGACAGCACGCCGAGGGCCACGAGCGCCGCCGCGATGTTGACGAGCGACTCGATCGCGTCCGAGAGCAGGCCCACGGAGCCTGTCAGGAGGTAGGCCCAGAACTTGAGCGTGATGACCACGAGCGAGGTGGCCACCGAGAGCCACGCGTAGAACTTCGGCGAGCGCTGGTTCACGGACGCTTCTCCTGGCGCGCGGGGACGGCGATGGACTCGATCCTCCGGATGAGGCGCTCGCCGCGCTCGAGCAGGAAGCTCTCGAACGCCTGCGCGATGCGCGGCAGCCTCCGGTCCCGGCGGTGCACCACGTACCACTGGCGCAGGACCGGGAAGCCCTCGACGTCGAGCACGACGAGGCGCCCGAGGGCGAGCTCCTGGCGCAGCGCGTGCCCGGAGAGGAACCCCACGCCGAAGCCCGCGGCCACCGCCTGCTTGATCGTCTCGTTGCTCGCCACCTCCATCTCGATCCGCGGCACGATGCCCGCCTCGGCGAAGGCCTGCTCCATCGCGAGCCGCGTGGCGGAACCCGGCTCCCGCGTGAGCAGCGGCTCCCCGGCGATCCGCGCGAGGGGGATGCGGCGCTTGCCCGAGAGCGGGTGGCCGGGTGCGGCGCAGATCACGTGGGGATTGGGGGCGAAAGGCCGGGCGACGAAGGACTCGTCCGAGGGCGGGTGGCTGATGATCGCGAGGTCCGTTTCGTGGCCCGCGAGCTGCTCGAGGATGTCCTCGCGGTTGCGGACCGTGATGCGCATGCGGATCGCGGGGTGGTCCTTGCGGAACTCGGCCACGAGCCAGGGAAAGAAGTAGTCGCCGGCGTTGATCACCGCCACGTCGAGCAAGCCCCGCTCGAGCGAGCCCAGCCCCTCGATCGCCTCCTCCGCCCCGCGGATGTGGCCGAGGATCTCGCGCGTGTGCGCGAGCACCTCGGCGCCCGCCTGCGTGAGCTTGAGCCCGCGGCCGAGGCGCTCGAAGAGCTCGGCGTTCGCGTGGCCCTCGAGCTGGCGGATCTGGATCGAGACCGCGGGCGCGCTGAGGTGCAGCTCCTCGGCGGCGCGGGTGAGCGAGAGGTGGCGCGCGGCGCTCTCGAAGACCCGCAGCTGGCGGAGGGTGGCGTTCCTCATTAAACGATCACTTAACCATTCGGTAATTTCATTTTACTTTCATTTAACCCGCCGGGGGAAGTAGGGTGTCCCCCATGGCCGGGCGCCCGAGGGCGGGCGCCGGCCCCGACGGAGAGCGGCATGAACCTGAACGAATCGATCGACGCGGCGAGCGGCGGGCGCGAGGCCCTCAACCGGGCCTTCTGGGAGCTGGGGCTGCGCTTCGAGTGGGACGAGGCCACCTGGGCGATCCTCCTCGAGCTCCCCGACCTGCCCGCGCAGCTCGCCTACTATCTCGAGCACTGGCAGCCGCACCTCCTCGCGGCCTACAACCCCGAGTTCCTCGCCGGCCTCGTCCGGGCCCGGCTCGCCACGCCCGGCTCCGGCCCCACGGGCATGGAGGCCTTCTCCTCGTTCTGAGCCTCACGGCCGCGCGACGGTCATCGCCGCGCCAGGGTCACCGGGAAAGCTCCGGGCGGTCGCGGAAGTGCTCGAGCGCCTCGGGGTTCGCGAGCGCCTCCACGTTCTTCACCGGCTGGCCGTGCACGACGGCGCGCACGGCGAGCTCCACGATCTTGTTGCTCTTGGTGCGCGGGATGTCGGCCACCTGCAGGATCACGGCGGGCACGTGCCGCGAGGTCGTGTTCGCGCGGATCGTGTCCTTGATGCGCTTCACCAGCGCCTCGTCGAGCGCGATGCCCTCGCGCAGCTTCACGAAGAGCACCACGCGCACGTCGGATTGCCACTCCTGGCCGATGACGATCGCCTCGACCACCTCGTCGAGCTTCTCGACCTGGCGGTAGATCTCCGCGGTGCCGATCCGCACGCCGCCGGGGTTCAGCACGGTGTCGGAGCGCCCGTAGATCACCATCCCGCCGTGGACGGTGCGCTCGCACCAGTCGCCGTGGCGCCAGACGTTCGGGAATTTCTCGTAGTAGGCGGCGCGGTACTTCGCATCCCCGGGGTCGTTCCAGAAGCCGAGCGGCATCGTCGGGAAGGGCCGCGTGCACACCAGCTCGCCCTTGCCCGAGGGCATCGGCCGGCCCTCGTCGTCGAAGACCTCGACCTTCATGCCGAGCATCGGCGTCTGCAGCTCGCCGCGCCACACCGGCAGGACCGGCGAGCCGCCCGCGAAGCAGGCCACGAGATCGGTGCCGCCGCTGATCGACGACAGGCACAGGTCCTCCTTCACCATGCCGTAGACATAGTCGAAGCCCTCGGGGGCGAGCGGCGAGCCCGTGGAGAGCACCGTGCGCAGCGCCGGCAGCGCGTGGGTCTTCCGGGGCTCGACGCCCAGCTTCGAGAGGGCCTCGATGAACTTGGCGGAGGTGCCCAGGTGCGTCATGCGCTCCTCGGCCGCGAGGTCGAAGAGCACGCGCCCGCCCTTGAGGGAGGGCGCGCCGTCGTAGAGCAGGAGCGTCGCCTCGCGCGCGAGCGCGGAAACCAGCCAGTTCCACATCATCCAGCCGCAGGTCGTGAAGTAGAACACCCGGTCGCCGGGGTTCACGTCGCAGTGCAGGATGTGCTCCTTGAGGTGCATGAGCAGCACCCCGCCCGCCCCGTGGACGATGCACTTGGGCACGCCCGTGGTGCCGCTCGAGTAGAGGATGTAGAGCGGGTGGTTGAACGGCAGCGCCCGGAAGGCGACCTCGCCCGGCGGGTGGGGCGCGAGGAACTCCCGCCAGGCGAGGGCGCGCTCCACCGTGCCAGCGGCGGGAGCCCCGGAGGCATAGGGCACGACGACGACGCGCGCGACCGAGGGCAGCTGCTTCACGATCTGCGCGAGGCGCGGGAGCGTCTCGACGGTCTTGCCGTTGTAGAAGTAGCCGTCGCAGCACACGAGCACCTTCGGCTCGACCTGCCCGAAGCGGTCGAGAACGCCCTGGATCCCGAAATCCGGCGAGCAGGAGGTGAAGGTCGCTCCCAGGCTCGCCGCGCCGAGCATCGCGATCACCGTCTCGGGCATGTTGGGCATGAAGGCGGCCACGCGGTCGCCCTCCCCCACGCCGGCGGCGGCGAGCGCCTGCTGCATGCGCGAGACCTCGTCGTGGAGCTCGCGCCAGCTCAGGCGCCGGCGGACCTTGTCCTCGCCCCGGAAGACGATGGCGTCCGAGCCGTCGTTGCGGCGCAGGAGGTTCTCGGCGAAGTTGAGCCGCGCGTCGGGGAAGAAGCGCGCGCCGGGCATCTTCTCGCCATCCATAAGCACGCGCTCGCCGCGGGTCTGCGCGACGACGCCGCAGAAATCCCACACCGCCACCCAGAACTCCTCGAGCCGCTCGACGGACCAGCGGTGGAGCGCGGGCCAATCGCGAAGCTCGAGCCCGTGGCGCTTCGAGACGAAGTCCATGAAGGCGGTGGCGTTGGCGTTCGCGACGCGTTCGGGTGACGGTGTCCAGAGGGGTTGTTCGCTCATTCTTCGTTCTCCCTCTGCCTTGGGAGAGGGCCGGGGTGGGGGTTTGCGCTGAAAAGCTCAGTCGAGGGTTCCCTCGGCGATCCTCGGGTCCACGCGGTGCTCGAGGGCGGCGACGATCCCGGCCTCGATGCCGCGCGCCATCGTCGCGATCGCCATGGACGGCACGCCGGGCTTTCCCAGCGCCTGCGCTTCCGACCAGGGCACGTGGACGAATCCCGCGCGAGCGGTGCTGCCGCTCGCCGCGAGATAGTGCAGCACGCCGTAGAGGAGATGGTTGCACACGTAGGTGCCCGCGGTGTTGGAGACCTCGGCGGGGACCCCGGCCTCCCGCATCGCCCGCACCATGGCCTTGACGGGCACCGTGGCGAAGTAGCCCGCGGGCCCGCCGGCCGCGATCGGCTCGTCGACGGGCTGCTCCCCCGCGTTGTCCGGAATGCGGGCGTCCTCCACGTTGATGCCGATGCGCTCGACCGAGAGGCGCTCCCGCCCGCCCGCCTGGCCCAGGCACAGAACGATCCGGGGCCTCTCGCGCTCGATGGCGGCGGCGACCACCTCGATCGCGCGGCGGAATTCGCAGGGCACGCGGCAGGTCTCGATGCGGGTGTGCCCGATCATCCGCGGCAGGAGCCTGCAGATCTCCCAGGACGGGTTGCTCGACTCGCCCCCGAAGGGATCGAATCCCGTGACCAGCACGACGTCCGCGGGCGCGAGGCCCGGCTCCCGCCGCGGGGGCTGGGGCGCCCTCGCCACCGGCGCGGGCGCACGCGGCGTCACGGGCGGTCGCTCCGGCGGGGGCTTCGCGGCGCTTCGCTCCGATCGGGGCTTCTCCCCCGGCCTCGGCCGGCGGCGCGACTTCGGCGCCTGCGTCGGCACCGGAGCCGGAACGACACCCGCCTTCCTGCCCCCGCCCCTGCGCCTCGTCATGGCCGCGGCCTCACCGGGCGGTCCAGCCGCCGTCGATGGAATAGGATGCCCCGTTGATCCCCCTCGCCGCGTCCGAGGCGAGGAAGAGCGCGAGCGCGGCCACGTCCTCGATGCGCACGAACTCCTTCGTCGGCTGGGGCGCGAGGATCACGTCGCGGATCACGTCCTCGCGGGCGACCTTGTGGACCCGCGCCTGGTCGTCGATCTGCTTCTCCACGATCGGGGTCATGACGTAGCCCGGGCAGATCGCGTTCACCGTGATGCCGAGCTCGGCCACTTCCAGCGCGACGGACTTCGTGAAGCCCACGAGCCCGTGCTTGGCGGCGACGTAGGCGCTCTTGAAGGGCGAGGCGACGAGCCCGTGGGCGGAAGCCAGGTTGATCACGCGCCCCCACCGGCGCTTCTTCATCCCGGGGATCGCCGCCCGCGTGGCGTGGAAGGCCGCGGAGAGGTTGATCGCGAGGATCGCGTCCCACTTCTCGACCGGGAATTCCTCGACGGGAGAGACGTGCTGGATGCCGGCGTTGTTCACGAGGAGGTCCACGGCGCCGAACTCGCGCTCGGCGCGCGCGACGAGCGCGGCGATCTCGCCGGGCCGGGTCATGTCCGCGGGATCGTAGGCGACCTTCACGCCGGCCGCCTGCGCGAGGCGCGCGCGCAACGCCTCGATCTCCTTCGCGTCGCCGAAGCCGTTCAACATCACGTTCGCGCCCTCGCGGGCGAAGCGCTCCGCGATGCCCCGCCCGATCCCGCTCGTCGAGCCGGTGACGAGCGCCGATCGCCCTGCCAGTTGTCCACCCATCACGATTTCCTTCCGGAAGTCCGCAGCATTTCGACGTGGGGAATGCCGTCCTCGATGTAGACGTCGGAGGCCTTCACGAAGCCGAACTCCCCGTAGAAGCGCTCGAGGTAGACCTGCGCGCCGATGCGGATCGCGGCCCCCGGCCAGAGCGACTCGGCCCGCGAGACGGCCTCGCGCATCAACGCCCGCCCGGCCCCGGTGCGCCGCGCCGCGGCCGTCGTGACCACGCGTCCGATCGAAGGCTCGGGGAACTTCACCCCCGGGGGGACCAGGCGGCAGTAGGCGGCAAGGGCGCGGCCCTCACCCCGGCCCGCTCCCGGGGCCGAGGGTGGCGACTCTTCCCCCTTCCCCTGGGAGGGGGCGGGGGAAGGGTGCCGGTAGCCCAGCAGGTGCCAGCATTCCACGTCCGCGCCGTCGGCATCGAGGAACACGCAGTCCTGCTCCACCACGAAGACGGCCGAGCGCGCCCGCAGGAGGTCGTGGACCTCGCGCGGGGTGAGTTCGTCGAGACGGGCGAAGCGCCAGGTGAGCATCGGCGCATTGAACCGCGGCCCGCGGGCCGGGCGCAAGCTCAGCCGGGCACCTTCTGCGAGGCCTTCGCCAGGTGCAGCCACGTTTCCACCACCGTGTCCGGGTTGAGCGACATCGATTCGATGCCCTCGGACATGAGCCACTCGGCGAGGTCGGGGTAGTCGCTCGGGCCCTGGCCGCAGATGCCCACGTACTTGCCCGCCCGGCGGCAGGCCTGGATCGCGAGGTGGAGCATGCGCTTCACGGCGGCGTCGCGCTCGTCGAAGGACTCCATGACGAGCCCCGAGTCGCGGTCGAGCGCGAGGGTGAGCTGCGTCATGTCGTTCGAGCCGATGGAGAAGCCGTCGAAGTGCCTGAGGAACTCGTCGGCGAGGATCGCGTTCGAGGGGATCTCGCACATCATCACGACCCTGAGGCCGTTCCTGCCGCGCTCGAGCCCGTTCTCCCGGAGGATCGCGTGCACCTGCTCGGCCTCCTTCAGGGTGCGCACGAACGGGATCATGATCTCGACGTTGGCGAGCCCCATGTCGTCGCGCACGCGGCGCATCGCCTCGCACTCGAGCCGGAAGCAGTCCCGGAAGGGCTCGGCGATGTAGCGCGAGGCGCCCCGGAAGCCGAGCATGGGGTTTTCCTCGTGGGGCTCGTAGCGCGACCCGCCGATGAGGTTGCGGTATTCGTTCGACTTGAAGTCGGAGAGCCGCACGATGACCTTCTTCGGCCAGAAGGCCGCGGCGATCGTCGCGACCCCCTCGACGATCTTCTCGACGTAGAAGCGCGTCGGGCTCTCGTAGCCGCGGGCCTGCCGCGCCACCTGGGCCTTGAGGTCCTCGGGAAGGCTGTCGAACTCCAGGCAGGCCCTGGGGTGCACGCCGATGGTGTTCGAGATGATGAACTCCAGCCGCGCGAGGCCCACGCCGTCGTTCGGGAGCTGGGCGAAGTCGAAGGCGAGCTGGGGATTGCCCACGTTCATCGCGATCTTGACCGGGATCTTCGGCATCCGGTCGAGCGAGACGTCGACCACCTCGAAGTCGAGCTTGCCGGCGTAGATGAACCCGGTGTCGCCCTCGGCGCAGGAGACCGTGACCTCGGCGCCCTCCTTCAGCTTGTCGGTCGCGTGCTCGCAGCCCACGACCGCGGGCACGCCCAGCTCGCGCGCGATGATCGCCGCGTGGCAGGTGCGCCCGCCGCGGTTGGTGACGATGGCGGAGGCCCGCTTCATCACCGGCTCCCAGTTGGGGTCCGTCATGTCGGTGACGAGCACGTCGCCGTCCTGCACGCGCGCGATCTCGGCCACGTCCATGATGACGCGCACGCGCCCCTGGCCGATCTTCGAGCCGATGGCGCGGCCCGAGGCGAGCACCTCGCCGCGCTTGCCGATGCGATAGCGGGTGAGCATGTCGCGCTTCTTCTCCTGGCTCTTCACCGTCTCGGGTCGGGCCTGGAGGATGTAGAGCTTGCCGTCGGCGCCGTCGCGGCCCCACTCGATGTCCATCGGGCGCTGGTAGTGCTTCTCGATCGCCACGGCGTAGCGCGCGAGCTCCTCGACCTCGGCGTCGGCGAGCGAGAAGCGCTCGCGCTCGGCCATGGGCACCTCGACCTGCGCGACGGACTTGCCGGCGGCCGCCTCGGCGGCGAAGACCATCTTGATCGCCTTGCTGCCGAGTCCCCGGCGCAGCACCGCGGGCCGGCCCTGCGAGAGGCACTGCTTGGAGACGTAGAACTCGTCGGGGTTGACCGCGCCCTGCACCACCATCTCGCCCAGGCCGTAGCTCGAGGTGATGAAGACCACCTCGCGGAAGCCCGACTCGGTGTCGATGGTGAAGGCCACGCCCGCGGCCCCGGTGTCGGAGCGCACCATGCGCTGCACGCCCGCCGAGAGCGCGACCTCGGCGTGGGCGAAGCCCTTGTGCACGCGGTAGGCGATGGCGCGGTCGTTGTACAGGGAGGCGAAGACGTGCCGGACCGCCTCGAGGACGTTGTCCACGCCGCGGATGTTGAGGAAGGTTTCCTGCTGGCCGGCGAAGGAGGCGTCGGGGAGGTCCTCGGCGGTGGCCGAGGAGCGCACGGCGAAGCTCGCGTCGCCGGCACCGGCGAGGCGCGCGTAGGCCTCGCGGATCGCCTTCTCGAGCTCGGGCTGGAACGGGGCGGCGGCCACGAGGGCGCGGATCTCGGCCCCGGTCCTCGCGAGCGCCGCGAGGTCGTCGACGTCGAGCGCATCGAGCGCCGCGTCGATCCTCGTCTTGAGGCCGTTGTGCCCGAGGAAGCCGGTGAAGGCGGCCGCCGTGGTCGCGAACCCGCCGGGGACGCGCACCCCCGCGGCCGAGAGCTGGCTGATCAACTCGCCGAGCGAGGCGTTCTTCCCGCCGACCGAACCCACGTCGGTCATCCGGAGCTGTTCGAGTGGCAGGACGAGGGCGGTGGGCATGGCGTGTGATTTCCCGAGTGACGGAGCGTCCGGAATTTGCAATTATATCGGACGCAAAGGGTGTATGCTGCGCTGCATCAAACGCCCGCGAATCCGCACCCGTTCCCCGGACGCCTTCCCGATCCCCTCGCCCCCGCCCACCGCCATGCCCCAGCGCCGCCGCGTCTTCTTCGTCTCCGACCGCACCGGGATCACCGTCGAGGGCCTCGGCGCCTCGCTGATCACCCAGTTCGAAGGCATCGACTTCCTCCGCGTGACCCTGCCCTTCGTCGACTCGCCCGAGAAGGCGCGGCAGGTCGTCGCCCAGGTGAACGCCGCCCACCAGGAGACGGGCAAGAGGCCGCTCGTGTTCAGCTCGCTCGTGAGCGACGCGATCCGCGCCGAGATCGCCAAGGCCGACGCCCTGGTGCTCGACGTCTTCGAGCGCTTCATCGTCCCCCTCGAGCAGGAGCTCGGCTCGAAGTCGATGCACGCGGTCGGCAAGAGCCACTCGGTCGCGGGCGCCGGGGACTACAACCACCGCATCGAGGCGATCAACTACACGCTCGCGCACGACGACGGGGTCACCCACCGCGGGCTCGAGGAGGCCGACATCGTCCTCGTGGGCGTCTCGAGGAGCGGCAAGACCCCGACCTGCCTCTACATGGCGATGCAGTTCGGCATCAAGGCCGCGAACTACCCCCTTATCCCCGAGGACCTCGAGGCGAACCGCCTGCCGCCCTCGCTGATGCCGCTCAAGCAGAAGGTCTGGGGCCTGTCGATCCAGCCCGACCGGCTGCACCAGATCCGCCGCGAGCGGCGCCCGGACTCGCGCTACGCCTCCCTCGACAACTGCCGCTACGAGGTCGCCGCCGCCGAGAAGCTCATGCGCCAGGCCGAGATCCCCTTCCTCGACTCCACCACCAAGTCGATCGAGGAGATCGCGACCACGATGCTCCACGAGGCGCACCTCGTCCGCCGGGTGTACTGAGTTTCCCCCGTTGTGGGAAGATGGCCGGCACTCCGGGGCCCGGCCGCACCGACAAGAGCCCCCACGAGAAGAACCATCGCGCTTTTGACGACCGAGGAGAATCCATGAGAACGAAGAAACGCCTGCTCCCCGCGCTCCTGATGTCCCTGTTCGCCGCCGGCTCCGCGGAAGCCGCCCAGTTCAGCGGCGTCCACGTTTTCGGCGACAGCCTGTCGGACGCCGGGTACTACCGGCCGTGGCTGTCGAGCATCGGCATTCCCGCCCCGCTGGTCGCGACCCTCGGGCGCTTCACGACCAACCCCGGTCCCATCTGGTCGGAGCTGGTGACGACGTACTACGGCGGCACGCCGGGCGCATCCAACGCGAGCGGCTCCGTCTACGCCCAGGGCGGCGCGCGCGTGGCCGAGCCCTCGCCCCTCACGCCCCCGGGCCAGGCGCAGCGGCCGGTGAGCACCCAGATCGGCGAGTTCCTCTCCGCGAACGGCAACGCCGCGGATCCCCGCGCCCTCTATTCGGTCTGGGCCGGCGCGAACGACCTCTTCGTGAACCTCGGCCAGTTCCAGGCCGGCGCCATCACCCAGGCGCAGGCCCAGGCGAACGTGCTCGGCGCGGCGACCGCCGAAGTGCAGCAGGTCGGGCGGCTCGCGGCGGCGGGCGCGCGCTACATCCTCGTCTTCGGCCTGCCCGACATCGGCGCCACGCCCCAGTTCGCGGCGGCGGACGCGGCGACCCGGGCGGCGGTCACGCAGCTCTCCGGTGGCTACAACTCGACGCTCTTCAGCGGGCTCGCGACCGCCGGGATCCGCGTGATCCCGATCGACGCCTTCACCCTGCTCGCCGAGGTCCGCGCCAATCCCTCGGCCTACGGATTCACCAACATCACCGGCGTGGCCTGCGGGCCGTTCCCGCCGGTGTCGACCTCGGGAAGCTCGCAGTTCTGCTACCCGGGCAACTACGTGGCGCCGAACGCCGCCGAAACCTACCTCTTCGCCGACGGCGTGCATCCGACCACGGCGGCCCACCGGATCGTCGCGAACTTCGTCGAGGCGATGGTGGACGCACCCGGCACGATGTCGCTGCTCGCGGAGGCACCGCTGCGCACGCGCATGGGCCACATCCGCACCCTCAACGACGGCCTCATGGCCGGGCAGCAGCGCGGCGCGGGCTCCTTCGAGGCCTTCGCCGCGGCCGACGGCGCGGACTTCGACATCGACACGGGGGGCGGCAACGCCGGCCAGTCGAGCACCAACAAGTCGTACACGGTCGGCGTCACGATGCGCGCTTCCGAGTCCTTCACCGTCGGCCTCGCCGCGGGCAAGAGCAAGAGCGACGCGAGCTTCGGCCAGGACCTGGGGGGCTTCCGCACCGACGAGACGAACTACTCGTTCTTCGGCGGCATGAGGCTTTCGGGCTTCTACCTCAACGGCGCGCTGACGATGTCCGACATCGACTTCAACGACGTGCGCCGGCGGGTCAAGCTCGGCCCCGTCGTTCGCACGGCGACCTCGCGGCCCCAGGGCTCCAACGCTTCCGCGGTGTTCAACGGCGGCTACGACTTCCCGATCGGCAAGTTCTCCCTCGGTCCCGTCGTGAGCGTCGTGTCGCAGAACGTCGAGGTGACCACCTTCGAGGAGGCCGGCGCGGGCTCCGCCAACCTGCGCTTCGGCACGCAGAAGCGCCGCTCCGAGGTGTGGAGCGTCGGCGTGCGCGCCTCCTACGACTGGAACGGCTGGACGCCTTACGTCCGCGTGACCGCCGACAAGGAGCGCAAGGACGACGAGCGCCTGGTGACCGCGACGCCGCTTTCGCTCGCCACGGCCAACTCGTACGCGCTGCCCGCCTACGCGGCCGACTCGAGCTACGTCACCACCTACGTGGGCCTGCGCGGCCGCCTCACCCCGAACCTCGGCGTGGGCGTGATGTACTTCAACGTCTCGAGCCGCGAGGGCATCAGCGAGGACGGCATCACCGGGACGATCTCGTACCGGTTCTAGTTCCCGCGGACCGCCGCGAAAGGGGCCGCTCGCGCGGCCCCTTTCCTTTGCGGCGTGCCACAATCGGGCGATGAAGCGCGTCTATTCCGCCGCCCACCTCCCCGAGGCCCGGATCCTCGCCGACCTCCTCGCCTCGCTGGGAATCCGCGCGCGCATCTTCAACGCCAACGCCTCGAGCCTCGCCGGGGAGCTGCCGATCGACTGCGCGAGCCCGCAGCTGTGGGTGGAGGATCCCGCGGACGCCGACCGCGCCCGCGCCGCGATCGACGCATTCCTGCGCCGGGCGCCCGCCGCCGGCACCCGCACCTGCCCGGAATGCGGCGAGGAGAGCCCCGCCGACTTCGACCTGTGCTGGCGCTGCGGCCGCTCCCTCGCCTGAAAATGGGGACAGTCCCCATTTTTTGGCTGTAACACAGGTTACAGAGCTTAAATGGGGACTGTCCCCATTTTCATGGCGTGCCGATGAAGAGGTAGAAGCGCCCGTCGCCCTTCTTCGCGTACGAGTAGCCCAGGTAGATCGGGCCGAAGGCCGTGTTCGAGGCGAGGTACACGCCGTAGGACTGCAGCCAGCCGGTGAGGTTGGGCTCGGTGATCGGCTTCTGCATCCGGCCCGTCTCGAAGGCCACGCCCGCGAGCACGCTCAAGCCGAGCAGCGGGATCGGCTTGGTCAGGCGGTACTGCGCCTCGAGGCGCCCGAGCAGGTACTGGTCCCCCAGGATCTGGTTGGGCGCGAACCCGCCGAGCCGCCGCGGTCCGCCGAGCGCGAAGATGTCGGCGAGCGGCAGCGTTCCGTGGATCGACTGCCCGCCCTCGAGCCCGCCGAGCAGGATCAGGTCCCCGGGAGACCAGGCGCCGGCGAAGCGCGCCTCGGCGCGCCCGTACCGGGAGAGTCCTTCCGAGGTGTGCGAAGCCTCGAAGTAGGTGACATTGGCCTGCATGCCCCGGGAGGGGAAGAACGCCTGGTCCTGCGTGTCGATCGCGAGCTCCGCGCGGGCCCCGCCGATGCGCTGCTTCACGTTGGGGAAGATCGGCGATCCGGTCTCGAGCGTCCCGCGAACTTCGCGCCCCAGCCACGCCGCCCGGACCTGCCCGTAGACACCGAGGTTGGCACCGAGGTAGATGCCGGCCTGCGTCTCGAGCAGGCGGTACTCCGCCAGGCGGTCGCCGTCGAAATACAGGCCCGTCTTGTCCGTGCGGACGTTCACGTACGGCTGGACGAAACTGATCTGGCGGTAGTCGAGGGGCTGGTAGAACTCGGTGCCGAGCCGCTGCTCGCTGCCGACCTGCAGCGCCGTGAGCCACTCGCCGCCGAAGGAGTTGAGCCAGGTCTTGCGGTAGAGGGCGCGCAGGTTGTAGGTCGCCTCGCTGCTGAGGTCGCTCGAGAGGTTCAGGCCGAAGCGCAGGTAGTCCGGCCCCCAGGCCTTCTCGACGGGCGTGATCTTGAGGATCGTCTTGTCGCGCTCCTTCTGGACGGCGTAGTCGAGCGACTGGAGGTCGCCCTGGCTGTAGATGAGGACGAGGTCCTTGGCGAGTTGCTCAGAATCGAGGGGCTGGCCCTCCTTCTGGCGCAGGCGCTTCTCCTCGGCCTGGACGCTGATGAAGCGCGTGGGCGCCACGCGGATCTCGTCGATCACCGGCGGCTGGGGCGGCGGCGAGAGGCGAACCCCCGCCCGCCAGCGCCTGTACGCCTCGGGGGACACGCCCAGGGGGCGCAGGCGATCGACCACCGCGAGCGCGGCCTTGCGCCCGGTCTCCATCGCCTCGAGCTGGCGCCCGAAGTCCGCCGCGGTGATCTCGATCTCGGGGCGGACGTAGATGTCGCGGGGTCCGAGCAGCTTGAGCGACTGCGTGACGTTCTGCTCGGCGAGGAGGTTCACCATCTGCCCGACCACGCTCACCACGCCGGTCACTTCCTCGGCCTTCATCATGGGCGAGCCCACGTTGATGGCGATCACCACGTCGGGGCTGCAGCGCTCCTTCACCTCGCCGATGGGCACGTTGTCCACGAGGCCGCCGTCGACGAGCTTGCGGCCGTTGCGGACCACCGGGGCGATCGCCCCCGGCACCGACATGCTCGCGCGCATCGCGGAGGTGAGGTTGCCGTTGCGCATCGGCACGCGCTCGCCCGTGCCGATGTCCGTGGCGATGAGCGTGAGCGGGATCGCGAGCTCCTCGATCGTGCGCTCGCCGAGGTCCTCGCGCACGAGCTGGTTGAAGAAGAGCTTGATCTTCTCGCCCGCCACCGCGCCCTCGCGGTAGTGCAGTCCGTCCTTCTTCACGCCGAACTCCAGCGCGGAGAAGAACCGGTCGTCGAGCTGCTTGTGGCGCTGGTCCACGAATTCGCGCCCCGCGCTGTCGTCGAACATCGTCGTCCAGTCGGTGCGGCGGACGGCTTCCTTCATCTCCCCGGGCGACACCCCGGCGGCGTAGGCCCCGCCCACGAGCGCGCCCATGCTCGTGCCCGCGACGCAGTCGACGATCACGCGGTTCTCCTCGAGCACCTCGAGGATGCCGATGTGCGCCGCCCCGCGCGCGCCGCCCCCGCCGAGGACCAGGCCCACCTTCTGGCGGGGCGCCGCGGCGCCCTGGGCGCTCGCGGGGACCGGGAAGGCGACGGCCGTCGCGAGGGCAAGGGCGGTTGCGGATGCGGCGATGGCTGGGGGCTTCACGTGCGGGACCTCGGGGCGATGGCGTCGACGACGGCCGAAAGCGGAATTCTGCCGGGAAACGCGATCCGGCGCAGCGCGGACCGTCGCCGGGGGCGCTAGAATGCCCAGCGTCAAGCCCCGACAAGGCCCTCCATGAAGCCGCTCCTGCCGCTCCTGCCGCTCGTCCTCCTCGCCGTCGCAGCGCCCGTCCACGCCCAGGCACCCTTGGGCGCGCCGCGGCTGCCCGAAGCGCGGGAACCCGCGACCTGCCCCGCATGCGGCGTGGTCGTGGACATCCGCCGCCTCGAGCGGGAGACGAAGCCCGCCCCCGACCGCGAGCGGCCGAGCGGGCTGGTGGCCACGATCCCGATGGGCACCGGCAAGCCCCAGGTCGGCTCCTCCGAGGCGCGCGACCGCGAGGACCGCCCGCCCGTCGAGACCTGGCAGGTGTCGGTCCGCCTCGACGACGGCCGCTTCCAGATCCTGCGCATGGAAAGCGCGGGGGACCTGCGCAAGGGCGACAAGGTGCGGATCGTCGAGGGCCGCGCGGTTCTGCGCTAGGTCCGGTCACACCTTGATCGTGAAGGGCGTGAAGTCCGTGTCGCGGTCGTAGTAGTCCTCGTGCTCGACGCGCTTGAGCCAGCCCACGATCGCGTAGGTGGCCGGCGTGAAGAGCACTTCGACCGCCACCTTGGCCACGAACTGCGAGGCCATCACGAGCGGCAGCTTCTCGTCGGGGATGATCCCCGTGCCGTAGAAGGCGAGCGGGTAGAAGAGCGCGGAATCCACGCCCTCGCCCACGATCGTCGAGCCGATGGTGCGCGTCCACAGCCACTTGCCCGCCGTGAGGATCTTCATCTTCGCGAGCGTGTAGGAGTTGACGAACTCGCCGCAGAAGTAGGCGACCATCGAGGCGAGCGCGATCCGCCAGGCCTGCCCGAAGGCGACCTCGTAGGCCTCCTGGTTCTTCCAGAAGGGCGCCGGGGGGAGCGCCACGACCGCCCAGGCCATGAACGAGGCGAAGGCGAGCCCGGCGAACCCGGCCCAGATCACGCGCCGCGAGCGCGCGTAGCCGTAGACCTCGGTGAGGATGTCGCCGAAGACGTAGGAGATCGGGAAGAAGAGCACGCCCGCGCCGAAGGTGACGACGCCGAGCGCCGGGAGCTCGAGTTGCGAGATCTTGGCCGGCCCGATCAGGTTGGAGCAGATGAGGATCGTGACGAAGGCCGCCATCACGAACTCGTAGTACTTGTACTGCCGTGGAGTTTTCACTGAGGTTTGCTCCGACTCAGCGGGCCGCGGGTGGAGGGCGCGACGGCGCGCGCGGCCCGCTGGCGCACCGCCTCGAAGAGGCACAGGGATCCGGCCGTGGCGGCGTTGAGCGATTCCATCCGCCCCGGCATGGGAATGCGCGCGCGCACCGTGGCGAGCGCCTGGAGCTCCTCGCCGAGGCCCGCTCCCTCGTTGCCCACGAGGAAGGCCACGGGTCCGGAGAGGTCGAGGTCGTACACGGTGGCCTCGGCACGCGCCGAGAGCGCGACCGACTGGCCCCGGTAGTGCGCGAGGAACGCCGCGAGGTCCGCGCCCTCGACGATGTTGAGCGAGAAGTGCGCCCCCATCGCGGCGCGCAGGACCTTGGGCGACCAGGCGAAGGCCGCGCGTTTCGACAGCAGCACGTGGCCCGCCCCGGCGGCGGCCGCGCTGCGCAGCAGCGTGCCCACGTTGCCCGGGTCCTGGATGTCCTCGAGGGCGAGCACGAGGCCGGCGTCGGGGGGCACCGGGGCGCCCTCCGGCGTGGGCACCGCCGCGATCACGCCCGTCGGGGAATCCACCGTGGAGAGCGCCGCGAAGAGCGCGTCCGAAAGGAGCGTCACCGGCGCGGGTGCGGCGCGCTCGAGGAGCGCGCGCACCTCGGGGTCGGCGAGGCCCGCCTCGTTGACCGCGAGGCGCTCGGCGCGCCGCCCGGAGTCGAGGAAGGCGGCGAGCAGGTGCGCGCCGTCGAGCACGGAGAGCGCGCGCTTCTTGCGCTCGGCGACCTGGGAGACGAGCTTCGCGAGCGCCTTGAAGTCCGCGTTCTCGCGCGAGGTGACCCGCTTCATGGCCCGGGAGCCAGGGCGCGCCGGGCGATCGCCGAGCGCACGGGCGCGAAGCTGCGCCGGTGGATCTCGCACGGGCCCAGGGACTCGAGCGCGGCGAGGTGCTCCGGGGTGGGATAGCCCTTGTGGCGCGCGAAGCCGTAGCCCGGGAAGCGCCGGTCGAGCTCGCGCATCTCGGCGTCGCGCGCGGTCTTCGCGAGGATCGAGGCGGCGCTCACCGCCGGCACCAGCCGGTCGGCGCGCGGCAACGCCCGGGCGGGCACCGCCATCCGCGGGACGTGCAGGCCGTCGACGCAGACCTCGTCGGGCCGGATGGCGAGCGCTTCGACCGCGCGGCGCATCGCCGCGAGGCTTGCCTGGAGGATGTTCACCCGGTCGATCTCCTCGACGCTCGCGGTGGCGATCGCCCAGGCGCGGGCCTCGGCGCGGATCGCCACGGCGAGCCGCTCGCGCGCCGCGGGCGTGAGCAACTTCGAGTCCGCGAGCCCGGGGATCGGCCGGAGGGGGTCGAGCACCACCGCGGCGGCGAACACGCAGCCGGCGAGCGGGCCGCGGCCGGCCTCATCGACCCCGCACAGCAGCGAGACGACCGGCATCTTCGGCATCGGCGAGGGCATCGGCGGCGGGGCCCGAGAGGTAGGGCAGCAGCGCCTCGGCGAGGCGCTCCTCGTGGCCCCGGGCGAGGCTTTCGTGGATCGCGGCGAAGCGCTCGCGCAGGCGATCGCGCGCGCCCTTGTGGTCGAGCCAGTTGCCGAGCGCGCGGGCGAGGTTCTCGGGCGTGGCGTCGTCCTGCAGGATCTCGGGCACGAGGAACTCGCCGGCGAGGATGTTGGGCAGCCCCACCCACGGCTGCAGCGCCTTCCTCATCATGATCCGGTAGGTGAGCGCCGGCACCTTGTAGGTGATCACCATCGGGCAGCGCGCGAGCGCGGCCTCGAGCGTGGCGGTGCCGCTCGCCACCAGCGCGACCTCCGCGGCGTGAAGCGCGAGTCGCGCGTGCCCGATGAGGATGGTGATCGCCGGCTCGGCGCTCGGGCGCGCGTACAGGCGCGACTCGAAGTAGTCGCGCGTCTCGCGGGTGGCGAGCGGCACGAAGAAGCGCAGCCCGGGGCGATCCGCGGCGAGGCGCGCGGCGGTCTCGATCATGAGGTCGGCGTGGGCCTCGAGCTCGCCCATGCGGCTTCCGGGCAACAGCGCCACGGCAACGGCCGAGGCCGGAAGCCGCAGCTGCGCGCGCGCTTCCTCCCGGTCGGGCGCGAGTGGCATGGCGTCGGCGAGCGGGTGCCCGACGTAGCTCACGGGGATCCCGGCCTTCTCGTAGATCGGCGCCTCGAAGGGGAAGATCGCGAGCATGCGGTCCACGGACCGCCGGATCGCGTGGATGCGCCCCGCCCGCCAGGCCCAGATCGAGGGGCTCACGTAATGGACGGTGCGGATGCCCGCGGCCTTGAACCGCGCCTCGAGCCCGAGGTTGAAGTCCGGCGCGTCCACGCCGATGAAGAGGTCCGGGCGGTCGGCGAGCAGCCGGCGCCGGAGCGAATTGCGGATGCCGAGGATCTCCCGGAGGCTTCGCAGCGCCTCGACGTAGCCGCGCACCGAGAGCTTCTCCATCGGCCAGAGCGCCTCGACGCCCTCGGCCACCATCTTGGGCCCGGCGATGCCGTAGAAGGAAACCCCGGGCAGCCGCGAGCGCACCGCGCGCACGAGGGCCGCGCCGAGCAGGTCGCCCGAGGCCTCCCCCGCGACGATCGCCACGCGGCGGCGCATCAGCGGACGATGCCCCGCGTGGCGGCGGCGAGGAAGTCGACGAGGGGGCGGACCTCCGGCGAGGCCGCGGCCTGCTCCTCGAGCGCCGAGCGCGCCTCGGCGAGCGTGAGGCCCGACTTGTAGAGCGTCCGGTAGGCGCGCTTGAGGGCGGCGAGCGCCTCGGGCGCGAAGCCGCGGCGCTTGAGGCCCTCGGCGTTGATGCCGTGGGGTGCCAGCGGGTTGCCGCCGACCGTCACGTAGGGCGGGATGTCCTGGAGCACCACGCTCGAGACGCCGGTCATCACGTGCGCGCCGATCTTCACGAACTGGTGCACGCCGGTGAAGCCGCCGAGCGTCGCCCAGTCGCCCACGTGCACGTGGCCCGCGAGCTGCGTGCAGTTGGCGATCGTCGTGCGGTTGCCCACGACGCAGTCGTGGGCGACGTGCGAGTAGGCCATGATCCAGTTGTCGTCGCCCACGCGCGTCACGCCCGCGTCCTGCACCGTGCCGCGGTGGATGCAGCAGTACTCGCGGATCGTGTTGCGCTCGCCGATCACGAGCCGCGTGGGCTCGCCCGCGTACTTCTTGTCCTGGTTCGCCTCGCCGATCGAGCAGAACTGGAAGATGCGGTTCTCCCGGCCGATGGTGGTGTGCCCGGTGACCACGCAGTAGGCCCCTATCGTCGTGCCCTCGCCCACCTCCACGTCGGGGCCGACGATCGCGCCCGGGCCGACCGTGACCCCCGCGCCGAGCCGGGCGCGCGGGTCGACGAGGGCGGTGGGGTGCACGCTCACCGGCGCCTCACAGGGGGCGCAGCGCGCACAGCAGCTGCGCCTCGGAGGCCACCGCGCCGTCGACGCGCGCCACGGCCGTGAATTTCGCCATCCCGCGCGAGAAGCGCGTCTGCTCGACCTCGATCACGAGCTGGTCGCCGGGCAGCACCGGGCGCTTGAAGCGCGCGCCGTCGATGCCCACGAAGTAGTAGACGCTCTTGCCGTCGTTCCTGTGGCCGATGGAGCGCAGCGACAGGACCGCGGCCGCCTGCGCCATCGCCTCCACGATCAGCACGCCGGGCATCACCGCGTAGTGCGGGAAGTGGCCCTGGAAGAAGGGCTCGTCGGCCGAGACGTTCTTCACGGCGACGATGCGCCTGTCCTTCTCCCACTCGAGCACGCGGTCGATGAGCAGGAAGGGGAAACGGTGCGGGAGATACTCCTTGATCTCCTCAAGGGTCATCGCGGTCACGGGGTCCTCCGGTTTCCGGGGCGCTCGCGCCCCCGGCGATCCTGTCGAGCCGGCGCAGCTGCGCGGCGTTCCTGAGCCAATCGGCGTGGGGCATGAGGGGAAGGGCCCCGGTGTAGGTGCCCGGCTGCCGGATCGACCTCGTGACGAGCGACATCGCCGAGATCGTCACGTGGTCGCAGATCTCGAGGTGGCCGAGGATCCCCGCCGCGCCCCCGATCATGCAGTGGCGGCCGATGCGGGCACTGCCGGCGATGCCCACGCAGCCGGCGATCACGGTGTGCGCGCCGATGCGGCAGTTGTGGCCGACCTGGATCTGGTTGTCGAGCTTGACGCCGTCCTCGATCACCGTGTCGTCGAGCGCCCCGCGGTCGATCGTGGTGTTCGCGCCCACCTCGACGTCGTCGCCGATCGCCACCGCCCCCACCTGCGGGACCTTGATCCAGCGGCCCTCGTCGCGGGCCATGCCGAAGCCGTCGGCGCCGATGACCGCGCCCGAGTGCAGCACGCCGCGCGCCCCGATGCGGCAGCGATCGAGGACCGTGACCCGCGGGTGCAGGCGCGTGTCCGCGCCGATCGCGGCATCCGCCCCGACGACGCTCCCCGCGCCGATCCGGCAGCGCTCGCCGACCACCGCGCGCGGGCCGATCACGGCGAGCGGCCCGACCTCGGCGCTCGCGGCCACGCGCGCCGTGGGATCGACGACCGCCGTCGCGTGCACGCCGGGCACCGGCGGCGGCTCGGGATGGAAGAGCGCGACCGCGCGCGCGTAGTAGGCGTAGGGATTGTCCGAGACGATGCGCGGCAGCCCCGTGGCGTCGCGGTCCCCCGGACCGAGGATCACGGCGCCGGCGCGCGTGGTGGCGAGCCGGGCGCGGTAGCGCGGGTTCGCGAGGAAGGCGAGCTCGTGGGGGCCGGCCGAGTCGAGGGTCGCCACGCCGGTGAGCGCGGCCGCCTCCCCGATCGCCTCACCGCCGAGGCGCTGGACGATTTCCCGGAGCGAGAGGGCAGGCGGGGGCAAGGTCGCTCACTTGTCCGCCAGCGCCCGGATGACCTTGTCGGTGATGTCGATGCGCGAGCTCGCGAACACCGCCTCCTGGATGATCAGGTCGAACTTCTCCTGCTCGGCGATCTGGTTGATCACGCGGGTGGCGCGCTCCTGGACGCGGGCAAGCTCCTCGTTCCTTCGCAGGTTCAGGTCCTCGCGGATCTCGCGCTGCAGGCGCTGGAAGTTGCGGCTGATGTCGGCGAGGTTGCGCTCCTTCTCGCGCCGCGCGCTCTCCGGCAGCGTCACGTTCTCGCGCTCGAGCTCCGACTGGAGGTCCCGGCCCTGCTTCTCGAGCTTGGCGAGCTCCTGGTTGCGCACGGCGAACTCGCGCTCGAGCTGCTGCTGGGCGCGCTTGGCGGGCGCGGCCTCGCGGAACACCCGCTCGGTGTTCACGAAGCCGATCTTCATATCCGCCGCTCCCGCGGCGAACGCCGCGAGCCCGAGCAATGCCAGTACCGCCGCCTGAATTCTCATGATCGTCCTGCCGTCCTTCGCCTGCCCGGGGCGAACGCCCCCGTCACCCGGATAGTGTCTCAGAAAATCTTGCCCAGCTGGAACTGGAAGCGCTCGATCTTGTCGTCGTCCTTGCTGTTGATCGGCGTGCCGATGGAGAACCTGAGCGGCCCCACGGGGGAATCCCAGGCCACCGCGAAGCCCACCGAGGCGCGGATGTCCTGGGCGCGGATCTTCTCGCCGGGGCCCCAGACGTTGCCCGCGTCGGCGAAGAAGCCCAGGCGCACGTTCTTGTCCTTGTTGCCCGGCATCGGGAAGAGCGCCTCGAAGGTCGCGACGAAGCGCCGGTCGCCCCCGAGGACGTCCCCGTTCAGGTCGCGGGGGCCGAGGGAGGCCGACTCGAAGGCGCGCACCGAGCCCACGCCGCCCGCGTAGAAGTTCTTGAAGAAGGGCAGGGTCTTGTCGCCGAAGCCGTCGGCGATGCCGAACTCGAGGTTCGTGAGGAAGGTGAGCCAGGGCACCCGCTCGGGCGTGAACAGGAACTGGCTCTGCAGCGTCGCGCGGTAGTACTCGAGGTCGCCCGGGGGTACGCCGAGCTCGATGGCGATCTCGTTGTACCAGCCGCGGGTGGGCCACACGAGGCTGTCGCGCGAGTCGCGCGCGTACGAGGCGTTCACGCGGAAGGTGTTGGTCTTCTCGCCGAACTCGTTGACGAACTGGAGATAGCGCGGCGGGCTGAACTCGTCGATCTGCAACTTCGTGCGCTCGGCGGTGAAGGCGAGGTACACCGAGTCGTACTCGGACACCGGCAGCCCGAAGCGGATGCCCGCGCCGGTGGAATAGGTCCGGTAGTCGGCGACCGAGAGCGTCTCGGTGTCCACGTCGCGGCGGAAGAAGTCGAACCCGCGCGAGACCCCGTCGGGCGTCCAGTACGGGTCCATGAAGGTGAACGAGTACACCTTGTTCACGTCGCCGTTGTTCAGCTGGAAGGCGAGGAGGTTTCCGGTCCCGAGGATGTTGGCCTGCGACACCGAGGCCTGGATCGTGAGGCCCTCCGCGCCGGAGTAGCCGAGGCCGAAGTTGAGCGAGCCCGTGTTGCGCTCGGTGAGCGTCACGTTGATGTCCACCTGGTCGGTGGTGCCGGGCACGGCCGGCGTCTCGATGTTCACGTCCGAGAAGTAGCTCGTGCGCTGCAGCCGCTCCTTGGAGCGCGCGATCTTCTCGAGCGAGTACCAGGAGGACTCGAGCTGGCGCAGCTCCCGGCGGATCACCTCGTCCTTCGTCTTGTTGTTGCCCGCGAGGTTGATGCGCCGCACGTACACGCGCCGGCCCGGGTCGATGAAGAAGGTGAAGCTCGCCACGCGCTTCTCGCGGTCGAGCTCGGGCACCGGGTTCACGTTCGCGAACGAGTAGCCGTCGTTGCCCAGCCGGTCGGAGATCTTCTTGGTGGAGTCGACCACCTTCTCGCGCGAGAAGACGTCGGCTTCGCGCACGAGCAGCAGCGAGCGCAGCTCCGCCTCCTGCACGATCAGGTCGCCGCCGAACTTGAGGCTGCCCACCTTGTACACCGGCCCCTCGGTGATCGCGACCGTGATGTAGATCTTCTCGCGGTCGGGCGTGATCGAGACCTGCGTGGAATCGATGTTGAACTCGAGGTAGCCGCGGTTGAGGTACCAGGAGCGCAGCGCCTCGAGGTCCGCGGTGAGCTGCTGCTTCGAGTACTGGTCGTCCTTCGTGAACCAGGTGAACCAGCCCGGGGTCGTGAGCTTCATCTGGCGAAGGAGCTCCTTCTCCGAGAAGTCCTTGGCCCCGATGATGTTGATGTCGGCGATCTTGGTGACCTCGCCCTCCTCGATGTCGAAGCGCAGCGCCACGCGGTTCCTCTCGAGCGGCGTCACCGTGGTCGCGACCTTCGCGCCGTAGAAGCCGCGGCCCGTGTACTGGCGCTTGAGCTCCTTCTCGGCGCGGTCGAGGACCGACTTGTCGTAGATCTTCGACTCCGAGATGCCGGCCTGCTTGAGGCCGTCGGTGAGGCTGTCCTTGGCGAATTCCTTCGCGCCCTCGATGTCGATCCTCGCGATGGCGGGGCGCTCCTGCACGAAGACGATCAGCACGTCGCCGTCGGCCTCGAGGCGCACGTCGGCGTAGAAGCCGGTCGCGTAGAGCGCCTTGATCGCCTGGGCCGCGCGCTCGTCGTCGATGCGTTCGCCCACCTTGATCGGCAGGTACGTGAAGACCGTGCCCGCCTCGGTGCGCTGCACGCCTTCGACGCGGATGTCGCGGATGGTGAAGGGCTGGATGGCGAGCGCCGGGAGCGCTGCGGCCAGGAGCACGGCGAGGGCGGCTCGCAGGCCGGTGAGGCGGGCGTTCAAGGGGTCAGCCGGTGAACAGGCGGTTCAGGTCGTTGTAGAAGGCGAAGAAGGTGAGTCCCAGGAGGAGTGCGAGGCCGACCCTCTGGCCGATCTCCATCGTGCGCTCCGAGACGGGGCTTCCCTTCACGATCTCGGCGAGATAATACACCAGGTGCCCCCCATCGAGGAGCGGAATGGGCAGGAGGTTGAGCACGCCGAGGCTCACGCTCACGAGCGCGAGGAAGCCCAGGTAGCTCACCCAGCCGAGCTGCGCGGACTGGCCCGCGTAGTCGGCGATCGTGATCGGCCCCGAGAGGTTCTTCCACGAGACGTCGCCCACGATCATGCGCCCGAGCATCTTCACGCTGAACACCGACAGGTCGAGGACCTTGTGCGCGGCGCGCGCGGCCGCCTCGAGGGGCCCGTAGCGGACCGTCGTGGTCATGCGCTCGTACTGCCGGCGCAGCTCCGGCCCCGCCTCGACGCCGAGGCGCCCGAAGCGCGCCTCGCCCTCGCCCACGGGGTCCGGCGTGCCGCGAAGCTCCAGGCGCCGGCCGCCGCGCTCGACCACGAAGCCGAGCGTCCGGCCGGGACTGGCGCGCACGGCCGAGGTGAACTCCACCCAGGTCGCGACCTTCCGGCCGTCCACGGCCACGACGAGGTCGCCCGCGGCGAATCCCGCGCGCTCGGCGGCGCCGCCCTCGGCCACCCGCCCCACGAGCGCCGGGACGTCGGGCTGGAACGGGCGCAGTCCCAGCTTGCCGAGGAAGTCGCGGTCGAGGTCGTCCTTCGTGATGCCGCCGAGGTCGAGCCGGCGCGAGCCCTGCGAGCCGCCCGCGCTCTCCACCTCGACCGCGACCGAGCCGCGCTTGACCGCCTCCTTGAGGAGCAGCCAGCGCACGTCGGTCCAGGTGTAGACGGGCTCGTCCTCGATGCGCTTGAGCGTATCGCCGTTGGCGAGCCCCGCGACGGCCGCGGGGGAATTGCGCGGCGGGTCGCCCACGACCGGCTTCAGGCCCGGCAGCCCCGCCACGAAGAGCGCCCAGTAGAGGACGAAGGCGAGGAGGAAATTCGCCGCGGGCCCCGCGAGCACGACGAGGATGCGCCAGCCCACGGGCTTGTTGTTGAACGCGCGGTGGCGCTCGCGCGCGGCGACCTCGCCCTCGCGCTCGTCGAGCATCTTCACGTAGCCGCCGAGCGGGACCGCCGCGACGACCCATTCGGTCGCATCCGGCCCGAGCCGGCGCGTCCACAGCGGGCGCCCGAAGCCCACGGAGAAGCGCAGGATCTTCACCCCCGCCATGCGCGCGACGGCGTAGTGCCCGAGCTCGTGGATGACCACGAGCACGCCGACGGTGATCAGGAAGGAGGCGACGGTGATGAGGGCGCTGGTCATGGGGAGCGTTCAGGCGGCGCGGGCGACGAGGCGCCCGGCATGGGCGCGGGCGAGCGCATCCGCCGCGTAGACCCTCTCGAGGGTGTCGAGTTCCTCGACCGCGCACTCCTCGAGGACGCGCTCGATGACGGCGGGAATCCCGGTGAAGGCGAGCCGCCCGCCGAGGAAGGCCTCGACCGCGACCTCGTTGGCGGCGTTGAGCGCCGCGGGCGCCGTGCCCCCGCGGCGGATCGCCTCGCCCGCGAGGCGCACGCAGGGGAAGCGCACGAGGTCCACGGCCTCGAAATCGAGGCGCCCGAGCCGGGCGAAGTCGAGCGGGCCCACGCCGGAGGCGATGCGCTCGGGCCAGGCGAGCGCGCAGGCGATGGGCGTTCGCATGTCGGGGGCGCCGAGCTGCGCGATCACCGAGCCGTCGCGGTACTCCACCATCGAGTGGATGACGCTCTGCGGGTGCACGACGACCTCGATCGCCTCGAGCGGCGCGCCGAAGAGCCAGTGGGCCTCGATCACCTCGAGCCCCTTGTTCATCATGGTCGCGGAGTCCACGGAGATCTTGCGCCCCATGACCCAGTTGGGATGGGCGCAGGCCTCGTCGGGCGTGACCGAGGCGAGCCGCTCGGGGGCCGCGGTGCGGAAGGGCCCGCCCGAGGCCGTGAGCAGGATCCGGCGCACGCCCGCGCGCTCGAGCTCGCCCGCGCGCGCGCAGCGGAAGTCCCCGGGCAGCGACTGGAGCACCGCGGAGTGCTCGCTGTCGATCGGCAGCAGCCGCGCGCCGCCCTCGGCCACCGCGCGCATGAAGAGCGCGCCGGACATGACGAGCGCCTCCTTGTTGGCGAGCAGCACCTCCTTGCCCGCGCCCGCCGCCGCGATCGTCGCGGGCAGCCCCGCCGCGCCCACGATCGCGGCCATCACCGCGTCGGTGGCGGCATCCGTCGCCACGCGCACGAGCGCCTCGGGGCCGTGCAGCACCTCGGTGTCGAGGCCGCGCGCGGCGAGCGCGCTGCGCAGGCGCTCGGCGGCGCCCGCGTCCGCGAGCGCGGCGAAGCGCGGCCGGTGCGCGACGCACTGGTCGAGGAGGCGTGCGTCGTTCTTCCCGGCGGCGAGCGCGGTCACCGCGAAGCGTCCCGGGTGGCGCGCGACGACGTCGAGCGTGCTCACGCCGATCGAGCCCGTCGAACCCAGGACGGCGAGCCGTTTCATGCCGCCCCCGCCGACTGGCGCTGAAGCGAGATCACGAGCGCGGCCACGGGCAGGGTGGACGTGAGCGCGTCGATGCGGTCGAGGACCCCGCCGTGGCCCGGCAGCAGCCGGCTCGAGTCCTTGAGCCCCGCGCCGCGCTTCATCCACGACTCGAAGAGATCGCCCACCACGCTCACGGGGACGAGCGCGAGCATCACGACGATCGCGGCGAGCGCCACGGGGCCCTCGAAGAATGCCGAAAGCGGCCGCGGGAGCGCGCTCGCGAAGGCGGCGAGCGCGAGCGCGTAGGCGAGCACGCCCGCGAGCGCGCCCAGCACGCCCTCGCGCGTCTTGCCGGGGCTGATCGCCGGGGCGAGCTTCACGCGCCCGAAGCGCTTGCCCGCGAAGTACGCGGCGATGTCGGCGATCCACACGAGGAGCGCGACGGCGAGCAGCAGCCACGGATCCAGGTCGTGCAGCCACACGAACGCGGCCCACGCGGGCCACACCACCACCCAGCCGGCGAGCGCCGCCGCCCAGGGCGCGGGCCGCAACTTGAGCGCCATCCAGAAAGGGGCCGCGAAGATCCAGAAGTAGGCCGCCGCGACGAACGCGGCATCGGCCGCGCGCGCGAAGGCTTCCGGCGCGAGGCGCAGGTAGAGGATGATCAGCGCGCCGCCGATCGCGCCCGAGGCGAGCAGGAAGAGCGAGGACCCCGCGCCCGCCAGCCCGCACAGCCGCGACCACTCCCAGCAGGCGACGAGGGCGATCGCGAGCGCGAACGCCGCCCACGCCGCGCTGGGGGCGAAGAAGAGCATGCCGAGGACCACCGGCAGCACGGCCACGGCGGTGAGGACGCGCGTCGCGAGCATGGCGGACGGGCCTCAGCCCGTCTTGGGCACGGGGCCGGCCGCGGCGAGCTGGTCGCTCGTGCGCCCGAAGCGGCGCTCGCGGCGGCGGTAGGAGGCGAAGGCCTCTTCGAGCGCTTGCGCCCCGAAGTCGGGCCAGAGCATCTCGGTGAAGTAGAACTCGGCGTAGGCGAGCTGCCAGAGGAGGAAGTTCGACACGCGCTGCTCGCCGCCGGTGCGGATGAAGAGGTCGGGCTCGGGGGCGTCGGCCATCGCGAGGTAGCGGTGCAGGCGCGCTTCCGTGATCGGCGCGTTCGGGTCCTCGGCGCGGCAGCGCTCGGCCGCCTGCAGGATGTCCCAGCGCCCGCCGTAGTTCGCGGCGACGGCGAGCGTGAGCCGGGTGTTGTCCGCGGTGAGGGCCTCGGCCCTGCGGATGTGCTCGACGATGCGCGGGTCGAAGGCCGAGGTGTCGCCCAGGACCCGGAAGCGGATGCCGTTCGCGTGCAGCTTGTCCACCTCCTGCTCGAGGGAGCGCAGGAAGAGCTGCATCAGGAACGAGACCTCCTCGGGGGGACGGCGCCAGTTCTCGCTCGAGAACGCGAAGAGCGTCAGGTACCCGACGCCGCGCTGGATGCAGGCCTTGATCACCTCGCGCACGGTCTCGACGCCGCGGCGGTGCCCGGCGACGCGGGGCAGGAAGCGCTTCTTCGCCCAGCGGCCGTTGCCGTCCATGATGATCGCCACGTGGCGCGGGACCTCGCCCGTTCCGGGGATCGTCTGGGTGGAGCTCTCGAATTCGGGCATCGGCGCGCTCAGACCGCCATCAGTTCCTTTTCCTTCTCGGCGACCAGCTTGTCGATGTCGGCGATCGACTTGTCGGTCATCTTCTGCACCTCGTCCTGGGCGCGCTTCTCCTCGTCCTCGGGGACCTCGTGCTTCTTGAGCAGTTCCTTGAGGTGGTTGTTCGCGTCGCGGCGGATGTTGCGCACCGCGACCTTCGCGTTCTCGCCCTCGTGCTTCACGATCTTGGTGAGCTCGCGCCGGCGCTCCTCGGTGAGCGCGGGCATGGGCACGCGGATCATGTCGCCGGACGTCGCCGGGTTCACGCCGAGGTCGGAGTCGCGGATCGCGCGCTCGACGGCCTGGACCATCTTCTTCTCCCAGGGCTGCACGCCGATCGTGCGCGAATCCACGAGCGTGACGTTCGCGACCTGGCTGATCGGCACTTCGCTGCCGTAGTAGTCCACGCGCAGGTGGTCGAGCAGCCCCGTGTGGGCGCGCCCCGTGCGGACCTTGGCGAGGTCGTGCTTGAGCGTGTCGATGGACTTGGCCATCTTGTCGGCGGCCTGCTTCTTGATCTCGGCGATCTGTGCAGCCATGCGTCCTCCGCTTGCCTGGTGGCGCCCGGGCGGCGCGCACCGATTTCGCTCAGTTTACCGCCCGGCGGCGCCCGGGGCGCCGCGCGTTCAGGCGTGGACGAGCGTTCCCTCGTCCTCGCCCAGGACGACGCGCCGCAGCGCCCCGTCCTTGAAGATGGAAAAGACGTTGATCGGCAGCTTCTGGTCCCGGCACAGGGCGAGCGCCGTGGCGTCCATCACCTTCAGGTTCTTCACGAAGGCCTCGTCGAAGGTGAGCCGGTGGTAGCGCGTCGCCGTCGGGTCCTTCATCGGGTCGGCGGTGTACACGCCGTCGACCTTGGTGGCTTTCAGCACGATCTGCGCCTCGACCTCGCGGCCGCGCAGCGCCGCGGCGGTGTCGGTGGTGAAGAAGGGGTTGCCGGTGCCCGCGCCGAAGATGACGATCTTGCCCTCCTCGAGGTAGCGGATGGCCTTGCCGCGGATGTAGGGCTCGCACACCGGCTCGATGTTGAGGGCGGACTGCACGCGGGCGACCAGCCCCGCGCGGTTCATCGCGTCCTGCAGCGCCAGCGCGTTGATGACCGTGGCGAGCATGCCCATGTAGTCGGCGGTCGCGCGGTCCATGCCCGCCGCGCCCTGGGAGACGCCGCGGAAGATGTTGCCCCCGCCGATCACCACGCCCACCTGCACGCCCAGGTCGGCGACTTCCTTCACCTGCGCGACGATGCGCTCGACGGTGGCGCGGTTGATGCCGAAGGCATCCTCGCCCATCAGCGCTTCCCCGCTCAGCTTGAGGAGGATGCGCCGGTAGGCGGGCGCGACCGGCGGGTTGGGATCGCTCACGGCCTGCACGCTCCCCGGCTCAGGCCGCGGTCTTGGTCATCGCCGCGACTTCCGCGGCGAAGTCCGACTGCTTCTTCTCGATGCCTTCGCCCACCACGAGGAAGCGGTAGCCGAGGACCTTCGCCTTGCTCGCGGCGAGCATCTTCTCGACCGTCTGCTTGTCGTCCTTCACGAAGGGCTGGCCGAGCAGCGTGATCTCGCCGAGGAACTTGGCGATGCCGCCGTCGACCATCTTCGCAACGATCTCCGGGGGCTTGCCGGATTCCTTCGCGCGGGCTTCGAGGATCTTGCGCTCGGCGGCGACGACTTCGGCCGCCACCTGGTCCTTCGCGAGGAACTTGGGCTTCGCGAAAGCGATGTGCATCGCCACGTCCTTGCCCACGGACTCGGGCCCGTCGAACTCCACCATCACGCCGATCTTCACGCCGTGCACGTACTGGGCCAGGCGGCCCGCGCCCGCCATGCGCTCGAAGCGGCGCACGGTGATGTTCTCGCCGATCTTCTGCACCAGCGCCTGGCGCGCCTCCTCGACCGTCTTGGCGCCCAGCCTGAGCGCCGAGAGGGCGGCCACGTCCGCGGGGTTCGCGGTCGCCACCAGTTCGGCGAGCGAGCGGGCGAAATCCGCGAAGTCGGGGTTCTTCGCCACGAAGTCCGTCTCGCAGTTGACCTCGACCATGGCGCCGAGCCGGCCGTCGGCGGCGACGAAGGTGCCCACGCAGCCCTCGGCCGCCACGCGCGCGGCCGCCTTCGAGGCCTTCGCGCCGCTCTTGATCCGCAGGAGCTCCTCGGCCTTCTTCATGTCGCCGCCGGCCTCCTCGAGCGCCTTCTTGCATTCCATCATGCCGAGCCCGGTGAGCTCGCGCAGTTCCTTGACCATCCCCGCCGTGATTTCCGCCATCTCTCTCGCTCCGTGTCCTTGCCGTTTGCGGCGCATACGAAAAAGGGGCTTCGCGCCCCTTTCGCGCCGCGTGCTTCCCGCGTCCTAGGCCTTCTTCTCGTCCTCGACCTCGACGAAGTCCTCGTTCGGGGGCGCGACCATCTCGGTGATGACCTGGCTGCGGCCCTCGAGGATGGCGTCGGCCACGCCGCGCGAGTACAGCCGGATCGCGCGCGTGGAATCGTCGTTGCCCGGGATCACGTAGTCGATGCCGTCGAGCGAGTTGTTGGAGTCGACCACGCCGATGATCGGCACGCCGAGCTTCCTCGCCTCGGTGACCGCGATCTTGTGGAAGCCCACGTCGATCACGAAGAGCGCGTCGGGGATGCCGCCCATGTCCTTGATGCCGCCGAGCGAGCGCTCGAGCTTCTCGCGCTCGCGCGTGAAGTGCAGCTGCTCCTTCTTCGACAGGCGCTCGAGCGAGCCGTCGGCGACCATCTGGTCCATCTCCTTCAGGCGCTTGATCGACTGCTTGACGGTCTTGAAGTTGGTGAGCATGCCGCCCAGCCAGCGGTAGTCGACGTACGGGGCGCCGGCGCGCTGGGCCTCCTCCTTGACGATGTCGCGGGCCTGCCGCTTGGTGCCCACGAACAGGATCGTGCCCTTGTTCGTCGAGAGGTTGCGGGCGAACTTGAGCGCTTCCTGGTACATCGGAAGCGACTTCTCGAGGTTGATGATGTGGATCTTGTTGCGCGCGCCGAAGATGAACGGTGCCATCTTCGGGTTCCAGTAGCGCGTCTGGTGGCCGAAGTGGACACCGGCCTCCAGCATCTGCCGCATGGTGACGGACATCTTGCGTACTCCCGTGGTCAAGGTTGGCCTCCCCCCGCGCTCGCCCGGTTGCCCGGGACCTCAGCCATCGGCGGGGGTGTGAATTTCCCCGGGGAAGACCCCGGGAAGCCCGGCATTATAGCCCGAAAAGGGCCGGATTATCAAACAGTTCGGCCTCGCCCTGGGCGTGGCGCTATAATTGCGGCTTTCCCGCGCGAAGCCCCCGCCCCCGTGGCCATCCAGATCAAGAACGCCGAGGACATCGAGAAGATGCGCGTCGCCGGCCGCCTCGCGGCCGAGGTCCTCGACTTCATCGCCCCGCACGTGCGCCCGGGCGTGACGACCGCGCGCCTCGACAAGCTCTGCCACGACTACATGGTCGACGAGCAGGGCACCGTCCCCGCGCCCCTCGACTACACGCCCCCGGGCCACCGCCCCTACCCGAAGTCGATCTGCACCTCGGTGAACCACCAGGTCTGCCACGGGATCCCCGGCGACAAGGTCCTCAAGCACGGCGACATCGTGAACATCGACGTGACCGTCATCAAGGACGGGTGGCACGGCGACACGAGCCGCATGTTCTACGTGGGCCAGCCCGCGGTGCAGGCGCGCCGGCTGTGCGAAGTCACCTGGGAGTGCATGTGGCACGGCATCGCCAGGGTCCGCCCGGAGGCGACGCTGGGCGACATCGGCCACGCCATCCAGCGCCACGCGGAGGCGAACGGCTACTCGATCGTGCGCGAGTTCTGCGGCCACGGCATCGGCCGGCGCTTCCACGAGGAGCCGCAGGTGCTGCACTACGGCCAGCCGGGCAAGGGCCCGAAGCTCGAGCCGGGCATGACCTTCACGGTGGAGCCGATGGTGAACGCGGGCAAGCGCGACATCCGCCAGCTCGCCGACGGCTGGACCATCGTCACGGCGGATCACTCGCTCTCCGCGCAGTGGGAGCACACCGTCCTCGTCACCGAGGAAGGCTTTGAAGTCCTGACCCTGTCGGAAGGGGCGCCCCCGCCTCCGGCCTTCGTCGCCGAGCGCGCCGCCCAGCTCGTCTCCTGAGCGCCGTCCCCGCCCTCATCCCGACGCCCTCCGCGGAGCTCCGCGGCTGGATCAAGGCGCGCCGCGCCGAGCTCAGGCTGCGCTACCTGCGCCGGCCCGATCCCGGCCGCACGCTCGCCGCCCACGCCGCGTTCGTCGACCAGCTCCTGCAGCGCATCTGGTCCGAGTGCATCGCCGACCCCGGCGTGGCGCTCGTCGCCGTCGGCGGATACGGGCGGGGGCTGCTCTTTCCGCACTCCGACGTGGACGTGCTCGTGCTCCTTCCCGACGGGCGCACTCCGGACGCCTCGGTCGAGCGCTTCGTGGGCATGCTCTGGGATTGCGGTCTCGAGCCGGGGCACTCGGTGCGTACGGTCACCGAGTGCGCCGAGGAGGCGGCCAAGGACGTGACCGTGGACACGAGCCTGCTGGAGGCGCGCCTCGTCGCGGGCAACGCCGGCCTGGTGGCGAAGCTCGCCGAGCGGCTCAAGGCGCAGCGCGACGTCCGCGCCTTCTTCCGCGCCAAGTTCCAGGAGCAGGACAAGCGCCACGACCGCTTCCAGGACGCCGCCTACAACCTCGAGCCCAACATCAAGGAAAGCCCCGGGGGGCTTCGCGACCTCCAGATGGTGCTCTGGCTCGCGCGCGCCGCGGGCCTGGGCGAATCCTGGAAGGCGCTCGCGCGCGAGGGCGTGATCACGGCGCTGGAGGCCGGGGCGATCGGCCGCAACGAGCACATCCTCCAGGACCTGAGGATCCGGCTGCACCTGCTCGCCGGGCGGCGCGAGGACCGGCTCGTCTTCGACCACCAGATCGAGATCGCGCGCCAGCTGAAGCTCTCGGGGCGCGGGGCGATGGCGCCCTCGGACCTGCTCATGCGCCGCTACTACCTCGCGGCGAAGGCGATCTGGCGCTTCAACAGCATCCTTCTCTCGAACCTGCTCGCGCGCGTGACACCCGCCTCCGAGCGCAAGGTGCAGCGCGTCGACGACGACTTCGAGATCGTGAACCTGAGCCTCGAGATCGCCGACGAGCACCTCTTCGAGCGCGAGCCCGGGAAGATCTTTTCGGCGTTCCGCATCCTCCAGGAGAACCGCCAGGTCGCGGCACTCGGGCCCGCGGCGCTCCGGTCGCTCTCGCGCGCGCTGCCGCTCATCAACCGCGCGTTCCGCGACAACCGCGAGAACCGGCGCCTGTTCATCGAGATCATCCGTTCCGACCGCCTCACCTGGACGCTCAGGCGCATCAGCCGCTACGGCGTGCTCGGGAGGTACCTGCCCGCCTTCGGGCGCATCGTCGGCCAGATGCAGCACGACCTCTTCCACGTGTACTCCGTGGACGAGCACATCCTGATGGTGATGCGAAACCTCCGGCGCTTCCGCCGCCCGAAGTTCGACGCCGAGTACCCGTTCTGCTCGAAGCTCATGCAGGAGTTCGACCGACCCGAGGTGCTCTACCTCGCCGCGCTCTTCCACGACATCGCGAAGGGACGCGGCGGCGACCACTCGGAGCTCGGCGCGCGCGAGGCCGCGGTCTTCGCCCGCCGCCACTGGCTTTCCCGGGCGGACGCCGACCTCGTCGCCTGGCTCGTCGAGCACCACCTCGTGATGTCGGCGACCGCCCAGAAGCAGGACCTCTCGGACCCGGACGTGGTCTCGAACTTCGCGACCCTCGTGCGCGACGAGCGCACGCTCACGGCGCTCTACCTGCTCACCGTCGCCGACATCCGCGGCACGAGCCCCAAGGTGTGGAACGCGTGGAAGGGCAAGCTCCTCGAGGACCTGTTCCTGCTCACGCGGCGGGTGCTGCGCGGAGAGACCGATTTCGCGCTGTCCTGGGTCGAGTCGAAGAAGGCCGAGGCGCTGCAGATCTTCCGCCAGTACGTCCCGGAGCCCGGCCGCCACGAGGCGTTCTGGAGCCATCTCGACGACAACTATTTCCAGAGGTTCGAGGCGGGGGAGATCGGCTGGCACACGCGCACGCTCTGGTCGCGAGCCACGCCCGACAAGCCCATCGTGCGCGCCCGCCTCTCGCCGATCGGGGAAGGACTGCAGGTGCTCGTCTACGCCCCCGACCAACCCGGGCTCTTCGCGCGCATCACCGGCTTCTTCGAGCGGCTGCAGTTCGACGTGGCCGCCGCCAAGATCTACACCACGGCGCACGGCTTCGCCCTCGACAACTTCCAGGTCCTCTCGCCCTCGCGCACCGGCGAGCACTACCGCGACCTCATCCACAAGATCGAGAGCGGCCTCGCCGAGCGCATCGCCTCCGCCGCGCCCGAGGCCGCGACCACCGGCCGGATCTCGCGCTGGGTGAAGCACTTCCCGATCGAGCCCACGGTGGAGATTTCCCCGGACCGGCGCCCGGGCCGGTGGGTGGTTTCGCTTTCTTGCGCCGACCGCCCGGGGCTGCTCTCGGCGGTCTCCCGCGAATTCCTGCGCCACGGCCTCAACCTCGTGGACGCGCGCGTCACGACGCTGGGTTCCCGCGCCGAGGACACCTTCGTGGTGAACGGGCCCGAGCTCGAGGAAGCCGGATCGCGCGAGGCGATCCGCGAGGGGTTGCGGGCGATGCTCGCGGCGTGAGCGCGGAAAGCCGCGGCTAGAACGGCTGCCGGACGATCGTCTTCGTGGCGGTCACGCCGTCGACCGTGTAGGTGAAGGTCGCGCGGTCGTAGTGGGTGAAGTTGAGCGTCGCCGTGCCCGCCAGGGTGACCGTCACCGCCGCGGGGTTGAACGGTCCGCCGTAGTAGGGGCCGGTCGTCTTGTAGACGGGGCCCGCGAACGTGAAGACGTAAGTCCACGTTCCACCGGGCAGGACGTACCAGATCGGCTTGCCGTCCGCTCCGTAGACGAACCACGTCGCGAAGAGCGCATCCGAGACGTGCTGGGTGATCCCCAGGCCCCAGCCCGACTCGGCGGGGTCCCACCAAAGATCCGTGAAATTCGCCCATGGATAGACGGGACCGCGCGTGGGATTGACGACAGTGAACGACCGCGTCACGGTCGTTCCGAATGGCGTTCCGTTCGAGCTCTTCTTGACGAAATCGACCACGTAGTCCCCGGCCGGAAGCTGCCCCAAGGTGATGTCGATTGGCGGCAACGGTGGTGGGACTGCGACGACATCCGGGTAACGTAGCGACACGGTAATCCGATTGGCGTTCATGATTACGTCGGCCGAACCCGGAATGTACTCGCCGGAATCCAGCGGGCCGACTTTCAACCGAACCGTTTCCTGCGCCCTGGGCGACGCAGGTTCAATGGTGACCTGCGCACTGCACATGCCCGACACGAAGAAGAGTGCCGCAACTGTGCAAGACAGACGATACATTCGTTCAATCATCGAGACACCAATTGGTGAAGTCGCGAATTCTTTCTCGTCCTTCAATATGAAGGACGATAACCGTCATTCCTGTAGACATACCCAAGATTGGCTACGTTTGCGGTGTATCCCTGCGAAGCCATGCTGGCTTGCAGGGACTGCGGAAAGATCGCGTGGTCATCGACGCTGGGATTGTAGGCGCGAATCAGCGGTTCGGTGGCCGCGGGCTGGGCGTAGCCACTGGGATAGACGTAGCCCTCGATTCCGTCGATCTTGTAGCCCGCCGCGCTGACGTAGTACAGCGCCTCATTGTAGTCGGTGGAGTAGAAGTGATCGACGTGGTAGGGGTAACTCGAGCACACGGAAGTAGCACCCGGTGGCAGAGGATCTCCGCATTTGAAGCTCAGTCGAATGAGCGGCCGAAGCTCGACGTTGGGATTGGCCGGATTCGTGTGCGTGGTAAAGATCCACGCTTCCGCCTTCGGGATTCCGGTGACGCCTGGAAAGTTCACGAACTCCTGAACCGAAGTGCCCACCGGGCTGTACCAGTTGAACATCGAGGCCACGTACGGTGGCATTGTTCCCGCGATCGCCGCGCTGCCCATCTGCGGTGCGGTTGTATAGAAGTAGTTTCGCGTGTACGGGCCATAGAACGCAAATAAGGGCGTGAGGCGGTTCGCCCAATTCACGGCCACATAGGTCGCGATGAACCCGTTCGGGAACCCATACCCGACAAGCTGGTTCGGCGAGTCCGCTTCGCTGGAACTGAGCAGAATCAGTGCTCGAATGTAGTCTGCGGACAAGAGGGGACTTGCAGATCTCATGATCCCCGCGAGTCCGCTTACAAACGGCGCGGCCATGGATGTACCCGTGCAGATCCCGTACCCGGGACCCGCACTACTATGTCCCTCATTGTCTCCACACCGCGTATCCGTATTCCAGTTGAAGCCTGTGTAGAACGTAGAGAGGATGTCCCGTCCTGGAGCAACCACGCCCCAGTATTGCAGCGGGATTCCGGTATTGGAACCGGCGAAGCCAGCTTGTGGATGCTCCTCGGTCCAAAGATAGCCTCGGTCTCCCTCATAGGACTGAACGGCACCGACGGCTATGGTCCGGGAATCGCTGGCGGGAAACTGCACCTCGTCATCCATTTGATTGCCAACGGCGGCGGCGATTACTACATCCCTCGATGCAGCATGCGCCAATGCAAGGCAGTATGCGTTGTAAGGATCCGCCGAGCAGTTCGGGTAATTCGCCCTGCCAGGTGGAATCCCATGGCTCATGTTGATGACTTGGGCGCCGGAGTTGACTGCCCAATAGATTCCGCCAATCACGGCGGCGTCCGGCAGGAAGTTGAACGGGTCCGGCTGAGTAGCTCGTGCCACCAAGAGAGTGCAGTGCCAGCACATGCCGGACACGCCAATGGGGGCAGGTGGGTTGGGATGCCCATATTGGGGTGCCGGGTTCGTCGTAGCAGCAGCTATTATCCCTGCCGTGTGTGTACCGTGACCGCGGTAGTTTGTACCGAGCCAGAAGTAATCGATTTCGTCAGCCGATCCGCCGAAGTGGGAATACGAGAACTGGACACGAAAGGCTAGGTCCGGATGCGAGGTTTGAACACCGCTGTCGACATGGCCAATGTAGGCATGCCCGCGCGCCAAGTCCCATGCATAGGGCATCGCCATTGCGTGGAGGCCCCATTGATAGTCCATCGGCGAAGCGGCCACGGGGAAGAGCGGGTCCGAGGGCGCAACCGAGAATTCCACCGCGGAGTTCGGCGAGGTGGACTTGATGTTGCGGTCCTGCTTGAGCACGGCGAGCGCCGTACGCGCCGCTTCGGCGCTCGCGAAGTCGAGCACGACGTAGCGATGAAGATACTCGGCGGCGGATTCGACGCCCATCCGCTCCCTGACTTCGGGAGGATGCCGCGTGGGAATCAGGAACGAGGCTCTCGAGGGCCGCTGGAGCCGCTCGAAGAGCCGCGTTTCGGCGGGCGTCCGGTCGGTCTTGCCGACCACCGCCACGATGCCCTCGGCGGTCGCCGCGTCGTCGATGGCCCCGTAGTCGTAGAGCACGAGCAGTTGCACAGATTCCGGCTCGCGCACGTCGGCCTCGGCCCCTGCCACCGAGATGGAACCGACCGCGAGAATCGCCCCGGCAAGAAACAACCTGGCGCGCAACATCGACTTCTCCCCAGATGAGTCCGCGGACCCGAAGGTCGCGGAAAACACTTGAGGATGGTACGTCGCCCCCCCCCTCCCCCGGATTGACCTACGTCAGTCCGAATTGGATTCTCGATTGACGTGCGTCAAACAGGTGGGCGAGGCCCCGCAGTCGCGCGAAACCTATTCGATCGCCTTGCCGTCGTTCAGCCGCAGCCAGCCGCGAATGACGCGGTAGAGATACCAGAGGAAGAGGACGGCGAAGGGGATCCAGGCGAGGATCACGCCGACGATCGTGACCACGAGCACGAGCGCGATGAGCGCGCAGACCGCGATCCACAGGAGCCCCCACCAGAACGTGCGCGAGAGCCACGAGAGGTGGGATTCGAGGAATGTGCCGCGCACGTCGTCGCTCTTCACCATGCCGATGATGATCGCGCCGATCGCGAGGATCCAGGCCGTGAACGGCGCGAGCAGGTGCAGCGCGTAGAGGATGTGGGTGATCCGGGTATCGGGACCCAGGTCGCGGGCGGGAGCGCCCGGGGCGTCATTCATCGCGGCCTCCTAGTCGTCCTTCCCCGCGAGCTCGGGGAAGAGGATATCGGTGAACCCGAAGCGGCCCATGTCGGTCATGCGCTGCGGGTAGAGGATCCCGTCGAGGTGGTCGCACTCGTGCTGCACGACGCGCGCGTGGAAGCCGTCGGCCACGCGCTCGAGCTTGCGCCCCGCCGCGTCGAAGCCGCGGTACTTGAGCTTCGTCACCCGCGCCACCTCGCCGCGCAGCCCCGGCACGGAGAGGCAGCCTTCCCAGCCGAGCTCGGTCTCGGCGGTGAGGAACTCGATCTCGGGATTCACGAGCACGGTGAAGGGCACTTCCTCGGCGTCGGGGTAGCGCGGGTTGGCGCTGACGCCGAAGATCACCACGCGCAGGCCCACGCCGATCTGCGGCGCGGCGAGGCCCGCGCCGTCGTTCGCCTCCATCGTCTCCTTCATGTCGGCGACGAGCTCGGCGAGCTCGCGGGTGCCGAAGCGCGAAACGGGCTTCGCCTTCTCCTTGAGCACGGGATGGCCCATGCGCAGGATTTCACGCACCGCCATGGCGCTCCACCATCTTCGCGAGCACCAGGCGCACGCGGCCCATCGTCTCCTCGATGGTGCGCGCGAGCTCCGCGTGCACGATCCTGTCCTTGCTGCCCCCGCGGCCGGCCGCGGCGTTCGCCACCGGGGCGAGCACGGCATAGGACATCTCCAGCTCGCGGGCGAGCGCGGCCTCGGGCATCCCGGTCATGCCGACCATCGTCGCGCCGTCGCGCTCGAGCCGGTCGATCTCGGCCCGGGTCTCGAGCCGCGGGCCCTGCACCGCGCCGTAGGTGCCGCCGGGGATCACCGCCACGCCCGCCTCGGCCGCGCAGGCGATCGCCATGGCGCGCGTCTGCTCGTCGTAGGGGTTCGTGAAGTCGATGTGCGTCACCGGCTGCTCGGAGCCTTCGAAGAAGGTGGACTTCCGGCCCCAGGTGTAGTCGATGACCTGGTCGGGGACCGCGATCGTGCCGCCCCCGAGCTCGGGGGCGATGCCGCCCACGGTGCACACCGCGATGACGCGCCTCGCGCCCGCGGAGTGCAGCGCCCAGAGGTTCGCGCGGTAGTTGATCTCGTGCGGGGCGAGCGTGTGGCCGTAGCCGTGGCGCGCGAGGAACACGATCTCGCCCGCGCCGATGTGGCCGAAGGTGAGCGGCCCCGAGGGCTCGCCGAAGGGAGTCCGCACGATCGTCTTGCGCGTGATCTCGAGGTTGGCGAGCTGCGTGAGGCCGCTGCCTCCGATGATGGCGAGCATGAATCCCTTTCTATTCCTTGAGCGCGTAGACGGCGGGGAGGTTGCGCCACAGGCCGTAGGCGTCCATCCCGAAGCCGAAGACGTAGCGGTTGGGGACCTCCACGCCCACGAAGTCGGCGCGGATCGGCTTCTTTCCCTCGAGCACCTTCTCGCAGAAGACCGCGGTATAGACGTGCTTCGCGCCCATCTCGAGGAGCCGCTCCTTGATCGCCGCGAGCGTGATCCCCTGGTCGAGGATGTCGTCCACGACGAGCACGGCGCGCCCCTTCACGTTGTCGCGCGGCGCGAGCCGCCAGGCGATGCTCTTTCCCTCGGTGCCGTTCTCGTAGCGCGTGGCCTCGATCGCGCCGAACTCCATCGGGAAGCGCAGCAGCGGCAGGACCTGGCCGGTGAACACGACCGCGCCCCCCATCACCGAGAGCACCAGCGGGAATTCGTCCTTGAGGCGCGCGGTGATCTCCTGGCCCAGGCGGGCGACGGCGATGCGCACCTCGTCGGCCGGGCAGACGAGCTCGGCATTCTCCAGCATCCTCTGCGCCTCGTGGCGGTTCATTTTCCCCTCCCGCCTTCGCCGCGCGCCGCCGCGGCGAGGATCTTGCGGAAATCGTCGGCGAGCTCCGGGTGCTTGAGCGCGTAGTCCACGGTGGCCGCGAGGTAGCCCAGCTTCGAGCCGCAGTCGTATCGCCGGCCCTGGAACTCGTAGGCGAGCACCGCCTCCTCGCGCAGCAGCCGCCCGATCGCGTCCGTGAGCTGGATCTCGCGCCCGGCGCCGGGTCGCAGGTTCTCGAGGAAGTGGAAGATCCGCGGCGTGAGGACGTAGCGGCCCACGACGCCGAGCGTCGAGGGCGCCTGCGCGGGCCGGGGCTTTTCCACGATCCCGGTCATCCGCGACAGGCGCGGCGCGAGGCGCTCGCCCGAGACGATCCCGTAGGAGCCGGTCTCGGAGCGCGGCACTTCCTGGACGGCGAGCAGGCTCGCGCCGTGGCGGGCGTAGGCCTCGGCCATCTGCCGCATGACCGGGACCTTCGCGTCGATGAGGTCGTCGGCGAGGATCACCGCGAAGGGCTCGTCGCCCACGAGGTGGCGCGCGCACAGCACCGCGTGGCCCAGGCCCAGCGCCTCGGCCTGGCGCACGTAGACGCAGCTCACGCCCGCCGGGATGAGCGAGCGGACTTCCTTCAGCAGCTTCGCCTTGCCGTGGGCCTGGAGCTCGGCTTCCAGCTCGTAGGCCTTGTCGAAATGGTCCTCGATCGCGCGCTTGCCCCGGCCGGTGACGAAGATCATGTCGGTGATGCCCGCGGCCGCCGCCTCCTCCACCGCGTACTGGATGAGGGGCTTGTCGACGACCGGCAGCATCTCCTTGGGCGAGGCCTTGGTCGCCGGCAGGAAGCGCGTGCCCAGGCCCGCGACGGGGAAGATGGCTTTCGTGACCTTATTCATCGAGTCCCCCTCTCCGTTGGGAGAGGGTCGGGGTGAGGGTCATTTTTGTTCGAGCAGCTCCAGGAACCGCGCCTCGTCGAGCACCTCGACGCCAAGCTCGCGCGCCTTGTCGAGCTTGGAGCCCGCCTCGGCGCCAGCGACCACGAAATCGGTCTTCTTCGACACGGACCCCGTGACCTTCCCGCCGGCCGACTCGACGCGCTCCTTCGCCTCGTCGCGCGTCATCGCCGAGAGCGTGCCCGTGAGGACGACAATCTTACCTGCGAAGGGACCGCCGGTGGGGCGCGCCACGCCCTCGCCCTCCTCCCAATGCACGCCCGCGGCGCGCAGCTGCCCGATCACCTCGCGGTTGTGGGGCTCGGCGAAGAAGCGCGCGATGGACTCCGCGACCGCGGGGCCCACGTCGGGCGCATCCTGCAGGCGCTCGGCATCCGCGTCCATGAGCGCGTCGAGCGACCCGAAGTGGCGCGCGAGGTCCTTCGCGGTCACCTCGCCCACGAGGCGGATGCCCAGCGCGTACACGAAGCGCCCGAGCGTGGTGCGCTTGCTCTTCTCGATCGCCGCCACGAGGTTCGCCGCGGACTTCTCGCCCATGCGCTCGAGCTCCGCGAGCTTCGCCACGCCCAGCTTGTAGAGCTCCGCGCTCGTTCGCACGATCCCGCCCTCGACGAGCTGGTCCACGAGCTTCTCGCCCAGGCCCTCGATGTCCATGGCGCGGCGCGAGGCGAAGTGCAGCAGTGAAGCCTTGCGCTGCGCCGGGCAGATGAGCCCGCCGGTGCAGCGCCGAATCGCCTCGCCCTCGAGGCGCGCGACCGCGGAGCCGCACTCGGGGCACTTCGCCGGCATCTCGAACCAGTCGCCCTTCTCGCGCGGCCCCGGCTTGTCGACCCTCGCGACCTCGGGAATCACGTCGCCCGCCCGGCGAACGACCACCGTGTCGCGCCGCCAGACGTCCGTGCGGCGCACTTCGTCCTCGTTGTGCAGCGTGGCGTTCGTGACCGTGGTGCCGCCGACGAACACGGGCTTCAGCCGCGCGACCGGCGTGAGGGCCCCCGTGCGCCCCACCTGCACCCCGATGTCGAGGAGCTCGGTCTTCGCCTCCTCCGCGGGGAACTTGTGGGCCACGGCCCAGCGCGGCGCGCGCGAGACGAATCCCAGCGCCTCCTGCTCGACCACGGCGTTCACCTTGTAGACGACGCCGTCGATGTCGTAGGGCAGGCGCTCGCGCTTCGCCGCGATCTCCGCGTAGAAGGCGAGCAGGGCCTCTTCGCCCGAAACCGTGCGCCGGTCCTTCGCGACGGGGAAGCCCAGCTCGGCGAGCCGCTCGAGCAGCGCCGCGTGCGTGGGGGGCACCTTCCAGCCCTCGTGGGCGCCGATCCCGTAGGCGTAGAACGAAAGCCGCCGCTTCGCGGTGAGCTTCGGATCGAGCTGGCGAAGCCCGCCCGCCGCCCCGTTGCGCGGGTTGACCAGGACCTTCTCGCCGGCCTGCCGCGCCTGCGCGTTGTAGGCCTCGAAGTCCTTCCGGAGCATCAGCACCTCGCCGCGCACTTCCAGGAGCTTCGGGGCGCGATCGGCGCGAAGGCGCAGCGGGATCGCGCGGATCGTGCGCAGGTTCGCCGTCACCTCCTCGCCGGTCTCGCCGTCGCCGCGGGTCGCGCCCTGCACGAGCAGGCCGTCCTCGTAGGCGAGGGTCACCGCGAGGCCGTCGAACTTGAGCTCGCAGGAGTATTCGACCGGATCCTTCCCGAGGCCCTCGCGGCAACGCCGGTCGAAGTCGGCGACGTCCTGCGCGTCGAAGGCGTTGGCGAGCGAGAGCATGGGCAGGCGGTGGTAGAGGTGGTTGTGGCGCTCGATCTCGCGCAGGCGGAAGGCGGCGCGCTCGGCGGCTTTTCGCGGCACGCCCACGGCCGGGCCCGCCGCACTAAGGAAAAGATGCGGCGCGCGAGGGCGCCGCCGGCCGGGATGCCGCGCTCCTCCATCTGGCCGGCGACCTGCTCGATCGAGCGGCGGATCGCGGCGATGCCCGCGGGGGTCAGGGGCTTGCGGTTGTCGTCCACGAGCTCCCCGCCGAGCGTGGCGGCGACCGACTGCGCGAGCTGCACCATCTCGTCGAAGGCCGCGGGGCCGTCGGCGACATGGGGCACGTCGAGCGCGAAGCTGAGCCCCGTCGCGTAGGCGGCGTCGTGCCGCGCGCCCTCGCGCTCGAAGCGGCGGATCGCCCAGGCGAGCTGGCCGTCGGGCGCGAAACTCACCAGGTCCCCGGAGCCCGTCTCCGAGAGGCCCTGGGCGAGCGCGATCGACTTCACGCGGGAAAGCGAGAAGGTGGCGCCGAACTGGCCGACGACGTTCACCGCGACCTCGATGTCCACCTCCGCCGCGAAGCGGTCGATCTCGAGCGCGCGGGCCGCCGCCGCCGAGGGCGACTCGCGCTGCGAGACCGCGTCCACCGTGGCCGCGAAGGCCGCGACCGAATCGTTGAAGGACTGGATCTCGGCTTGCGTCACGGGCCCGCTGCGGCTCGCGAGCTGCAGGCCCGCGCGGATCTCGCGCCAGCTCTGCTTCGGCGAGGCCTCGATGGGCTGCCACAGCTCGTCGACGATGCCCTCGACGTTCACCGGCGTCGTGTGGCTCTGCAGCGTGTCGAGCAGCGGCTCGAGGCGCTCGCGCGTCACCGGGTCGTCGGCGAGGATCACCGCGACCGTGTCGATCTTCGTCGAGACGACGGAGCCCGTCCCGGCGGGGGCCTCGAGCCCGCCCTCGCCTTCGTCGTCCAAGGCGGGGGCGGACGCGGGTGCCGAAGCCTCGTCGTCCACGCCCGGCATCGCCCCGAGGGTCGGCTCGCGGCGCTCGCCCCCCGCGGCGAAGAGCACGTCCGGGTGGCGCTCGCCGAAGGCCTTCTCGGCGCGTTGGCGGGCCCGGCGCTCGACGTACATGTTGTACGCGACGACGCCGGCGATCACGACGGCGCCGAGGGCGAGCAGGGCGAGCTGCAGGTCGCTCACGGATCGCCCCCTGCCCTTCGGGAGAGGGCCGGGGTGAGGGTCGGGCTGCCGTCGCCTCCGAAATGCCGTGCCATCGATCGTGCGTCTCCGTGTCGGCGACCGGGCGTCATTCGAGGTCGCATCCCCAGGGGGGCCCCTGCTCCGCTCTCATGCCGCCTGCTTTCGGGCGAATTCCATCGCGGCCTCGATGTCCACCTCGACGATACGCGAGACGCCGGGCTCCTGCATGGTCACGCCGATCAGCTGGGCGGCGAGCTCCATCGTGATCTTGTTGTGGGTGATGAACAGGAACTGGGTCTGCGCCGACATCTGCCGCACGAGCTCGCAGAAGCGCTCGGTGTTCGGGTCGTCGAGGGGCGCGTCCACCTCGTCGAGCAGGCAGAACGGCGCGGGATTGAGCCGGAAGAGCGAGAAGACGAGCGCGATCGCGGTGAGCGCCTTCTCGCCGCCCGAGAGCAGCTGGATCGAGGTGTTCTTCTTGCCCGGGGGCTGGGCGAAGACCTGCAGGCCCGCGTCGAGGATCTCCTCGCCCGTGAGCTTGAGGCTCGCGTTGCCGCCGCCGAAGAGCGCCGGGAACATCTCCTTGAAGTTCGCGTTGACCGCGTCGAACGTGCCCTGCAGGAGCTCGCGGGTCTCGCGGTCGATGCGCTTGATCGCGGATTCGAGCGTCTCCACCGCCTGCACGAGGTCCGCGGCCTGGGCGTCGAGGAAGCCCTTCCTCTCGCGCGCCGTCGTGAGCTCCGAGAGCGCGGCGAGGTTGACGGGCCCGAGGGCGGCGATCTCCTCGTTCAGGCGGTTGATCTCCGCCTGCATCGAGGCCGAGCGCGTGCGCTTCTCGAGCTTGTCGGCGAGCTCCTCGCGCGTCGCCCCGGCTTCGCGCAGCTGCTCGGCGTACTGCGCCGCGTTGGTCGCCGCCTCCTGCTCCTTCAGGCGCAGCTCCGTGATCCGCTCGCGCAGGGGATGCAGCCCCTGCTCGACGGCGAGCCGCCCCTCCTCGAGGGCGTGCAGCTCGGTGGAAAGGTGCTCGAGTCCCGCCCTCGCGTCGGCGAGCGCGCGCTCGCGCTCGCTCTTCACCTGCAACGCGCCTTGGAGCCGGCCTCGGACCTCGCCCTCCTCCATCCTGCCGAGCTCCGCGGCGAGGCTCGCGCGGTTCGCGGCGATCGCCTGGGCGCGCTCGCCGAGCGACACCGCCAGGCGCGCGGACGAATCCGCCTTCTCGCGGCAGCTGCGTTCGTGGAAGCGCGCTTCCTGCACGGCGCGCTCCGCGACGGCGATCCCCGCCCGCGCCGCGCCGAGCGCCTCGCCCGCGGCCTTCGCCGCGGACTCGAGCGACTGCAGGCGCTGCACGATCGCCTCGATCCCCTGCGCGCCCTTCTCGAGCGCGTGCTGCGCCTCCTGCATCTCGAGGCGCTCGCGCCCCTCCTCCTGCTCGATCTCGGCGAGCTCCGCACGGATCGCCTCGCGGCGCGCCTGCGCCTGCTGCGAGCTCTGGGAGAGCTTCAGGTACTCGACCTCGAAGTCGTGGTCCTCCTGGCGCGCGCGCCCGAGCTCCTCGCGCACCCGCCGCGCCTCGCTGCCGGCGTCCGCGAGCTCGGCCTCGAGCGCCTTCACGCGCGCCTCGGCCTCGTTGCGCTCGCGCGCCTCCGCGGGGATGCGCCCCTGCAGGTCCTCGATCTCGCGCTGGCGCTGCAGCACGCCGTGCAGCTCCGACTGCGGCCCGTGGAAGACCACACCCTGGCGGCCGAAGAGGTGGCCCGCCTTCGAGACGAGGAGCCCGCCCGGGGGCAGCACGCGGGCGGTCGCGAGGCCATCCTCGCCCTCGGGGAGGATGAAGACGCCGGCGAGGGCGTCGCGCAGGTAGGCCGTCACCCCGGCGCGGGTGCTCGAGACGACGGAAGACAGGGGCTTCAGGTGCGTGGCGGGGGCGGCGGCTTCGGGCGCCCCGCGCTCGATGAACACCGCGAAGCTGCCCGGCGGCGCGTCGCGCAGGAGCGCCGCGAGGCCGGAATCGTCGGCGAGCCTCGCCGCGTTGAGCCGCACGCCGAGCGCGGCCTCGACCGCGTCGTCCCAGCCCGCCTCGACGTGGATCGCCTGCCAGAGGCGCTCGGCGCGCTCGAGGGCGTGGGCCGCGGTCCATTGCGCGAGGCGCGAGTTCGTGTCGAGCTTCGCCTGCTGCGCCGTGAGCGCCTTGAGCGCCGCCTCGAGGGAAGCCGCCTCGCGCGTCTTCTCCTGCAGCCGCTCGATCGCCCCGCGGCGCTCGGCCTCGAGCGCGGGGATCCTCTCCTCGACGGCCTTGCGCGAGGCCTCCAGCGCGACGATGCGCTCGCCCAGGCGGCCGCGGTCGGCGGCGATCGCCGCGAGTTTCTCGGGCTCGGGGAAGGCGAGGGCCATGTTCTCCTGCTTGAGGCGGTTCTTCCGGGCCTCGAGCTGCGCGAGGATCTTCAGCGCGTGGGACTCGCGCGTCTCCTCGACGCTCTGGGCCTGCTCCGCGGCGGCCATCTCGGCCTCGCCCGCGCGCACCGCGGCGGCGGCGGCCGTGGATGCCTCCTCGGCCGCTGGCATCCCCGCGCGCGCCGCCTCGAGCTCGCCCTCGCGGGCGCCGATCGCCGCGATCGCGGCCTCGATCTGCGCGCTCCAGCGGCCCCGGTCGCCCTCGGCCTCGGCCACGCGGCGCTCGACCTCGGCCATCTCCGCGGCGAGCCCCTCGAGCTGCTCGCCCATCCGGCGGCGGTTGTCTCCGAGGAAGGCGATCTCGCGCTCGAGCGACTGCACCTCGGCGTTCGCCTCGTAGAGCGCGCCCTGCAGGCTCGCGAGCTGGTCGGTCTCCTGGTAGTGGCGGTTGCGCAGGTCCTCGAGGGCGCGCTCGCTCTCGCGCAGCTTCGCGGTCTCGGCCTCGAGGCTCACCTGGGCCTTCTGCACCTCGTTGGCGTGGCGCGTCCTCGCGCTCTCGGCTTCCCTGAGCCGCGTGAAGGTGAGCAGGTTGTGGTTGAGCGCGAGCTGCGCCTGCAGGTCGTTGAAGCGCGCGGCGACCTCGGCCTGCCCGGCGAGGTGCTCGAGCTGGGTCTCGAGCTCGGCGCGGATGTCGCCCACGCGCGCGAGGTTCTCGCGCGTGTCCTCGAGCCGCAGCTCCGTCTCGCGCCGGCGCTCGCGGTATTTCGACACGCCCGCGGCCTCCTCGAGGAACACGCGCAGCTCCTCGGGTTTCGAGGTGATGACGCGCGAGATCATCCCCTGCTCGATGATCGAGTAGGCCCTCGGGCCCAGTCCCGTGCCGAGGAAGATGTCCTGCACGTCGCGGCGGCGCACGTGCTGGCCGTTGATGTAGTAGCTCGAGTCGCCGTCGCGCGAGAGCACGCGCTTCACGCTGAGCTCCGCGTACTGCGCCCAGGCCCCGCCCACGCGCCCGAGCGTGTTGTCGAACACGAGCTCGACGGAGGCGCGCCCCACGGGCTTGCGCTCGGACGACCCGTTGAAGATCACGTCCTGCATGTGCTCGCCGCGCAGCTGCTTGGCGGAGGACTCGCCCAGCACCCAGCGCACGGCGTCGATCACGTTCGACTTGCCGCAGCCGTTGGGGCCGACGACGCCGACCAGCTGGCCGGGGACCGCGACCTGGGTCGGATCGACGAAGGATTTGAAGCCGGAAAGCTTGATGGAGACGAGTCTCAAGGCGGGCGTTCCCGATGCGACGCGCCCCGCCCGGCGGTGCCGGTGGCGGGGCGCGGGATAAGTCGTTGTTTTAAGGGCCCGTGCGAGCCGGGTGCCTTCGGTAGAATGGCGATTTTACCGGAACGCACCGCCCGCCCCAATGGCTTCGAAACGACCGCGCGCAAAGGCCTTGACGCGCCTGGAATTCCCCGGAAGCGCCGCGCGCGCGCAGCCCTCGCGCCGGCTCGAGACCTTCCCCAATCCCGAGCCCGGGCGCGACTACTCGATCCACATGGAGATGCCGGAGTTCACCTGCCTGTGCCCCAAGACGGGCCAGCCCGACTTCGCCACGCTCTACCTCGACTACATCCCCGACCGCAAATGCGTGGAGTTGAAGAGCCTCAAGCTCTACGTGTGGTCGTTCCGCAACGAGGGGAAGTTCCACGAGGCCGTGACCAACGAGATCCTCGACGACCTCGTGCGCGCCACCGCCCCGCGCCTCATGCGCCTGCGCGCCGAGTTCCTGGTGCGCGGCGGCATCTACACCACCGTCGTCGCCGAGCACCGCCGGAAAGGTTACAAAGGCGAAATGGGGACAGTCCCCATTTCGACGTTGTAACAATGGCGCGGGCCGGGCTCGCCCGGGTGGTGCCGGCGGGCGTCGAGCGGCTCGCCGACTGGCTCGCGTTGCGAAAGGCGCTCTACAGCCCCCTCGAGGACGCATTCCACGAGACGGAGATGCGCCAGATCCTCGGCTCGAAGGAGCAGGCCTGCTTCCTCGTCCTCGACGAGTCGGGCGTGCCCCTGGGCTTCATGGAGCTGTCGCTGCGCAATTTCGTCGACGGCTGCCTGGGCTCGCCCGTGGGCTACGTCGAGGGCCTCTACGTCGTTCCCGAGGCGCGCGGCCGGGGCATCGCGCGGATGATGCTCGAGCACGCGTTGCGCTGGTCGCGCGAGCACGGCTGCCGCGACATCGCCGCGGACACGGGAATCGCCGACGAGGAAGCGCAACGCTTCTGGGCCGCGATGGGATTCCGCGAGACCTACCGCATCGTCGAGTTCAAGCGCTCGCTTTCGGGGAAATGAGCGACAACGCCTGATCCCCCATCCGGGCACTTGGCAAGCGCGCCCGGATGGGGCTATTCTCCGCCCGACCCAAGACCGTCCTCGAAGGCGGCCCCCGACCGGACTCCACGCGCGCATCACGCCGGTCCCCAAGTCGCGCAATGGCCCGAGCCCGACGCCCGATCGTCGTGCCTGGCCGACTGGAGGAGTCCATGACCACCCGACGCAAGTTCCTCGCGGCCAGCGGCGGCATCGCCGTGCCCGCGCTCGCTTCCCTCGCCCTGCCCGCCTGGGCCGGCAAGGTGTGGCAACCCGACGAGCTGCCCGACGGCGCCGTCGCCTCGGGCCTGCTCGAGGCGCTGCCCGGCAAGGTCCCGCTCATCAAGCGCAGCTACCGGCCGCCGAACTTCGAGACGCCGTTGGATTACCTCAAGGACGTCATCACGCCCAACGACGCGTTCTTCGTGCGCTACCACCTCGCGGCGATCCCGACGGTAGACGCGAAGGGCTGGCGCCTGAAAGTGGGGGGCGATGCGGCGGGCAAGTCCTTCGAGCTCGACTTCGCCCAATTGCGCAAGGACTTCCCGGTGGTCGAGCTGATCGCGGTCTGCCAGTGCTCGGGCAACCGGCGCGGCATGTTCTCGCCCCACGTGCAGGGCGTCGAGTGGGGCGTGGGCGCGATGGGCAACGCGAAGTGGAAGGGCGTCCGGGTGCGCGACATCCTGGCGCGAGCGGGCGTGAACAAGGACGCGGTCGAGGTCGCCTTCGACGGCGCGGACTCCGCTGCGATGGCCGCCACCCCCGACTTCGTGAAGAGCATCCCGGTCGACCGGGCGCTCGACGAGAACACGCTCATCGCTTTCGAGATGAACGGCAAGCCGCTGCCGCACTGGAACGGCTTTCCCGCGCGCCTCGTCGTCGCGGGCTGGACGGGCACCTACTGGATGAAGCACATCACGAGCCTCGAGGTGCGCTCGAAGGCCCTCGCCGGATTCTGGATGAACCCCGCCTACCGGGTGCCCTCGGGCAAGTTCCCGAAGGCCGATCCCTTCGCCACGCAGGCCACGCCCGCCAACACGCCGATCACCGACATCGTGGTGAACTCCCTCGTCACCTCGGTGCGCGACGGGCAGCGCTTCCACGCGGGCCAGGTGGTCGACGTCGCGGGCATCGCCTGGGACGGCGGGCGCGGCATCCGCCGGGTGGACGTCTCGGTGGACAGCGGGCGAAGCTGGCAGGAGGCGAAGCTCGGCACGGACCACGGCCGCTTCTCCTTCCGCACCTTCAGCCACAAGTTCAGGGCGGAGCGGCGCGGCCCCGCGGTCGTGATGGTGAAGGCGACCAACCACCGCGGCGACACGCAGGTCCCGGAGCTCATCTTCAACCCCGCGGGCTATCACCACAACGTGGTCCCCCGCATCATGATCGAGGTGGCGTGATGCGCACGATCCTTCGCGTGGGCGCGGCGATCGCCGTCGCGGTCTGCCTGCCGGCGCTCGCCGGCGAGGAACGGTTCAAGTTGAAGGAGGGCGAGGGCGTGGACAAGGTGCGCGCGAACTGCGTGGCCTGCCACAGCCTCGACTACATCGAGCTCAACTCGCACTTCCTCGACCGGAAGGGCTGGGAGGCGGTGGTGGCGAAGATGAACAAGGTCTTCGGCGCGCCGGTCAAGCCCGAGGATGCGGCGCCCATCGCCTCGTACCTCGCGAAGTACTACGGCAAGAGCTAGGCGTCCTTTCCGGGGCGCGCGCTCACCAGCGTGGCGGCGACGATGAGCGCGCCGCCGATCCATTCGCGCGGGCCCATGGACTCGCCGGCGAGGAGGTAGGCGGCGAGCGCGGCCACGACCAGCTCGAAGAGCAGGATCACGATCGCGCGGTTGGCGGGCAGGCGCGCGAGCCCGTACTGCAGCGAAAGGCTCATCGCCACCAGCGCCATGCCCACGCCCGCGACGACCGACCACTCGACGCCGGCGGCGGCGAAGGCCGCGCCGGGAGCCACCCCGCTCGCGGGCAGGTGCACGAGGCCGGCGAAGGTCACGCCCGCCCAGATCGCGATCGACTTGCCCGCGTCGGTCATGGTGTCGAGGCGGCGCACGAGCACGTTGCCCACCGCGAAGAGGAACCCGGCGAGCACGCCGAGCCACTCCGAGCGCGCCCTCGGCCACGGAAGGCCCAGCTCCGGGTGCCACAGCATCACCGCGGCCCCGGCCAGCGCGAGGGCCATTGCCGCTAGGCCCGCGCCGTCGAGTCGCTCCTTCAGCACGATCCGGGCGACCGGCACGGTCCACAGCGGCGCGAGATAGAAGAGCAGCAGCACGCGCATGACCTCGCCCTCGAGCACGCCGAGGACGTAGGCGAGGTTGCTCCAGCCGATGGCGAGCGCCATGACGATCGCGAGCGGCGGCGCCCGGCGAAGCGCCGCGAGCTCGCCCCGGAAGATCGCGGCGCCGACGGCGAGCGCGATCCCGTAGGTGAGCGCCGTCGACCAGATGCCGTCGAGGCCCGCGCCCGCGAGGATGCGGTAGGGGTACCAGACGACGCCCCAGAGCGAGGCGCCGGCGAGAAGCGCCCAGACGGGACGGGAGGAGGAAAGGCTCAAGGCGCGGAACGTATAATCGGCGGCGACGAGGAGGCGCCCGGCCCGCGGGCAGGGCGCGCCATTCTACCCGCCCGAGCGGCCCCGCCGCCTCCCACCATGAGCCCACGCGCCGTCCTCCACGTCACCGCCCTCGGCGGAGGCGGCGTCGACCGGCACCTGCGCGACCTCGCGCGCGCGATCGACCGGCGCCACGTGCTCTGGCACGCGGGCGAGCGCGCCGACGTGCTCGAGATCGCGCAAGACGGCCGCTACTTCCCGCTCGACCCGGCGCGGCTCGAGGCCGAGCCCGAGGCCCTCGCCGCGTGGCTGCGCGCCGAGGGCGTGGGGCTCGTGCACCTGCACTCGACCGCGCCATGCGCGCGGCGCCGCGCCGAATGGGCCGCCGGGCGGCTGGGCGCGCGCCTCCTCGTCACGCTCCACGACGTCCTCTTCCTGCGGCCCGACGCCTTCGACGCCCCGGGCGCGCCTCCCGATCCCGCGTGGCTCGCCGGGACCACCGGGCTGCTGCGAGGCGCGGCCGCCGTGTTCGCGCCCTCGGAATTCATCGCTCGCCTCGCCCGCGAGCACGTCCCGGGGCTCGTGGTCGAAGTGATCCCCAACGGGTCTCCCGCCCGAGTGCGGCGACCGGAAGTCGCTCCCCGCGCGGACTTCGCCGCCGCGCGCCCGCGGCACGCCGTCGCGGTGATCGGCGCCGTCGGCCCCCACAAGGGCTCGGACCTGCTCGACGAGCTCCCGGCCCATCTCGCGGGCTCGGGCATCGGCGTGGTCGTGATCGGCTACCTCGACCGCCAGCTCTTCCCCGGCTGGCGCTCGCCCGGCGCGCTCTACGTCCACGGGGCCTACGCCGACGAGGACCTGCCGGCGCTGATGGCCGCCTACGGCGTCGAGATCGCCCTCTTCCCCAATCGCGCGCCCGAGAGCTTCAGCTACGCGCTCTCCGATGCCTGGGCCGCGGGCATCCCGGCGCTGGCCGCGCCCTCGGGCGCGCTCGGCGAGCGCATCGCCGCCCACGGCGGCGGGTGGCTCCTGCCCGAGGCCTTCGGGGCGGCCGAGGTCGCCGCGGCGCTGCGCGCCCGCTTCGCCCCGGAAGGTGCCGCGGAGCTCGCGCGGGTAAGATCGGCGCTGTCGCGGCCCGACCCGGGCCGCGTTCCGACCCTCGAGGCCATGGCCCGCTCGCTCGACGCGTTCTACGCCCGCTTCGGCATCGACCCCTCCGGCCCGGAGGCGGCCGATCCCCGGGCGATCGAGCGCCTGCTCGCGGCCAACATCGACGGCTCGGTCTTCCGCCAGGAGCTGGTGCGCCTCGCCGACGAGTTCGCGCAGGTGAAGGCGGCGCTCGACGGCGAGCGGGGCCGCACGGAGAAGTTCGAGCGCGAGTCGCGCGAGTGGATGGCCAAGCTCGAGGGCGACGTCGCGAGCCTGCAGGCCGAGCTCGCGCGCGAGGTCGAGGAGCGCCGCCGCCTCGGCCAGGACAACGTCCAGCTCGGCATCCACAAGCAGGCCTTCGACCTGCTGCCGGCCCTCGTGCGCAAGCTCCTGCTGAAGAAGATCCTCGATGCGGGAAGTTGACGTCAGCGTCGTCGCCTACAAGCCCGACTTCGCCCTCCTCCAGCAGCTCCTCGCCAGCCTCGCCGAGCCCACCCGCGAGCCCCTGCGGGTGAACCTCCTCGTGCAGGACAACGGCCCCGATCCCGCGGACGCCGAGCGCATCGCCGCGCTCGCCGCCGCGCAGGGCCCGGCCGCCTTCGCCCGCGTGGACGTCGGGCGTTCGGGAGCGAACCTCGGCTTCGGGCGCGCCCACAACGCGAACGCCGCGCGCGGCACCGCGCCCTTCCTCTTCGTGCTCAACCAGGACTGCATCCTCGAGCCCGGCGTGCTCGAGGCGCTGGTCGCCGGCGCGCAGGCGGACGATCCGAAGATCGCCGCCTGGGAGCTGCGCCAGATCCCCTACGAGCACCCCAAGGCCTACGACCCGGTGACCCTCGACACGCCCTGGGGAAGCGGCGCGGCGCTGCTCCTGCGGCGCGCGGCCTTCGACTCCGTCCGCGGCTTCGAGCCGCGCATCTTCATGTACGGCGAGGACGTGGACCTGTCGTGGCGGCTTCGCGCGAAGGGCTGGCGCATCGCCTACCGCCCGAAGCTCGCGGTCGTGCACCGCACCTACCGCGAGGCCGGCGAGGTGAAGCCGCTGCAGGTCTTCGGCGGGGTCCTCACGAACCTGTGCCTGCGCGCGCGCTTCGGGGGGGTGCTGCGAACCCTCCAGGGCCTGGGCATGCTCGCCGCCGAGATCCTCACGCCGCGCTCCTTTCCCGGCCGCCGCCGCGGGCTCGCGCTCGCCGGGCTGCGGTTCCTCCTGCGCTGGCCGTACTTCGCCTTCACCCGCGTGCGGCCCGCGGGGAATTTCCGCCCCCTCTTCGCGGGCTGGGGCTACGAGCTGCGCCGCGAGGGCGCCTTCCACGAGCTGCCCTCGCGCCGCGAGCGCCCCGACCGGCCGCGGCCGCGCGTGTCGATCCTCATCCGCACCGTGGACCGGCCGGCGTGGCTGCGCGAGGCGCTCGCGAGCTGCGCGAACCAGACCTGGGAGAACCTCGAGGTCGTGGTGATCGAGGACGGGCCGCCGGCCTCGGAGGCGATCGTCGCGCAGTTCCGCGACCGCCTCGCGATCCGCTACCGCGCCACGGGGGCGAAGGTGGGACGGTCGAGGGCCGGCAACCTCGCGATCGCCGAATCCACGGGCGAGTGGCTCAACTTCCTCGACGACGACGACCTGCTCTTCGCCGACCACGCCGAGGCGCTCGTCGAGGCGGTGCTCGCCTCGGGCGCGGCCGGGGCCTACGCGCTCGCCTGGGAGACGCAGACCGAATTCCTCGACCGCGAGCACGCGCGCTACGAGGAGATCATGCACCTCACGCGCCACCACCAGCGCTTTGACCGCCTCACCCTCTGGCACCACAATTACCTGCCGATCCAGTCGGTGCTCTTCCACCGCCGGCTCGCCGAGCGCCACGGCGGCTTCGCCGAGGACATGGACCAGCTCGAGGACTGGAACCTCTGGACCCGCTACACGCTCGAGGACGATTTCGTGCTCGTGGAGAAGACCACCTCGAAGTACCGCGTGCCGGCCAACGCCCGGGGCGCGGCCGAGCGCCAGTCGCTGCTCGACCGCGCCTACCAGGACGCGATCGAGCGCCAGAGGGCGCTCAGGGTCACGCTCTCGCCGCGCGAGATCTCGGAGATGGCCGACCTCTACCTGCGCAGCCAGGCGGTGATGATGGTCACGCGCCAGGACCTGCGGCGCTTCGTCGTCTCGCACCGCTGGCTCGGGCGCGTGGCGTCCTGGCGCCATCCGGTCGTCGAGTGGATGCGCCGGCGAAGGCTCGTGCGATGAGCGGCGCGCTGGAATTCACGGGCGAGCGCTTCGTGCCGGGCACCCGCGGCGAGATCTGGATCGAGCACTGGCACCGCTACCACTTCGCCGCGCGCTGGGCCCGCGGCCTCCGGGTGCTCGACGTCGCCTGCGGCGAGGGCTACGGCTCGGCGCTGCTCGCCCGGAGCGCGGCCGAGGTGACGGGCGTGGACGTCTCCGGGCCGGCCATCGCCCACGCGCGCTCGGCCTACGCCGCGATGCCCAACCTCGCGTTCGAGGCGGCCTCGTGCACGCGGCTGCCGCTCGCCGACGCCTCGCGCGACCTCGTGGTGAGCTTCGAGACGATCGAGCACATCGAGGCGCAGGAGGCCTTCCTCGACGAAGTCGCGCGCGTGCTCGCCCCCGGCGGGCTCCTGCTCATCTCCTCGCCGAACAAGCTCGAGTACTCGGACAAGCGCGGCTTCGCGAACGAGTTCCACGTGAAGGAGCTCTACCGCGAGGAGCTCGAGCGGCTCCTGCGGCCGCGCTTTCCCGCCACCGCCTGGTACGGCCAGAAGCCCGGGTTCTTCTCGCTGATCGCCCCCGAGGGCGCGCCGGGCGAGGGCGCGCTCCTCGAGGTCGCCGAGCAGCGCCCGGACGAGGCGGCGTCCTCGCTCGCGAGCCCGCTCTATTTCGTCGTCGTCGCGGCGCGCGAGGCCGCATCGCTCGCGCGGGCGCCATCCGCGCTCTCGGTGTTCTCGGACCGCGACGACTTCCTCTACAAGGACTACTTCCGCGTCACCCGCGAGGTGATCCGGGCGATCGAGCACCGCGACCAGCTCGCGGCCCGCGTCGCCGGGCTCGAGGCCGCCCACGCTCAGGCGCTCGCCGAGCGCGATGCGGCCGTGCGGCGCGTCTTCGAGGTCGAGGGCTTCCTCGCGAAGCGCGACGACGAGCTCGTGGAGCTGCGCGCGGCGCTCGCGCGCAGCGACCTCGAGGTGCGGCGCCGCGCGGGGCTGCGCTGGTGGCTCGCGCTGCCCTTCCGCCGCCTGTTCGGCTCCCGCGACGGGTCCTGAGCCCGGGCCGGGCGGCTCCTTGGTCGGCGCGGGCTTCCGGGCGATAATCGCGGCGTGAATCCCCGCCTGCGGCAGCTCCAGCCCTACCCGTTCGAAAGGCTTCGCGCCCTCCTCGCGGGCGTGACCCCGCCCGCGGGCCTCGCGCCCGTGAACCTCTCCATCGGCGAGCCCCGGCACCCGACGCCGGCGCTGCTCAAGGAGGCGCTCGCCGCGAACCTGGGCGGGCTCGCGCGCTACCCGCTCACGAAGGGCCTGCCGGAGCTGCGCGGGGCGATCGCCGCCTGGCTCGCGCGCCGCCACGGCATCCCGGCGCCGGACCCCGAGACGCAGGTGATCCCGGCGCTCGGCACGCGCGAGGCCCTCTTCGCCATCGCGCAGGCCGTGCTCGACCCCGCGGAGAAGGACGCGCTCGTCGTGTGTCCCAACCCGTTCTACCAGATCTACGAAGGCGCGGCCCTGCTGGGCGGAGCGCAGCCTTACTTCGTCAACGCGCTCGCGCGCCACGGCTTCCGGCCCGACTGGGGCGCGGTGCCCGAGGCGGTGTGGGGGCGCACGCGGCTGCTCTTCGCCTGCTCGCCCAACAACCCCAACGGGCGCGTCATGCCGCTCGCGGAGTGGAAGCAGCTCTTCGAGCTCTCGGACCGCCACGGCTTCACGATCGTCTCCGACGAGTGCTACTCCGAGATCTACTTCGACGAGGCCTCCCCGCCCCTGGGCGCGCTCGCCGCGGCGCGCGCGCTCGGCCGCGAGGGCTACCCGCGGCTCGTCGCCATGGGCTCGCTCTCGAAACGCTCGAACGCCCCGGGCCTGCGCTCCGGGTTCGCCGCGGGCGACGCCGCGGTCCTCGAGCAGTTCCTTCTCTACCGCACCTACCACGGCAGCGCGATGTCCGACGCCGTGCAGCTCGCCTCGATCGCCGCCTGGGAGGACGAGGCGCACGTGGCGCGCAACCGCAGCCTGTACCGCGAGAAGTTCGCCGCCTTCCACGCCCTCGTGAACCCGGTGCTGCCGCTCGCGATGCCCGAGGCGGCGTTCTACTTCTGGGCCGCGGTGCCCGGCGACGACGAGTCCTTCGCCCGCGAGCTCTACGCCGCGACCCATGTCACGGTGCTGCCCGGGAGCTACATCTCGCGCGAGGCCCAGGGCGCGAACCCGGGCCGCGGCCAGGTGCGCATCGCCCTCGTGTCCACGGTCGAGGAGGCCGCGGAGGCGGGACGGCGCATCGCGCGCTTCGTCGCCGGGCGCAACGCCGCCGCGGCCTGAGACCCCCCCCTTTCACAGCCCCTTGCCGACCATGAACGCGCTGCAGACCGTCATCGACGCCGCCTTCGAGAACCGCGCCCAGCTCTCCCCCGCCAGCGCCCCGCCGGAGGTGAGGGAGGCCGTCGCCGAGGTCCTGCGCGGCCTCGACGCCGGCACGCTGCGGGTCGCCGAGAAGCACGGCGGCGACTGGATCGTGAACCAGTGGGTCAAGAAGGCGGTGCTGCTCTCCTTCCGCCTGCGCGACAACGAGATCATGCAGGGCGGCTACACGCACTACTTCGACAAGGTCGAGTCGAAGTTCGCGCGCTTCTCCCAAGCCGATTTCGCCGCGGGCGGCTACCGCGTCGTGCCGCCGGCCACGGTGCGCCACGGCGCCTACATCGCGAAGAACGCGGTGCTCATGCCCTCCTACGTGAACATCGGCGCCCACGTGGGCGAAGGCACGATGGTCGATACCTGGGCGACCGTGGGCTCCTGCGCGCAGATCGGGCGCAACGTCCACCTCTCCGGCGGCGTGGGCATCGGCGGCGTCCTCGAGCCCCTGCAGGCCAACCCCACGATCATCGAGGACGACTGCTTCATCGGCGCGAGGAGCGAGGTGGTCGAGGGCGTGATCGTGGGCGAGGGCTCGGTCGTCTCCATGGGCGTCTACATCGGCCAGAGCACCAAGATCTACAACCGCATGACGGGCGAGGTGAGCTACGGAAGAATCCCCCCCGGATCGGTCGTCGTATCCGGCAACTTGCCCGGCCCCGACGGGCGGTATAGTCTTTACTGCGCCGTGATCATCAAGCAGGTCGACGCGAAGACCCGCGCCAAGACGGGCATTAACGAACTGCTGAGGGGCGACTAGAGTCGCCTCGGAGCTGCTGCGGGGCGACTAGCGCGCCCGAAAACTGCGGGGCGTCCCAACGCGGCCGCGCACCCGACGGAGACATCCCATGTTCATCGAGAAGCTCCTCCAGCTGATGGCCGAGAAGAAGGCCTCGGACATCTTCATTTCCTCCGGCTCGCCCATCGTCATCAAGATCCAGGGCGTGATGATGCCGGTGAACCCGCAGGTCATGGACGCGGAGAACACGAAGAAGATCGTCTACGAGATGCTCTCGCCCGCGCAGATCGCGACCTTCGAGAAGGACCTGGAGTTGAACCTCTCGAAGCCCATGCCCGGGATCGGCAACTTCCGCGTGAACGTCTTCTGGCAGAAGGGCTCGATCGCGAGCGTCATCCGCTTCATCACCGCGGAGATCCCCAAGCTCGAGGAGCTCAACCTCCCGCCCGTGCTGTTGCAGCTCGTCATGGAGAAGCGCGGGCTCGTGCTCGTCGTGGGCGCGACCGGCTCGGGGAAGTCGACCACGCTCGCCTCGATGCTCGACTACCGCAACCAGATGGTGTCGAACCACATCCTCACCATCGAGGACCCGATCGAGTACGTGTTCACGCCCAAGAAGGCGGTCTTCAACCAGCGCGAGGTGGGCAACGACACCCACGCATTCCACGACGCGCTCCGCAACGCCATGCGCCAGGCGCCCGACTGCATCCTGATCGGCGAGATCCGCGACCAGGAGACGATGCGCATGGCGCTCACCTACGCGCTCTCCGGCCACCTGTGCCTCGCCACGCTGCACGCGAACAACTCCTACCAGGCGATGAACCGCGTGATCAGCTTCTTCCCGCTGGAGGTGCGCCCGATGCTGCTGCAGGACCTCGCGGTGTCGCTGAAGGCGATCGTCTCCCAGCGCCTCGTGAAGACCGTCGAGGGCAAGCGCACCCCCGCCGTCGAGGTGCTGCTCAACACCCGCAACGTCCAGGAGGCGATCGAGAAGGGCGAGGTGGGCGAGGTGAAGGAGATGATGGAGAAGAGCATGTCGCCCGGCTCCCAGACCTTCGAGCAGGACCTCTTCCGGCTCGTGCGCACGGGCAAGGTCTCCACCGACGAGGCGCTCGCCAACGCCGACTCCGCGACGAACCTGGGCCTGCTGCTCGGCAACTCCGGGATCATGCCGGCCATGAGCGAGAAGGTGAAGGCCGCCGCCGCGGCGGGGCGCCCGGGCGCGCCCTCGTTCAGCGAGTTCAAGATCGGCGAGGAGTCCGAGGAGAAGTTCGGCTGATGCCCCCCGGGGCCCGTCCCGCCGCGCGACCGTGAAGAGCCTCGAGGAAAACCTCACCCAGTACGCCGCGTACCACCGGGACCGGCGCAACATCGCGACCCACTTCGCAGGCATCCCGCTGATCGTCTTCTCGATCGTGCTCGCCCTGTCGCTGTGGACGATCCCGCTCGGGCCCGTGTCGGCCACCGCGGCCGTGGCCGTCTCGGTGGCGGCGTGCATCTACTACTTCCGCCTCGACCTCGCCTTCGGCATCGCCATGGCGCTCGCGCTCCTGCTGATGTGCGCGGGGGCGAGCGAGGTCGCCGCGCGCGCCTCGACCGCGGCGGCGCTCGCCGGGGCGGCGGCGAGCTTCGCGGCGGGCTGGGCGCTGCAGTTCTGGGGGCACCGCTTCGAGGGCATGAAGCCCGCGTTCTTCGACGACGCGCGCCAGCTCCTCATCGGGCCGCTCTTCGTGTGCGCCGAGGTGTTCTTCCTCTTCGGGGCGAAGCCGGAGCTGCGCCGCTACATCGAGGCGCGCGTGGGCCCCACGGTGGCGCGGCGCACCGGCACGGCGGCGGGCTGACCATGGCCGAGGGCTTCGCGAGCTTCCGCGCCTTCTACCCCTACTACCTCTCCGAGCACCGCAACGCCACCTGCCGCAGGCTGCACTTCGCGGGCAGCGCGATCGTGCTGGCGCTCGTCGCGGCGAGCCTCGCGACCGGCCGCTGGTGGATGCTCCTGCTGGTACCCGTGGCGGGCTACGGATTCGCCTGGGTCGGGCACTTCGGCTTCGAGAAGAACCGCCCCGCCACCTTCAAGCACCCCGCGTACAGCCTGATGGGCGACTGGGTGATGTTCTGGCAACTGCTCACCGGGAAGATCCCCTTTGACGAATCCCACGCTCGAGCTCGCGAAGGCGCTCATCGCCCGTAAGTCCGTCACGCCCGAGGACGGCGGCTGCCAGGCCCTGCTCGCCGGGCGCCTCGCCCCCCTCGGCTTCGTGCCCGAGGTCTTCCGGTGCGGGGAGGTGACCAACCTCTGGCTGCGGCGCGGGACGGCGAAGCCCCTCATCGTCTTCGCGGGGCACACCGACGTCGTGCCCCCGGGGCCGCTGGACCAGTGGCACTCGGACCCCTTCGTGCCCACGATCCGCGACGGCAAGCTCCACGGCCGCGGCGCCGCGGACATGAAGACTTCGGTGGCCGCGTTCGTCGTCGCCGTCGAGCGCTTCGTCGCGGCGCACCCCGACCACCCGGGCTCGCTCGCGCTCCTCGTCACGAGCGACGAGGAAGGCCCCGCCGTGGACGGCACCGTGCGCGTGGTCGAGGCGCTGAAGGCGAGGGGCGAGCGCATCGACTTCTGCATCATCGGCGAGCCCTCGTCCGCGAAGCGCCTCGGCGACACGCTGCGCAACGGCCGGCGGGGCTCGCTCTCCGCGCGGCTCACGGTGAAGGGCATCCAGGGCCACGTCGCCTATCCCGACAAGGCGAAGAACCCGGTGCACGAGGCGGCGCGCGCGCTCGCCGACCTCGTGGCGACCGAATGGGACCGAGGCAACGAGTCCTTCCCGCCGACCACTTGGCAGGTCTCCAACATCCACGCCGGGACCGGGGCGCTCAACGTGATCCCCGGCGCCCTGCAGGTGGACTTCAATTTCCGGTTCTCGACGGCGAGCACGCCCGATTCCCTCCGGAGCCGCACCCGCGCGATCCTCGACGCCCACGGGCTCGACTACGAGATCGAATGGACGCTCGGCGGCAGGCCCTTCCTCACGCCCCGCGCCCGCCTCGTGAACACGCTCGTGAACGTGATCGAGCGCGTGACGGGCCTCACCCCCGAGGTGAACACCGCCGGGGGCACCTCCGACGGGCGCTTCATCGCCGACATCTGCCCGGAGGTCGCCGAGTTCGGGCCCGTGAACCACTCGATCCACAAGGTGAACGAGGCGGTGCTGCTCGACGAGATCGAGCCGCTCACCGAGATCTTCCGGCTCGCGCTCGAGGAGCTGGTCTACGGCGCGGCGAACCTGCCGCCGCCGTGAAGGCCCGCCCCCGGGCCGCCCGGCGCCGCTCGCGTTCCCTCGCCGGCGCCACCGTCCGCGAGCTCCTCCTCGCCTCCGCGCGCCGTCTCGAGCGCGCGAAGCTCTCCTACGGCCACGGCACCACGAACGCGCTCGACGAGGCCGCCTGGCTCGTGCTGCACGCGGCAGGGCTGCCGTTGGGGGATGCCGCGCCGTGGCTCGACCGGAAAGTCCCGCCCGCGAGGGCGGCCGCGGCGCGCGAGCTCGTCCGGCGGCGCATCGCCGAGCGCAAGCCCGCCGCCTACCTCACGAACGAGGCCTGGCAGGGCGCGCACCGCTTCTACGTGGACGAGCGCGCGCTCGTGCCGCGCTCCTTCATCGCCGAGCTCCTCGCCGAACGCCTCGCGCCCTGGCTCGCGGACCCCGAGGGCGTGCGCTCCGTGCTCGACCTGTGCACGGGCTCCGGGTGCCTCGCGATCCTCGCCGCGCTCGCCTTCCGGAAGGCCCGCGTGGATGCCGCGGACCTCTCCGCCGAGGCCCTCGAGGTCGCGAAGCGAAACGTCCGCGACTACCGGCTCGGGCGCCGCGTGCGCCTCGTGCGATCGGATCTCTTCGCCGCGCTCGCGGGCCGGCGCTACGACCTCATCGTCTCCAACCCGCCCTACGTGAAGGCCGCCAGCATGCGGCGCCTGCCCGCCGAGTACCGGGCGGAGCCGGCGCTCGCGCTCGCGAGCGGAGCCGACGGGCTCGAGCACGCCCGCGCGATCCTCGCGGCGGCGCGCGAGCACCTCGCGCCGGGGGGATTGCTGGTGATGGAGATCGGGCACAACCGCAAGGCGCTCGAGAAGGCCTTCCCGAAGCTTGCCTTCGCGTGGCCGCAGACGTGCTCGGGGCCGGGATTCGTCTTCGCGCTGCGGCGCGAGGATCTCTGAGCTTCACCCGGCCCCCTCCCGGGGCAGGGAGTTCCATTCCCCGCCTCGGCCTCGGGAGAGGGTCGGCTACTCCCGCAGCGCCCGGCGCAGGATCTTGCCCACCGGCGTCTTCGGCAGCGACGGCACGAAGACGATGTGGCGCGGGCGCTTGTAGTTCGTCAGGCGCTCGCGCAGGAACGCCGCGAGCTCCTCCGCGCTCGGCGGGGAATCGCCGGGGACCACGAAGAGCTTGACGGCCTCCCCGGTGCGCTCGTCGGGGACGCCGACGACCGCGGCCTCGCGCACGCCCGGGTGCATGACGGCGACGTCCTCGACCTCGTTCGGGAACACCTTGAAGCCCGAGACGTCGATCATGTCCTTCAGGCGATCGACGATCCGCAGCCTTCCTGCCGCATCCAGCACGCCGATGTCGCCCGTGCGCAGCCACCCGTCGGCGGTCATCACCTTCGAGGTCTCGCCGGGGTTGCGCCAGTAGCCCGCCATCACCTGCGGCCCGCGAACGACGATCTCGCCGGGCTCGCCGGCCGCGACCTCGCGCCCCTCCTCGTCGCGCAACGCGAGGTCGAAGGACGGCAGGGGAACGCCCACGTCGCCCGTGAACCCGTCGATGTCGAGGCGGTTCAACGTCACGGCGGCGGAGGCCTCCGTGAGCCCCCAGCCCTCGACGATGGGGCAGCCGGTGCGCGCGAACCAGCGCTCGGCGACCGCGCGCTGCACCGCCATCCCGCCGCTGTTGGCCACGCGCAGGCCCGAGAAGTCGATGCGCCCGAAGCCCGGGTGGTCGAGCAGGGCCCGGTAGAGCGTGTTCACGGCCGGGAACGCATGGGGCGGATGGCGCTTCAGGTCGCGCACGAGCGCATCGAGGTCGCGCGGGTTGGCGATGAGCAGGCTCTTGCCGCCCAGGCGCATCGCGAGCAGCACGCAGGCCATCAGCGCGTACATGTGGAAGAGTGGCAGCGCGCACACGAACGTCGGGTTCGCGGGCCAGCCCGGGGCGCTCGTGGCCGGCGCGAGCCAGGCCTCGGCGGCGAGCACCGCGGCGCCGAGGTTCGCGTGGGTGAGCATCGCGCCCTTCGCCACACCCGTGGTGCCGCCGGTGTACTGGATGACGGCGAGGTCCCCCGGCGCGATGGCGGGCGCCGCGAACGGCAGCCGCGCGCCCTCCGCGAGCGCGGCGTCGAAGCGCACCACCCCCGGCGCCGCGTAAGGCCGCACCGCCCTGCGCACGTGGCGCATCACGAAGTTCGCCACCGCGCCCTTCACCGGCCCCAGCCAGTCGCCGACCGCGGCGACGAGCACGTGCCGCAGCTTCGTCCCCGGGAGCACCCCGGTCACGGTCGCCGCGAAGTTCTCGAGCACCACGATCGCCACGGCCCCCGAATCCGCGAGGACCTGCTCCACCTCGCGCGCGGTGTAGAGCGGATTCACGTTCACGATCACCGCCCCCGCGCGCACGATCCCGGCGATCGCGGCGAGGTACTGCGGGACGTTGGGCATCATGATCGCCACGCGATCGCCCCGCTCGACCCCGCGCGCCGCGAGCCAGGCCGCGAGCGCGCGCGAGGCTCGGTCGTAGTGCCCGTAGCTGTACGAGCGGTCGAGGAACAGGGCGAGCGGCAGGGCCGCGTGGCGCGCGAAGGCCTCCTCGAAGTGCCGCGCGAGCGTGGGCAGCTTCCCCGGGTCGATCTCTGCGGGGACGCCCGGCGGATAGAGGGCGAGCCAGGGCCGGCGGGCGTCGGGATTCGTCATCGGGAAGTGCGCGAGCGGGCCTCGAATTCCGCGCGGGTCGCGGCATGGCTATTATTACGGACAATCCACGCGCACGAACCGATCCCCCCGATGAACATCGCCGACATCCGCAAGGAATACGCGCTGCGCAGCCTCGACGAGCGCGACGTGAACCCCGACCCGTTCCTGCAGTTCCGGGAGTGGCTCGACGAGGCCATCAAGTCGGAAGTCCCCGAGCCCACGGCGATGATGCTCTCCACGGCGGACGCGGCCGGGCGGCCCTCGGGCCGGATCATGCTGCTCAAGGCCCTCGACGACCGCGGCTTCGTCTTCTACACCAATTACGCGAGCCGCAAGGGCCGCGATCTCGAGGCCAATCCCCGGGCCGCGCTCACCTTCTTCTGGAAGGAGCTCGAGCGCCAGGTCCGCGTCGAGGGCGCGATCGAGACGGTGAGCGCGGCCGAGTCCGACGAGTACTACTCCATCCGGCCGCTCGGCTCGCGCATCGGCGCCTGGGCCTCGCCCCAGAGCCAGCCGATCGCCAACCGCCAGTGGCTCGAGACGCGCTGGGCGGAGCTCACCGACGAGTACGGCGAGCACCCGCCGCGCCCGACCCACTGGGGCGGATATCGCGTCATCCCGGAGATGCTCGAGTTCTGGCAGGGCCGCATGAGCCGCCTGCACGACCGCGTGGCCTACACCCGCGAGGGCGGGGCCTGGAAGGTCGCGCGCCTCGCCCCCTAGTGAAGCGCTTCGCGCACGGCCCGGACAACAGCCGCCTCGAGCGCGAGCGGCTCGACGACGCGGCCCTCGACCGCAGCATCGAGGCCGCGCTCGCGGGGCGTCCGCGCGGCGCGCCGCTCTGGATCTTCGCCTACGGCTCCCTCATGTGGAGCCCCACCTTCGCCCACGACGCGAAGCGCGTGGGCGGCATCTTCGGCTACCACCGCAGCTTCTGCCTCTGGTCGCGGATCAACCGCGGCACGCCCGAGCGCCCGGGGCTCGTGCTCACGCTCGAGCGCGGCGGCAGCTGCCGGGGCCTCGCGTTCCGCGTCCCCGCGGGAATGGCCGGCGCGCAGCTTCGCGAGCTCTGGCGCCGCGAGATGACCTATGGCTCCTACCATCCGCGCTGGCTCGCATGCCACGCCGGGCCCGACACCTTCCCGGTGCTCGCCTTCGTCGTGAACCGCGCCTGCTCGGGCTACGCGGGCAAGCTCCCGCAGGAGGCCATGGTGAGCGCGATCGCCACTGCCCGCGGGCAATATGGATCGAGCGCGGAGTACCTCTTCCGCACCCAGGAGACGCTGCACCACCACGGCATCCACGACGCGCGCGTCAAGCGCCTCGCGGACCTCGTGAGGGCCCACATCGCGGCGGGAAGCGCCCGGGGCCCGGCGCTCAGCTGAGCCGGGAGGCGAGGCTCAGGCGCGCGCCTTCCACGGCCTCGAGGACCACGGCGCCCTCGCCGCGCAGGAGCGCGGACTCGCCCGCGCGCAGCCACACGTCGTCCGGGCGGTCGGTCTCGGTGATCCACAGGCGGCCGCTTTCGCAACGCACCTCGAGGGCTTCGGGCGCCTCGAGGCGCAGCAGCTCGCCCGCGGCGAGCGCGAGCGCGGAGGTTCGCCCGCTCACAGCGCCTGGCTCGTGAGGACGGTGCCGTGGCGCGCCTTGAAATCGCGCGTGTCGGTCGTGAGCGCGGAAGCGAGGCTCGCCGCGCCCAGCACCGCCGCGATGACCGCGACGGGGACCCACGGCGAGCGGTTCGCGCGGGGGCGGGGGGCGCGCTCGGCGCCGTCGGGGCAATGGATCGTGTGCATGGGGCCTCCTCGAAAGTGTGAGCATTATTGCCACTTGCACCCCGGCCGCCCAAACGATATCTTTTGGCCGTTCTTGTGAATTTCGCTCACATATGGCCCAACGCCTCCCGCCGCTTTCCGCGCTGCGCCCCTTCGAGGCCGCCGCGCGCCTCGAGAGCTTCTCGCGCGCAGCCGCGGAGCTGCACCTCACGCACGGGGCGGTGAGCCACCAGGTCCGCGCCCTCGAGGAGCACCTGGGCGTGGCGCTCTTCCACCGGCACGGCAAGCGGGTCTCGCTCACCGCCGAGGGCCGCGCCTTCGCCGAGAGCGTGCGCGGCGCGCTCTCCCAGGTCTCGCAGGCGGCCGAGAGCCTGCGCGCCGGGCGCCAGGGCAACCGCCTCGCCGTGAGCGTGCTGCCCTCCTTCGGCTCGCGCTGGCTGATGCCGCGCCTCATCCGCTTCATCGAGGCGCACCCGGAGATCGAGGTGAGCGTGTCGGCGAGCGGCGCGCTCGCCAACTTCGCCGCCGGCGAGGCCGATGTCGGCATCCGCTTCGGCCAGGGGCCCTGGCCCTCGCTCGCCTGCGAGAAGATCCTCGACGACGAGTACTTTCCGGTCGCGAGCCCGAAGTTCAACGGCGGCAGGCTCCCGAAGTCGCCGAAGGACCTCCTCGGCGAGCGCATCATCCGCGAGGAACGGGACTACTGGAAGGAGTGGTTCGCGGCCGCGGGCGTGGAGATCGGCGGGCCCATCGGGGGCTACTCCTTCAACGACGCGACCTATTCCATCCAGGCGGCGGCGCGCGGCGAGGGGATCGCCATGACGCGCCGCTCCCTCGTAGGCGAGGACCTCGAGCGCGGCAGCCTCGTGCGGCTCTTCGACCTCGTCGTGCCCGCGCGCGAATCCTACTGGCTCGTCTGCCCGCGGGAGCTGCGCGACGCCCCGAAGGTGAAGGCCTTCGCCGAGTGGATCCGCTCCGAGCTGCGCCCGGAAAAGGGGCCGCGGCGCGCGCGCGCCGCGGCCCCGCGCCGGGCTACAGGGAGCGCAGGAAGTTGAGCAGGTCCTGCTTGCGCAACTCCGACAGGTCGTTGAAGTTGCGCACGACCTCGTTCGCCTCCGAGGCGTCGCGGTCGCGCGAGGCGCCGCTCGCGTGCGCCCGGATCGCCTCGACGAGGTCCGAGGTCCGCCCGTCGTGCAGGAAGAAGATCCGCTGGCCCAGCCCCCAGAGCGGCGCCGTGCGGAATTCCCGCGGCCCCGCCTGCCCCTGGGTGATGCCGTCGGCGAGCCCCGGGCCCATGTCGTGCACGAGGAGGTCGGAGTAGAGGTTCACGGGCTGGTTGCGCAGCGCCGCGACCGAGGAGTTCCCGGTGCGAAGCGTCGGCGTGTGGCACAGCGCGCAGCCCACCATGCCGAAATACCCCTTGCCGCGCGCGATCGACGCCGCGCCGCCGGGCGTGTCCGCCGAGGGAACCGGGGGCGCGAGGAAGCGCTGGAAGAGCGCGAAGTTCGCCGTCCCCGTCATCGCCTCCATGGGCGTGGTCGCGTCCGTGTTCTGGAAGTCGTTGGGCACCGCGGCGAACTGGCAGGAGGCGGTCTCGTCGCGCTCGGTCTGGAAGAGCTCGTTGGTGATGCCCATCTCGACGTTGTAGGCCTCGCCCGAGAAGAGCAGCAGCGACTTGTTCTGCGCCTTCCAGCCGAAGCGCGCCACCGTGCCGTCGTTGCCGTTGGTGTTGACCACGCCCGAGGCGCTGCCCGTGAGCGAGAGGTTCGCGCGCCCGCGCACCCCGAGCGGCTGCTTGAGCGACTGGTTCGCCGCCTGGTTCGCGAGGATCGCCGCGTCGGGGATCTGCTCGATCAGGCCCGCGCCGAAGACCGGCGTCGGGATGCGGAAGATCACGTTGCCGCGGGAAAGGTGGGTGGCGAAGTCGGGCTGCGCGATGCGGCAGCCGACGGCGTCCGTGCGCCCCGTGATGGTGAAGAGCGCCTGCACGCCGCCGTCGGGCGAGCCGTCGGCGTTCCTCACGAAGCGCGCCTCGCGCACCGGCCCGTTCGGTCGGATGAACGCGGGCACGCGGTTGGTCGCGCCCATGCGGGTCGCGAAGGCGACCTGGGGATTCACCGCGGGGCTCGTGCCGCCGACGGCCGGGTGCGCGTGGCATCCGGCGCAGCTGTCGAGGTTCATCCGCGGCCCCAGGCCCTCGTCGGCGTGCTCCTCCTCCGAGAAGTCCTCGAGGCCCAGCTCGAAGAACGCGAGCTCGTTCGCGCTCAGGCCGGCGATCGCGCCCCCGGCGCCGGGACTGCCGCCGCGGACTCCCGGGTCGCGGGCGCGGAACGAGCCGCCGGACTGCGAGGAAACGATCTCGGCGTGGAAAAGGGAAATGCCCATCAAGGCCAGTACGGCCAGCGAATACCTGGGTGCTTTCATCGCGGTGCCCCCCTCGGGTGCAGGCGTGCGCCGGGACTTGGAGTTCTTGGCGGCCCGGGAACCGGGCGCATCCGGCCGGAAAGAAGCAAGGCCGAGGGGAATAAGGCAGGGGGCGTGCCACGCCCAGGATTCGCCTTGCAAATCAGGGGGATGCCAATGCCACCCGCGGCGGGCCCCGAACCTGGCGTAGCGGCCCGGCGACGGCGGAGCGCGCGCTTACCTTCAGGTCACTGAATGCGCTGGATTTGCGCCGTCGCCGGGACGCGACGGCGGTGCGCGAAAGGGAGGGGCCGCGCGGGGCCCGCTACCAGGACCGGCCGTTGTCGTTGTTCTTCGGCTGCTCGTCGCCGAAGGACTGGCGCTGGGATTCGCCCTGGGGCTGGCCCTGGGGTTGGGCCTGCTGGGGCTGGCCCTGGGGCTGTCCTTGGGGCGGTCCCTGTCCCTGGCCCTTGCCCTGGCGGTTCCGATGGCGCCGTCCGCGACGCCCGCCCGGCTTCCCGCCTCCGCCGGGCTTGGGGCCACCGCCGCCGGGCTGTCCTCCGCCGGGTTGCCCGCCCGTCCTCGGTTGCTGGGCGCCCTGCTTGTGCGGCTGTTGCTGCCCGCCCTGTCCCTTCGGGCCGCCCTTCTTGTGACGCGGGCCGCCCTTCTTGCGGCGCGGGCCGCCGGGCTGGCCTTCGCCCTGCGCGGCCTGCGGCCGCGGCGCCTGCGGGCGGTTCGGGTCGGGGAAGCGGCTCCAGTCGGGTTGCCAGTCGTCGTCCTCGATCTCGTACTCGCGCTCGGCCGGCAGCGCGCCCTCGGGCGCGCGGTTGCCGTTGACCTCGTCCTCCTCCTCCTCCTCTTCCTCCTCGCCTTCGCCGCGCTCCTTCGCTTCGCCCGCCATCCCCGCGAAGGCGAGGAGGGTCGCGACCTCGTCCTCGCCGAGCTCGCGCAGCTGGCCGCGCTTCACGAAGGACGGCAGCTCCACGCAGCCGAAGCGCACGCGCATCAGGCGGCTCACGGTGACCCCGACCGCCTCGAAGAGCCGGCGCACCTCGCGGTTCCTGCCCTCGCGCAGGATCACGTGGACCCAGTGGTTCGCGCCCTCGCCGCCGCGGTCCTCGATGGAATCGAACCGGCACGACTCCCCGTCGAGCTCCACGCCCGCGAGGAGCTTCGCGCGCGCCTCGTCCGTGAGGGGCCCCAGGAGGCGCACCGCGTACTCGCGCTCCACCTCGAAGCGCGGGTGCGTGAGCCGGTTGGCGAGCTCGCCGCTCGTCGTGAAGATGAGCAGCCCCCCGGTGTTGATGTCCAGGCGCCCTACGGAAACCCAGCGCCCGCCGTTCACGCGCGGCAGCTTCTCGAAGACCGTCGCCCGGCCCTGGGGATCGTCGCGGGTGACGATCTCGCCCTCGGGCTTGTGATAGAGCATCACGCGGGGCATAGCCTCGCCGAAGCGAAGCGAAATCGTCGCGCCGTCGAGCTTCACCTTGTCGCCGGGCCCCACGAGGTCGCCGAGCTTCGCGACCTGGCCGTTGATCGTGAGGTGGCCCTGGGCGATGAGGATCTCGATGTTTCGCCGCGAGCCGTGGCCAGACTGCGCCATCACCTTCTGCAGGCGCTCGCGCTTGCCCGCGGGCCCGCCGCCCTTGCCCTTGGCATGGCGCCTCTTGCCGCCCTGCTGGGGGCGCGCCCATTCGGGCACGACGCCTCCCGGCCACTCGAGCGGGGGGGTGCTGCGGGGTTGCTTGAATCGGGATCTATCGCGCATTCGCTTCGCGCTCCGTGGCGGGTTCGTCGGAAAGGCCGGCTTCGACGCCGGTCTCGGTTTCGGGTTCGTCGAGGCCGCGCGCTTCGCGCCGCCCCTCGGCTTCGGTCTCGATGTCGGTCGCGGGGCCGCCTTCCTCGCCGGCTTCGTCCGCGATGAGCCGTTCCTGCGCCGGGGCGCTCTCCGCGCGGCTCTCGAGGGCCATCTGCAGCTCCTCGAGGGCGGGCAGCTCCTCGAGGGAGCGCAGGTTCAGGTCGTCGAGAAAACGCTTCGTCGTGGCGAAGATCGCCGGGCGTCCCGGCGTCTCGCGGTGGCCGACCACGTCCACCCAGCCGCGCTCGACGAGCGCGTTCAGGGTCGGGGGCGAGACCGCCACGCCGCGGATGTCCTCGATGTCGCCGCGCGTCACCGGCTGGCGGTAGGCGATGATCGCGAGCGTCTCGAGCACCGCGCGCGAGTAGCGCGGGGGTTTCTCGCTCGAGATCCGGTCGAGGAAGGGCTGGAACTCGGGCTTGACGCGGAAGCGCCAGCCCGAGGCGACGGCGGTGAGCTCGATGGAGCGATCCGCCCACTCGCCCTTCAGCTCGTCGAGCACCTTCCGGATGTTGTCGGCGTCCACCTCGCCGCCGAAGAGGCGCTTCAACTGCTGCACGTTGAGGGGCTCGGTCGCGGAAAGCAGGGCGGCCTCGAGCACGCGCTTGGCCTGCGCGAGGTCCACCGCGGGCGGCGGCGGCTCCTCGGGCGGGCTGGAATCCAGGACTTCGTCGTTCATGGGGTTCAGGTGATGGTGAGGGGGGCGCGCTCGGCGCGCAGCTTCACGTAGATCGGGTCGAAGGCGCCCTGTTGCGTGATCTCCACGAGGCACTCGCGGGCGAGCTCGAGCAGCGCGAGGAAGCTCACGACGAGCACCGGCACGCCCTGCCCGGACTCGAAGAGCTGCGAGAACTCGGTGAAGGTGCCCGGCTGCAGCAGGCGCAGGATGCGGCTCATGTGCGCGCGCACCGAGAGCTGTTCGCGGGTGATCTTGTGGTGGCGCGTCATCTTCGCGCGGGCGAGGATCGAGCGCCAGGCCTCCGAGAGGTCGGCCACGTGGACGTTGGGCAGGCGCTCGGCGAGCGCCTGCTCGAGGTAGACCTCGACCACGGAGAAGTCGCGCCCGGCCACGGGGACTTCGCCCAGGGCCTGCGCGGCCTTCTTCATGCGCTCGTACTCGAGGAGCCGGCGCACGAGCTCCGCGCGCGGGTCCTCGGCCTCGGCCTGGTCCTCGCGCCTCGGGCGCGGCAGGAGCATGCGCGACTTGATCTCGATGAGCAATGCCGCCATCAGCAGGTACTCGGCGGCGAGCTCGAGCTGGCTGGTACGCATCATCTCGACGTACTCCATGTACTGGCGCGTGAGCTCCGCCATGGGGATGTCGAGCACGTCGAGGGAATGGCGCCGGATGAGGTAGAGCAGCAGGTCGAGCGGCCCCTCGAAGGTCTCGAGGAAGACCGAGAGCGCCTCGGGCGGGATGTAGAGGTCCGCGGGGAGCTCGGCGAGCGGCTCGCCGCGGATCCTCGCGACCGGAAGCGCGAGGTCGAGCCCCGGCTGGGCGCCGGCCATGGGGTCGTTGGCCGCCTGGGCGGTCATTGCGCGCCGCCCCAGAGGACTTCCGCCGCGGCCTTGCTCATCGCCGCGGCGTCGTGCGCCGTGTCCGGGACCTCGCGCAGCTCCCAGGCGAACTTCACCTTGAGCTCGGAGGCGACCGCGGTGGCGGCCTTGAAGAAGTTCTCGCCGCGCTCGACGCGCCCCTCGCCCTGCTTCATCGCGCCCGAGGACTTGTTGAGGTTCTCGTCGTCGGGATCGTCGTCCTTCTCGCCCACCATCAGCACGAAGCGGCGCTCGAGCGCGCGGCGCAGCTCCGATTCGCCCGCGCGCGATTTCACGAGGGAGTACGGGAAGCTGAAGTCGGTCTTGTCGGAGCGCCACTCGGGCATCGTGTACCAGCCGGGGTTGGCCGCGACCGCGACGGAAGCGCGGCTGTCGGGCCGGAAGAGGACCATGCGCTGCACGAACTGCCCGCCCGCCGAGTGCCCGAAGATCCGGTAGTCCTTCTGCCCGTCGCGCATCTCGTCGAAGATGTGCTCGATCGCGGAGAAGGTCCACTTCTCGGGGTCCGACTGCTCCTCGAGGTCGCCGAGGTTGTAGGCGGCGGCCTTCGGCCAGGACTTCTGGGTGAACTCCGGCGCGATGACGAGGATCTTGTAGCGGTCGGCGAGCAGCTCCCAGTGGTCGCGGTAGGCCGAGGCGTCGCGCTTCGCGCCGTGCAGGACGAACTGGATCGGGCAGGCGGTGTCGCACTCGCGCGGCCGGTAGGTGTAGACGCGGATCGGGCGGTCGGGCTGGCCCTTCGCGTCCTTGAAGACGAAGCTCCACTTGCCCGGGGGCACGGGCGTGGCGGCGAGCGCGGCCGGGGCCGCGAGCGCCAGCGAGACTGCGAGGATTGCGGATTTCATCGTCGCCTTCCCTTCCTCAGCGGTAGTCGAGGCCCATGGCCTCGCGCACGTCGCGCATGGTCTCGTCGGCGAGGTGGCTCGCGCGCTCGCAGCCGTCCTGGATGATGTTCCTCACGAGCGTCGGGTCCTCCTCGAAGGGCGCCGCGCGCTCGCGGATGGGCTTCAATTCCGCGTTGATCGCGTCGATCACCGGCTGCTTGCACTCGAGGCAGCCGATGCCCGCGCTCTTGCAGCCCCGGACCACCCAGGACTTCGTCTCCGCGCTCGAGTACACCCCGTGCAGGTTCCACACGGGGCACTTCTCGGGATCGCCCGGATCGGTGCGGCGCACGCGCGCCGGGTCCGTGGGCATGGTGCGCACCTTCTTCGCGACTTCCTCGGGGGAATCGCGCAGCATGATGGCGTTGCCGTAGCTCTTGGACATCTTCTGGCCGTCGAGGCCAAGCAGCTTCGGGGTCTCGGTGAGCGCGGCCTCGGGCTCGGCGAGGATCATGCGCCCGCCGCCCTCGAGGAAGCCGAAGAGCCGCTCCTTGTCGCCGAGCGAGAGGTTCTGGACGTCGCCCACGAGCGTGCGCGCCTCCTCGAGCGCGGCCTCGTCGCCCCTCTCGAGGAAGCGGGTCCTGAGCTCCCGGTAGAGCTTCGCCTTCTTCGGGCCCATCTTCTTCACCGCGGCCTCGGCCTTCGCCTCGAAGCCCTTCTCGCGCCCGAAGAGGTGGTTGAAGCGCCGCGCGATCTCGCGCGTGAGCTCGACGTGGGCGACCTGGTCCTCGCCCACGGGCACCCTGGTCGCGCGGTAGATGAGGATGTCGGCGGCCTGCATCAGGGGGTAGCCCAGGAAGCCGTAGGTGGTGATGTCGCGCCCCTGCTCGGCGTGGCGGTCGATCGAGTCCTTGTAGGTCGGCACGCGCTCGAGCCAGGCGAGCGGCACGAAGAAGGAGAGCAGGAGCGTCAACTCCGCGTGCTGCGGCACCTTCGACTGCGCGAAGAGCGTGGCCTTCGTGGGGTCGATCCCGACGGCGAGCCAGTCAACGAACATGTCCCACACCGACTTCTCGATGACCTGCGGGTCCTCGTAGTGGGTCGTGAGCGCGTGCCAGTCCGCGGCGAAGAAGAGGCAGGGATACTCGTTCTGCAACCGCACCCAGTTCTTGAGCGCGCCGTGGTAATGGCCGAGGTGCATGGCGCCGGTGGGGCGCATGCCGGAAAGTACGCGTTCCTGGAACATGGTCTTCTTCTCGTTCTCGGGTCGGATCGGCGCTACTGGAGGCCGACCACGGAATAGATGTTCCTGAGCGTGCCGTTCACCACGGGCCGCAGCAGCCAGGAAAGCGCGCCGCTCACGATCAGGAGCACGAGGATCATCAGCCCGTAGGGCTCGAGCCGGGCGTAGGCCTGCGACAGGCGCCCGGGCAGCAGGCTGGAAAGCATGCGCCCGCCGTCGAGCGGCAGCAAGGGGAAGAGGTTCAGGATCGCGAACACGACGTTCACCTGGATGCCGGCCTCGGCCACCGCGAGCCAGAAGGTGCCGACCTGGGAGGCGGGCAGCGCGACGAGCATCAGCTTCGCGCCGAGCGCCCAGAGCGCCGCCTGCGCGAGGTTCGCGCCCGGGCCCGCGGCCGCCACCCACATCATGTCGCGCTTGGGGCTGCGCAGGTTCTGGAAGTTGACCGGCACGGGCTTCGCCCAGCCGAACATGAAGCCCGAGAGGAAGACGGTGACGAGCGGCAGCAGGATCGTGCCCACGAGGTCGATGTGCCGCGCGGGATTCAGGCTGATGCGCCCCATCATGTAGGCGGTCGTGTCGCCGAAGTACTTCGCGGCGTAGGCGTGGCCGGCCTCGTGCAGCGTGATCGCGAAGACCACGGGGATCGCGTAGACCGCGACGGTGACGAGGAAGTTGTAGATGTCCATCTAGTGCAGCGCCGCCTTGACGAAGCCGAAGGGCCGGATGTCGCCCTTGCCCTCGCGCACCAGCACCGGGGCATCGCCCGAGAGGTCGATCACCGTGGTCACCGCGAGCCCGCAGGGGCCGGAGTCGAGGATCACGTCGACGTGGTGCTCGAGGTGCTTGCGGATCTCCTGCGCGTCGTTGAGCGCGACGCCGTGGGCCGGCAGGATCAGCGTCGAGGAGAGCATCGGCTCGCCGAGGGCCTCGAGCAGCGCCATCGCCACGACGTGGTGCGGGATGCGCACGCCGATCGTGTGCCGCGGGTGCAGCAGGCGCCGGGGCACCTCCCGCGTGGCGCGCAGGATGAAGGTGTAGCTGCCGGGCGTGTTCGCCTTGATGAGCCGGTACTGGATGTTGTCCACCTTCGCGAACTGGCCGACCTCGGAGAGGTCGCGGCACATGAGGGTGAGGTGATGGCGCTCGTCGACGTCGCGGATGCGCCGGATCCTCTCCATCGCCGCCTTGTCGCCGATGTGGCAGCCGAGCGCGTAGCACGAGTCCGTGGGGTAGGCGATCACGCCTCCGTCGCGGACGATGTCCACCGCCTGCCGGATGAGCCGCTTCTGCGGATTGTCCGGGTGAACCTCGAAGTACTGGGCCATCGCCTCGACATGCCCGCGCGCTTCCGCGCCGCGGACCCTGGGTTGCTCTCGATTCGTTCCGGGCGCCCGGCCTGCCGGCCGGGGACCCCGGTGTGTCACCGGGCGGCTAGTGCGCCCACTTGGACCACACGGGCTCGAGCGTCGCGGGGAGCGGCGGCAGCCGCCCCGGCTCGACCGGGCTCTCGCCCGGCCCGTGGAAATCGGCGCCGCGCGAGGCGAGGAACCCGTACTCCTCGGCCACGCGGCGCCAGGTGGCGTATTCCTCGGGGCGGTGACTGCCCGTCACCACCTCGATCGCCTCGCCGCCGAGGCGCCTGAACTGCTCCAGCAACTCGCCGCGCGCCATCGGCTTCAGGCCGTAGCGGCCGGGGTGCGCGAGCACCGCCACGCCGCCGGCGGCGAGGATCCAGCCCACCGCGTCCTCGAGGGCCGCCCAGCGGTGCATCACGTAGGCGGGCTTGCCCTTGCCGAGGTACTTGTCGAAGGCCGCCTGCGTGTCCTTCACCACGCCGAGCTCCGCGAGGTGGCGCGCGAAATGGCTGCGGCTGAGCATCGCGTCCTTCTCGGCGAGCGCGAGCGCCCCTTCGAGCGTGCCCGCGTGGCCCAGCCCCTCGAGCGCCTCGGCGATGCGCCGGCCCCGACCGAGGCGGCCGCCGCGAACCGACGCGAGCCCTTCGACGAGCGGCGGCGCCTGCGGGTCGATCCCGAGGCCGACCACGTGGACCGTGGTCTCGCCCCAGGTCACGGAGATCTCCACGCCCGGAACGAACCGCAGGCCGTGGCGCCGGGCCGCTTCGCCCGCCTCCTCGAGGCCCTCGGTCGTATCGTGGTCGGTGAGCGCGATCTCGTCCACGCCGAGCCGCGCCGCCAGCTCGATCAACCGCGTGGGAGACAGCAAACCATCCGAACAGGTCGAATGGTTGTGCAGGTCGATATTGTCCAAATCGATCAACAGAGTGGAACTATTTGAAATTATAGCATTATTGGGTCCCCGAAGACACCGGCGCCAAACAGGAGATAATCGCCGCTCCGGGCATTCCGATTGCTTCGGCCGAGTACCGCCACTCACTGCCAACCCGCCCATGACCGTTCACAAGATCCAGATGGGGGACGAGGGACAGATCGCAAGCCGCGCCCTCGTCGAGCGCGTGGTCGCCGTCGCCGGCCGGGTCCGCGAGGCGGCCCCGGAATGGAAGGAGCGGCTCGGCCAGCTCAAGACGCAGGTCGCCACGCTCGCCACCATCGACAAGCAGTACGGCGGCCTGGGCCGGCTCCCGCTCGAGGACGCGGGGGACCTGGTGGACGCCATCCTCACCGAGCTCGCCCGGATCGAGGGCGATCTCGAGCGCCGCAGGATCGGCGGCCCGGTCCCGGAGCTCGACGAGGTGGCGATCGGCGTCGCGCTCTGGGCCCTGCGCCACGAGGTGGCGATCGGGGCGGTGGCCCCCGTGGCGAACGCGCTCGCGCGGCGCTCGAACGCCGCGAAGAAGCCCGCCGAGCTCGCGGCGATCCTCGGGATCATGCACGGCGTGGCGCGCCACGTGGCCCCGGCGCTCGCCGCCGACCTCGACCGGATGAACCCCGAGCGGCCGTGGCGGATCCTGCACGTGAACCTCGCGGTCACCGCGATCCGCGGCGAGGACCCGGCGCTCATCGAGGCGGCGTTCGACGCGCTCGACGCCGCGCTGCCCGAGGAACGCGCGGGCTTCTACGCCGAGGCGCTGGCCCTCGCCCTCTCGCCCCGGGTGGCTCCCGCCGTGCGGGAACGAATCGAGGCCCGGCACCTCAAATGGACGGCCCCGGCGTGAATCGGCGATAATCGCCGATTATTTTTCCGGGGCACCCGCCCCCATTCCGGCCCATCCGTGAAGTTTCTCTTCGACCTCTTCCCGGTCATCCTCTTCTTCGTCGCGTACAAGTTCGAGGGCATCTACGTCGCCACGGCGGTGGCCATCGCGGCGACCGTCGTGCAGATCGGCTGGGTGCTTTCGCGCGGGAAGAAGGTCGCCAACATGCAGTGGGCGAGCCTCGCGATCATCGTCGTTTTCGGGGGTGCCACGCTGCTGCTCCGGGACGAGACCTTCATCAAGTGGAAGCCCTCGGTGCTCTACTGGCTCGCGGGCGGCTCCTTCCTCGTCGCGCTCGCCTTCGGCAGGAACCTCATCAAGGCGGTCATGTCCGAGGGGCTCGAGCTGCCCGAGATCGTGTGGACGAAGCTGTGCATCGCGTGGGGCGTGTTCTTCGTCTTCAAGGGCGCGCTCAACCTCTGGGTCGCGTACACGTTCTCGACGGATGCCTGGGTCAACTTCAAGCTCTTCGGCGGCATGGGCCTGATGCTCGCCTTCGTGATCGCCCAGGCCTTCTGGCTCGCGAAGTACATCCCCGACGAGCCCGCCAAGCCCGAAGGCGCGCCGGAGAAGAGCTGAGATGCTCTACGCCATCATCGCCGAGGACCTGCCCGGCGCCCTTCCCCGCCGGCTCGAGGCGCGCGGCGCCCACCTCGAGCGCCTGAAGGCGCTGCAGGGCGAAGGACGCCTGGTCCTCGCGGGGCCCCATCCCGCCATCGATGCCGAGGACCCGGGGCCCGCGGGCTTCACGGGCTCGCTCATCGTCGCGGAGTTCGACTCGCGCGAGGCCGCGCTCGCCTGGGCTTCCGAGGACCCGTACGCGAAGGCGGGGGTCTACGGCCGCATCGCGGTGAAGCCCTTCCGCAAGGTGCTGCCGTGAGCCACCCGGCCGAAAGCGCCATCCGCGAGCGCCTCGCCACGCTGCACCCCACGTCGCTCGAGCTGCGCGACGAAAGCCATGCGCACGCCGGCCACGCGGGCGCCGCCTCGGGCGGCGGCCACTGGCAGCTCACGATCGTTTCCGAGGCCTTCCGCGGCAAGTCGCCGGTGGCGAGGCATCGCATGGTTTACGAGGCCCTGGGCGACCTCATGAAACGCGACATCCACGCCCTCCAGATCGAGGCGTTCGCGCCCGAACAGCTCTGACCGATTTCATCGACAAAGGAAACAGCATGCAACGCACCCTCAGGAACCTCGCCGTCGGCCTCGTCGCCGCCGGCCTCGCCCTCGCGGCCGGCGCCCAGGACAAGGCCGAGAAGCCCGCGAAGAAAGCCGCAGCCGCGGCCTCCGGTCCCCGCGTCGTGGTGAACGGCGTCACGATCCCCGCCTCGCGCATCGAGGCGATGACCAAGGAGCTCAACGCCCAGGGCCAGCCCGACACGCCCGAGCGCGCCCAGGCCGTGAGGGAAGAGCTCATCAATCGCGAGGTCCTCGCCCAGGCCGCGGCCAAGCGCGGGCTCGACAAGAACCCGGACATCGCCGCGCAGATGGACATCGCCCGCCAGGCCGTGCTCGTGCGCGCGCTCTTCGAGAGCGAGATCAAGGCGCACCCGATCACCGACGAGCAGCTCAAGAGCCTCTACGAGGGCTTCAAGAAGTCGATGGGGACCAACGAGTACAAGGTCCGCCACATCCTCGTGGACAAGGAAGACGACGCCAAGGCGATCATCGCGGACCTCAACAAGGGCGGCGACTTCGCCAAGCTCGCCAAGGACAAGAGCAAGGACCCGGGCTCCAAGGACAACGGCGGCGACCTCGACTGGGGCCCTTCCGCGCGCTACGTGAAGCCCTTCGCCGACGCCGTCATGGCGCTCCAGAAGGGGCAGACCACCACGGCGCCGGTGAAGACGGACTTCGGCTACCACGTGATCCGCCTCGACGACGTGCGCCCGCTCAAGGTGCCGTCCTACGACGAGATGAAGGAGCAGTTCCGCCAGCGCGCCCAGCAGCAGCAGATCCAGAAGCTCGTGATCGACCTGCGCCAGAAGGCCAAGGTCGAGGAGCGCTAGCCGCCCTCCCGGCCCGGCCGGGAAGCCCCACCCGGGAAGCCCCGCCTTGGCGGGGCTTTTCTTTTTCCCGGCTTGACCCTTTCGCCGAAACCGCCCGTTTCACGACCCGAGAGCCCGCCATCGGGGTGGGCCGAACCCGAAAGGAGCCGTCATGAAACTCGCCTCGCTCGTCGCCGCCGCCGTCCTCGCCACCGTTCCCCTCGCGCCCGCCATGGCCGGCAGCCTCGCCAATGTCTCGATCGTCGACCGCACCGCCGGCCGGGAGCTGCCGATCTACTGGCACGGCGGCCAGGCCTGGGTGGTCGGCCAGCCCGGCAACGAATACCAGGTGCGCGTGCGCAACAAGGCGGGCGAGGACCTGCTCGCCGTGGTCTCCGTGGACGGCGTGAACGCGATCACGGGCGAGACGGCGCACACCGCGCAGAGCGGCTACGTGATCTCGCGCTGGCGTTCGCTCGACGTGCAGGGCTGGCGCAAGAGCATGGAGCAGACGGCGGCCTTCTACTTCACGACGCTGGGCGATTCCTACGCCGCGCGCACCGGGCGGCCGAACGACGTCGGCGTGATTGGCGTGGCGCTCTTCAAGCGCCGCGTCCCGCCGCCGCCCATGGCGATCGCCCCGTCCGGGAAATCGGAAGCGGGCCTCGGCAACGCCTACCCCGCCGCGCCCGCCGAGAGCGCCGCGGCCGCGCAACCCTTCCGTTCCGAGGAGAAGCAGCGCCGCTCTCTCGCCGACAGCGCGCCGCTCGGCACCGGGCACGGTCGCCGCGAGGCGTCGTACGCCTCGTACACGAGCTTCGAGCGCGCGACGGAATACCCGCAGGAGACGATCACGATCCGCTACGACAGCCACGCGAACCTCGTCGCCATGGGCGTGATCCCCCCGGCGCCGCGTCCGTACTACCCGCGGCCCTTCCCCGGCTTCGCGCCGGACCCCGTGGGCTACGCCCCGTTCAAGTGGGACAACCCGGGCGCGTAAACTGATGGGGTGCCGGAGACCGACGAACAGCTCATGCTCGCCTTCGCCGGCGGCGACGCCGCCGCCTTCGACACCCTCTACTCCCGCCACCGGGGCACCGTGTTCCGCTTCGTCCTGCGCTCGTTGCCGGACCGCGCCCAGGCCGAGGAGATCTTCCAGGACGTGTGGATGCGCGTGATCGAGGCCCGGGGCCGCTACGAGCCCCGGGCGCGCTTCACCACCTGGGTGTACCAGATCGCGCACAACCGCCTCGTGGACCACTGGAGGAAACGCGGGCTCGCGCTCGTCTCCCTCGACGATGAGGACGATCCCGCGCCCGAGCCCGCGGCCGACCCCGCGAGCGAGCCCTTCGCGCAGGCCGTCGCGCGCGAAACCGTCGAGCGCTTGTCCGCCGCGATCGCGGCGCTGCCCGTCGCGCAGCGCGAGGCGTTCCTGCTGAAGGAGGAAGCGGGGCTCTCCATCGCCGAGATCGCGGCGGCGACGGGCACCAACGAGGAGGCGGCGAAGAGCCGCCTGCGGTACGCGATGGCGAAGCTGCGCGAGGCACTCGACGATGGCTGACGATCCGCGCCTCACGCAGGCCTACCGCGGGCTTCCCGCCGAGGAGCCGCCGCCCGCGCTCGACGACGCGATCCGCGCCGCCGCGCGCCGCGCCGTGGCCTCCCGTCCGCGATCGAGCCGCTGGCGGGTGCCGGTGTCCATCGCCGCGGTGCTCGTGCTCGCCTTCGGCATCGCGCTGCAGCTCGAGCGCGAGCAGCCGATCCTCGACGACGCGCCGCCCGCCGGACTGCGCTCGAAGCCCGAAGCGCCTGCGACGCCCGAACCGAAGTCCGAGGCGAAGCCGCCTTCACCGGGACTCGAAGCCACGCCGCCGGCCTCGGCGCCCCGGCCCGCGGAAACCACGCTTCCGTCCGCGCCCGAACCCGTTCGCGAGAAGAAGGCCGTCGCGGTTCCGGCGGCGCCGCCTTCGCCGCAACCCGCCGAGGCAGCGCAGCCGGCTTTCGCGCCTCCGCCTTCGCCGGCGGCGGATGCCGCACGCCCCGCGCAAGCGCTCCCGCCGCCCGCGCAGAACGTCTCTCCCGCCGGGCCGTCCGCTCCGGCACCGCCCGTTGCGGCGCCCGCCGCGCCGGTACCGGGAGCGGCGCTTCCGCCCGCATCCGCACCTGTCGGAACCACCTTCGCGCCCGACCCCGCGTCGCGTCGGGGCGAGCCGCTTCGCGCCGCGCCGGGCGTGAGCGGGTTGTCGAAGGAAGAGGCCGAGCGCGCGGCGAGCCCGGCGGAAAAGCGCCGCATGCAGGACGCGGAACCGCCCGAGCCCTGGCTCGAGCGCATCGCGGAGCTGCGCCGACAGGGCCGCGACGCCGAGGCCGACGCCGCGTGGGCCGCCTTCCGTCGCGCCTACCCGGGCTATCGCGTGCCCGCCGGGATGCTCGAGAAGGTGCAGCCGCGATGAGGCTCCGGCCGGGGGGAGCACGCTGATGGCTTCCGAGATGCGCCGGGCGGCGACGCTCCTCGTCTCACGCCGCCCCGAGTCCTTCGAGAGCCGCCATTCCCATGCCGAATCCGTGGCGCGATTGCAGGCGGCGACCACGGGCGGAGGCGTCCTCGCGCAGTCGCTTCGCGGCGAGGTGAGCGCGGGCGCCGTGCGACTGCTCTACGCGCGGTCGATCTCGCGCCGTACGCGCTGCGTTTTCGAGGGCGCGTGGAAGGCGGACGGCGGCGCGGTGCGGCTGGAAGGCGAGTTCGTGCCGACGCGCCCGACGCGGACGTTCCTCTCCACGAGCTCGATCGTCATCACCGCGCTCGTCGCCGCGAGCTTCTACGCGCTCTTCTCGCCGAACCAGGACGCTTCGATGAAGATCCTCCTGCCGGTTTTCACCCTGTTCACGGTGCTCGGCTTTCCCTTCGTCGTGGTCGCGATGGGATCGCAACGCGAGGTCGAGGAGCTGGGCATCGCCAAGGCGATCCGCGCGGCGATCTCGCAAGCCGAAGGGGGGTCCGCCTAGAGAAGGCAGGAGACGCGCTCTTCGCGCAGCGTCGTGAAGCCGTGGCGCTCGTAGAAGCGCCGCGCGCCGGGATTGTCGAAGTGCGTGGCGGTGTCGATGCGCGTGGCGCCCGCGCGGCGCAGCTCTTCCTTCAGGGACTCCATCATCGCCGAGCCGATGCCGTTGCCTTCGAGGCCGGGGCGCACGTTCACGTCGTCGAGCTTCGCGACCAGCGTGCCGCGCGAGGTGGAGATGGCGAAGCAGACCACGCAGCAGCCGACGACTTCGCCCTCGCGGCGCGCCATCCACACGAAGCCGAGGTCGGGCCTGGCGAGGAAGAGCTCGAGGGCGCGGCGCAGCGCCTCGGGGCCGCCGTCGCCGTAGGCGTGGGCGACGTCGAGGTAGTGCGGGTCCTGCTGGAGGAAGGCGAGGAAGAGGGATTCGGCGGCGGGGAGGTCCGCTGCGGCCATTCGACCGCACCGGATCCCCGGCTTCGCCGAGACGAATGCGCTCACGTTGGCTGGATCCCCGCCTTCGCGGGGATGACGCAGGCCGCGGGGATGTCGGGCGACATGCCCGCTAACCGACCCAGGCGCGGGCGTTGCGGAACATGCGCATCCAGGGGGAGTCCTCGCCCCAGGAGTCCGGGTGCCAGGACATGAGCACCGTGCGGAAGACGCGCTCGGGGTGCGGCATCATGATCGTGAAGCGCCCGTCGGGCGTGGTGACGGCGGTGATGCCGCCGGGCGAGCCGTTCGCGTTGTACGGATACGCTTCCGTGGGCTTGCCGCGGTGGTCCACGAAGCGCGCGGCGACGAGGTACTGGCAGGCCTCCAGCGTCTTCGCGTCCTTGAAGGTCGCCTTGCCCTCGCCGTGCGCCGTGACGATGGGGATGCGGCTGCCTTCCATGCCCGCGAAGAAGATCGAGGGCGTCTTCTGGATCTCGACGAGGGTGAAGCGCGCCTCGTACTGCTCCGAGAGGTTCCTCTCGAAGTGCGGCCAGTTCTGCGCGCCGGGGATGATGCCCTTCAGGTTCGCGACCATCTGGCAGCCGTTGCAGGCGCCGAGCGCGAAGGAATCGCCGCGCTGGAAGAACGCCTCGAACGCGTCGCGGGCGCGCGCGTTGAAGAGCGCGGATTTCGCCCAGCCCTCGCCCGCGCCCAGCACGTCGCCGTAGCTGAAGCCGCCGCAGGCGGCGAAGCCCTTGAAGTCCGCGAGCGAGACGCGCCCGGCGATGAGGTCGCTCATGTGCACGTCGAAGGCGGCGAAGCCCGCGCGGTCGAAGGCGGCGGCCATCTCCATGTGCCCGTTCACGCCCTGCTCGCGCAGGATCGCGATGCGCGGGCGCGCGCCGCGCGCGATGTAGGGCGCCGCGATGTCCTCCGCCGGGTCGAAGGTGAGCTTCGCGCTCATCCCCGGCTCCTTCTCGTCGAGGATCCGGTCGTACTCCTGGTCCGCGCAGGCGGGGTTGTCGCGCAGGCGCTGGATGTGGTGCGTCACTTCCGACCACGCGCGATGCAACGCGGTGCGCGGCTCGGCCAGGACGGGCTTGCCGTTCACCACGACGCGGATCTCGCCCGCCGCGTTCGGGTGCCCGATCACCTGCGATTCGAAGGAAAGCCCCGCGGCGCGAAGCTCCGCCATCACCGCGTCGCGCTCGCCCTTGCGAACCTGGAGCACGGCGCCCAGCTCCTCGTTGAAGAGCACGGCGAGGATGCGGTCGGAGAGGTTGCCCGCGAGCGCGTCCGTCTGGCGCTCGTGGCCGTCCACGTCGAGGCCTTTCGGGTCCATCGCGAGCGCATCGAGGTAGACCGTCACGCCCGCGCGGCCCGCGAAGGCCATCTCGCACAGCGTCGCGAAGAGGCCGCCGTCCGATCGGTCGTGGTACGCGAGGATGCGCCCCGCGGCGTTCAACTTCTGGATCGCACCGAAGAAGGCCTTCAGCTTCGCGGGGTCGTCCACGTCCGGTGCCTGGTCGCCGAGCTGCGAGTGCACCTGCGCGAGCGCGGAGCCTCCGAGGCGGTTCTTCCCGCCGCCGAGGTCGACCAGCACCAGCTCCGTCTCGCCGAGGTCCGTGCGGAGCATCGGGGTCAGGGTCTTCCTCGCGTCGGTCACGGGCGCGAAGGCGGAGACGATGAGCGAGAGGGGCGCGGTCACGGCCTTCCGGTCGCCGCCTTCCGTCCAGGTCGTCTTCATCGACATGGAGTCCTTGCCCACGGGGATCGAGACGCCGAGCGCGGGGCACAGCTCCATCCCCACCGCCCTCACCGTGTCGAAGAGCGCCGCGTCCTCGCCCGGGTGGCCCGCGGCGCACATCCAGTTGGCCGAGAGCTTCACGTCGCCGAGTCCGGCGATCGGCGCGGCGGCGATGTTGGTGATCGCCTCGCCCACGGCCATGCGCCCCGAGGCCGGGCCGTCGATGAGTGCGAGCGGCGTTCGCTCACCGATCGCCATCGCCTCGCCCCGGTACGTCGTGTAGCCCATGAGCGTCACGGCGCAATCCGCGACGGGCACCTGCCAGGGGCCGACCATCTGGTCGCGCGCGCTCATGCCCCCCACGGTGCGGTCGCCGATGGTGACGAGGAAGGTCTTGTCCGCGACGGTGGGAAGGCGCAGCACCCGGTAGGCCGCGTCCTTCAGGTCCATCGCCGCGGTCGCCACGGGCTCGAGCCTGCGCGCGAGGTGCTCCACCTTGCGATGCATGCGCGGCGGCTTGCCGAGGAGGACCTCGAGCGGCATGTCCACCGGCCGGTTCCCATGGAGGGGGTCGGTCACGACGAGCTGGCCATCCGGGCGCGCCTCGCCCACGACCGCGAAGGGGCAGCGCTCGCGCTCGCACATCGCCCGGAATTCCCCGAGGCGGGAGGCCTCGATCGCGAGCACGTAACGCTCCTGGGCCTCGTTCGACCAGATCTGCATCGGCGTCATGCCCGGTTCCTCGATGGGCACCTTGCGCAGGTCGAACGCCGCGCCGGCGCCGCCCGAATGCGCGAGCTCGGGCAACGCGTTCGAGAGCCCCCCGGCGCCCACGTCGTGGATCGAGAGGATGGGGTTCGCCTCGCCTTTCTGCCAGCAGGCGTCGATCACCTCCTGGCAACGGCGCTGCATCTCGGCGTTCGCGCGCTGCACGGAATCGAAGTCGAGGGACTCTACGTTCGCGCCCGACGCCATGGAGGAAGCCGCGCCCCCGCCGAGCCCGATGAGGAAGCCGGGGCCGCCCAGCTGGATGAAGAGCGTCCCCGGCCCGAGCGGCTTCTTGTGCGTGTGGCGCGCGGCGATGTTTCCGAGGCCGCCCGCGAGCATGATCGGCTTGTGGTAGCCGCGCACCTCGCCCGCGGCCTCGAGCTCGAAGGTGCGGAAGTAGCCCGCGAGGTTCGGGCGGCCGAACTCGTTGTTGAACGCGGCTCCCCCGATGGGGCCTTCGATCATGATGTCCAGGGCGGAGGCGATGCGCCCGGGCTTGCCGTAGGGCGCGTTCGACCCGCGATGGTCCTCCCAGGGCTGGCGCGCGCCGGGGATGTTGAGGTTCGAGACCGAGAAGCCCGTGAGGCCCGCCTTCGGCTTCGCGCCGGTGCCCGTGGCGCCCTCGTCGCGGATCTCGCCGCCCGCGCCCGTGCCCGCGCCGGGGTGCGGCGCGATCGCCGTCGGGTGGTTGTGCGTCTCCACCTTCATCAGGATGTGGGTTGCCTCGCGGTGGAAGCCCCACGCCCCGGAAGCGTCCGGATGGAAGCGATCGACCGTCGCGCCCTCCATCACGGCGGAGTTGTCCGAGTACGCGACGACGGTGCCCTTCGGGTGCGCCTGGTGGGTGTTGCGGATCATCTGGAAGAGCGAGCGGTCCTCGTCCCTGCCGTCGATCGTCCACGAGGCGTTGAAGATCTTGTGGCGGCAGTGCTCGGAGTTCGCCTGCGCGAACATCATCAGCTCGACGTCCGTGGGGTTGCGCCCCATCTTCACGAAATTCCCGACGAGGTAATCGATTTCGTCGGGCGCGAGCGCGAGCCCGAGCGAGGCATTGGCGTCCTCCAGCGCCCTGCGGCCGCCTTTCAGGAGGTCCACGGTCGCGAGCGGCTTGGGCGCGTGGTGCTCGAAGAGCCGCTCGGCCTCGGCCAGCGAATCGACCACGGTCTCGGTCATCCGGTCGTGGAGCGCGCGGTCGATCGCCTCGCGCGCCTCGCCAGGCAATGCCCCCGAACCGTTCCACCGGACGTGCCACGCGACGCCGCGCTCGATGCGCTGCACCTTCGCGAGGCCGCAGTTGTGCGCGATGTCCGTGGCCTTCGAGGACCACGGGGAGACCGTGCCGAAGCGCGGCAGCACCAGGCGCAGCACCCCTTGCGGCTCGCCCGAGGGCGCCTTCCCGTAGGTGAGCAGGCGCTCGAGCACGCGCGTCTCGTCCGCCGCGAGGGGCTCGGCGAGCGACACGAAATGGACGAAGCGCGTGTCGAGGGACGCGGACTTCGCGACCTCGCGGGGCAGCGCGGCGAGGAGCTTCTCGAGGCGGAAGGGGGACTGCGCGTGCGCGCCCGGCAGGGTGAGGACCTGCCTCAGGGGCGCGTCATGCGGATTCATGGCGGAATTATACCGCAGCGCAGCAGGACCCTCAGGCGACGGAAGGCGCGCGCGTCCGCCGCGTCGGGGAGGACGAGCACGGTGCGCGCAAAGCGCGATCCTTGCGGATTCCAGCGCACGATCGTGAGCCAGGGCGCGACGAAAGAGCCCGCGGCGACCTCCCCGGAGGCGATCCCACCGTTCGCGCCGTGCACCTCGATGCGGCCCGTGAGATCGAGGACGACGCGGCGCACGGCCCCCGCCCCCTCCTGCCCTCCGTGGCGGCGCAGGGCGCGCACCGTGGCGGCCGCCACGGCGGCGGCGAGCGCGGCGTGCGCGACCCAGGGCAACGCGCTGGCGAGGACGACGCCGAGGGTGGCGGCACCCGCCAGGGTGATCGCGGCCGACGCGATCGGCGACGGGCCGAGGGCGAGGTCCACGCGCCAGGCCGCGTCACCAGCCCCCGTGCCGCCGCTATACTGGAAGGACCGCGCAATGCCATCCGTTTCCACCGCCATGCCCGAGCTTCCCGACTCCCTCGTCGCCGACCTCTCCTTCAACGCCCTTCTCGCCATTTCGGGAGACGACGCCGAGGCCTTCCTCCACGGCCAGTTCACGAACGACGTGCACGCGCTCGGGCCCGGCGAGGCGCAGTGGAACGGCTGGTGCTCGCCCAAGGGGCGGCTCCTCGCGACCTTCGTCCTCGCCCGGCATTCCGGGGGCTACTACCTGATGCTGCCCGCCGAGATCGCGGAGGCGTTCGCGAAGCGGCTGCGCCTGTTCGTGCTGCGCTCGAAGGTGAAGGTCGAGGACGCGACGGCGGGCCTTTCGCGCCTCGGCATCGCCGGCAAGGACGCGGCCGCGCGCGCCCGGGCCGCCGGGGGCTTCCCGCTCGGCGAGCGCTTCGGCTTCGTCTTCGCCGCCTCCGCGGCGCTCGCGCCCGACGCGGACCGCGCCGCGTGGGAGCTCGCGCTCGTGCGCGAGGGCATCGTCACCGTCGTCGCCGCGACCCAGGAGCAGTTCGTGCCGCAGATGGCGAACTACGATCTCGTGGGCGGGGTGAGCTTCAAGAAGGGCTGCTATCCCGGGCAGGAGATCGTCGCGCGCACGCAGTACCGCGGCATCCTCAAGCGCCGGATGGCGCGCGTGCGCTTCGAGGGCGCCGCGCCGCAGCCCGGCGAGAGCGTCTACAGCCCGGCGTTCGGCGAGCAGGCCGCGGGGATGGTGGCGAACGCCGCGCCCGCTCCCGGGGGCGGCTTCGAGGCGCTCGTCGTCGCGCAGATCGAGGCCATCGCGGACGGAGGCCTGCACCGCGGCTCACCCGCGGGCCCCACCCTGCCCGTCCTCCCGCTCCCCTACGCGATCCCCTGAAAAATGGGGACAGTCCCCATTTATCGTTTGTAACAATCAGGTCGCATGGGGTTTGTTACAGGCATTAAATGGGGACTGTCCCCATTTTCCTAGAGCTTGGCACGCATGCCGACGTGCGGGATGCCGGCCTCGAGGTATTCCTCGCCCTCGACGACGAAGCCGTGGCGCGCGTAGAAGGCCTTCGCGTGGCTCTGCGAGTGCAGGTGCGCCTCGCGGAAGCCGCGGCGGCGCGCCTCGTCCATCAACGCATCGAGCATCGCCGCGCCGACGCCCTTGCCGCGCCACGCGGCGAGCACGGCCATACGGCCGATCCGCCCGTCGGGCATGAGCCGGCCCGTGCCGATCGCCTCGCCCGCGGCGGTTTCCGCGACCACATGGGCGCAATCGGGATCGCGCCCGTCGATCTCGATTTCCGGCGGCACGTTCTGCTCGCCGACGAACACGGTCGTGCGGATGCGCGAAAGCCGCGCCTCGGCCTCGCGCCAATCGACCAGCCGCACGCGGAATTCCCGGGTGGGGGGCATGCTATAGTCCGCCGCCTTTGACCCGGGATAGGGACGCGAAGAAGTTCCTCATCCGCGAATTCTACCGACTGCCGTGCCTCGTTCCCCCCGCCCCCATCCCTACGCCGCCCTCGTGACGATGGTGGCGATCTGGGGCTATTCCTGGGTCGTCATGGCGATCGCGCTGCGGCACGCGCACCCCTTCGACTTCGCCGCGTGGCGCGTGGGGCTGGGCTCTGCCCTCCTCTTCGCGCTGGTGAAGTTCTCCGGCCGCGCGATCGGCCTCTCGCGCTACCGCATGGCGATCGTCCTGGGGCTCCTGCAGGTGGCGCTCTTCGTGGCGCTCTCTCACTTCGCGCTGCTCTTCGCAGGCCCCGGCAAGACCTCGGTGCTCGTCTTCACGATGCCCTTCTGGATGATCGTGTTCGCGCACTTCATCCTCCACGAGCGCATGCGCGGCGCGCAGTGGCTCTCGGTCGCGCTCGCCTTCGCGGGCCTCATGCTCATCGTGGCGCCGTGGAATCTCGCGAGCCTCGCCGGAAGCCTGCTCGCGGTCGCCGCGGGCGCGGTCTGGGCGCTCGCCTCCGTGCTCTCGAAACGCTGGCCCACGCCCGGGGCCGACCCGCTCACCTTCACCGCGTGGCAGCTCTTCTTCGGCTTCTTCGCGCTCGCCCTCCTCGCCTTCCTGCACCCGCACGACGCGATCCGGTGGAATGCCGAGTTCGTGCTGGCCCTCTCCTTCTCCACCATCTTCGCCACCGCGATCGGCTGGTGGCTGTGGACCTACGTGCTCTCGCACACGCCGGCGGGCGTGGCGGGGCTGAACGCCCTGGGCATCCCGGTGATCGCGGTACTGGGCGCGTGGCTTCAGCTCGGCGAGCGGCCCTCGCCGCGCGAGCTCGCGGGCATGGTCCTCATCGGGGTGGCGCTCGCCCTGCTCGCCTGGCTGGGGCTGCGCCGCCGCGAGGCGCCGGCCGAGGCGTCCCCGGTCGACTGAGGCGAAACAATCGCCCGGCGGGCGGCCGGCGGCGATAAAATGGAGTCTCGTCCCTTCGCGAGCGCGCGCGAAGGGCCCGCAACGCGCGCGGCCGCGGTCCCCGGAGGCCGCCCTCCGCGCGCCAACGTGAACCGGGACCATGCGGCTTTCCCTGCGCTTCATCATCCCGCTGACGGTCGCGCTCGGGCTGATCGCCTACGCGGTCGCCCCGCTCGTCGACGACCTGACGCTCAAGTGGTTCGTGCGCGACCTCGACATCCGCGCGAAGCTCGTCACGAGCGCCGTGCAGGAGCCCCTCGCCGCGATGCTCACCGACGACGTCCGCGACCAGGTCCGCACGAAGCGCTTCGAGTCCTTCTTCGGGCGCATCACGCAGGACGAGCGCATCTACGCCATCGGCTTCTGCGACGCAGGCGGGCGCTGGACCTACCGCACGCCGACGCTTCCGAGGGACATCGCTTGCCGGCCGCCAGGATCGGCGCCGGAAACCGAGGGGCGGGTCCTCTCCTACCCGAGCGGGCCCCTGCACCTCGCCACGACCCCGGTGGTGATCGACGGGGGACACGCGGGTGAGCTCGTGATCGTGCACGATATGAGCTTCGTCGAGCGGCGCAGCGCCGACACCAAGAAGTACGTCGTCTACCTCTTCGCGGGCATCGGCGCCGTGGTGGCGCTCATCACCGTGGTGATCGCGGAGCTCTCCTGGCGCGGCTGGGTGGCGAGCATCTCCGCGCTGATCCGCGGGCAGTCGCTCGCCGATGCCCCGCTGCCCCGGGCGAAGGAGCTCAAGCCCATCGCCCGGGACCTCCAGGCCCTGGTGCGCGAGCTCGAGAGCGAGCGGCGCCTGCGCGACGAGTCGCAGATGAGCTGGGTGCCGGAGACGCTGCGCACGATCCTGCGCGAGGACCTCAAGGGCGACGAGATCCTGATCGTGTCCAACCGCGAGCCCTACATCCACGTGCGCAAGGGCGAGCGCCTCGAGGTGCTTCGGCCCGCGAGCGGGCTGGTCACCGCGCTCGAGCCCGTGATGCGCGCCTGCTCGGGCACCTGGATCGCCCACGGCGCCGGCAACGCCGACCGCGAGGTGGTCGATGCCCAGGACCACATCATGGTCCCGCCCGAGAACCCGAGCTACCGGATCCGCCGCGTCTGGCTCACGCCGGAGGAGGAGGCGGGCTACTACTACGGCTTCGCCAACGAGGGCCTGTGGCCGCTGTGCCACATCGCGCACACCCGCCCCGTGTTCCGCGCCTCCGACTGGGAGCAGTATCGCGCCGTGAACCGTCGCTTCGCCGAGGCCGTGGTCTCGGAATCGCGCACGCGCAATCCCATCGTCCTCGTGCAGGACTACCACTTCGCGCTGCTGCCGCGGATGATCCGCGAGCGGCTCCCCGAGGCGACGATCATCACCTTCTGGCACATCCCCTGGCCCAACCCCGAGGCCTTCGGCGTGTGCCCCTGGCGCGCGGAGCTGCTCGAGGGCCTGCTCGGCTCCTCGATCCTGGGCTTCCACACCCAGTTCCACTGCAACAACTTCTTCGACACCGTGGACCGCTACCTCGAGGCGCGGGTCGACCGGGAGACGTTCACGATCTCCCACGGCGGCGCGCCCACCGAGGTCCATCGCTACCCGATCTCGATCGAATGGCCGCCCCAGGGCCTCGCCGGCCAGCCGCCGGTCGCCGATTGCCGCCGGTCGATCCGCGAGGAGCTGGGCATTCCCCCGGCGGCGAGCCTCGGCGTGGGCGTCGACCGGCTCGACTACACCAAGGGGATCCTCGAGCGATTCGCGGCGATCGAGCGCTTCCTCGAGCTCGAGCCCGCGTGGATCGGGCGGCTCTGCTTCGTCCAGATCGCGGCCCCCAGCCGCTCGAGCATCGACGAGTACCAGTCGCTCGAGTCGCGCGTGCGCGCGGCCGCGGCGCGCATCAACGCCCGGTTCCCGGCCCCGGGCTGCCCCCCGATCATCCTCAGGATCGAGCACCACGACGCCGGGCGCGTGTACGCCTGCTACCGGGCCGCCGATTTCTGCTTCGTCTCGAGCCTGCACGACGGCATGAACCTCGTGGCGAAGGAATTCGTCGCCTCGCGCGACGACGAGAGGGGCGTGCTGCTGCTCTCCCAGTTCGCGGGCGCGGCCCGGGAACTGCCCGAGGCGCTCATCGTGAACCCCTACGACACCGAGCAGTGCGCCGCGGCCATCGGCACGGCGCTCGCGATGTCCCCGGACGAGCAGCGCGCGCGCATGCGCTCGATGCGCGGGTTGCTGCAGGAATTCAACGTCTATCGCTGGGCCGGGCGGATGCTGCTCGACGCCGCGCGCATGCGCAACCGCGTTCGCCTCGCGGCCGGCCCGCGCCCGGTGCCCGCCGCCGTCGCCGCACGGCGCGCCGCAGGCCGGGACGCCGGGAACGGGATCGGATGAACACGGCGGCCGGAGCGGGAATCGCACAGTCGCAGGAGGCAAGGGCCGGCGCCCCGGCGCTCGCGCCCGCCATGGCCGTCTTTCTCGACATCGACGGGACGCTCGTGCGCCACGAGGAGCGCCCGGGCGACGTGCGCATCGACGCGCCGCTGCGCGAGCTCCTCGCGCAGCTACGCGCCCTCGCCTCGGGTGCGCTCGCCCTGATCAGCGGCCGCTCGATCGCCGACATCGACGCGCTGTTCGCGCCCGAGCGATACCCGGTCGCGGGGCAGCACGGCGCCGAGCGCCGCTCGGCCGACGGCACCGTGCACTTCCACGCGCCGCTCGCCGAGCGCCTCGCGGGCCCCGCGGCCGGGCTGCGCCGGCTGGTGCGCGCGCGCCCGGGCCTGCTCCTCGAGGAGAAGGGGGCGAGCCTCGCGCTGCATTTCCGCGGCGAGCCCTCGCTCGCCGGGCTCGTCGAGCACGAGGCGCGCCGCGCGCTCGCCGCGCTGGGCGACGGATTCGAGCTGCAGGCGGGCAAGTTCGTCATCGAGGTGAAGCCGAGCGGCAAGGACAAGGGCACGGCGATCGCCGAATTCCTCGCCGAGGCGCCTTTCGCAGGCCGGATGCCGGTCTTCGTCGGCGACGACCTCACCGACGAGCTCGGCTTCGATCTCGTGAACCGCCTCGGAGGCGAGAGCGTGAAGGTCGGCCCGGGGGCGACCCGCGCGCGCTGGCGGCTCGCCGACGCCGGGGCGGTGCGCGAGTGGCTCGCGGCCTGCGCCGGGCCGGCGGGCGGCGATCCCGGAACGGAAGGGACGACATGAGCGACCTGCACCTGGGAGTCACCGGCAACTCGAGCATCGGCGCGCTCGTCGATGCGCGAGGCGAGATCGTCTGGGCCTGCCTGCCGCGCTTCGACGGCGACCCGGTGTTCTGCTCGCTGCTGCGCCCGCGCGAGGGGGAGGACGATTTCGGCTTCATGGGCATCGAGCTCAGCTGGTTCGAGCGTTCCGAGCAGGCGTACCAGCCCAATACGCCGATCCTCGTCACGCGCCTCTTCGACGACCGCGGCGGCGGCGTCGAGATCGTCGACTTCGCCCCCCGCTTCCGCCAGTTCGGCCGCCTCTTCTGCCCCGCGCAGCTCGTGCGCATCGTGCGCCCGATCGCCGGCAGCCCGCGCATCCGCGTGCGCATGCGCCCCGCCGACGACTATGGACGACGCCGGCCCGAGGTCACCTCCGGCTCCAACCACGTCCGCTTCGTGGGCACGGGCAACGTCCTGCGCCTGACGACGGACTGCTCGATCACGGCGATCCTCGAGGAGATGCCGTTCGTGCTGCGCGACGGCCTCGCGTTCGTGATGGGCCCGGACGAGACCCTGCAGGGCTCCGTCGCGGAGGTCGCGCGGCGCTTCCACGAGCTCACCGCCGACTACTGGCACGACTGGGTGCGCGACCTCTCCATTCCCTTCGAGTGGCAGGAGGAAATCATCCGGGCGGCCATCACGCTCAAGCTCGCGGCCTACGACGACACGGGCGCGGTGGTCGCCGCGCTCACGACCTCGGTGCCCGAGTCGCCCGACAGCGGGCGCAACTGGGACTACCGCTATTGCTGGCTGCGCGACGCCTATTTCGTCGTGAACGCGCTCAACCGCCTGAATGCCACGCGCACGATGGAGCGCTACCTCGGCTACATCATCAACGTCGCCGCGGGCAGCGAAGGCCACCTGCAGCCGGTCTACCGCATCAGCGGGCGCCCGGAGCTCGAGGAGCGCGTCGTCGAGACGCTGCCGGGCTACCGCCGCATGGGTCCCGTGCGCCTGGGCAACCAGGCCTACCGCCAGGTGCAGAACGACGTCTACGGCTCGGCGATCCTCGCCGCCACCCACGCTTTCTTCGACCGGCGGCTCGCGGCCGTGGGCAATCCCGGGCTCTACCGCCGGCTCGAGCGCCTCGGCGAGCGCGCCGCGGCGCTGCACGCGAGCCCCGACGCGGGGCTCTGGGAGCTGCGCGGCTCCGAGCACGTGCACACCTTCTCGAGCGTGATGTGCTGGGTCGCGTGCGACCGGCTCTCCAAGATCGCGGCGCGCCTGGGGATCGCCGAGGGGGCGCTGCGCTGGCGCTCCGAGGCCGACCGCATCCACGAGGCGATCTGCGGGCGCGCCTGGTCGGAGAAGCGCGCGAGCTTCGTGTCCACCTTCGGGGGCGAATCCCTCGACGCGAGCCTGCTGCTGCTCGCCGAGCTCGGGTTCCTGCGCGCCGACGACCCGCGCTTCGCGGGCACCGTCGCCGCCGTGGAGCGCGAGCTCAAGCGCGGCGACTTCATCTTCCGCTACACGCAGCCCGACGACTTCGGAGCGCCCGAGACCGCCTTCCTCGTGTGCACGTTCTGGTACATCGACGCGCTCGCGGCCCTGGGCCGGCGCGAGGAGGCGCGCGCGCTCTTCGAGGCCACGCTCGCGCGGCGCAACCGCCTGGGCCTGCTCTCCGAGGACCTGAACCCCGTGACCGGCGAGCTCTGGGGCAACTTCCCGCAGACCTACAGCATGGTGGGGCTCATCAACAGCGCCACCCGCCTGAGCATCCCCTGGGACGAGGCCTTCTGAGGGCGCGGCGATGATGCGCATCGGCGTCGACCTCGGAGGCACGAAGACGGAGGTCGCGGCCCTCGGCCCCGACGGGAGCGAGCGGCTTCGCCGCCGCATCCCCACGCCCGCGGGCGACTACGAGTCGGCGCTCGGCGCCCTCGCCGCCTTCATCGCCGGGGCCGAGCGCGAGCTCGGCGCCCCGGCGCGCGTCGGCCTGGGGCACCCGGGCGCCATCGATCCGGCGACGCGACGGCTGCGCAACGCCTACGCGACCGCCTTCAACGAGCGGCCGCTCGCCGCGGACCTTTCGCGGCTCCTCGGCCGCGAAGTGCGCGCGGAGAACGACGCCAACTGCTTCGCGCTCTCGGAGGCGTCCGACGGGGCGGCCGCGGGTCGCCGGGTCGTCTTCGGCGCGATCCTGGGCACCGGCGCGGGCGGCGGCATCGTGGTCGAGGGCCGGCTGCTGCGCGGCGCGCACGGGCTCGCGGGCGAGTGGGGGCACAACCCGTTGCCCTGGATGGTCCCGGGAGAATTCCCGGGCCCGCGCTGCTATTGCGGCCGCGAGGGCTGCATCGAGCGTTTCGTCTCCGGCCCCGCCCTCGCCGAGGACCACGCGCGCGCCACCGGGCGCTCGCTCGCCCCGGGGGAGATCGCCGCCGCGGCCGAGGCGGGAGACCGGGATTGCCGTGAAAGCCTCGAGCGCTTCGGGGACCGCCTGGCGCGCGCCCTCGCCCACGTCGTCAACCTCGTGGATCCCGACGCGATCGTCCTCGGCGGCGGCGTGTCGCGCATCGGGAGCCTCTACGCCGATCTCCCCGGAAGGATCGCGCGCTACACCTACGCGAAGGATCGCCTCGCCCCGGTCCTGCGCGCGGCCCACGGCGATGCGAGCGGCGTGCGGGGCGCCGCGATGCTCTGGGGGCCGGGCGAATGATCGCGCGGCACCCCTAGCCCGGGCAAAGCGGCAGCCGCAGGGCCTGCACGACCTCCCCGGTGCCGCGGTCCTGGAGGAATGCGGCGATCGCGAGGTCCTCGCGCTTCCAGCCGGCGTCGAGGGGCCACGCCACCGTCTCGTTCCTGCGCCCGGAATCGTCGAGCGCTCCGAGCGAACGAAGCGCCCGCACGACATGGTCGTGGCGCAGCGTCTCGCCGCGGTTCTCGCCCGCCCCCACCGCCGTCTCGAGGCGGCTCTCGGTCAGCGCGAGGAACAGGACCAGGTCGCCGGGACCGTCCTTCGCCGCGGCTTCCACGGAGACCCTCAGCATGCCGCCCGAGCCCCTCGCCGCGATGCCGAGCTCGGCGCGCGCGGGCCTCGAGCCCGCCTCCGCGAGGGCCTGCGAGAACGCCGGCGGCGAGTGCCAGCCGCGGAAGTCGCGCCCGGCGAGCCGCACCTGCGGGGTGTAGACGCTCGACGACCCCGGGAGCCGCGCGCCCTCGCGCTGGCGCCGGGTGAAGTCGGGACTCGCGAAGCGGTCCTTCCAGCCGATGGAATCCCAGTAGTCGACGTGAAAGGCGAGCGGCACGACGCGCCGGGCGAGCGCGCCGGAGCCGGGCAGGGTCGAGAGCCAGCGATCCGCGGGCGGACAGGAACTGCAGCCTTCCGAGGTGTAGAGCTCGGCGAGGACGGCGGTTGCGGGACCGGAGCGCGCGGAGCACTCGGCGGCCGTGGCGGCGGCGGGCAGCATGGCGGCAAGGGCGAGGAGGAGGATTCGCACGTCAGGCTCCGGTGTTTCCCCCTTTCGTCGCGCGCCCCGCGCGAGGCTTACGCTCAGAACGCGGGCTTGGGCTTCTTGCCCTTGTAGCGCTTCACGCTCCGGGTGATCTCGGCCTTGGCCTCCTCCGGCCCCACCCAGCCCTCGATCCGCACCCACTTGCCGGGCTCGAGGTCCTTGTAGTGGGCGAAGAAGTGGGTGATCTGGTCGAGCATCATGCTCGGCAGGTCGCGGGGGGTCTCGATCGCCTTGTAGAGCGGGGTGAGCTTGTCGATGGGCACGGCGAGCAGCTTCGTGTCCCCGCCCGCCTCGTCGGTCATCTTGAGCATGCCGATCGGCCGGCAGCGCACGACGACCCCCGGCATGAGCGCGAAGGGGGTGACCACGAGGACATCCACCGGGTCCCCGTCGTCCGAGAGCGTGTGGGGGATGTAGCCGTAGTTGCACGGATAGTGCATCGCGGTCTGGACGAACCGGTCCACGAAGAGCGCGCCCGTCTGCTTGTCGATCTCGTACTTGATGGGGTCGGCGTTCATCGGGATCTCGATGATCACGTTGAAGTCGTTGGGCAGGTCCCTGCCCGAGGTCACGCGGTCGAGGTTCATGGCTTTCCCGGCCCGGCCCGCCCCGGCGAGGGCGTGAGCGAGCGCTGGCAATGGAATTTTGGTAAATTGATGCGGCTTCCGAGGACCATTATCCAAGTTACCGATTTGACTGGCAAAAGGACCCCGAGACGGTCGTGAACCGGACGCTGCCCCTCATCCTCACGCTCGACCAGCACGGCGTGCCCCATCGCTGGGTCTCGTGGCAGCAGGCGGTGTGGTACTACGCCAAGGAACGGGTCGCCTGGGAAACCGGCAGCGAGGCCTTCACCGTCTGGGGGGGCCGCTCGCACCTGACGGGCGAGCGCTCGAGCATCACCGCGAACTCCATCATCGCGATCCGCGGCAAGGCGCTCGCGATCAAGGGCTTCAACCAGGTCCCGCCCCTCAACAACCGCGAGCTCTTCCACCGCGACCGCTACCTGTGCGCGTTCTGCGGCGGGCACTTCTCGCACTTCAAGCTCACCTGCGACCACATCGTGCCGATGTCGCGCGGAGGCCGCGACAGCTGGATGAACGTGGTGACCGCCTGCCGGACCTGCAACCAGAAGAAGGGCAACCGCACCCCCGAGGAGTCGCGCATGCAGCTCCTCTACGCCCCGTACGTCCCGAACCGCGCGGAATTCCTGATCCTCGCGAACCGGCGGATCCTCGCCGACCAGATGGAGTTCCTCAAGCAGCACGTGGCGGCGCACTCGCGCCTGCACGCGGCGTAAGCCGCGCGCCCCACCCCGCAAGCCGGATCTCAGCCCGCGCGGTCGAGCGCCTGGGCGCGCCCGGCGACGGGCGCGGGCGCCTTGCGCTCGTCACGCAGCAGCCAGGCGAGCACCGGCGGGGTGACGAGCGTCGTGAGCATCACCATCAGCACGATGACCGAGAAGAGCTCCTCGTTCACCACGCCGAGGGACTTGCCGACGAAGGCGAAGATGAGGCCCACCTCGCCGCGCGGCACCATGCCCCAACCCACCACCCAGCGCCGCACGTTGCCCGCGGCGATCCCCGAGGCGAGCTTGCCGACGATCGCGGCCGCGGTGAGCAGGGCTGCGAGCCCCAGGATCGTCGGGTCGAGCAGGTGCTCGAGCCGCACCTGCATCCCCGCGGCGACGAAGAAGACCGGCACGAGGAGGTGCCCGATGGGGGCGAGCAGGTCCTCGAGGTGGCGGTCGGCGTGGCGCGCGACGACCTCCTCGACGCGGGCGCGCACCGCGCCCGGCGCGCCTTCCACGGCGATCTCGAGCTCGCGCTTGATCCCGGGCGCCTCGAAGTGGCGGAAGTGCACGTTCTCGAGGATGAGGCCCGCGGCGAAGGCGCCGACGATGGGCGCGAGCCCGATCCAGTTCGCGAGGTAGGCGAACACGAGGCAGATCACGAGCGCGAGCGTGATCTTCATGCCGTGCCCGCGGCTGATGCCCGCGAAGAGCCGGCTCACGGGCTGCGCGGCGAGCTGCCCGATCGCCAGCGCCGCCGCGAGGAACCCGAAGGCCTGCACCGCCACCCAGCCGACCTCGGAGGCGGTGACCGAACCCTGCGTGGCGATCGCCGAGACCACCGAGAGGATGATGAGCCCCAGCACGTCGTCGATCACGGCCGCGCCCAGCACGATCTGCGCCTCGGGCCGCTGGATCACGTTCATGTCGCGGAAGACCCGGCCCGTGATCCCCACGGAGGTCGCCGTGAGCGTGGCCCCCAGGAAGAGGTACGCGGAGATCGACAGGCCGGGAAGCAGCATCGGGCCGACGACGACGGTCCCGAGGAGGAAGGGAAGTGCGACCCCGACGACGGCCACGCCGAAGGAGCGCGCGCCCACCTCGCCCATGGAGCGGATGTTCGACTCGAGCCCGATCTGGAAGAGCAGGATCACGGCCCCGAGCTGGGCGAGGAACTCGACCGTCGCCGCCGCGCCGGATTCGCCCAGGCCCGGCAGGCCCAGGAGCGCCACGCTGCCGAGCGCGACGCCTGCGAGAATCTCGCCGAGGACCGCGGGCTGGCCGAGTCGCTCGACGAGCGTGCCCAGCTTCGCCGCGACCAGGATGATCGCGAGCCAGAGGAAGCTCTGGGCGACTTCGGAGGAGCTCGCCGCGTGGGCCTCGCCCATGCCGGCGAGCCACAGCGCCGCCGCGGCCCACGCGGGCCGGGCCGCCCAACGTCTCGCGATGCCGGGAATCGAGGCCACCGCGCCGCGCCTCAGCCGTGCTTTTCCTCGAGGCGGATCGCCTCGCGCGCCCTGCGGGGCCGGGGCTCGCGCGCCGTGGACGCCTGGCGCGCACGCAGGCGCTCGGCGAGCAGCCCCGCCGCGGCCACCGCGAAGGGCAGCACGAGCAGGAATGCGAACACCGGGTCCAGCCCCGCGAACCACTCGAGAAATGCGGCGACCATCGCTTCCTCCACGTCACTCCACCTGCGCACGATGGTAGTGGGGGGGTGCGGCCGTGGATATCGCGGCACGCCTTACGGGCGATCCCGTACGGAAAACCCTAGGGGCGGCGATCGTCTCCGGGCTTCGAGCCCAGCACCAGGCGGATGAGGTCGGGAATGCGGCGAACCTGGAGCTTTTCCATCATCCGCGACTTGTACACCTCGACGGTGCGCGGGCTGATGCCGAGCTCGGCGGCGACCTCGCGGTTGTGCTTGCCGGCGACGACCCGGTCGAGCACCTCGCGCTCGCGCTCCGTGAGCCGCGCGAGGCGCTCGGCTCGCTCCGCTTCGCGGCTCGCGTCCTCGCGCCACTCGTGGCCGCGCTCGAGCGCCGCGGCCACCGCGTCGAAGAGCTGCGCGTCGTCGATCGGCTTCTCGATGAAATCCACGGCGCCCGCCTTGAGGGTGGCGCGCGCCGCGGTGATGTCGCCGTGGGCGGTGACGACGATCACGGGCAGGCCCGGGGCGCGGCGCGCGAGCTCGGCCTGCAGCGCGGCGCCGTCCATGCCCGGCATGCGCAGGTCCGCGACGACGCAACCCGACCAGGAGGATTCGAGCGCCGCGAGGAAACTCTCGGCCGAGGCGAAGCCGCGGGTGCGCCAGCCCTTGAGGTCGAGGAGCAGCGCGAGCGAATCGCGCACCGCGGCGTCGTCGTCGACGATGAAGACGGTCGGCGGCTCGGCGCGCGTCACGGCGACTCCGGCTCGCCCGCGGGCAGCGTGAAGGAGAATACCGCGCCGCGATCCGCGTTCTCGTGCCACAGCCGCCCGCCGTGGCTCTCGACGATGGTGCGGCTCAACGCGAGGCCGAGGCCCATGCCGTGGGGCTTGCGCGAGCGGAACGGCTGGAAGAGGCGGGCGGCGGCCTCGGCGTCGAGGCCGGGGCCGGTGTCGCGCACCGACACCCGGACGGCGCCCGGCTCGTGGCGCCGGATCGCGATCGCGATCTCGCGCTCGCCGCCCGCGCCCATCGCATCGATCGCGTTGCCGACGAGGTTCTGCAGGACCGTCGCGACCTGGACGCGGTCGACGCGTACGCGCGGCAGGTCCGCGTCCGCCTCGAGCACCAGCCGCACCCCGTGGCGTTGCAGGCGGTTGCGCAGGGTCTCGAGGGCCTGGTCGACGAGGCCGCGGGGATCGATCGACTCGAGCTGGCCGGTCCCCGAGCGGAAGAACTCGCGCAGTCCCTTGGTCACCTCGCCCGCGCGCCGCGCCTCGGCCGCGGCGCGCGAAAGCGCGTCGGCGAGCTTCTCGCGGTGGGTTCCCGGGTCCTCGAGCATCAGCTCGCAGGCGCGCAGGTAGCTCGCCGCGGCCGACAGCGGCTGGTTCAGCTCGTGGGCTATCGCGGAGGCCATCTCGGCGGCCGCGCCGAGGCGCAGCGCCCGCTCGAGGTCCGCCTGCTTCTCGCGCAGCTCGACCTCGCGGGCGACGAGCGCCTCCTGGACGCGGCGGCGCTCCGTGCTCGCCATGCCGAGGAACAGCGTCGAGAAGGCGAGCACGAGCATGAACTGCTGCAGCTCGATCAGGGAACGCGCCGAATAGCCCAGGGCCTGCACCGCGACGACGACGCCCAGCTGCACGCCCAGCACGGCCGCCGTCGCCCCCGTGAAGCCCGAACGCACGGCCACCCAGATGAGGGGCAGGAAGAGCAGGTAGAAATGGCCCACGGCCTGCTCCTCGGTCAGCGCGAAGAGCACGGCGAGCACCGCGACGAGCGCCGCGGCCTGGAGCCAGGCCTCGGGTCGGGGTGTCGCGGTGGCGGGCGTCGCCCCGCGGCGCCAGGCCGCGAGCACGAGCAGGAAGGGCGTCGTCACGATGATGCCGATCAGCTCGCCGACCCAGAAGTGCATGAAGGACGCGAAGAACCCGGGCCATTCGATCAGCCCGAGGACGACGTGGGCGACGATGTAGGCGGAACACACGGCGATCGATCCGGCCACGGTCATCGCGCTGAACCGCCACAGGCCGCCGAGCGTGGCGAGCCGCGGGTTTCCGCCGAGGACCTTCAGGAGCGCGGCGGCGAGCGCCGTGTAGCCCGCCGCGAGGACCGCCGAGAGCGCGGCCACCGCGGCGAACGAGACCGGATGGCCGCGCACCAGGACCGCCGCGGCCAGGGCGGCGACGAGCAGCGCGGGCCAGTAGCGCAGCCCGAACACCAGCAGGAGCGCGAGGCCGAGTCCCGCCGGCGGGCTCCAGGGCGTGAGGCCGAAGCCGATCGGGTGGATGTAGCTCACCCGCTCGAGGAACACGTAGGCGACGATGAATCCCGCGGCGACGCCGGGATGGAAGGCGCGCGCCGGCGCCGCGGGGGCTGCGCCCGGATGGGCCCGGCCGCGCCCCCGCATCATCGATTCGCACCGCGTCTGCGGTCAAGCGTTCCGGCCGCCGCAGGTCCTGCCGCCGGCCTCACATCGGCCGGGTCTTCGCGCCGTAGTGGCGGTCCGCGGTGAGCTGCGCCGAGACCGCCTTCCACCGGCCGTCGATCTTCGCGTACACGTCGGTGTAGCGCGTCGCGCGCACGCTTCCGTCGGTGCGCGTCACCACGGTGTTCGCGGTCACCACCGCGGTCCCGCCGGGATACACCCGCACCACGACGTCCTCGACGTGGGCGTCGCGGATCCCGGCGCCCTGGTCGGGATAGGCGAGGAAATCGGCCTTGCCGAGGACGCTTCCGTCGCCGGCGATGCACACGAAATGCTCGGCGAGGTTCTCGCGATACCAGGCGTGGTCGCGCTCGCGCCAGGAGCGGAAGTAGTGGGCGTTCATCGCGCGCACGGCTTCCACCTCGGGCCCTTCCAGCAGGGCTTCGGCGGCGGCGCCGGGAAGCGCTGCGCAAAGGGTCAGGGCGAGAGCGAGCGGGGCGAGGGCGCGGGCGGCTGTGATCACGGCGGTCTCCTGGGCAGGGGGCGTCCATTGACGCGGCGCCGGGAAGACTATGCAATGAGTGGTCCCATGAAAAGCCCCAATCCGTGAACTTTCCAGGGAACCACTTTCCGTGGTCCTGAGCGAGGCGATCGCCGCGCGCCTCGCGGCGGGCGGCACGGCCCCCCTCGTCCGCCGCATCGACGCGGCGATCCGCTCGCTCATCCTCTCGGGCGAGCTCGCCGCGGGCCGGCGCCTGCCCTCCTCGCGCGAGCTCGCCGCCGACCTCGGCGTCGGGCGCAATACCGTGGTCCACGCCTACGAGCAGCTCCTCGCCGAGGGTTACCTCGCGAGCCGCGCCGGCGCGGGCACCTTCGTCCCCGACGCCCTGCCCGCGCGCCGCCCGGTGCCTCCACCGGCATCCCCGGGGTCGCCGCGGCGCGCGGCCGCGCGGCTGTCGTCCCGGGCGGCCGCGGTGCTCGGCGAGGCGGGCATCCTCGGGGGCGGGGCCTTCGCGACCTGCGTGCCCGACCTGGGCCGCTTTCCCTTCCCCCTGTGGCGGCGGCTCCTCGCGCGCGCCTGGCGCGAGGTGCGCGCCCGCGAGCTCGCCTACGAGGCGCCCTGCGGCCACGAGGGGCTGCGCGCGCAGATCGCGGAGTACGTCCGGCTCACGCGCCAGGTGCGCTGTGACCCGGCTCAGGTGATCGTGGTGAACGGCGCGCAGCACGGCCTCGACCTGTGCGCGCGATTGCTCGCCGACGCCGGGGACCGGGCCTGGGTCGAGGACCCGGGTTACCCCGGGGCGCGGCGCGCCTTCCGCGCCGCGGACCTCGAGCTCGTGCCGATCCCGGTGGACGCCGAGGGGCTCGCGCCCTCGGCCGCGCGCCGCCCCCCGCCGCCCCGCCTCGTGTACATCACGCCCTCGCACCAGTTTCCGACCGGGGTGGTCACCAGCCTCGCGCGGCGCCGCGAGCTGCTCGCGCTCGCCGCGCGCCATGGCGCGTGGATCCTCGAGGACGACTACGACGGGGAATTCCGCATGTCGGGGCCGCCGATCGCCTCGCTCCAGGGCATCGACGAGGCGGGGCGCGTCGTCTACGTCGGGACCTTCAGCAAGGCGCTCTTCCCGGCGATCCGGATCGGCTACCTCGTGGTGCCCGCCGCGCTCGTCGGGCGCTTCTCGGATGCGGTGGCGCGCCTCACCCTCGCCGGTCCCCGGGTCGGACAGGCGGCGCTTTGCGCGTTCCTGCGCGAGGGCCACTTCGCCGCCCACGTCCGGCGGATGCGCGCCCTCTACACCGAACGCCGCGGGCTGCTGCTCGACGCCTGGGAGCGCGAACTCGGCGGCTTCGCGCCGCTCTCGGGGGTCGACACCGGGATGCACGTCCTCGCGAGCCTGCCGCGGGGGACGGACGCCGCCCTGAGCCGCGAAGCCGCCCGGCAGGGCCTCGTCGCGCAGTCGCTCGCGAGCCTCTTCCTCGGGCGGCCTTCGCGCTCCGGGCTGGTGCTCGGCTATGGCGCCGTGCACGAACGCGAACTCCCGCGCCGGGCAACGGCCCTCGCGCGGCTGGTGGCCGCCGCGCAACGCCACCCTCGATGAGCCCCTGACGGGGCGGCCCGTTGGGCGAGGAAAACTAAGCCTTCGACTGACTTTTTATCGTTTGCCCCCCGCTTCGCTGCGGTGCAGCATGGTTCCACGGCGGACCGGTTTTCGGCCCGCGCGAACCGCGAAAGAAAGACCATGCTGCTGAAATTCCCGTCGTCCCGAGTCGCCCTGAAGCCCGGCGAGGTGCTCACCCTCGTCGACGCGAAGGGCATGAGCATCCGCCCCTGCGGCGCCCAGGTCTGGATCACCGAGGAAGGCGACAACACCGACTTCGTGGTGCGTCCCGGCGAGGACTTCGTCGTCGGCCACGCGGGCCGCACCCTCGTCCAGGCCCTCGAGCCCACCTGGGTCGACCTGGAAGAGAAGCAGCTCGCCGCCTGAGGCGAGCCGGCTCCCGACCGCCGCCGGCCCCGGCGGCGGCTAGCGTTTGCCGCGTTTGCGCGGCGCGCGCGCCACCGAGGGCGCGCCCTCGCCCGCGAATTCCCTTTTCAGCCACTCGACGAAGGCCTTCGCTTCCGGCCGTCCTTGCGCGCCCGGCGCGAGCACCGCGTGGAACGCGCGCGCGATCTGCGCCTTCCGGTCGAAGAGCGCCACGAGCCGGCCCTCGCGCAGGTGCGACTCGACGAGCGTCATGCGCCCGAGCGCGACGCCCTGGCCGTGGAGCGCCGCGTTGAGCACCTGGTCGTACTGGTCGTAGGTGAGCGAGCTCTCGGAAACCGGGTTCTCGAGGCCCCTCGCCTCGAACCACGCCGCCCAGGTGAGCCAGGGCCAGCGCCCCTGCGGGTCGTGCAGGTGGAGCATCACGTGGCGCGCGAGGTCCCCGGGCCTCGCGAGCGGCGCCTTCGCGCCCCGCAGGTAGTCGGGGCTCGCCACCGGGGCGAGGCTCTCGCCCGCCAGCCGCACGGCGCCCGCAGGCTCCCGGCCCGAGGGGCAGTCGCGGATCGCGAGATCGATGCCCTCGCGCGCGAGGTCGAGCACCTCGTGGGTCGCGGCGATGCGCACGTCGATGCCCGGGTGCGCCTGCCGGAAGCGCGCGAGCCGCGGCACCAGCCAGATCGAGGCGAAGGACACCGTGCACGTGACGGTGAGCACGTGCCCGCGGGTGGATTCGCGCAGACGCTGGGTGGCGGCGCGGATCTCGGCGAGCGCCGCGGAGGCCGCGCGGTAGTAGGCCTGCCCCGCCTCGGTGAGCGCGAGCGCCTTGTGGCGGCGCTCGAAGAGCTTCGCGCCGAGGAAGTCCTCGAGCGCCTGCACCTGGCGGCTCACCGCCGACTGGGTGAGGAAGAGCTCCGCGGCGGCCTGGGTGAACGACAGGCGCCGCGCGGCCGCCTCGAAGCCGCGCACGAGGTCCAGGGGCGGGAGGGGCCGGTTCCGGTTATGCATGCGCTGGGCTCATGCAGGACATTCCCCTTTCTCGTTTGCGGCGCCCTGCCTCCAAGGGAATACTGGCGCCGTCCGGGAGGCATTGTGCATTCCCGGTACGCATCCAGCAAGGAGACCGCGATGAACCTGAGCCTGAACGAACCCGAGTTCGCCCTCGCCCCCGGCGAGGTCGCCACCCTCGACGACGCCTGCGGCGCGGCCATCCGCGCGCACGGGGGCGCGCTGTGGATCACCGAGGAAGGCGTGCTCGAGGACTTCGTCGTCGCCCCGGGCGAGTCTTTCGTCGTGCGCCGGGACGGGCGCACGCTCGTCCAGGCGATCGAGGCCGCGTGGATCACGGTCCGCGAGCACGCCTCGCCCTGCCCGCCCGCCACCTGCCATTGAGGAGACGCCCATGGAAGCGAACCTCGCCGCCTCGCCCTGGTACGCCGCCGGACTGCGGTCGTTCGCCCGCGCCCTGGACGGGCTCGCCGCGCGCCTGGAGCACCCCCGCGCCGCCGCGCGGGCCGAGCCCCGCCTGCACCATTTCTCCGCGGACGAATACCTGAAGGACGTTCGCCACCGCGTCGCCGTCGGCGCCCACCGGCTCTCCCAGTACTACTGATCCGGGCTTCTCAGCCGGCGCCGGCAACGCGCCGGCGCAGCGCCACCCGGTCGGGCTTGCCGCTGGTGAGCCGCGGGATCGCGGCGCAAGGCTCGATGCGCGGCCGCTTGTAGCGCGCGAGCCGGGCCGCGAGGAAGCCCTCGAGGTCCGCGGCTTCGCCGCCCCGGAAGACCACGAAGGCGAGGGGCACCTCGCCCCAGCGCGCGTCGGGCACCCCGACGACCGCCGCGTCGGCCACCGCGGGGTGCTCGCGCAGCGCCTGCTCGACCTCCGCCGGATACACGTTCTCGCCGCCCGAGACGATGAGGTCGTCGCGGCGCGCGAGCACGCGCAGTCCCCCCACGGCGTCGATCTCCCCGAGGTCGCCCGTGCGCAGCCAACGGCCGTGGAGCGCGGCCGCCGTCGCCCCGGGATCGTCGAGGTAGCCGCGCATCACGATCGGCCCTCCGACCTCGATCGTGCCGTCGCCGGCGATGCGGATCCCGACGCCGGGCAGCGCGCGCCCGACGGCCCGTGCGGCCGCCGGCCCGCCGGGGCTCGCGACCGCGACCATCGACCCCGCTTCGGTGAGCCCGTAGCTCGCGAGCGCCTGCGGGCAGCGCTCGAGGAGCGCGGAAGGCACGGGGCCGCCGCCCACGACCGCCGCGCGCAGGCTCGCGGGAAGCGGCCGGCCGCCGCGAAGCGCGAGCACCCGCTCGAGCGTGGCCGCGACGAACGAGGCGTGCGTGACCGCCTCGGCTTCGATCGCGCGGTCGAGATCCTCGGCGGAAAAGGACTCGGGCAGCACGACCGCGGCGCCCGCGAGCGCCGCGCGGTGCAGGATCGCGAGGCCGCCCACGTGGAAGAAGGGCAGCGAGGCGAGCCAGCGGTCCCCGGGACCGAAGGCGAGCGCGGCATTGACGGCTTGCGCGCTCGCGAAGTGGTTCCCCCGCGTGAGCAGCGCGCCCTTGGGCCGGCCGGTGGTGCCGGAGGTGAAGACGAGGGTCTGGTCGCGGCCGGGATCCCCGGTCGCATCGGCGGCCGCGGCGGGCCGGATCCGCCGCCATTCGTCGAAGGCGACGAAGCGCGCCGCGCCGGGCCGGCGCGCGGCGAGCGCGTCGGAGGCGATGACGAGCGCGATCCGCGCGCGCTCGACCTGCCAGGCGACCTCCGCGTCGACGAGCCGCGTGTTGAGCGGGACGAGCAGCGCGCCGCGGCGCGCCGCGGCGTGCGCGATCGCCACCCATTCCGCGCCGTTCTCCGCCCAGAGGCCGACGCGCGAGCCCGCCGCCACGCCCAGCGCACCGAGGCGCCCGGAGGCGAGCGCGATGCGCTCCTCGAGCGCCGAGAAGCCGAGCCGGTCGTTGCCGGCGACGAGCGCGAGCGCCTCGGCGTTCACGCGGCGCTCGCCTTCAGGCGCACGCCGAGCCCCGGGCCGGCGGGCAGGTGCAGCCGCCCCTCGCGCGGCGCCTCGAGGCCTTCGAGCGGCGCGTCCTCGAGGAGCTCCACGGTCGCGAGCCCGTGGGCGCGTTCCGGCCCGGGAAGCGCCGCGGCGAGGTGCAGGGCGCCGGCCACGCCCACGGCGGTATCGAAGGACGAGCTCACCACGACGCCGAGCCCTGCCTCCAGCGCCGCGAGCGCGATGTCGAGCGAGGCGCGCAATCCGCCGAGCTGCATGGGCTTGAGCACGAGCAGGTCCGCGCGGCCCCCACGCACCGCCTTCCACGCCGCCTGCGCCGAGGCGGCGTCGAGGGCGACCGGAATCCCGATGCGCCGGCGCAGGGCCGCGGGGTGGCCCTCGACGGGGTCCTCGACGTACTCGATGTCGAAGCGCTCGACGGCGCGCAGCACCGCGACCGCCCGCGCCTCGTCCCAGGCGCCGTTCGCGTCCAGCCGCAGGCGCACCGCGTCGCCCACGCGCGCGCGGATCGCGGCGACGCGCTCGATGTCGCGCGCGGCCTCGGCCGCCCCCACCTTGAGCTTGAGCGTGCGGAATCCCCGGGCGACGGCCTGCGCGGCCTCGCGCGCCGCCTCGTCCGCGGTCGTCGCGAAGCACAGCGCGTTCACCTCGACCGACGATCGCGGCTCGTCGCCGAGCAGCGCCGCGATCGGGCGGCCCGCGCCCTGCGCCTCGAGGTCGAGGTTCGCGAGCCCGAAGGCCGCCTCGCGGAAGGCGGGCCGCTCGAGCGCGGCCGCGAGCTGCTCTTCGGAACCCGGCGGCGGCAGCGGCGCCACTTCCCCCAGGCCCACGGCGCCCTCCTCGCCGGGCAACGCGAGCCAGGCGCCGCGCCGGACGTCCCACAGCGCGGCCGCGGTGGCGACCGGCCGGCGCAGCCGGATCGCGTAGGCGAAGAACGGCGGGGCGATCGCGCTCGTCAAGGCAGCCGGCGGAAGCGCCCGAAATCGGGGCGGCGTTTCTCGACGTAGGCGTTGCGGCCTTCCTGCGCCTCCTCGGTCATGTAGAACAGCAGCGTCGCGTTGCCCGCGAGCTCCTGCAGGCCCGCCTCGCCGTCGGTGCGCGCGTTGAACGCGCTCTTCAGGCACCGGAGCGCGAGCGGGCTGTGCTGCAGGATCTCGCGGCACATCACCACCGTCTCGCGCTCGAGGTCGGCGAGCGGCACCACGGCGTTCACGAGCCCCATGGCGAGCGCCTGAGCGGCGTCGTACTGCCGGCAGGTGAACCAGATCTCCTTCGCCTTCTTCGGGCCGACGAGGTCCGCGAGCACGCTCGCGCCGAAGCCGCCGTCGAAGCTCCCGACGCGCGGGCCGGTCTGCCCGAAGCGCGCGTTGTCGGCGGCGATCGTGAGGTCGCAGACCACGTGCAGCACGTGGCCGCCGCCGATCGCATAGCCCGCGACCATCGCGATCACGGGCTTCGGGCAGGAGCGGATCTGCCTCTGCAGGTCGAGGACGTTCAGGCGCGGCACGCCGTCGGGTCCCACGTAGCCGGCCTCGCCCCGCACGCGCTGGTCGCCTCCCGAGCAGAAGGCCTTGTCGCCCGCGCCCGTGAGGACGACGACGCCGATCGCCGGGTCCTCGCGCGCGTCCTCGAGCGCGCGCGCGAGCTCGCGCAGCGTCGTGGGCCGGAAGGCGTTGCGCACCTCCGGCCGGTTGATCGTGAGCTTCGCGATCCCCTCGGCCTTGTGATAGAGGATGTCCGCGTACTTCCCCGCCGCCTTCCAGGCGATCCGCTTGGCTGCGCTCATCGGTCGATGCTCCTTTGCAGAAATCCTTCCAGCGCGGCGGCGAACGCCTCGGGTCGCTCGAGGGGCACGGCGTGGCCGCAGCCGGGGACGACGAGCGCCTCGGCGCGCGGGATGCGCTCGGCCATGAAGCGCGCGATCGCGACGAACTTCGCGTCGCGCTCCCCGGCCGCCACGAGCGTGGGCATCGTCACACGCGCGAGCACCGGGTGCAGGTCGGGCTGGAAAGCGGTGCCGAAGGCGCGCAGCGCCGCGGCGAGCCGCGCCGGGTCCTGCGCGAGCCGCTGGCGGTGCATCGCCTCGCGCGACTCCGAGGCGAGATCGCCTTGCGAGGCGAAGAGCGGCTGCGCCTCCCAGCGGCGGACGAACGCCTCGATGCCGTCTCGCTCGATGGATTGCGCGAGGGCGAGGTCCGCGCTCGCGCGCTCCTCGCGCTCCCTGGCGAACGCGAGGCCGGGCGAGGCGCCCGCGAGGGCGAGCGCGGCCACGCGCTCCGGGTGCAGGACGGCGAAGGCGAGCGCGAGCCGCCCGCCCATGGAATAACCCGCCAGCGCGCAGCGGGCGATGCCGAGCGCGTCGAGCACCGCGGCGAGCGCCGTGCAGAAGGCCTCGCCCCGCCACGCCTCGGGCGGCGTCGGCGCGGCGCTGCCCCCGTGGCCCGGGAGATCCGGGAAGAAGCACTGGCGCGCGGGAAGCCGCTCGACCACGGCGCGCCAGAACTCCCCGGTCCCGGTGAAGCCGTGCAGCAGCACGAGGGGCACGTCCGCGGGCACTCCGCGCGAGCGCACCTCCCAGTCCACGCCCGCCGCGTGGACGCGCTCGGAGTGCACGCCCGCGCGGCGCGCGAGCGAGGCCTGCTCGCGCGCGGTCTCCGCCCGGTCCGTGCGCCACTCGATCACGCGCACGCGCCTGGCCGCGAGCGCCTCGCGCGCGAGCGCCGCGACCTCCCCGACCGAGGCCGCAAGGCGGTGCTCGATGCCGAAGGCGCGCGTCGCCGCCTCGAGGTCGCAGCCCTGGGGCGTGCCGAAGAGCGGCTCGAAGGCGCCCTCGTGCCGGGCGATCGGCAGGTGCGAGAAGATCCCGCCGCCGTCGTTGTTCAGGAGGAGGATCGCGAGTCCCTGGGTCGCTTCGCGCGCCGAGCGCAGTCCGCCGAGGTCGTGCAGGAACGCGAGGTCGCCGGTGACGAGGAGGGTGGGCGCGGCGGTACCGATCGCCACGCCCGCGGCGGTGGAGATCGTGCCGTCGATGCCGTTCGCGCCGCGGTTGGCGAAGACCCGCACGTCGCGCTCCGCGCGCGAGGCGTACATCTCGGCCCAGCGGATCGGCATGCTGCTCGCGAGGACAAGCGCGCCGCCCGCGGGCAGCGCGCCGCAGGCGGCGGCAACCGCCGCGGCCTCGTGAGGAGCCTCGCGGGCGAGGAGGCGGGCGCCGCGCTCCGCCGCGGCGAGCAATCGCCGCCAATCGTCGGATGCGCCGGCCACACGCCGCGCCGAGGCCGCGAGCGCCGCGCAGAAGTCCCCCGTGGGCGCCACGACCACTTCGCCCACGATCGCGTCCGGGTCGCGGCGGCGCTCGTCGGGCTGCACCGCCACGAGGGGCGGGCGATGGCGCGCGAGCCATTGCGCGAGGACCTTGGAGGTCGGGATGCCCCCGAAGCGAAGGACGAGGTCCGGCGCGAGCGCCGCGATCGCCTCGTCGCGCAGGAACAGGTCCGCGTGGGCGCAGGGGAGGTCGCCTTCGCCCGCGGCGGCGAAGCGCAGCCCCGAGGCGATGTCCGCGAAGACCGGTGCCCCCAGCGCCTTGGCGAGCGCGAGCACGGCCCCCGCCTCTCCCGGCGAGGCGGCCTCGGGGCCCGCGAGGATGAGCGGGCGGCTCGCCTGCGCGAAGCGCGCGGCGAGTTCCGATGTCTTCGCGGCGCCCGGCGTGGCGACTCGCGGCTCGTGACGCTCGCCCTCCGCCGCGGCGCGCGCGCCGGGCGCGAGCTGCACCCAGCGCGCGTCGCACGCGGCCATCGCCGCGGGCTCGGGCACCAGCGGCTCGCGGAATGGAATGTTCAGGTGCACGGGGCCGGCGGGGCGAGAGCGCGCGGTCGAGCACGCCTCGGCCGCCCACTGCGCGGCGAGCTCGGCCGTGACGCCCGCCTCGTCGGGGCACGGCAGGTCGCGGAAGGCGCGCGCGTGCGAGCCGTAGAGATGGAGCTGGTCGATCGTCTGGGGCGCGCCCGCGTTGCGCAGCTCCGGCGGACGGTCCGCGGTGAGCACGACGAGGGGGACTCCCGCGAGCGCGGCCTCGACCACCGCGGGGAGGAAATTCGCCGCCGCGGTGCCCGAGGTGCACAGGAGTGCGACCGGCGCGAGGGTGGCCTTCGCGAGGCCGAGAGCGAGGAAGCCGCAGCTCCTTTCGTCCACCTGCACGTGCAGCGCGAGCCGCGAATCGGCGTGGGCGGCGAGAGCGAGCGGCGAGGAGCGCGACCCCGGGGCGAGGCAGAAGTGGCGCACGCCGCCGGCCACCAGCCCCTCGAGGAGAGCGCGCGCGAAGAGGAGGTTCGCCTCGGGAACCGCCGCGCCCGGCGCGAGGCCCGCGGGCTCGCGCACCGCCCTCTCCCCCGCGACGCTCACGAACGCTCGGCGAACAGGCTGACGAAGGACGCCGCCTTGCGCGCGGTCTCTTCCCACTCCGCGGCCGGGTCCGAGCCGCGCACGATCCCGGCGCCGCCGAAGGCGGTCATGCGCCGGCCGCGCACGATCGCCGAGCGGATGGCGACCGCGAAATCGGCCTCGTCGACGCCGACCCAGCCGACGAGGCCCGCGTACCAGCCGCGGGAGCGCCCCTCGAGGGCGCGAATCTCGTCCATCGCCACTTCCCGCGGCGAGCCGCCCACCGCGGGAGTGGGATGCAGTGCGCCCACGAGGTCGGAGAGCCTCGCCGCGTCGCGCAGTCGCCCGCGGATCGGCGTCCAGAGGTGCAGCACGCCGGGCAGGGCCATGATCCCGGGCTCGGCGGGGAATTCGTGGGAGCGCAGGTGCGGGGCGATCGCCGCGAGGATCTCCTCGCGCACGATGCGGTGCTCCCGGCCGTCCTTCTCGCTCGCGAGCAGCCGCGCGGCCTGGCGCGCCTCCTCTTCCTTCGTGCTCCCGCGCCGGATCGTGCCCGCGAGGCAGTCGCAGGCGAGCGCGGAGCCGTGCACGCGCACGAGCCGCTCGGGGCTCGCGCCCACGAAGGCGCTGTCGTCCGCGAAGCGCAGGCAGAACCGGAACCCGTGGGGGTCGCCCTCGTGGATGAGGTGCATGAGCCGCCAGGGGTCGATCGCCTCGCGCGCCTCGAGCACGAGGTCGCGCGAGAGCACGACCTTGCGCGCCGCTCCCGACTCGATGCGCCCGAGCACCGAGCGCACCGCCTCGATCCAGCGCTCGCGCTCCCGGGGCACGGCGCGCTCCTCGAGGTGGATGCGCGAGGCGTCGAGGCGTGCCTGCCGCGCGGCCTGGGCGAGGCGGGCGACGATCCGGCGCGCCTCGCGCTCGGGCGTGCCGAGCACCGTGACCTCGGTGCGCCCGCTCGCCTGGCGCAGGAGCACCCGCGGCAGCACGAAGCGCGCCGCCTCGCCGCAGGGCCATCCGGGATTCGCGGCGTTGCGCGGGTCGAACGCGAGCCCGCCGAGGTAGCGCGCGTAACGGGCATCCGCCCCGCGGCCGAAGAGCGACTCCAGGTTCTCGCGGGCGCGCTCGAGCGCCTCGAGCGCGGCGGCGAGGCCCGCGCCCGCGGGCACGATCCGCTCGTCGATCGCGCCGAGCGCGAGCCAGCGCTCGCCGCCGCCGAGGGAATCGGACCAGCCCGCCTGGGGCATCAGCGTCGCGTCCGCGCCGAGAGCGCCCGGCAGGGCGTAGAGGGATTCGCAGTCGATCGACGCGCCGAGCCCCGCGCTCGCCAGGCGCGGCTCGGGGGCGATCGACGCCATCACTTCATTCAAGGGAGCCGGCACGGTTTCGTGATGGGATTGGAGCGGAAGTATACAAGCTGGCCCCGCCGGGGCATTGACGAAAGTCTAAGGGCTTCCTCGCTCGACCAGCATGGCGTCGCCGTAGCTGAAGAAGCGGTAGCGCTTCGCGACGGCGTGCCGGTAGGCCTCCCGCACCCGGTCGAGCCCGGCGAAGGCGGCCACGAGCATGAGCAGCGTGGATTTCGGCAGGTGAAAGTTCGTGAGCAGGCGGTCGACGACGCGGAAGCGGTAGCCGGGCAGGATGAACAGGCGCGTCTCGGCCGGGCCCGCGACGGGCTCGCCGCCGGCCGCGGCCGAGGATTCCAGCGCGCGCAGCGTCGTCGTCCCGACCGCGATGACGCGCCCGCCCGCGGCGCGCGCGCGCCCGATCGCCGCGACCGTCTCCTCGGGGACGCGGTACCACTCGGCGTGCATCTCGTGGGTCGAGGGATCCTCGCCGCGTACCGGCTGGAAGGTCCCCGCTCCCACGTGCAGCGTCACCGTGGCGCTCGCCGCACCCCGCTCCCGCAGGGCGGCGAGCATCGCCGCGTCGAAGTGCAGTCCCGCGGTGGGAGCGGCCACGGCGCCGGGCACCTTCGCGTACACCGTCTGGTAGCGCGCCTCGTCCTCGGCTCCCGGGGCGTGCCCGATGTAGGGCGGCAGGGGCACCTCGCCGTGCGCCTCGAGGAGATCGAGCACCGGCCGGTCGCCCGCGAACGCGAGCTCGAAGAGGTCGCCTTCGCGGCCGAGCACCTCGGCGCGCACGCCGCCCGCGAACAGCAGCGCGCGGCCCGCCTTCGGCGTCTTGCTCGCGCGCAGCTGCGCGAGCGCCCTGCGCTCGTCGAGAACGCGCTCGACGAGCGCCTCGACCTCGCCGCCCGTGTCCTTGCGCCCCCGCAGCCGCGCCTTGATCACGCGCGTGTCGTTGAAGACGAGCAGGTCGCCCGGCCGCACGAGGGACGGCAGGTCGCGGAAGGCGCGGTCGGCGATCGCGCCCGTCGCGCCGTCGAGGTGCAGCAGGCGGCTCGCCGCGCGCTCCCGCGGCGGGTGCTGGGCGACGAGCTCCGGGGGCAGGGCGTAGTCGAAATCGGCCAGGCGCATGGGCCGATTATAATTTCCGCTCGCGTCCCGGCCGGGATGGCGGAATTGGTAGACGCACGGGACTCAAAATCCCGCGGTGGCGACACCATGAGGGTTCGATTCCCTCTCCCGGCACCACCTTCGGGCCCGCGGCCCCCGTTTCGGTACACTCGCCTTGTCCGGGACCCGCCCGGACGGACGACCAGGGGGAGGCGAGGCGTGCGCAAGGTCCTGTTCATCTTCAGCGAGCTCACCGACGGCGACGTCGACTGGCTCGCCACCGCCGGCGAGCGCATCCACGTCGATGCCGGCGCCACGCTCATCCCGCTCGGCGCCCGCGTCGACAACATCTGGTTCGTCCTCGACGGCGCGCTCGAGGTGCGCACCGCCTCGGGCGCGTCGCTCGCCACGCTCGCCTCGGGCGAGATCCTGGGCGAGATGTCGCTCGTCGACCCCGCGCCCACGGCGGTTTCCGTGGTGGTGACGGCGGACTCCACCCTCCTCAGGGTGCCCGACGCCCGGGTGCGCGCGAAGCTCGTGGAGGATTCCGCCTTCGCGGCGCGCTTCTACCGGGCGCTGTGCGTGTTCCTCGCCGACCGCCTGCGCCATACCACGCACCGGATGGGTTATGGCAAGCCCCTGGAGGACGAGAACGCGAAGGACGAGCTGACCGAGGACCTCCTCGACAACGTCCACCTCGCGGGCGCGCGCTTCGACCGCATGCTCAAGCGCCTCGCGGGCTGAGGCGCCATGCCCGCGGGCGACCCCTCGCTCTTCCGCAAGGCGGCGCTCGAGCGCCTCGCCTCGCCCGAGCGCCTCGACGCGCGCCCGGTCCTGCCGGCCTATCCGCGCGCACTCCTCGCGCTCCTCGCCGTGCTCGCGCTCCTCGTCTTGGCCTTCGCCGCATGGCTGCCGTAGCCGCGCCTGCCGCGGGGCCGCCCGCCGCGGCGCCGCGCCTCGCGGACACGCCCCTGCGGCGGGTGCCCACGGTGATGCAGCTCGAGGCCGTCGAATGCGGCGCGGCCTCGCTCGCGATGGTGCTCGCCTTCCACGGGCGCCACGTGCCGCTCGAGGCGCTGCGCTCGGAGTGCGGCGTCACGCGCGACGGGAGCAAGGCGGGGGGGCTGCTGCGCGCGGCGCGCAGCTACGGGCTCGTCGCGCGCGGCTTCCGCAAGGAGCCGGGGGAGCTCGCCGCGCTGCCGCTGCCCGCGGTCCTCTTCTGGAACTTCAACCACTTCGTCGTCCTCGAGGGCTTCCGCGAGGGGCGTGCCCTGCTCAACGATCCCGCGCTGGGACGGCGGCGCGTGGACGCCGCCGAGTTCGACCAGGCCTTCACCGGCGTGGTGCTCACCTTCGAGCCGGGGCCGGAATTCGCCCCCGGCGGCGAGCCCTATTCGGTCCTCGCGTCGCTGCGCAGGCACTTCACGGGACTCGCCGCGCCGGTGGCGCTCGCGGTGCTCCTCGGCCTCGCGCTCGTCGCGCCCGCGCTCGCCCTGCCCTGGCTCATGGGGCGCTTCGTCGACGAGGTGCTCGCCGCGCGCCTGCCGGGCGTGGCCGAGGCGCTCGTGCTCGGGCTCGTCGCCGCCGCGCTCGCGCGCGGCGCCCTCACCTGGCTGCAGGGGCAGGTGCTCACCGCGGCCTTCGCGCGCGCTTCCCTCGCCTCCGCGCGGCGCTTCTTCGCCCGGGCGCTCGCGCTGCCCATGGACTTCTTCGTGCAGCGCTCGCCCGGCGAGATCGCCGCGCGCGTCGAGCTCAACGAGCGCGTCGCCGAGACCGTCTCCGCGGACCTCGCCTTCGTCGTGCTCGACCTCGCGACGGCGGCGTTCTACCTCTTGCTGATGCTGCGGCTCGACGCGGGGCTCACCGGGCTCGTCGCGGCCTGCGTCGCGGTCGAGCTCCTGGCGGTGCGCGCGCTCGCCGCGCGCACGGCCGACGTCTCGCAGCAGCTCTCGGTGCAGGCGGGCCGGATCGCGGGCACCGCCGCCGGGGGGCTCGCCAACATCGAGAGCGTGAAGGCGGGCGGGCAGGAAGGCGCGCTCTTCCTGCGCTGGCTGGGCCTGCAGGTGCGGTTCGCGAACACCGCGCTCGAGGCCGAGCGGCTCACCTTCGCCCTCTCGCAGGTGCCCGCCATCGCGGGCCTCGTCGCGCAGCTCGGCGTGCTCGGCTGGGGGGCGGTGCGCATCATGCAGGGCGCGTTCAGCGTCGGCGACCTCGTCGCCTTCCAGGTGCTGCTCGCGGGCTTCACGGCCCCGGTGCACGCGCTCTACGACGCGGTGCAGAAGGTCCAGGCGCTGCGCGGCGACACGGCGCGCATCGACGACGTGCTCAACCACCCCGCCGAGCCGGGGGTGGCGGTCGTCGACGACCCGCCGAGCGCGGTTTCCGGCGCGCGACCGCGCGCGATCGAGTTCCGCGACGTGAGCTTCGGCTACGCGAAGGGCGGCGTGCCCCTCATCGAGGGCTTCAACCTCCGCGTGTGGCCGGGCTCGCGCGTGGCGCTCGTGGGCGCTTCGGGCTCGGGGAAGTCCACGCTCGCGCGCCTCGCCGCGGGGCTCTACCGGCCGTGGTCGGGCGAGATCCTCTTCGACGGCCGGCCCCGCGAGGCGTACGTGCGCGAGGAGCTCGCGCGCGCCCTTGCCTACGTGGACCAGGACGTCGTCCTCTTCGAGGGGAGCGTGCGCGACAACCTCACGCTCTGGGACCCCGCCGCCGAGGACGAGGTGATCCGCGCGGCCGCGCGCCACGCCGCCATCGAGGACGAGATCGGCGGGCGGCCGGGCGGCCTCGACGCCCCGCTGCAGGAAGGGGCGCGCAACCTGAGCGGCGGCCAGCGCCAGAGGATCGAGATCGCGCGCGCGCTCGCCCGCGGCCCCTCGATCCTCGTGCTCGACGAGGCCACGAGCGCGCTCGACCCCGCCACCGAGGCGATCGTCGAGGCGAACCTGCGCCGGCGCGGCACCACCTGCCTCGTCATCGCGCACCGCCTGTCCACGGTGCGCGACGCCGACGAGATCCTCGTGCTCGAGGCGGGGCGCGTCGTCGAGCGCGGAACCCACGCCGAGCTCGCGGCGATCCCCGCGGGGCGCTATGCCGCGCTCGTCGCGGGCGAGTCGCAGGCCCTGTCGTGACCGATCCCGGGCTCTCCTACCGGGCGACCTCGCTCCACGGCGCGCTGGGGCTGCTCGCGCCGGCGCTCGGCGCGGCCGCGCCCGGAGGCGAGGCGGCGACCGGCGAGGACGCGCGCGCGGTCGAGGACCAGGCCCTCGCGATGGGGCTGCGCTCGCGCCCGGTGCTCCTCGACGGGCGCTGGTGGCGCGAGGGCGCGACGCCGCTGCTCGCCCGCGTGGCCGAGCGCCGCCGCGCCCCGCGCGCGGACGAGCCCGCCGTGCCCGGGGGCACGGGCTGGGTCGCGCTCCTGCCGCGGGGGCTCGCGGGCTACCGCATGGTGGCGCTCGACGCCACGGGCGAGGGCCGCCTCGAGTGGCCCGTGGACGAGGACCTCGCGCGGCGCCTCGCGCCCTTCGCCTGGGCCTTCCACCGCCGCTTCGAGCCGCGCGCGCTCTCGACGCTCGACGTGCTCGGCTTCGCGCTCGCCCATGCGCGCGCCGACGTGGCCGTGCTCGTCCTGGCGGGGCTCGCGGCCGCGCTCGCGGGCCTGCTCACGCCCGTGGCCACGGGGCTGCTGATCGACCGCGCGATTCCCGCGGGCTCGCTCGCCACGGCGGCGGCCCTGGTCGCGGGGCTCGCGGCCGCGGGGCTCGCGATCGTGGCGCTCGGCATCCTGCGCCGCTACGCGGTGCTGCGCTTCGAGGCGCGCACGGCGGTGGCGGTCCAGGCGGCCGTGCTCGACCGCGTGATCGGCGCGCCCGCGCGCTTCTTCCGCGCATTCTCGAGCGGGGACCTGGCGCTGCGCCTCTCGGCGGTGAACGCCGTGCAGCGCACCGTGACGGGCGCGTCCATCGGCGCCTTCGTCACCGCGATCTTCCTCGGGGCGAACCTGCTGCTCATGCTCGCCTACAGCGCGCGCCTCACCGCGGCGGCCCTCGGCGTGGTCGCGGTCGCGGCACTCCTCTCGGTGGCGCTCGGTTTCGGGCGGCTCGCGATCGGGCGGCGGATCGAGGCCGCCGACGGCAGGCTCTCGGCGATGGCCTTCGAGGTCTTCGCGGGCATCGCGAAGCTGCGCGCCGCGGCGGCGGAGTCGCGCGCCTTCGGCAACTGGTCCGCGCGGCGAACGCAGTTCGGAGCGCTCAACCGCGCGAGCGCGCGGCTCACGAACCTCGAGACGGCGATGCTCTCGATCCTGCAGCCCGCGGCGGTCACGCTCGTGCTCTGGCTCGCCTGGCGCCTCGCGCAGGACCCGGCGGCGAGGGCGCTGACCGTGGGCGAGTTCGTCGCCTTCCAGGCGGCGATGTTCGGCCTGCTCGGGGGCGTGCAGGCGATCGTCGCCACGGGGATCGACCTCGCGGCCCTGCAGTCGGTCTGGGAACGCGCCCGCCCGATCCTCGCGACACCCCCGGAGGACGCGGGGCGCGGCAAGCGCCGCCACCGGCCCGCGGGAGCGATCGAGCTCTCGGGCGTGTCCTTCGCCTATCCCGGAGGGCCGGAGGTGCTCTCCGGGATCGACCTCGCGATCCGGCCCGGCGAGTTCGTCGCCATCGTCGGCGCGAGCGGCTCGGGGAAATCGACGCTGCTGCGCCTCATGCTCGGCTTCGAGTCGCCCGCGAGCGGCACGGTGCGATTCGACGGCCTGGACCTCGCCGGCCTCGACCTCGCGGCGCTGCGCGCGGGCATCGGCACGGTGCTGCAGGCCGGGCGCCTGTGGGCGGGCGACCTGCACACCAACATCGTGGGGGCCGCGGGCCTTTCGGTCGACGACGCCTGGGAGGCGGCGCGCTCGGCGGGCCTCGCCGCCGACATCGAGGCGATGCCCATGGGGATGTACACCCTGGTGGGGGAAGGCCTGAGCACGCTCTCGGGCGGGCAGCGCCAGCGGGTGCTCATCGCGCGGGCCCTCGTCGGCAAGCCCCGGATCCTGCTGCTCGACGAGGCGACGAGCGCGCTCGACAACCTGTCCCAGGCGACGGTGCTGGAAAGCCTCGAGAAGACCGCGGCGACGCGCGTGGTCATCGCGCACCGCCTCGCGACGGTGCGCCATGCCGACCGCATCGTGGTGCTCGAGCGCGGCCGGATCGTCCAGCAGGGGACGTTCCGGGAGCTGGCCGCCTCGCAGGGCCCCTTCGCCGCGCTGCTCGCGCGGCAGGTGGCCTGAGGCGGCCGGCGGAAGCTACTTCTTCGAGGTGGCGTCGGCGGCCGCGAGCTTCGCGCCCGCGAGGTCGGGCTTCTCGCGCTGGGCGGCGACGACGATCTTCTCGACCTTCACCACCTGCTGCGGGGCCTCCCGCTTGGCGGTGACGGTGATCTTGCCCATCTTCACGACTTCCTGGCCGCCGGCGACCTGGTCGAGCTGCTGGTCGGAGAGCTCGCCCTGGGACGGGGACGCGGGTTCTTGCGGCTTGTTCGACATGAGGCCTCCTCGAAGTCTGGGGTTCGAGCCGGACGGGGATCCGGGGCGAACCGACGATAGCACGAATGCTTTTTGTGTTGCGGTTGAAATGCTACCGCCGGCCGCAGGCCCGCGACCCGTGCCGATTGCGGACGGAAAGTGCCGAATATTCGGCAAACCGGGCGCCGGGGCGCACGGCCCCGGGCCGCGGGCGGCCGCTCAGGCCGGGCCCGGGCGGCGCGGCAGGGCGCGAAGCTGCTCGCGCTGCTCCTTCGTGAGGACCGCCTCGATGCGCTTCCTCGCCTCGAGTCCCGCCTCGAACATCTGCTTGCGGATCGCGGCGCTCGCGTCGTAGTTCTTCCTCGCCGCCCCCTCGTCGAACCGGGCCGCGCGGGCCGCGTCCTGCTGCTCCCAGCGCAGCTCGTGCATCGAGCCCATGAGGGCGTGGCGCTTGCGCTGCAGGTCCCTTTGCGCTTCGCGGACCTTGCCGCGTTGCTCCTCGCTGAGGTTCAGCGCCTCGAGCGCGGCCGGGTCGACGCCGCCCATCATCGCGCCGCCCATTCCGCCCATTCCGCCCATCCCGCCCATGCCGCCGTGACGGCCCATCATCGCGCCGCCCATCATGCCCTGCCCCATGTCGCAGCCGCCGCGGCCGCCCATCATGCCCGCGCCGGGACCGGGTCCGGGGCCCTGCCCGTGCCTCATGCCGGGGCCGGGACCCATGCCCTGGCCCATCTGGGCGGCCGCGAAGGTGGAGAGGCAGGCGGCGGCGAGGGCCGCAAGCGCGAATCGGGCGTTCATGGCTTTTTCCTTTCGGTGAAGGTCGAGGATTCCAAGCGTCCTTCCCATCATCGGCGCCTGCCGGCGGGGCCCGTTGATGCCGGTCAAACGGGCCCGAGCCGCCCGAAAGGGCCTCAACGCGCCGTGACAAGCACGGCCACGGCCGCGGCATTGGCCGCCACCAGCGTCCAGCCGACGGGCTTGAGCTTCTTCGGCGAGACCATGAGGACGTTGACGAGCGCGACGGCCACCAGCGGCAGGCTCGCGGCGAGCACGATCCGGCGCCACTCGGGCACCCAGAGCGCGAGGGCGAGCGCCCCGGGCAGCGCGAGCAGCGAGGCCCAGCGCGCGAGTGGCACGATCCAGCGGGAGGCCCCCGTGACCCGCGCCTTGATGGCGTGCACCGAGAGCGTGGCGACCACGGTGGTCGCGAACCACATGGCCGCCGGCCCCCAGAGCAGCAGGCCCGAGACCCCGCCCGCCGCGGCGACCGGCAGGTGCATCGCGGCGAAGGCCGCCGCCGCGACGATCTCGCCCGCGAGGGTCTTGAGGTTCTTCGCGAGCACCACGGGCACGAGCAACGCGGCGAATGCGGCGGGCACGAGCGCGAGGGCGCGCGCGGGCGGGGGCGCGAGCCAGAGCGCGGCGAGCCCCGCGAGGGCGCCGAGCGAGGCAAGCGCGAGGAGCCGCGCCCGGGCGGGCGCGGCGAGTTCCTCCTGGAGGCGCCGGCCGCGCGCGCCCAGGCGCAGCAGCAGCGGCTCGTTGGCGAGGAAGAGCCCGATCGCCGCGGCGACGAACAGGAACGAGGCCGCGCCGGGAGAGCCGAGCACGAGCCCCGAAAGCAGCGGGAAGCCGAGCTCGGCGTAGGCGCCGTGCTCGCGGGGAAGGAGGCGCTTGTCCATCGAATCGCCGACGATACCGATCCTGCGCGAACGCGCAAGCGATCCGGCCAAGGCGCGCGCCTCGGCTAGAATCGGCCTTGCCATGCGCGCGATCGCCGAGCTCCCCGCCCACCTCGCCCCGGCCGAGCCGCTCACGGCCGAGTTCGGCGAGCGCGAGTACGACAACCGCGCGCGGGTCCCGGAGCACGCGGCGTACTTCGCGCGCTGGGAGAAGGATTCCGGGTTCGTGCGCGCCACGCTCCCCGGCCGGCTCGACCTCGCCTACGGGCCCGACGCGCGCCACCGCATCGACCTCTTCCCGGCCGCGGGAAGCGACCGGCTGCTCGTCTTCTTCCACGGCGGCTACTGGAGGGGGCTCGACAAGCGCCTGTTCAGCTGGCTCGCCGCGCCCTGGGTCGCGGCGGGCGCGAGCGTGGCGTTGGCGAACTACCGGCTCTGCCCGGCGGTGTCGATCGCCGACGTGGTCGACGACGCGGTCGAGGCGCTCAACTGGATCGCCGGGCACGAGAGCGCCTCGCGGATCGTCGTCGCCGGGCATTCCGCGGGAGGGCACCTCGTCGCCGCGACCTTCGCCGCGCCCCGGCAACGGCTGCGCTTCGATCCCGCGCGCGTCGCCGGAGGCGTGGCGATCAGCGGGCTCGTGCACTTCGAGCCGCTCCTGCACTACAGCGCCAACGCCGATTTCCGCCTCGACCGCGCGCTCGCCCGGCGCCTCGACCTCTGGGACCGCGGCGCCACGATCGGCGCACCGCTCGTGGTCGCCGTCGGCGCGGACGAGAGCGCGGAGTTCCGCCGCCAGTCGCGCCTGCTCGCCGAATCCTGGAAGGCGCAGGTGAAGGCGTTTCTCGTCCTGCCGGGGCTCAACCACTTCAGCGTGCTCGAGGCCTTCGCGGAAGCCGGCCAGCCGATCCACGACGCGACCCGGGAACTGTTCGCCGCCGCGTAGCCCGCCCGGGAGCGCGGGGTCGATGCGCTAGAATGGCGCACCCTCCCCGCAGGAACCTCCCGCTTGTCCGCGCAAGACCTCTCGAAGCTGCAGATCGACCGGGGCGCGAAGTCCTTCGGCCCGAAACGCCGTCCACGCTGGCTCAAGTGGGCGCTCGCCGCGGCCTTCGTCGTCGTCCTCGCGCTCGCGCTCGCGTGGCGCTCGGCCACCGCGCCGGCGAGCGTGGAGCTCGCCACGGTCACCATGGCCCATCCCTCGCAGGCCTTCACGCTGCTCAACGCCACCGGGCGCGTCGTCGCCTGGCGCAAGGCCGCCGTCTCCACCAAGGCGACGGGCCGGCTCGAGTGGCTGGGCGTGCAGGAAGGAACGCGCGTGAAGGCGGGCGAGGTGATCGCGCGGCTCGAGAGCCTCGACGTCGCCGCGGCCCGCGATTCGGCCTCCGCGAGCCTCAACGCGGCCCGCGCGAACCTCGAGCAGGGCGAGGCGGAGCTGCGCGATGCCGAGGCCGCGTTGAAGCGCGCCGAGGACCTCTTCGCGCGCAAGTTCATCGCGGAGGCCGCGCTCGACACCGCGCGCGCGCGCCACGACAAGGCGCGGGCGTCGATCGCGAGCCTGAAGGCGGCGATCGGCGTCGCGGAGGCGAACGTGCGCTCCGCGGGCGTGTCGGTCGAGCAGACGCTCATCCGCGCGCCCTTCGACGGGATCGTGCTCACCAAGAACGCGAACGTGGGCGACATCATCACGCCCTTCTCCTCGGCGGTCGACTCCAAGGGCGCGGTGGTGAACATGGCCGACATGGATACGCTCGAGGTCGAGGCCGACGTCGCCGAGGCCTCGATCGCGAAGATCCGCCCCGGCATGCCCACGGAGATCCAGCTCGACGCCTACCCGGAGCTGCGCCTGCCGGGCGAGGTCTCGCGCATCGTCCCCACGGTGGACCGCGCGAAGGCCACCCTGCTCGTGAAGGTGACGTTCAGGGAGAAGGACCCGCGCGCGCTCCCCGACATGAGCGCGAAGGTGGCGTTCCTCGCGCGCGCGCCGCAACCCGACGAGCGCAAGGCCGTCGTCGCGGTGCGCCCGGAGGCGATCGCGCAGCGCGGCGGCAGGTCCGTCGCCTTCCGGCTCGGCGACAAGGACCTCGTGAAGGAGGTCCCGGTCGAGGTCCGGCGAAAGCTCGGCGACCTCGTCGAGGTCGCGGGCCTGAACGCCGGCGACAAGGTCGTGCTCTCGCCCGGCGAGAAGGTCCGCGACGGCGGCGCCGTCGTCCTGGTCAAGAAGTAGCGCGGCCATGGCCCCGGGGCCGATCGTGCGCATCTCGCACCTGTCGAAGGGCTACCGGCGCGGCGGCCAGGAGGTGCCCGTCCTGCACGACCTCACGCTCGACATCGAGCGCGGGGACTTCATCGCGCTGATGGGGCCCTCGGGGTCCGGGAAGTCGACGCTGCTCAACCTCATCGCGGGCATCGACAAGCCCGACGCGGGGGAGCTGCTCGTCGACGGCGAGGACATCACCCGGCTCGGCGAGTCCGAGCTCGCCGACTGGCGCGCGACCCACGTGGGCTTCATCTTCCAGTTCTACAACCTCATGCCCGTGCTCGACGCGTTCGAGAACGTGGAGCTCCCGCTGCTGCTCACCACGCTGTCGCGGCGCGAGCGGCGCGAGCGCGTGCACACCGCGCTCGCCCTCGTGGGCCTCTCGGACCGCTCGGAGCACCGCCCGAACGAGCTCTCGGGCGGGCAGCAGCAGCGCGTGGCGATCGCCCGCGCGCTCGTCTCCGACCCCACGATCATCGTCGCCGACGAGCCCACGGGCGACCTCGACCGCCGGAGCGCCGCCGAGGTCCTCGAGCTGCTGCGGCGCCTGAACGCGGAGATGGGCAAGACCATCGTCATGGTCACCCACGACGCCCACGCCGCCGAGAGCGCGCGCCGCCTCGCGCACCTCGAGAAGGGCGAGCTCGTCGACGCCCCCGCGGCGCACGCCTGAGCGCCCATGTACGTCCTGAAGCTCGTCTTCAAGAACATCTTCCGGCACAAGCTCCGGAGCCTGCTCACGCTCGCCGGGCTCCTCGTGGCGATCCTGGCCTTCGGGCTGCTCCAGACGGTGGTGAACGCCTGGTACGCGGGCGCGGACATGGCCTCGGCCACGCGGCTCATCACCCGCAACGCGACTTCGCTCGTCTTCCCGCTGCCCGCCTACTACCGCGAGCGCATCCGCGCGATCGACGGGGTGACGGCGGTGGCGATCTCCAACTGGTTCGGCGGCACCTACAAGGACCCGTCGCCGCGCAACTTCTTCGCGCAGTTCGCCGTCGACCACGAGATCTACTTCGACCTCTATCCGGAGTTCCGGATCGATGCCGAGGAGCTCCTCGCGTTCCGCAAGGACCGCCGCGGGACGCTCGTGGGCCGCGCGCTCGCCGACCAGCACGGCTTCAAGGTGGGCGACACGCTCGCGCTCAAGGGCGCGATCTACCCGGGAACCTGGGAATTCACGATCCGCGGCATCTACGAGCCCGCGGACGAGACGACGGTCACGCGCCAGATGTACTTCCACTGGGACTACCTCAACGAGCGCCTGAAGGCGCTCTACCCGCGGCGCGCGGAGTTCGCGGGCGTCTTCGTCGTGGGCATCGCCGACGGCAGCCGCGCCGCGGAGGTGAGCCAGGCGATCGACCGGGAGTTCCGCAACTCGCTCGCCGAGACCCTGACCGAGACCGAGAAGGCCTTCCAGCTCGGCTTCGTCGCGCAGACCGAGACGATCGTGGTGGCGGTGCGCATCGTCTCCTTCGTGGTGATCCTCATCATCTTCGCCGTGGTCGCCAACACCATGGCGATGACCGCGCGCGAGCGCATGGCCGAGTACGCCACGCTCAAGGCGCTCGGCTTCGGGCCGGGCTTCGTGGCCGCGCTCATCGTCGGCGAGTCGCTGGCGATCACCGCCCTCGGGGGGCTGCTCGGCATCCTGGCCACCTTCCCGGCGGCCGCGGGCTTCAAGTCGGCGATGGGTTCGATGTTCCCCGTCTTCCACGTGACGCCCGGCACGCTCGCGCTCCAGGCGGCCTCGGCCGCCGCCGTCGGGCTCGCCGCGGGGATCCTGCCCTCGATCCGGGCCTCGCGGGTGAACATCGTCGAGGGGCTGAGGGCCATCGCTTGAAGATCCCCTTCGCCTACATCCTGCGCAGCCTCTGGACGCGCAAGCTCACCACCGCGCTCACCGCGGGGGGCATGGCGCTGGTGGTGTTCGTGTTCGCCGCGGTGCTGATGCTCGACGCGGGCCTCAGGAAGACGCTCGTGTCGACCGGCAGCTGGCACAACGCGATCCTGCTGCGCCAGGCCGCGCAGACCGAGATCCAGAGCGCGGTCTCCCGCGAGCAGGCCTCCCTCGTCGAGACGATCCCCGAGGTGGCGCGCGGCGCGGCCGGCGAGCCGCTGGTGTCGAAGGAGACGCTCGTGCTGATCGCGATCCCCAAGCGCGGCGACGACAAGCCGGCGAACATCGTCGTGCGCGGGCTTCCCCCGGTCGGCCTCGCGATCCGGCCCCAGGTGCGCATCGTCGACGGGCGCGCGTTCCGACCGGGCTCCTCCGAGGTCGTGGTCGGCCGGGGCATCGCGGCGAGCTTCGACGGCGTGGGCATCGGCGAGCGGCTGCGCTTCGCCGGCCGCGAGTGGAGCGTCGTGGGCACCTTCGACGCGGGGCGATCGGGGTTCGATTCCGAGATCTGGGGCGACGTCGAGCAGATGATGCAGGCCTTCCGCCGCGGGGCCTACTCCTCGGTGATCGCCCGGCTCGACGACGAGCGCTCCTTCGAGCGGTTCCGCGAGCGCGTCGCGGGCGACCAGCGCCTCGTCCTCGACGTGAAGCCCGAGCCGCTCTTCTACCAGGAGCAGTCGCGGGCGCTGTCGACGTTCATCAGCATCCTCGGCATCACGCTCTCGGTGATCTTCTCGATCGGCGCCATGATCGGCGCCATGATCACGATGTACGCCGCGGTCGCCAACCGCACCGCGGAGATCGGCACGCTGCGCGCGCTCGGCTTCCGGCGCGCGAGCATCCTCGCCGCCTTCCTCGCCGAGTCGATCCTGCTCGCGCTCGCCGGGGGCGCGGCGGGGCTCGCCCTCGCCTCCTTCCTCCAGGCCTTCACGGTGACCACCATGAACTGGCAGTCCTTCAGCCAGCTCGCCTTCGGCTTCGACCTCACGCCGCGCATCGTCGCGCTCACCCTCGGATTCTCGGTGCTCATGGGCCTCGTGGGCGGGTTCCTGCCGAGCGTGCGCGCCGCGCGCCTCGAGATCGTCGACTCGCTGAGGGCCGCATGAGCGGCGAGCGGATCGTCGCCACCTACCGCATCGCGGCGCCGCCCTCGGAGAGCCGCGCGCGCGCCGAGGCGCTCGCCGCGGAGCAGAGCGTCGAGATGCCGCTTGCCGCGATCCACGACGAGCGCATCCTCGGCGAGGTGGTCGCCCGCGTGGAGGCGATCCGCGACGCCGACGGCGCCTTCGAGGTGGACCTCGGCATCGCGCCCGCGACGACCGGCTCCGAGCCCTCGCAGCTCGTGAACATGCTCTTCGGCAACTGCTCGCTGCAGCCCGAGGTGGAGCTCGTCGACGTCGCCTTCCCCGGGGGCTATTGCGCGGCCTTCCCGGGACCGCGCTTCGGCCTCGAGGGCCTGCGCGACCTCGTGGGCGCGAAGGGCCGCGCGCTCACCTGCACCGCGCTCAAGCCCCAGGGCTCGGACCCCGCGCGCCTCGCGCACCTCGCGCGCCATTTCGCGATGGCGGGCATCGACGTCGTGAAGGACGACCACGGCATCGCGGACCAGGCCTCCTGCCCGTTCGCCGCGCGCGTGGAGGCGGTGCAACGCGCCGTGGAGGAGGCCAACCGCGAGACGGGCGGGCGAACCGTCTACGCGCCCACCTTCTCGGGCAGCCCCGCGGCGCTACGCGAGCAGGCGCGCGTGGCGAAGGCGAGCGGCGTGCGCATGGCCCTCGTCGCGCCGATGCTCGTGGGCCTGCCCGCCTTCGCCGAGCTCGTGCGCGAGGCGCTCGAGATGCCCGTCCTCGCGCATCCCGCGTTCGGCGGCGCGGCCCGCATCGCGCCCCCGCTGCTCCTCGGCCGCCTCTTCCGGCTGCTCGGGGCGGACGCGACGATCTTCCCGAACTACGGCGGGCGCTTCAGCTACGACCGCGAGACCTGCCTCGGCATCGCCCGGGCCTCGCGCGAGCCCTGGCACGGCCTGAAGCCGGTCCTGCCCGTGCCCGCGGGCGGGATGAACGTCGGCCGCGTGGAGGAGATGATCGACTTCTACGGAACGGATACGATGCTGCTCATCGGCGGCGCGCTGCTCGCCGCCGGCGACGCGCTCCTCGACCGCAGCCGCGAATTCGTCGAGAAGGTGCACTCCCTTTCCGCGTTGAAAGGGCCGCAGTAGTTTCCCCCTCTCCCTCGGGAGAGGACCGGGATGAGGGTCGAGAAATGAGCGAAAAGCCGGTCCGCCGCCACGACGGCACGTTCCACTGGGAGGGCGTCGAGGTGCTCGCGTACAAGCAGGAGGGCAGCGCGCCCTTCAGGGACGTGACGCGCCAGGTCCTCTTCGATGACCCCGCGCTCGCCGCCCAGCTGCGCTACTTCGAGGTCGCCCCCGGGGGCTGGACCACGCTCGAGCGCCACGAGCACGTGCACAACGTGATGGTGATCCGCGGCCGCGGGCGCTGCCTCGTGGGGGAGCAGGCCCACGAGCTCGCCGCCTACGACCTCGTCAGCGTGCCGCCCATGACCTGGCACCAGTTCCGCGCGGCGGCGGATGCACCGCTCGGATTCCTGTGCCTGGTCGCCTCCGAGCGCGATCGCCCGCAGCTGCCCGCGGAGCAAGACCGCGAACGGCTCGCGAAGCTCCTCGGGAAGTAGCCCTGCCGGCCGGGGCGGCGCGCTAGGGCGCCTTGCCGGCGGCGAGCAGCGCCTTCAGGTCCTGCTCGAGGAATTTCTCGAGCCCCGCGCGGTTGAGGTGGTCCGTGTCGAAGTAGTAGCGCGCATCCGCGATGGTCGCGGAGTAGTCGTGGTAGGCCACGCCCAGCGCCCCGAGCCGCGCCGCGAGCGCTGCATCGAACGCCGCCTCGTCGGGCAGCGCCTCGCGATACAGGGGCGGGACCGGCGTCTTCACCACGACCACGGCCATGCCCGCGCCCCGGGCCAGCCCGACGATCGCGGCCAGCTGGTCGAGGTAGCGCCCGAGCGCCTCCGGCTCGGCCTTGCCCGGGTAGAGGTAGGCGATGCGCTTGGCCACGGCCGCCTTCGACGGGCGGCTCACGCGCCCGAACTGCGCCTGCCCCTCCCAGACATCGGCCTGGAAGCGCTCGCGGTTGTTGATCTTCGAGAAGCCGCTCAGGTAGTCGAGCACCGCGCGCGGGTCCACGCCCTCGTCGCGCGCGTACTCGCACAGGCGGCGGGCCAACGCCGGGTCGAAGGGCGTGCGCCGCAGGAGCTTCGCGTCGGCGAAGCGCTCCTCGTTCCATGCGCGCGAGCGCAACGCGAAGGAATCGACCACGTAGAGGACCCCGCCCGCGCGGCGCTCGCGCAGGAACGCCTCGAGCACGAAGCGGTTGTAGAGCGGGCCCGTGCCCGGCGAGCCGAGGTTGAGCACGCGCCGGCCCGTCGCCTCCTCGAGCCGCGCGTTGAAGCCGCCGAAATCGAGCTGCATCGCGTGGGAGGCCCCCAGGACCACCCAGTCGACCCGGTCCTCCTGCAGCGTGGCGATCCGGAAGAACGGGTTGGCCTGGCCCGTGCGGTAGACGAGCCGCTCGGCGGCGGCGTAGAGCCCGGCGTAGATCGCCAGCCCGATGGCGGCGAACAGGAGGGCGGAGCGCACGGGGCTCTTCATGGCTCAGAACTGCATGTAGATGAACTCGCGCGCCTGCCAGCGCCCCAGCACCAGAAGCGCGACGATCGCGAGGTACCACGCCGCCCAGCGCAGCGCCGCGGGCGCCGCCGCGAGCCTGCGGACCAGGGGTCGGCGCTCGTCGAGGATCTCGAGCCCCAGCAGGAGCGCGATCAGCGCGAAGCCCAGGCCGTGGTCGTACGTGAAGGGATACCGGGCCAGCAGGCCGGGCATCTCGCCGAGCTGGGTCGCGATCTTCGCGAGGATCGTCCACGCCTCGCCCAGCGTCTTCGCCCGGAAGAAGACCCAGGCGATCGCGATGAGGTGGAAGGTGAGCAGCACGCGCAGGACGAGGAGCGCGGCGCTGTCGCGCACGCGCGGCAGCCGCTCGCCCAGCGCCCGCCAGAGGGGTCGCGTGGCGACACCCGCCCACTGGTAGCCGCCGTTGATCGCGCCCCAGGCGAGGAAGGTCCATCCCACCCCGTAGCCGAGCCCCGCGTGCCACAGGCCGCTCGCGAGGAACACGATCATGAGGTTCAGGTAGAGCCGCACCGGGCCCGCACGGCTTCCGCCGAGCGGGATGTAGAGGTAGTCGCGGAACCACCGGCCGAGGGAGATGTGCCAGCGCTCGCTCCAGAACTCCGCGGTGCTGCGCGCGAGGTAGGGCCGGCGGAAGTTCTCCATCAGCTGCAGCCCGAAGAGCAGCGACACGCCGATGGCGACGTCGGTGTAGCCGGAGAAGTCGCAGTAGATCTGGAAGGCGAAGAAGTAGACGCTGATCAGCAGGTCGATCGGCGAGGCGTAGGCGGCGATGGCGAAGGTCCTGTCGACGAAGGGCGCGAGGTTGTCGGCGACGACGACCTTCTTCACCAGCCCCCAGCCGATGAGCTGCACGCCGAGCAGCAGCCGCGCGGGGTCGGCGCGAAGCCCCGCGGCGACCTGCGGCAGGAACGTGGTCGCCCGCTCGATCGGCCCCGCGAGGATCTTGGGGAAGTGCGCGAGGAAGAGCGCCACCTCGCCCGCGCCCCCGGCACCCGGAAGGCGCCGCGCGAAGACGTCGACGAGGTAGCCGGCCGCCGAGAAGGCGTAGAAGGAGTAGCCGACGGGAGTCGCCACGCCCAGCCGGGGCCAGGCGATGCCGGCGAGGCGCTCGATTTCCCCGGCGAGGAAGTCGTGGAACTTGAAGGCGGCGAGAGAGCCGATCACCGCGACCAGCCCTGCGGCGAGGAGCGCGCGCCGCGCGCCCTCGCCGCGGGCGCGGCCGATGGCCCGCGCGCAGGCCCAGGCGAGGAGCGTCACCGCGCCGAGGAAGGCGAGGTTCGCGGGCTTCGTGGCACCGTAGAAGGCCCAGCTCGCGAAGAGCAGCCAGAGCCAGCGCCGGCCCGCGGGCAGCGCGGCGAACACGGCGAGCGCGACCGGCAGGAACGCGAAGAACTCGAGCGAGGTGAAGAGCATGGCTCCCCCGCCCGCGCGACGCTAGTAGGTCGCTCCGCCCGCGCGCAGGTCCTCGGGAACCAGGTCGATCGGGATCGCCGCGTTCAGCACGAGGTAGTTCACGAGCGCCTCGCGCTGCTCCTTGTTCAGCTTGATCTGCACGTGGCTCGGCTTGTTGAGCGAGCCGTGCCAGGCCTCCTTCGTCCGGTCCTGCGTGACGACGACGGTGATGATGTGGCAGCTCTGGCAGTAGTCGAGCGTGAAATCGCGGCCGTCGGGCGGCAGGAGCTTCTCCCAGTTCGCCGTGGCGGGATTGGCGGGGACCTTCGCCGCCGCGAGCGGCATGTTGAACGCGAGGTAGTCGGCGAGGGTGAGCAGCTCCTTCTCCTGGAGTCGCTGCAGCCCCGGCACGGCCTTGGCGCGAGCGCGAAGGTACTTCTCCCAGTCCTCGCGCGAGCGCTTGCCGGTCACGATCGCGCGCGACTCCTCCGCCGGCGCCTTGGCGGCGAGCACCTTCGCGAGCAGCGTGCGCCCCCCGGAGGGGATGAAGTCGAAGACGTCGGCGGCCCCGGCGACCAGGGGCGCCAGGACGAGGGCGGCGGCCGCAAGCCAGGCGGCGGCGGTGGGACGATGCAGGCTCATGGCGATCTCCCGATGGCCGGCGACGGCGCCGGTCAGAACCGCAGGTCCGGGGGGACGTCCTCGATCCTCATGGGCATGTTGATCGCGGAGTAGCGCGAGAACTCCTCGCGCTCCTGCGGGCTCATCTTCATCTCGCGGTGGAACGGCGACAGGAACATGTTGCGCCACCCCTGCACCTCGCGAACCTGCGTGAGGTGGCTCGTGAAGAGGGAATGGCAGGACTGGCACTGGGTCCAGGCGAGCTCGCGGCCGTCGGGCGGAAGCGCGGCCGCCGGATCGCCGGCCGGGGGCGGGTCGGGGGCGAGCGGCATGTGGACGGCGAGGTAGGCGGCGAGCGTGTCGAGCTCGCGCTCGGAGAATGCCGGGCGGCGCGCGCGGGCGAATTCGCGCCATTCGGCCTCGGTCCGCCGGGCCTGCGACACTTCCCGAAGCGTCTTCGCCTCCGGGGGCGATCCCGCGAGCTCGAGCAGCAGGGCCTTGCCGCCCTTGGGCATGAACGCGTAGTCCTCGCCGGCCGCCGCGAGGGCGAGCGGCACGGCCAGCGCCGCGACGGCGACGAGGCCGGGCCGGGGCCCGCGCCGCCGCGCATTCATGGGGGCGTCTCGGTCCCGGAGCGGTCGCGGAAGGAGAAGACCGGGACGCGCAACTCGCCGCGCGCCTTGTCCGGCGGGAATCCCTCGCCGCGAAGCAGGTCCAGGACGATGGCGGTGTTGTCGTCGTAGAGCTGGGTGCCGCAGCGCGCGCACACGAGGGCCGGGATGTCCTCCACGACGACGAGCCGCTCGTCGTGCCAGAACGCCGAGCGCACGCGGCTCGCGCGCAATTCCCCGCTCCCGCAGCCCGTGCAGGCGAGCGAGTCCTCGCGCGCGGCATCCATCGGCACCGTCCCCGCCCTCAGCCCACCAGCTTCTTCGCCGCGGCGACGATGTGGTCGGCGTTCGGCCGCATCCAGAGGAACATCTCCGGCGCGGCGGGCGGCGGCGCGTCGGGGAAGGCCACGCGCTTGTAGCGCGCGCCGTCGACGTTTTCCGCCACGCGGGCGATCACCTCGGCGCCCGGGCAGAGCGTGTAGTACGACTGGTCGACCGTGAGCAGCCGCTTCGTCTTGGCGACCGACTTCACCAGCGTCTCGGTGTCCATGGGCTTCAGGCAGCGCAGGTCGATGGTCTCGACCTTCATGCCCTGGCCCTGCAGCCGCTCGGTCGCCTTCAGCACCTCGGGCATGCCGCCCCCGGAGCCCACGATCGTGATGTCCGAGCCCGTCGTGCGCACCGCGGCCTTGTCGAGCGGCGTCACGTACTGCTCGTCGGGCACCTCCTCGATCAGCTCGCGCAGCCCCGCGGGATACAGGTACGCGACGGGGTTGGGATCGCGGATCGCCGCGGCCATCATGCCCTTCGCGTCCGTGGGCGTGGAGGGAACCACGGTCTTGAGGCCCGGGATGTGCGCGTAGTAGGTGTCGATCTCGTAGTCCGAGTGCTGGCCGGCGAACCCCGGCGTCTGCCCGGTCATCTCGAGCAGGAAGACGATGGGCATCTCGGCCATGCCGCCGGTCATGTGGCGCAGCTTCCCGGCGTGGTTCTGGATGATCTGGAAGCACATGCAGTTGCCCTGGTAGGGGATGTAGGTCACGGCCTTCGTGCCCGCGAGCCCCGCTCCCAGGGTGCACGACGCCATCCACATCTCGTCGATGCCGGTATTCACCACGCGCTTGCGCCCGAACTCCTTCTCCAGGTTGATCACGGGCTTGCCCGGGGTGGAAGCCACCGGCGGGGTGAGCTCGAAGATCCAGACCATGTTCTTGTCCTGGCGCATCTCGTACTGCACGGCCTCGAGGACCGCGTACATCCAGCTCTTGCGTGCCATGGTCTTCTCCTCAGCCGAACTGCCGGGCGGGAACCACGCCCTCGACGAACACGTTCTTCAGGCCGTCCTCGGGCTTGCAGAAGGGCTGCTGGTCGGCCCAGGCGAAGGCCTCGACCGCCTCCTTCTTGGCGGCCGCCTCGATCGCATCCGCCCGGGCGCGGTCGAGCACGCCCCAGTTGATGAGGACGTTGCGGCAGATGTCCACCGGGTCGCGCGCCATCCACGCCCGAAGCTCGCGCTCGGGCCGGAAGGTGGAGATCGCCAGCGGGTCGTAGCCGAACGCGCCCAGCTGGCCCGGCTTGGCGCCCGGCGCACCCCAGTGGTTGTAGTAGCGGTAGGTCTTCGCCTCGATGAGGGTGGGCCCTTCGCCCGCCCGCGCGCGCTCCACCGCGGTGCGCGCGGCGTTGTAGACCTGGAAGACGTCCTGCCCGTCGACCACCACGCCCGGGATGCGATAGGTGCGCGCCGCGTCCGCGATGTCCTTCATCGGGCACGAGTACGAGTAGTGCGCGTACTGGTGGTAGAGGTTGTTCTCCAGCACGTAGATGAACGGCAGCTGGAGCAAGGCGGCGTTGTTGAGCGCCGAGTGGAAGTGCGGCGTGGCGTAGGTGCCGTCGCCGCCGAAGACCACGCTCACCTGCTTGCTCCCGCGGGCGCGGAAGGCGAAGGCGGAGCCCGTCGCGATCACGTGGCCGGGGCCGATCATGCCGTCGGCGCCGATGAACCCGCAGGACTTGTCGGAGAGGTGCATCTCCCCGCCGTAGCCCTTGTTGATGCCCGTGGCCCGGAAGTCGTTCTCGGCGGCCATCTTCTTCATGTCCACGCCCTTCGCGATGGCGTGGCCCGTCGGACGGTGCGTGCTGTAGACGAAGTCGACCTCGTCGAAGGCGCCCTTGTTGCGCAGGGCGGAACAGACGCCGACGGCCACCGCTTCCTGGCCCGCGTAGAAGTGGTTGTAGCCGCGGTACTTGGGATCGGTGAGCATCTTGTCGGCCATCGTCCGCTCGTGCCAGCGGATGCGGCAGATGGTCGTGAACATCTCGGTGAGCTTGTCGTTGGGCAGGTCCTTCGCCCAGAACCCGAGCTCGCCCTCGGCCCAGGCCGTGTTGCTCGCCCACGAAATCGCGGCGCCCGCGCCCGCGACGCCCTTCAGGAACGTCCGCCGGCTCGTGGACTTGATCGGATCGGCTGTCGGGGTTTCCTGCAGAAGCTCCTCGCGCACATGTTCGGACATGTCCGTTCCTCCAGTTGCGCATCCATTGACCACCAGTGAAGTCACGCTAGACTCCCTGGTTCCGGATGTGTTGACTGGAGTCAACGGCCGACGAGATTTGCCCGGCGCGAAACGCCCGGCGGCGCGGCGCGCAGGTTCCTGCGGGCAGCGGCGCCGCCGGCTCAGCCGAGCCGGCGGATCACGGCGTCGGCGAACTGCCGCGTCGTCGCCTTGCCCCCGAGGTCACCCGTGCGCACCTGGTCCTCGAGCAGGACCCGGTCCACGGCGCCGCGCACCTTCGCGCCGAGATCGCCGCGGCCCACGTGGTCGAGCATCATGCACGCCGAGAGCAGCAGCGCCACGGGGTTCGCGATGCCCTTGCCCGCGATGTCGGGGGCGGACCCGTGCACCGCCTCGAAGATCGCCGCGTCCGCGCCGATGTTGGCCGCCGGGGCGAGCCCGAGGCCGCCCACGAGCCCGGCGATCAGGTCCGAGAGGATGTCGCCGAAGAGGTTCGTGGTCACGATCACGTCGAACTGCCAGGGATTCATCACGAGCTGCATCGCGCAGGCGTCGATGATGCGCTCGTCGGCGGCGACCCGCCCCTCGTAGGCCTTCGCCACGTCCTTCGCGGCCTCGAGGAAGAGGCCCGTGAGCGCCTTGAGGACGTTCGCCTTGTGGACGATGGTGACCTTCTTCCGGCCGTTCGCCGCCGCGTAGTCGAAGGCGAACTCGGCGATCCGGCGGCTGCCCGCGCGCGTGTTCACGCCGGAGGCGACCGCGACCGCCCGCGGGTCCCCGCCGATGGGCACGTAGTGCTCGAAGCCCACGTAGAGGCCCTCGAGGTTCTCGCGCACGAGCACGAGGTCGATCTTCTCGTAGCGCCCGCCGGGCACGAGCGTGCGCGCGGGCCTCAGGTTCGCGTAGAGCTGGAACTCCTCGCGCAGGCGCACGTTCGAGGAGCGGAAGCCCCCGCCCACGGGAGTCGTGAGCGGGCCCTTCAGCGCGAGGCGCGTGCGGCGGATGCTCTCGAGCGTTTCCTTCGGCAGGGGATCGCCCGCGCTTTCCACGCCCGCCATGCCGGCCTTGTGCTCCTCCCACGCGAACGGCGCGCCCGCCGCCGCGAGGATGTCGGTCACCGCCCGCGTGATCTCGGGGCCGATGCCGTCGCCCGGAATGAGGGTTGCGGGAATCGCCTTCGTCGCGCTCGTCGCCATGGGGCCTCTCTTTTTCGGAGGCGCGATTATACGCGGCGCTAGGCGAGCGCCCGGTAGGCGAGCGGGATGAGGACCGCGCCGAGGACGCCGTGCAGCCCCATGCCGAGGCTCGCGTAGGTGCCGGCCTCGGGATGCACGCTGAAGGCGCGCGAGGTGCCGATGCCGTGGGCGGCCACCCCGACCGCGAAGCCGCGCTGCCACCAGGCCTTCGAGCCCACCGCGTCGAGGACGAAGCGCACGAGGATCGCCCCGAGGATGCCCGTGGTGACGGCGAAGACCGCGGTGAGGGTGGGCGAGACCTCGATGCGCTCGGCCACGCCCATCGCGATCGGCGCGGTGACCGACTTAGCCCAGAAGCCGCCGACGAGGGCGGCGTCGGCCCCGAGCAGCTTCGCGATCCCGACCGCGGAGAGGATCGAGGTGGCGCCGCCCGCGACGAGCGCGGCGAAGAGCGGGAGGATGCGCCCGCGAAGCGCCTCGAGCCCCTTGTAGATCGGCACCGCGAGCGCCACCGTCGCCGTGCCCAGCAGGAAGTGCACGAATTGCGCGCCCTCGAAGTACTTCGCGTAGGGCATGTCGATCAGGGTGATCGCGCAAGCCACGATCGCGATCGCGATGGCCACGGGATTGGCGAGCGGATGGCGGCCGGCGCGCTCGTAGGCCATCACCCCGGCCTGGTAGGCGGCGAGCGTGAGGACGAGCGCGAGCAGCGGGCTCCCCGAGAGGTAGACCCAGATCTCGTGGATGGCGGGAAGCTGCGGGCTCATCCGGCCTCGTCCTTCGCGAGAAGGCGCAGCACGAGGGCCGTGACCGCCATCGTCGCCGCCACGCTCGCGACGAGCGCGGCCGCGACCGCGAGGGCGTGCGAGCGGATGTGCGGCCAGAACATGACCACCCCCACCGCCGCGGGGACGAAGAGCAGCCCCAGGTTCTGGCTGAAGGCGGTGGCGACGAGCTCGACGCTGGCCGGAACGCCGCCGCGGATCCTGAGCCACGCGAGCAGCAGCACGAGGCCGATGACGGGCCCGGGGATGAGCGGCAGGAAGAAGCGCGCGACGATCTCCCCCAGCCCCTGGAAGAGGAGGATCTGGACGAGGCCGGCGATCATCGCGGCTCAGCCCTTCTTCGAGGCCTCGTAGCGCGCCTTGCTCGCGGCGTCGGGCGGGTAGAGGCCGGGCAGGGACGCGCCCTTGTCCACCTCGGACATGATCCAGCCCTCGAGGCGCTCCTGCTCCGGCGCCGCGGCCGCCATCTCGTCGACGAGGGCCTTCGGGATGAGCACCGCGCCGTCCTCGTCCACCACGACGACGTCGTCGGGGAACACCGCCACGCCGCCGCAGCCGATCGGCTCGCCCCAGTTCACGAAGGTGAGCCCGGCGACGGAAGGCGGCGCGGCCGCGCCCTGGCTCCAGACCGGAAGGCCCGTCGCGCGCACGCCCGCGACGTCGCGCAGCACCCCGTCGGTGACCAGGGCCGCCACGCCGCGCTTCTTCATGCGCGCGCACAGGATGTCGCCGAAGATGCCGGCGTCGGTGACGCCCATCGCGTCGGCCACCGCGATGCAGCCCTCGGGCATGGCCTCGATCGCCGCTCGCGTCGAGATCGGCTTCGCCCAGGACTCGGGCGTGGCGAGATCCTCGCGCGCCGGCACGAAGCGCAGCGTGAACGCGGGGCCGACGAGGCGCGGCTGGCCGGGACCCAGCGGGCGGGTGCCGCGCATCCAGACGTTCCGGAGCCCCTTCTTGAGCAGGAGCGTCGTGATCGTCGCGGTCGTGACCCGCGAGAGGGTGTCGATGATCTTCGCGTCGAGTGCCATCAGCCGAGCTCCCGGAGTCGTCTTTCCTGGCGTGCAATGAGCCGGTCGATGTCGGCGATGTCCGCGGCCGAGAGCTTCGGGCCGGGCTTGCGGATCGCCATCGAGGCGATGGCGCCGCGCCGGAGCAGCAGGTACTTGCGCACCGCGAGCCCGAGGGCGGACTGCTGCTCGTAGCGCGCGAGCGGAAGGTACGCGTCGAACAGGTCGTGCGCGCGCTCGGCATCGCCCGCCGCATGCGCGTTCACCACCCCGGCCATCATCTCCGGGTAGCCGAAGCCGGTCATCGCGCCGTCGGCCCCGCGCGCGAGCTCCTCGGGCAGGAAGAGACCGCCGCCGTTGCCCGCGAGGATCGAGACGCGCCGCATCTCGCCGCGCCCGCTCGCCGCCCGGATCGCCGAGAGCTTGGCGAGCCCCGGCCCGGGCCAGTCCTCGTGCTTGAGCATCACCGCCGTCGGGATCGACCGGAAGATCCGCGTGAGCACGGGCACGGGGAGCTGCACGCCGTTGTAGGCGAGCGGGTGGTCCTGCACGCAGAAGGGGACCGCGGGGCCGAGGGTCTCGGCGGCGAGCTCGTAGTGGGCGAGCGCCTGGTCGTCGGTCCTCACGGCGGCGCCGGGCCCCACCATCACGCCCGAGGCGCCGAGGTCCATGACGCCCTTCGCGAGCTCTCCCATCGCCGCGAAGCCCGGCGAGGAGACGCCCACGATCACGGGGACGCGGCCCGCCACGCGCGCGAGCACGCGCTTCACGTAGGCGCGGGACTCGTCGGCGGTGAGCTTGGGCGCCTCGCCCATGACGCCCAGCACCGTGAGGCCCGTCGCACCCTTCTCGAGGTAGAAGTCCGTGACGCGGTCGGTGCTCTCGAGGTCGAGGGCGCCGTCGTCGCGAAACGGCGTGACGGTGATGAGGTAGACGCCCCGGGCGGTCTCGTCGAGTCGGTTCATGGGATGGCGGGCGGGTTCGGAAGCGCGCTCCAACCTGCGCATTCTATCCGGCCCGCCGCCATCGCCGCCGGGCCCGCGGGCCCGTCAACCCGGGTCGCAGCCGCGGGCCCTGAGCGCCTCGTCCACCCAGCGCCGGTCCCAGGTGCCGGCCTCGATGGCCGTCATCGAGGCCTGCTCCTTGCGGTGCTGGGCTTCCGCGGCGGCGATGACCTTCTCCGCATCCTCCGGCGCGATCGCCACGACGCCGTCGGGATCGCCCGCGACGAGGTCGCCGGGCCGCACCACCATGCCGCCCACGCTCACCGGCACGTTGATCTCGCCCGGGCCGTCCTTGTAGGGGCCGCGATGGGTGACGCCGGCTGCGTACACCGGGAAATCGCCCTCCGCGAGGGCTTCGGAGTCGCGGATGGCGCCATCGATGACGAAGCCCGCCACGCCGCGCTTCCTCGCCCATCCGGCCATCAGCTCGCCGATGATCGCGTTCTCGAGCGCGCCGCCCGCGTCGACCACGATGACGTCGCCGGGCGCGGCCATGTCGATCGCCTTGTGCACCATCAGGTTGTCGCCCGGGCGCGTCCTCACCGTGAACGCCGTGCCCACCATCCGGCCCGAGCAATGCATCGGCTCCAGGTTCGTGCCCTGCGAGCGCTGCAGGTTGTCGCTGATGTTCGAGACCGGCAGCGCGCGCAGCCGCTCGAGCAGCTTCGGGTCCGCGCGCTTCGGGCCGGGGAAGATCCTGAAACCGATGGCCATGCCGTGTCTCCTATCGCTTCAACAGGTGTTCGTAGTCCGCGCCCATGACCTGGGTGACGGGGTCGCCGGCGAGGATCGCCTTCGCCATCAGGGCCTCGCGTGCCGCGATGCGCTCGGCGGCCTCGAGGACGCGGTCGAGATCCGCCGCGCGCACGAAGACCACGGCGCTGCCGTCGGCCACGACGAAGTCGCCCGGCGAGACCGTGACCTCGCCGACCTGCACGGGCACGTTCGTCCCGAGCTCGACGATCCGCCCGCGCGCCGTGCGCGCGGTGCAGGAGCGCGCGAAGACCGGGAAGTCGTGCGCCCTCGCCTCGTCGACGTCGCGCACCGGCCCGTCGGCGACCACGCCCGCGATTCCGCGCGCCTTCGCCGCGAGCGAGAGGAGACCGCCCCAGCAGCCGGCATCCACGCCGCTGCGCTGCTCGACGACGACGACATCCCCGGTCGAAGCCGACTCGATCGCCGTGGTGCCCAGGTGGCGGACCGGTCCCGCGGCGGCCGGGCCCGTGCCGAGCCTGAGCGTCACGACGCGCCCCGCGATGCGGCGCGCGACGGAAAGCGGCGCGAGCCCCGTCACCACGCCGGCGAGGCCGAGCCGGTCCATCGCGTCGGACACCGCGCAGGCGTCGAGGCGCGACAGGCGCCCGGCGCCCGGATCGGGGGTGTCCACGGCGGGCCCTCGCGCCGTCCTCAGTTCGCCTTGATGTTCGCCTCGCGGATGAGCCTGCCGTAGCGCTCGTGCTCGGAGCGCACGAGCGCGGCGAGCGCCTCCGGCGTGGAGGGGGAGACCTCCGCGCCGAGGTTCGCCAGCCGCTCCTTCACCTCGGGGTCGGCCAGCGCCTTGTGGATCTCGGCGTTGAGCCTCGCGACGATCGCGGGCGGCGTGCCCTTCGGCGCGATGAAGGCGTGCCAGACATTGGCCTCGAACCCCGGGAAGCCGGACTCGGCGATCGTGGGCACGTCCGGCATCGTCGAGACGCGCTGGGCGCTCAGGGCCGCCAGCACCTTGAGCTTGCCGTCCTTCCAGAGCGGCTGCACCTCGACCGCGTTCACGGCCACCAGGGGAAGCTGGCCGCCGAGCACGTCGGTGATCGCGGGCTTTCCGCCCTTGTACGGGATGTGCGCGAGCGCGATGCCGGCGCCGCGCGCGAAGAGCTCCACCGCCAGGTGCGGCGTGGAGCCGCTGCCGGGCGAGCCGTAGTTGAGGCTCCCCGGCTTCGCCCTGGAGATCTCGATCAGCTTCGCGACCGAGCTGACTTCCGAACCCGGGTTCGCCGCGATCACCACCGGCAGGCGCGCGACGAGCGAGATGGGCACGACGTCCGTGTTGGGGTCGAAGGGCTGCTGCGTGTAGAGGAGCGGGTTCGCCGTGAGGCCGTTGGCCACCAGCATCACCGTATGGCCGTCCGGCGGGCTGTCGATCAGCTGCCGGATGGCGATGTTGCTCGCCGCGCCCGGCTTGTTCTCGACGATGACCGTCTGCCCGAGGCCCGCCGCCATCTTCTGGCCCACCGTGCGCGCGACGATGTCCATCGCGCCGCCCGGGGCGAAGCCCACGAGGATCCTGATGGTCTTCGAGGGATAGGCCTGGGCCGTCGCGGCGGGCGCGGCGCCGAAGGCCAGGATCGCGGCCACGAGCGCGGCCGCGGCGGGGATGGTCGTTCGGATGCGGGAAACCATGTCTCACTCCTCCTCGGGGTCTGTGGGTTGCTCAGGCGGGCAGCTTCAGGCGGCCGTAGACCCGCCTCGCGTTGCCTTCGAAGATCTTGTGCCGGTCCCCGGCGGTGAGGCCGGGCGCGGAGTCGATGTAGCGCTTCGTGTCGTCGAAGTGGAAGCCGGTCTGCGGGTCGACGCCGCGGACGGCCCCGACCATCTCGGAGGCGAAGAGGATGTTGTCGACGGGGATGACCTCGAGCAGCAGGTCGATGCCCGGCTGGTGGTAGACGCAGGTGTCGAAGAACACGTTGTTCAGGAGATGCTCGCCGAGCGGCGCGAGCTTCATGTCCTGCGCGATGCCGCGGTAGCGCCCCCAGTGGTAGGGAACGGCCCCGCCGCCGTGGGGAATGACGAACTTGAGCGTCGGGAAGTCCTTGAACAGGTCCGAAGCCAGGAACTGCATGAAAGCCGTCGTGTCCCCGTTGATGTAGTGCGCGCCGGTCGCGTGGAAGCAGGGGTTGCAGCTCGCGCTCACGTGCACCATGGCGGGGACGTCGAGCTCCACCATCTTCTCGTAGAGGGGATACCACCAGCGATCGGTGAGCGGCGGGTCCCTCCAGTGGCCGCCGGAGGGGTCCGGGTTCAGGTTGCAGCCGACGAACCCCAGCTGCGCCACGCAGCGCTCCAGCTCCGGGATGCAGTTCGCCGGCGGCACGCCGGGCGACTGCGGCAGCTGGCATACCGGGGCGAAGTTGCGCGGGTAGAGCCCGCAGATGCGGTGGATGAGGTCGTTGCACACGCGCGACCACTCCTCGCTCGTTTGCGCCGTGCCGACGTGATGGGCCATGGCCATCGCCCGCGGCGAGAAGAGGGTCAGGTCCGTCCCGCGCTCGCGCTGCAGGCGCAGCTGCGCCCCCTCGAGGCTCTCGCGAAGCTCATCGTCGCCGATCGCGAGGTCGGAGCGCTCCGGAGGCGCGAGCCTCCCGTCGAGCGCCTCGACCTGCCGGTCGCGCCAGCCCTGCAGCGCTTTCGGCGCGGTCGTGTAGTGGCCGTGGCAGTCGATGATCATCGGAGGGCGGGTCGCCGGCCCGCGCGCGCCGGAGGCGACCCGGGCGCAGGCCCGGGGCGATCATTGCACCGCGAAAGGGTCGAGTCCAATATATCTTTCCGCCTCCAGTCATTCGAATTCCCTATAAGCATGGACATCCGCCAGCTGCGCTACTACGTCGCCGTCGCCGAGGACCTCAACTTCAGCCGGGCCGCGCGCCGCCTGAACATGAGCCAGCCGCCGCTCAGCCAGCAGATCAAGGCGGTCGAGGACGAGCTCGGGACGATCCTGCTCGAGAGGAACCGGCGCAGCGTCCGGCTCACGGAGCCGGGGCGGCTCTTCCTCATCCAGGCGCGCTCCATCCTCGCGCAGCTCGACGACGCGGGCGACGAGGTCCGGCGCGCGGCGCGGGGCGAGGCCGGCGAGATCCGAATCGCGTTCACCGGCTCCGTTCCCATGTTCGAGCCGTTCCCGCGGTTCATCCAGGCGTTCCGGGAGCGCTTTCCCGGCGTGCGCGTGGAGATGGGCCACCTGTCCTCGGGCGCGCAGCTCCAGGCGATCGCCGACCGCCGCATCGACGCGGGGTTCCTGCGCCCGTCCCACCAGTTCGCGCCCGGCCCGGACATCGTGGCGCGCAGCATCTGGGAGGACGAGCTGATGGCGGTGCTGCCGTCCACGCACCGGCTCGCCCGCCGGCGCGGCGGCGTGAGGATGGCCGAACTCGCCGACGAGTCGTTCATCCTGTTCCCGCGCGGGATCGGCTGCGGCCTCTACGACCACGTGATGGGCCTGTGCAGCCAGGCCGGCTTCGCCCCGCGCGTGGCGCAGGAGGCGCGCGAGGGCGTGACGATCCTCGCGTTGATCGCGGCGGGCACCGGGATCTCGATCCTCCCGGAGACGTACCGGAATGCGAGCGTGCCCGGCGTCGTCCACCGGACGATCGCCGGGACCGCCTCGCGCAGCCGATTGCTCCTCGCGTGGCGCGCCGGCGGCGAGACGCCCCTGCTCGGGCGCTTCCTCGCGCTGGCCCGGAGCTGGCCGGGGTTCGCCTCGCCCGGGCGCCGGGCTACGCCGCCTTCTGGACGGCGATCGCGCCGCGCTTCGCCTTGACGCGGTTCCTCTCGTCCACGTAGACGAGCTCGGGGCGGTAATGGGCGAGCTCGGCCTCGCTGTAGGCCGCGTAGGCCGCGATGATGAGCAGGTCGCCGGGGCCCGCCTTGTGCGCGGCCGCGCCGTTCACGGAGATGATCCCCGAGCCGCGCTCGGCCGAGATCGCGTAGGTGGTGAAGCGCTCGCCGTTGGCGATGTTGTAGACGTCGATCTGCTGGTACTCGCGGATGTCGCCGGCCTCGAGCAGGTCCTGGTCGATCGCGCACGAGCCCTCGTAGTGCAGCTCCGAGTGGGTGCAGGTGACGCGGTGCAGCTTGGACTTGAGCATGGTGCGTTGCATGTTCGAGCCTCCGGTGGAACGAACGGCGATTCTGCGCCGGAACTTTAGAGCCCTGCCTCTATTGCCTGCCGGTGTCGACCGGCCGCTGGCGGTCCGGTCGAACCCCGTTCCCGATCCGCGCGCTAGAGAAGGATTTCCACGTTGTCGATGAGCCGCGTGGAGCCCAGCCACGCGGCGGCGAGCACCACGAGCTCCCGGTCGCCGGGCCCCGCCGCGGCGAGCCCGTCCTGTTTGTGCAGCGCAACATAATCCACCCGCCAGCCGGCGCCGGTCAAGTCCGCGCGCACCGCCTCGCACAGGGCCGCGAAATCGCGCCGCCCGCCCTCGACCAACTCCTTGATCCGCCTCAGGTTCCGGTGCAGCCTCACGGCCTCGGCGCGCTCCTTCGGGGAGAGGTAGTTGTTGCGCGAGGACATCGCCAGGCCGTCGGCCTCGCGGATCGTCTCGCCGCCGACGATGGCGATGCCGTAGTTGAGCTGCTTCACCAGCTCGCGGATCACGAGCAGCTGCTGGTAGTCCTTCTTGCCGAAGACCGCGGCGTGGGGCGCGACGATGTTGAAGAGCTTGGCGACCACCGTGACCACGCCCTGGAAGTGCCCGGGGCGGAACTCGCCGCAGAGCGGCTCGGCCGCCTTCGGGGGGACCACGACGATCTCCTGGGGCTTCGGATAGATCTCGCGCTCCTCGGGCGCGAAGACCACGTCGCAGCCGGCCTTCGCGAGCATCGCGCAGTCGCCCTCGAGCGTGCGCGGGTAGCGTTCGAAATCCCCGCCCGGCTCGAACTGCATGCGGTTGACGAAGATCGAGGCGACGACGCAACCGCCGTGGCGGCGCGCGATTTCCACGAGCGAGAGGTGGCCCGCGTGGAGGCTTCCCATCGTCGGGACGAAGGCGACCGAGGGCTCGCCCTTCAGGCGCGAGCGCAGCTCGGGGATCGTGTGGATGACGTCCATGGTCGCGGGAAGTCCGTTCGCGTTCGGCGGGCCCGGGTGGGACGGACGGCTCCTAGAAGCAGTGCTCCGGCCCCGGGAAGCTCTTCGCCCTGACGGCCTTCACGTAGGCTTCGATCGCGGCCTTCACCGAAGGCGCGCCCTCCATGAAGTTCCTCACGAAGCGGGCCTTGCGCCCCGGGTAGATGTCGAGCATGTCGTAGACGACGAGCACCTGGCCGGAAACGTCGGGCCCGGCGCCGATGCCGATGGTGGGGACCGCGAGCGCCTCGGTGACGCGCCTGGCGACCGCGGCGGGCATCGCCTCCATCAGCACGATCGCCGCGCCCGCCGCCTCGAGGGCCTTCGCGTCGGCGACGAGGCGCGAGGCCGCGTCCTCGGACTTGCCCTGCACGCGGTAGCCCCCGAGCGTGTGCACCGACTGCGGCGTGAGGCCGATGTGCGCGCACACGGGCACGCCGCGCTCGACGAGGAACCGCGTGGTCTCGACCATGAGCGCGCCGCCCTCGAGCTTCACCATCTGGGCGCCCGCGGCGACGAGCCGCGCGGCGTTGCGGAAGGCCTGCTCCTTCGACTCCTGGAAGCTCGCGAAGGGCATGTCGGCGCACACGAGCGCGTTCTGGCTGCCGCGGGCGACGAGGCGGGTGTGGTACTCGGCCTGCTCCATCGTCACCGCGAGGGTCGAGTCCATGCCCTGGATCACCATGCCGAGCGAGTCCCCCACGAGGAGGATGTCCACGCCCGCGGCGTCGGAGATCGCCGCGAAGCTCGCGTCGTAGCAGGTGAGCATGACGAGCTTCTCGCCGGATCGGGCGCGCTCCTGCAGCTTCGGGATCGTCACTCTCATGGGCGGGGCCGTTGCGGGCGGTCGGGACGGGCATTCTGCCACGGTTTCGCTGCGTTGCAACAAAGGCCGCCCGGGGCCCGCCGGGGTCAGCGCCCGTAGTCGATGGTGGCCCCTTCACGCAGCAGCTGCTCGCGCCGCGCGGCGTTGTACGCCCGCACGCTCGTGCCGTCGCGGTAGTGCCCCCCGCCCACGTAGCGCAGCAGCTCGCGGACGTGGAACTTGTAGAGCATGCCGTCGATCCGGGCGCGCTCCGCGCCGTCGGCGAAGAGGACGGCGCCCGGGCGGTAGTCGAGCCCGAGGGCCTTCGCCCAGGCCCGGGGCGTGGTGCGCCGGCCCGAGGGATCGGTGAGCGGCGCCTCGGAATCGGCGTCGAGCCGCACGACGCGAAAGCCCTCCAGCTGGGCGAGGACGTCGGGGTGGTTCCACACCGCGTCGTGCCACTCGCCGCAGTCGGCGCAATCGCGCGACTCGAAGACGACCGCCAGCGCTCCGGCGATGCCCGACAGGTCGTCCGCGGCCGTGAAGAGCGGATGCGGCCGGAAGGCCCAGGCCGCCGGGGCCGGCTCGCGCGCCGCGTACTCCTGGAACGTCTCGCGCTCGTAGTGGCGTCCCTGGACGAATTCGAGCGCCTGCCGGAAGGGCCGCGGATGGCGGTAGCCGTTCATCCGGTGGACGACGCGGCCCCCGGGCCCGAGGAACACGAGGGTGGGCGTGCCGAAGACCCCGAGCTTCGCGCCGAGCTGGCGCTCGGTGAGCTTCTCGCCGCCGGGCCAGGTGACCTCGTTGGCGCCGCGCACGTCGATCGCGACCACGTCGAAGTGCTTCTCGAGGAAGGCGCGGTTCGCCCCGTCGCGGAAGTTCTCGTCGAGCAGGCGCGCGCAGTAGGGGCATTCCTCGAGGTGGACGAAGAGCACCAGGTGCCGGCCGCGCCGCGCGGCCTCGGCGAGGTCCTCGGCGATGTCGAGGAAGCCCGGCTTGAACCAGCCGGGCAGCGCGTAGCGCTCGCCGCCCGTCATGCGCCCCCGGGGCTCCGCGGCGCCCGCGGCGGCGGCGCCGAGCGCGAGGACCAGCAGGGCGAGCAGGATCCGGATCAGGCCCATCGTCCGTCTCGCGCCGGATCAGGCCCGGTTGAAGAACTCGCGCCCGCCGCGCATTCCCTTCACCCGCTCGATGAGCAGGTCGAGGTGCGCGGGCACGTCCACGAAGTTGAGCCGCTCGTTGTTGACGATGAGCAGCGGCCCCTCGTCGTAGTGGTGGAAGTAGCTCGTGTAGGCCTCCGAGAGCCGGCGCAGGTAGTCCTCGGAGATGCGCGCCTCCATCGGGTTGCCGCGCCGGTCGACGCGGTCGACGAGGGTCGCGACCGAGGCCTGCAGGTAGATCACCAGGTCGGGCACGGGCGCCTGCGGCTTCACGTGCTCGAAGATGCGCCGGTAGAGCTCGTACTCCGCGTCGCCCAGCGTGAGCCTCGCGAAGAGCGGGTCCTTCGCGAGCGTGAAGTCCGCCACCGTGGGCTTGCCGAAGAGGTCGGGCTGGCGCAGGCCCTCGAGCTGCCCCACGCGCTGGAAGAGGAAGAAGAGCTGCGTGGGCAGGGCGTAGCGCGCCATGTCCTTGTAGAAGAGCGGCAGGAAGGGGTTCGCGTGGGGCTCCTCGAGCAGCAGGCCCGCGCCCAGGCGCTCGGCGAGCCGGTGCGCGAGGCTCGTCTTGCCGCAGCCGATGGGGCCCTCGACGACGATGTAGCGCTGCCTCACGCGATCTCCCCGGCGAGGCGCTCCACCCCCTCGCCCTTCAGGCGGTCGCGAAGCGCGGCGACGGGCCCGTGGCCCGGGAGCCGCGCTTCGGGCCAGACGTCGGCGAGCGGGAAGAGCACGAAGGCGCGCTCGTGGGCGCGCGGGTGCGGGATCGCGAGCCCGGGCTCGGCCACGGTCGCATCCCCGTAGAGGACGATGTCGAGGTCGAGGGTGCGCGGGCCGTTGGGGACGTCGCGCACGCGGCCGTGGAGCCGCTCGATGGCGAGCAGCGCCTCGAGGAGCGCGCGCGGCGCGAGCGTGGTCTCCACCAGCGCGCAGGCGTTCACGAACGCGGGCTGGTCGAGAAAGCCCACCGGGTCGGTGCGGTAGAGGGCCGAGCGGGCGAGGAGCCGCGTGCCCGGCAGCCGCGCGATCTCCTCGAAGCCGCGGCGCACCTGCGCCCGCGGGTCCCCGAGGTTGGAGCCGAGCGCGATCGCCGCGCGCACCGGGGCGCTCAAGCCTCGCCTTCCTCGCGGGCCTGCGGCGCGGGGCCGCCCTCGCCGCCCCGGCGCTTGCCGCCCCGGCGCCGGCGGCGCTTCTTCTTCGCGCCGCCCGCCTCGTCCTTGAGGAGCATCGCCTCGCGCCGGTCGGGGCCCGCGTCCTGGAACTCCTCCCACCACCGGGCGAGCTCGAGCTCGGCGTTGCCGGAGCGCGCGCGCAGGTCGAGGAAGTCCCAGGCGGCGCGGAAGCGCGGGTGCTCGAGGAGCCGGTAGGGGCGCTGCCCGCCGCGCTGCTCGAAGCGCGGCTGCAGGAGCCAGAGCTCCTTCATCGTCGCGTCGAAGCGCCGCGGGATGGCGAGCGTGTCGCGCTGCTCGTCGAGGACCGCGTGCATCGCCGAGTGCAGCACGGGCACCGAGGGCTGCCCCTTCTCCTCGAAGCGCCGCCAGTTCTTCTCCACCTGCCCCCAGAGGAGCGCGGCGAGCAGGAAAGCGGGCGAGACGGGCTTGCCCTGCGCGAGGCGCTCGTCGGTGGCGCGCAGCGCCGCCATCGCGAAGGGGCCCGTGTCGGGATCGTCGAGCGAGGTGTCGAGCAGCGGCAGCAGGCCGTGGTGGAGCTCGAGCTCGCGCAGCAGCTTCACGCAGGCCACCGCGTTGCCCGACAGCAGCAGCTTCAGGATCTCCTCGAAGAGCCGCGCCTGGGGGACGTTCTCGATCAGGTGCTTGAGCGAATGGATCGGCGCCCGGGTCTTCGCCTCAATCGTGAAGCCGCCCTTCGCGGCGAGGCGCGCGGCCCGGAGCATCCGCACCGGATCCTCGCGGTAGCGCGTGGCGGCATCCCCGATCATCACGAGCTTGCGGGCCTTGAGGTCCTTGAGCCCGTGGTGGTAGTCCCAGACCTCCTCCTTCACCGGGTCGTAGAAGAGCTGGTTCACGGTGAAGTCGCGGCGCAGCGCGTCCTCGGCCTGGGTGCCGAAGACGTTGTCGGAGAGCACGCGCCCGTGCTCGTCCGTGTTCTCGTCGTCGGCCTCGCGCACGAGGTGGGCGCGGAAGGTCGAGACCTCCACGATCTCCGGCCCGCACATCACGTGCACGATCTGGAAGCGCCGCCCGATGATGCGCGAGCGCCGGAAGACCGAGCGCACCTCGTCGGGATGGGCGCTCGTGGCGACGTCGAAGTCCTTCGGGTGCATGCCGAGCAGGAGGTCGCGCACGGCCCCGCCCACGACGAACGCCGCGTGGCCCGCGCGCTGCAGGTCCTCGCAGGTGCGCCGCGCGCAGCGGCTGATCGACTCGCGGCCGATCCCGTGCTGGTCCTTCGTGTAGACGACGGGCTTCGCGTCCTTGCGGGGCGTCGCCTCGCGCCGCCCGAGGACGCGGTCGATGAACTTTCGGATCATGGGGCCTTCCCCGCGGCGCCCGGCATTCCCGGGGCGTCGCCGTTGCGCAGCGTGATGACCGGCCAGCCCTGGCGTTGCGCGTGGCCGAGGAGCGTCGGGTCGGGATCGACCGCCACGGGGTGCGTGACGATCGACAGCAGCGGCAGGTCGTTGAGCGAGTCGCTGTAGAACCAGGACTCGCGGAAGTCCTCGAGGCGCTGCCCGCGCGCCGCGAGCCACTCGCGCACGCGCAGGATCTTGCCTTCGCGGAAGGTCGGCGTTCCCCGCGGCCGCCCGGTGAAGACGCCGTCGACCTCCTCGATGTCGGTCGCGAGCAGGTGCGAAACGCCGAGCTCCGCGGCGATCGGCGCGGTGATGAAGCGGTTGGTGGCGGTGACGATGGCGCTCAGGTCTCCCGCGTGGCGCGCGATGAGCTCCGGCGCCCCGGGCAGGATCATGGGCCGGACCTTGCGCTGCATGAAGTCCTCGTGCCAGCGGTCGAGCTCGGCGCGCGGCCGGCGCGCGATGGGCGCGAGCTGGAAGGCGAGGAACTCGCCGATGTCGAGCGTGCCGTCCTTGTAGCGCTCGTAGAACCACTCGTTGCGGGTCTCGTAGGTCTCGCGGTGCAAGACACCTTCCTCGATCAGGTACTGCGCCCAGGCGTAGTCGCTGTCGCCGTCGAGCAGCGTGTTGTCGAGGTCGAAGAGCACGAGCCTCATCGGGCGCCGCCGAGGTCGAGGCCGGGCTGCATCGCCGCCTTGAGCAGCGGCACCGTGATCGGGCGCCCGGTCTCCAGCGAGTAGCGGTCGAGCACGTCGAGGGAAGCGATGAGCGAGGGCATGTCGCGCCGGGCGTGGGTGAGCAGGTAGGCGGCCACGTCCTCGGCGAGCGCGAAGCCCCGCGCCGCGGCGTGGGCCGCGAGCGCGTCGCGCTTCTCCCCGTCGCTCAGGGCGAGCACGCGGTAGGTGAGGCCGGTGGCGAGCCGCGTGGCGAGGTCGCGGCGGATGGCCACCTCGCGGGGCGCGCTCGCGGCCGCGACCGCGAGGAACGCGAAGGCCCCGTCGTTGAAGGCGTTGAAGAGCGCGGCCTGCTCGCCCTCCCCGAGCCCCTCGAGGTCGTCGATCGCGAGCCTCGGCGGGAGAGCTTCCGCACGCAGCTCGGCGGCCGCGGCGTAGGGCGCGCCGCTCGCCTCCGCGAAGGCCCTGAGCAGGTGGGTCTTGCCGGCGCCGGCTTCGCCCCAGAGGTAGACGACGCGCTCGGCGAGCCGCCCCCGGGCCGCGGCGTCGAGCGCGGCGAGCGCCTCGGCGTTGCGGCCGGGAACGAAGTTCGCGAAGGTGGGCGCGGGCGCCCGGGTGAAGTCGAGGAGGAGCTGCCTCATGGTTTTTCCCTGGGCCTGCGCCGCCGCGGATGAATTCCGCGGGCCGGCTTGTCCCGGGCGCGCCCGCCGCGGGGTCGGCGAACGCTCGGAAAGCGCGCGAAATATTACCACGCGAAAATGGGGACAGTCCCCATTTCTCCGTTGTAACAATCGCCCTGCCCCATGATTGTTACAACGCGAAAATGGGGACTGTCCCCATTTATAATTTGGCCATGGCAGTCGCCGCTCCCATCCAGATCCGCTTCGAGCGCGTCGACGGCGCGCTCGGGCTCGCGCCCGCGAAGCCGCCGCGCATCGCCTCGCCCGAAGAGAAGCCCGCGCTCCTCGCGCGCATCCGCAGGCTCCTCGCGGAACGCGACGCGGTGCTGGTCGCGCATTACTACGTGCACCCGGACCTGCAGGACCTCGCCGAGGCCTCGGGCGGCACGGTCTCCGATTCCCTCGAGATGGCGCGCTTCGGGCACGAGCACCCCGCGAAGACGATCGTCGTGGCGGGCGTGCGCTTCATGGGCGAGACCGCGAAGATCCTCAATCCCGAGAAGCGCGTTCTGATGCCCGACCTCGGGGCCGAGTGCTCGCTGGATCTCGCGACGCCGGCCGCGGAGTTCTCGAAGTTCTGCGACGCCCACCCCGACCGCGTCGTCGTGGTCTATGCGAACACCAGCGCCGAGGTGAAGGCGCGGGCCGACTGGATGGTGACTTCCTCGATCGCGGAGAAGGTCGTCGCCCACCTTCACGCGCAGGGAAGGAAGGTCCTCTTCGCCCCCGACAAGCACCTCGGCGACTACGTGCAGCGCGTGACCGGCGCCGACATGATCACCTGGCACGCCTCCTGCGTCGTGCACGACGAGTTCAAGGCCCAGCAGCTCGAGGAGCTCAAGGCCCTGCACCCGGACGCGAAGGTGCTGGTGCACCCGGAATCGCCGCGGGGCGTGATCTCGCTCGCCGACGCCGTGGGCTCCACCACCGGCCTCATCCAGGCCGCGCAGCGGCTCGGCGCGAAGCGCTACATCGTGGCGACCGACGGCGGCATCATCCACCAGATGAGGAAGCGCCTGCCGGGCGTGGAATTCATCGAGGCGCCCACCGCCGGCAAGGGCGCCACCTGCCAGTCGTGCGCGCACTGCCCGTGGATGGCGATGAACGGGCTCCACTCGCTCCTCGAGGCCCTCGAGGAGCGCGCAGGCCACGAGATCCACGTCGATCCCGCGACGGCGAAGCGCGCGCGGGTCTCGATCCAGCGCATGCTCGACTTCGCGCGCCTGCACCTGCCGGCGATGAAGGGCAGCGGCGACGCCTGAGGCGCAGGAGGGGCCGCGGAAGGCGCCCCCCCCGGCGGCCTCAGCTGCCCATGCTGTCGGTCGCGAGCATGCGCAGGAAGGTCTCGACCTGCTTGCGGTCGAGCTTGCCGGTCTTCGCGCTGTCGGCCTTGTCGAACATCTTCTCGACCATCTTCATCGCCTCGGCCTTGGAGACCTTGCCGTCCTTGTCGCCGTCGCACATCTTCACGAAGTGGCTGGCGTTCGCGGCGTCGTCGGCGTAGCTCACCGGGATCGCGAAGGCGAGCGAGGCGAGCGCGGCGGCCGCGAGGGTTTTCGTCGTGGATTTCATCTTCAGCTCCTGTCGGTTGGGTGGGGTGAAGCGCGCGGGGCTCCGGGCCATCGGCGAAGCCGAGGAGACTGCGAACGCCGGGGTCCCGCGCGGCTTCCGGGAGGTCAGTCGCGCCCTCCGGGAGGCGATTACAGTTTTCTTTCGCGCGCCGCCACCGGGATTCCGGGCCGGACGCGGTCCGTCGCAAGGGGGGCGCACCCCCTTACAGGGCCGACGTCGAGGAGGCAAATCGGCTAGAATTTCGTTCTCGCCGGTTCCGGAATCGACCATGAGCAACAAACTGGCATCCCTCACCTACCGCGAAGCGGGCGTCGACATCGGCGCCGGGGACGCGCTGGTCGAGCGCATCCGGCCCTTCGCGGCGCGCACGATGCGCCCCGAGGTGCTCGGGGGCCTGGGAGGGTTCGGCGCGCTTGTCGAGGTCTCGAAGAAGTACCGGAACCCGGTCATGGTCTCGGGCACCGACGGCGTGGGCACGAAGCTCAAGCTCGCCTTCCGCCTGAAGAAGCACGACACGGTGGGCATCGACCTCGTGGCGATGAGCGTGAACGACATCCTCGTGTCGGGCGCCGAGCCCATCTTCTTCCTCGACTACTTCGCCTGCGGCAAGCTCGACGTCGGCGTGGCCGCCTCCGTGATCGAGGGCGTGGCGAAGGGCTGCGAGCAGGCGGGTTGCGCGCTCATCGGCGGCGAGACCGCCGAGATGCCCGGCATGTACGACCCGAACGAATACGACCTCGCGGGCTTCGCCGTGGGCCTCGTCGAGCGCGATCGCATCATCGACGGCACCAAGATCCTGCCGGGCGACGCGGTGATCGGCCTCGCCTCGAGCGGGCCGCACTCCAACGGCTTCTCGCTCGTGCGCAAGATCATCGCCGTGAGCAGCGCCGACCTCTTCGAGCCCTTCGAGGAGGGGCGCACCCTCGGCCAGGCGCTGCTCGAGCCCACGCGCATCTACGTGAAGCCGGTGCTCGGGCTCTTCGAAAGCGCCACCGTGAAGGGCCTCGCGCACATCACCGGCGGGGGGTTGCTCGAGAACGTGCCGCGCGTGCTCCCCGACAACGCCTGCGCCCGCCTCGAGCGCGCGCGCTGGCCGAGGCCGGCGATCTTCGACTGGCTGCAGCGCCAGGGCCGCGTCGACGACGAGGAAATGGCGCGCACCTTCAATTGCGGCATCGGCATGGTGGTGATCGTGCCGCGCGGCGAGGCCGCGGCGGTGATCGCCGCGCTCGGCGCCTCGGGCGTTCCCGCCTACGAGATCGGCACGATCGCGATGCGCGAGCCGGGCGGGCCGCAGACGGTCGTCCTCTGAGGGCCCCGACCCGGACCGCCCCGGGACCAGGGACGCGAGCGTGAAATCGGCGGTCATCCTCATCTCCGGCCGGGGCAGCAACATGCGCTCGATCGCCGAGGCGGGCCTCGCGCTCGACCTGCGCGCGGTGATCTCCGACCGGCCGGGAGCCCGGGGCCTCGAGTGGGCCGCCTCGAAGTCCATTCCCACGCGCGTCGTCGACCACCGGGCATTCGCCGCGCGCGACGCGTTCGACCGCGCGCTCGGCGATGCGATCGCCGCCCACGACCCCGACCTGGTCCTCCTCGCGGGCTTCATGCGCGTGCTGGGCGACGACTTCATCCGCCGCTTCCCGCGGCGCATCCTCAACATCCACCCCTCGCTCCTGCCTTCGTTTCCCGGCCTGCACACGCACCGCCGCGCGCTCGCAGCGGGCGTGAAGCTCCACGGGGCGACGGTGCACGTGGTCACGCCCGCGCTCGATTCGGGCCCCATCGTCGTGCAGGCCGCGGTACCGGTGCTCGACGGCGACACCGAGGAGGCGCTCGCCGAGCGCGTGCTCGCGCAGGAACACCGCATCTACCCGCAGGCGGTGCGCTGGTTCCTCGAGGATCGGGTCGAATTCCTCGCCGGCGATGTCCTCCGGATCCGCGGCTCGGGCGTTTCCACGGACTGGATGATCGCGCCCCGCGACCCCATATGAACCCGATGCACCCCTTCGCCCGGGAAGACCGCGCCGTTCTCGTGGCGCTCGCCGCCTCCGCGGCGCTGCACGCCGCGCTCGTCGCCGGCGTGCCGGGCGAGCTTGCGCCCGTGCCGGAAGGCGAGGCCGCGGTCTATTCCGCCACGCTCGAGCCCGCCTCGGCCGCCGAGGCCTCCCTCGCCCCCGCGCCGAAGCCCGCGGCGCCCAGGCCCCGCGCGCGCCCGAAGCCCAAGCCGCCCCGGCCCGAGGAGACGGTCGCGATCCTCCCCGGCCTGCTCGACGATTCCCCGCTGCCGGAGGAAGGCCCCGAGCCCGTCCTGCTCGCCGCGGACGAAGGCTCGGCGCCCGATGAGCCGAAGGCGGAGGAAGAGCCCGAGGTCGTCGCCCTCGCCGAGCCCGCCGCCCCCGTTCCCGCCCTCGAGCCGCCGAAGTTCCCGGCGGGGGCGCTGCCCGAGCGCCTGAGCATCAACTACCAGCTCACCTCGCCGCTGGCCGACGGGCGCGCGGTCTACACCTGGAGCCGCGACGGCGACCGCTACGAGATCACCGGCGAGATGGAGGCCGTGGGCTTCTTCACGATCTTCCTCGAGGGCCAGATCACGCAGGAGACGCGCGGCATCGTGACCTCCGAGGGCCTGCGCCCCGAGCGCTTCGTCGAGCACCGGCCGCAAGGCCCCGCCGAAGGTCTGGCGTTCGACTGGGAGAAGCGCCGCGTCACCTTCGACCGCCGGGGCGAGACGAAGGAGGACGCGCTCGCCGAGAACACCGTCGACTGGCTGTCGATGATCTTCCAGCTCGCCCACGTCCCGCCGCAGGGCGAGGGGAGCGAGATGCGCGTCTACACCCAGCGGCGGATGTACACCTTCACCCTCAAGGTCCTCGGCCTCGAGGAGGTCGAGCTGCCGCTCGGGCGGGTCCCGGCGCTGCACCTGCGCCACGAAGGCAAGGGAGAGCACGAGCAGGTCGACGTCTGGCTCGGCGTCGAGCAGCACTACCTGCCGGTGAAGCTGCGCTACCCCGTGGCGCGCAACCGCTTCCGCGTCGAGCAGCTCGCCACGGACATCAGCGTCCGGTGAGCCGCGCGTGAACATCGCCCGTCCGCAGCTCGAGGCGATCGTCGCCGCCCTCACCGTCATCCTCCCCGCGCGCCAGCCCGCCGACCAGGAGTTGCGCCGCTTCTTCCGCGAGCACAAGCAGCTCGGCAGCCACGACCGCGCGCTCGTGGCCGACGTCGTCTACGCCTGCCTTCGGCGCCGGCGCCTGCTCGAGCACCTCACGCCCGCGGCCACACCGCGCGAGATCGCGCTCGCCGGCATCGTGAAGCTCCTCGGCGTGGGCATCGGCCGGATCGAGTCGGCGCTGCGCGGCAACGAGAAGGCCTGGCTCGCGGCGCTCAAGGCCGAGGACCTGGAGAGCCTGCCCTTCGAGCTGCGCGCCGACCTCCCCGACTGGGTGATCGAGCGCCTGCGCCGCACCCGGGACGAGGCCTCCCTCCTCGCCCTCGCCCGCAGCCTCCAGCACGCCGCCCCCCTCGACCTGCGCGTGAACGTGCTCAAGGCGCCGCGCCAGGCCGTGCTCGAGCGCTTCGAGTACGACGGGATCGAGGCGGCGCCGACGCGCTACTCGCCCATCGGCATCCGCCTCAAGGACAAGCCCGCGCTCAACCGGCATCCCTGCTTCCTCGACGGCTCCGTGGAGGTGCAGGACGAGGGCAGCCAGATCCTGGGCTTCCTCGTCGAGCCGCGCCGCGGCGAGATGGTCGTCGACTTCTGCGCCGGCGCGGGCGGCAAGACCCTGCAGATGGGCGCGGCGATGCACTCGCAGGGGCGCCTCTACGCCTTCGACATCTCGGAGAAGCGGCTGCAGAACCTCGCGCCCCGCCTCAAGCGCTCGGGGCTCTCCAACGTCTTCCCGCAGCGCATCGCCGGCGAGAACGACGCGAAGGTGAAGCGCCTGCGCGGCAAGATCGACCGCGTGCTGGTCGACGCGCCCTGCACCGGGCTCGGGACCCTGCGGCGCAACCCCGACCTCAAGTGGCGGCAGACGCCCGAGGGCGTCGTGGAGCTCAACGCGAAGCAGGCGGCGATCCTCGCCGCGGCGGCCACGCTCCTCAAGCCCGGCGGGCGCCTCGTCTACGGCACCTGCAGCCTGCTCGCGGAGGAGAACGAGGACATCGTCTCCGCCTTCCTCGCCGCGCACCCGCAGTTCCGCCTCGTCGATTGCGGCTCCGTGCTCGCGCACGCGGGGCTCGCGATCCCCGGCTGCGAGCCATACCTTCGCCTGCTGCCCCACGTGCACGACACCGACGGCTTCTTCGCCGCGGTGCTCGAGCGCGCCGCCTGAGGGGCGTCCCGACCCCGGCGGTTACAATGGGCGCGCCATGACCACGCTAGAGCGCGCGATCGAGGCCCTCGCCTCCCCGGCGACCCGCACCGCGGGGCTCGCCCAGCTCGCTGTCCTCGCCGCGGCGCTCGCGATCGCCTGGTTCGCCGCCAAGGCCGCGCGCAGCCGCGTCGTCTCCCGCGTGCGCTGGAAGTTCGGCGAAGGGGGCTTCCACCGCGTCGCCTTCCCGCTCGCGGCGCTCGCGCTCCTGTGGGCCGCGAAGGCGGCCTTCGCCCGGTACGGCGCCGCCACCGCCTTCCTCGACCTCGCGATCGCGCTGCTCGTCGCGCTCGCGATCATCCGCTTCGCCGTCTACGTGCTGCGCCTCATCCTGCCGGAGGGCGCGTTCCTGCGCGGGTCGGAGCGCACCATCGCCTGGGCGATGTGGGTCGGGGTGGCGCTGCACGTGACGGGGCTCCTTCCCGAGATCCGCGAGGCCCTCGACGCCGTGTCCTTCACCGTGGGCAAGCAGCGCATCTCCCTGCTGCTCGTGATCCAGGGCCTCGCCTCGCTCGCGGTCACGCTCGCGATCTCGATGTGGCTCGCGCGGATCATCGAGGGCCGCGTGCTCGCCGCCGAGACGGTGGAGATGTCCATCCGCGTGGTGGTCGCGAAGCTCGTCTATGCCGTGGCCTTCTTCGCGGCGATCCTCGTCGCGCTGCCGCTGGTCGGCATCGACGTCGCCGCGCTCTCGGTGTTCGCGGGCGCCGCGGGCGTGGGCCTCGCCTTCGGGATGCAGAAGATCGCGAGCAACTACGTGAGCGGCTTCATCATCCTGCTCGACCGCTCGATCCGCATCGGCGACCTGGTGACGGTCGACAACCGCCAGGGGGTGGTGAAGGCGATCGAATCGCGCTACACCGTGATCCGCAGCCTCGACGGCACCGAGTCGATCGTCCCCAACGAGACCCTGATCGTCCAGAGCGTCACCAACCATTCCTACACCGATCGCAAGGTGCTGGTGAAAGTGCCGGTCACCGTGGGCTACGACACGGACGTGGACGCCGCCATCGGCCTGCTGCTCGCCGCGGCGCGCCGCAACCCCCGGGTGCTTGCCGACCCGGCCCCGGCCGCGTGGATCTCGAAGCTCGCCGACTGCGGCATCGACATCGAAATGGGCGTGTGGATCGCCGACCCCGATCAGGGTCAGGTGGGGCTGCGCGGGGAGCTGCTCAAGCAGGCGCTCGCGGATTTCCGGCGCGAGGGCATTGAAATCCCCTTCCCCCGCCGCGATGTGAAAATTCTCGGAGCCGACGGATCCTGAGAAACAGCCTTTGAATCAAAGGCTTGATTCTTCCCCCGGATTTCCGGATAGCCCGTTCCGGGCCCGCTGGGCTACAATCCCGGCCCATAACCCGAAGTGAACCCCCCCGCGGGCTCATCCCCGCGGACCCCTGAAAGGCGCCCGACATGTTCCAAGGCCTCCTCGATCTGCCCTGGTGGGGCGACCTGCTCGTGCTTCTCGTCTTCGTTCAGACGACGATCGCGGCCGTGACGATCTACCTGCACCGCTGCCAGGCGCACCGCGCGCTCGACCTGCACCCCGCCGTGAGCCACTTCTTCCGCTTCTGGCTCTGGCTCACCACCGGCATGGTCACCAAGGAGTGGGCGGCGATCCACCGCAAGCACCACGCGAAGTGCGAGACCGCCGAGGATCCCCACAGCCCGCAGGTGCTCGGCATCAACAAGGTGCTCTTCGCCGGCGTCGTGCTCTACGTGAGGGAATCCCACAAGCCCGAGACCATGGAGCGTTATGGCCACGGAACGCCCAGCGACTGGCTCGAGCGCCGCGTCTACACCCCGCTGCAGAAGGTCGGCATCCTCGTGCTGCTGGGCCTCGACGTGCTGCTCTTCGGCGTCGTCGCCGGGGCGCTGATGTGGGGCGTGCAGATGCTCTGGATCCCGTTCTGGGCCGCCGGCGTCATCAACGGCATCGGCCACTTCTGGGGCTACCGGAACTTCCAGACCGAGGACGCGAGCACCAACATCACCCCCGTGGCGGTGTGGATCGGCGGCGAGGAGCTGCACAACAACCACCACGCCTACCCGACCGCGGCGAAGTTCTCGATCCGCTGGTACGAGTTCGACCTCGGCTGGCTCTACATCCGCGCGCTCTCCGCCCTGGGCCTCGCGACCGTGCGGCGCCTGCCCCCGAAGGTGAAGCTCGATCCCTCCAAGTGGGAGATCGACGCGGAGACCCTCAAGGCCGTGATCGTCCACCGCTACGACGTGCTCGCGAAGTACGCGAAGTCGATGAAGCGCGCGAAGACCCCGGACGAGATCGGCACCTGGCTCGCCATGCGCAACGAGCTCGCGAGGGTCTGGGAACGCTCCACGCTTTCCACCGACCAGCTCGTCGGGCAGCTGCGCGCCTGGTGCGAGCGCGCCGAGGCGACCGGCATCGAGGCGATGGCGGAGTTCTCCCGCCGGCTTCGCAGCTACGCCGCCTGAGCCGCGACTCGCCCTCCCGCGCATCCCCGGACCGCGCCGCGCCGGGCACCGCCCTGGTGTTCGGCGCGAGCGGCTACATCGGCAGCCATCTCGTCCCGGCGCTCGTCGGGCGCGGGTGGCGCGTGCGCGCCTCGGCGCGCGACCGGCGCGTCCTCGAGGCGCGCGACTGGCCGGGCGTCGAGAAGGTCTCGGCCGATGCGCTGAAGCCCGAAACCCTCCCGCCGGCCGTCGCCGGCGTCGACGTCGCCTATTACCTCGTGCACTCGATGGCGGCGGGACGCGCCTTCGGGCAACTCGACCTCGAGGCGGCGGACCACTTCGCGCGGGCCGCGGCCGAGGCCGGCGTGAAGCGCATCGTCTACCTCGGCGGCCTGGTTCCGGAGGGGGCGGACTCCGAGCATCTGCTGTCGCGGCGCGACACGGGCGAATGCCTGCGTTCCCACCCCGTCCCCGTCACCGAGATCCGCGCCGGGATCATCCTCGGGCCGGGCTCCGCGGCCTTCGAGGTGATGCGCGACCTCGTGCTGCACCTGCCCCTGATGATCACCCCGCGCTGGGTGCGCGCGAAGTCCCCGCCCATCGCGCTGGAGAACCTGCTCGCCTATCTCGTCGCGGCGCCGCTCGTCCCGGAGATGGCCGGGGGCACCTACGATGCCGCCGGGCCCGAGACGCTCACGTACGAGGAGATGATGCGCACGATCTGCCGGCTCATGGGACGGCGCGAGCCGTGGATCGTCCCGGTGCCGGTGCTCTCGCCCGAGCTCTCGGCGTGGTGGCTGAAGCTCGTGACGGCGGTCCCCGCCAACGTCGCCCGGGCGCTCATCGGCGGCCTCAAGCACGATTTCGCGGCGAACGACGCCCCCATCCGCGCGCTCATCCCCCAGCGCCTGCTCGGCTTCGAGGAATCGGTGCGCGCCGCCCTCGAGGCCGAGCGCCGCCATGCGGTGGCCGCGCGCTGGACCGAGGGCGCCTTCATGTTCCGCGACTACCGCCCCGACTACGCGTATTACGCGAAGCGCGCCGGCGGCGAGGTCCGTACGGGCGCGAGCGCCGCTTCGCTGTGGCGCACCGTGGCGGCGATCGGCGGCGCGAACCGCTACTACGCCCTCGACTTCCTGTGGACGCTGCGCGAGGTCCTCGACTGGATGCTCGGCGGAACGGCGCTCAACCGCGGCCGCCGGGATCCGGACGAGGTGCGCGTCGGCGACGTGATCGATTCGTGGCGCGTGATCGGGGTCGAGCCCGGACGGCGCCTCACGCTCGCCTTCGGCATGAAGGCGCCGGGCGCGGGCGTGCTCGAGTTCGAGATCGACGAAGTCGCGCCCGGCGAACGGCGTCTCGCGGCAACCGCCTACTGGCATCCGGCGGGCGTCTGGGGGCTCCTCTACTGGTACGCGATGATTCCCGGGCACCTGGTGATCTTCAAGGCGATGTGCCGCGCCATCGCGCGCCGGGCCCTCCGGCTCGACGCCGAGGCGCTCCCCCAATGAAAAGCCCCGCTTCGGCGGGGCTTTTCACTGGCACTGCTTGCCGGCGTCGAGCGGCGGCTTGCCGGCCGCTCCAACGCCTTTCCCGACGTTGCCTTACTTGAGCTTGGTCTCCTTGTAGAGGACGTGCTTGCGGGCCTTGGGATCGTACTTCTTGATCTCCATCTTGTCGGGCATCGTGCGCTTGTTCTTGGTCGTCGTGTAGAAGTGGCCGGTGCCGGCGGAGGACTCGAGCTTGATCTTCTCGCGCATGTCGGGCCCTTCCTCAGACGTTCTCGCCGCGGCGGCGCATGTCGGCGAGCACGGCGTCGATGCCCTGCTTCTCGATGAGGCGCAGTCCGGCGCTGGTGAGGCGGATCTTCACGTAGCGGTTCTCGCTCTCCACCCAGAGCTTGCGGTACTGCAGGTTGGGCAGGTAGCGGCGCTTCGTCTTGTTGTTGGCGTGGGACACGTGGTGGCCCACGCGGGGGGCCTTGCCCGTGACCTGGCAGACGCGTGACATGGAACTCTCCTGAAAAACCGGTTCGAAACGGGGAAGCCCGGCATTATAACCCAGCCCGACCCGGGCTTTCAAACTGATTTCATTGGGCTTTTAGAGCAGCCCGCGCTCGGCGAAGGAGAGCGCCGCCCCCGGGGCGACGATGAAGTGGTCGAGCACCTTCACGTCGACGAGGGCGAGCGCCTCCGAGAGAGTGCGGGTGAGGGCCTGGTCCTGCAGGCTCGGCTCGGCGACCCCAGAGGGGTGGTTGTGGGCGAGGATCACGGCGGCGGCGTTGTGGCCGAGGGCGTGCTTCACGACCTCGCGCGGGTACACGCTCGTCTGGGTGAGCGTGCCGCGGAAGAGCTCCTCGGCGGCGATGACCCGGTTCTGGGCGTCGAGAAAGACGCCCCAGAAGGCCTCGTGGGCGAGCTCCTGCATCCGCAGGCGCAGGTAGCCGCGCACGGCGGCGGGCGAGGCGAGGCTGTCGCGGGCGCGCATGTCCTCGGCGAGCGCGCGGCGGGCGAGCTCCAGGATCACCGCGATCTGGGCCGACCTGGCCGCGCCCACGCCCGGGACGGCGCGGAACTCCGCCTCCGGGGCGCAGAGCAGGCGCGACATCCGGCCGAAGCGCCCGAGGAGGTCGCGGGCAACGGCGACGGCATCCCGCCCGCGTGCGCCGGTACGCAGGAACACGGCGAGGAGCTCCGCGTCCGAGAGCGCCGCGGCGCCCCGGAGGCGAAGCCGTTCGCGGGGCCGCTCCGCGAGCGGCCGATCGGCCATCGACATGCCCTACCTCCACGCGGGTAAAATGCCTTCATGGACAACGCCTTGAAGCGCCGCCTCCTGCTCGGGGTCACCGGCGGCATCGCCGCCTACAAGGTCGCGGAGCTCGCGCGCCTCCTGCAGCGCAATAACGTGGAGGTGCGCGTCGCGATGACCGATTCCGCGACGCGCTTCGTCACGCCCGCCACGTTCCAGGCACTCACGGGCAAGCCCGTGGTCACCGACCTCTGGGACGCGAGCTTTCCCAACGCGATGGCGCACATCGAGCTCACGCGCGCCGTGGACGCGATCCTCGTGGCGCCCGCGAGCGCGGACTTCCTCGCGAAGCTGGCCCACGGGCTCGCCGACGACCTGCTCTCGACCGCCTGCCTCGCGCGGAGCTGCCCGCTCCTCGTCGCCCCGGCGATGAATCGCGAGATGTGGGACAACCCCGCCACCCAGCGCAACCTGAACCTCCTGCGCGCCGACGGCATCACGGTGCTCGGCCCCGCCTCCGGCGACCAGGCCTGTGGCGAGGTCGGCATGGGCCGGATGCTCGAGCCCGGGGAGCTGCTGCAGTCCACGCTCGCCTTCCTCGCGCCCAAGCCCTTCGCGGGCCGCAAGGTGCTCGTCACCGCGGGGCCGACCTTCGAGGCGATCGACACGGTGCGCGGCATCACGAACCTCAGCTCCGGCAAGATGGGGTACGCGATCGCGGAGGCCGCTTCCCAGCTCGGGGCGGACGTCACGCTCGTGACCGGGCCGACGGCGCTCGCCCCACCCGCGCAGTCGCACCTCGTCTACGTGACGAGCGCGGCGGAAATGGCCACCGCCGTGAAGGCCCACCTCGCGGGCACGGACTTCTTCTTCAGCGTGGCCGCGGTCGCCGACTACACGCCCGTCGAGCGCCAGACGCGCAAGCTCAAGAAGTCGAACGAGCCCTTCGAGGTGAAGCTCAAGCCGACGGAGGACATCCTGGGCACGGTGGCGGGGCTGCCGAACCCGCCCTTCTGCGTGGGCTTCGCCGCCGAGAGCGAGAACCTCGCGCCCTACGCGCAGGAGAAGCGCCAGCGCAAGAAGATCCCGATGATCGTCGCGAACCTCGTGCAGTCCGCCGTGGGCCGCGACGAGAACGAGGTCACGATCTACGACGACGCCGGCGCCCACGCCCTCGCGCGGGCGCCGAAGTCCGCCATCGCCCACGGCGTGCTCGCGCACGCGCTCGCCCTGTTCGAGGCGCGTGCGGGCGGCGCGACGGTCACGCCCATCAAGCAGGCCTCCTGAGGAGCCCCCGTCCCGCCCCCTTCCCGCGGGAGGGGAAGAGAAACGCTGCCATGAGAACCCTCGACATCCGCATTCTCGACGAGCGCATCCGCACCCAGCTCCCCGCCTACGCCACGCAGGGCTCCGCGGGCCTCGACCTGCGCGCCTGCATCGACGAGCCGCTCACGCTTCGCCCGGGGGACTCGGCGCTCGTCCCCTCGGGCCTCGCGATCCACCTCGGCGACCCCGGGCTCGCCGCCATCGTCATCCCGCGCTCGGGGCTCGGCCACAAGCACGGCATCGTCCTCGGCAACCTCGTGGGGCTCATCGACAGCGACTACCAGGGGCAGGTGTTCGTCTCGTGCTGGAACCGCGGGCGCGAGCCCTTCGTGGTGAATCCCCTCGAGCGCATCGCGCAGCTCGTGGTGGTTCCCGTCGTCCAGGTGGAGCTGAACGTCGTGGAGTCCTTCGACGAGAGCGCGCGCGGCGCGGGCGGCTTCGGCTCCACGGGAAAGCACTAGGCCATGCGCGGCATCGTCCTCTTCGCCCACGGCGCCCGGGACCCGGACTGGGCGAAGCCTTTCGAGTCGATCCGCGATCGGGTGCGCGAGGTCCGCCCCGAGTATCCGATCGAGCTCGCGTTCCTCGACTTCATGAAGCCCACGCTCGAGGAGGCGATCGCCGCGGTCGTCTCCCGCGGCGCCTCCGTGGTGACGGTCTATCCCCTGTTCATGGCCGCGGGCGGCCACCTCAAGCAGGACCTCCCCCGATTGCTCGACGCGATCCGCGCCGAGCACCCGCACGTGCCCATCGCCCTCGAGACCGCCGTGGGGGAAGTGCCCGAGATCCTCGACGTGATGGCCGCGTGGGTGCTTTCCCGCGCGCAGTAGCGTGCGGCTAGCGCTTCTGGCACATCGCGTGGCCGTCGTTCCATCCCATGCGGTACTGGGGGTCGCCCGCCATGCGCTTCTCGTCCTTGCGGCCGTAGTCCGAGCCCTTGGCGGTTTCGCAGCCGTCGATGTAGCCGGCCTTCACGGCGGGCGGATAGCCCGCGAGGTTGTAGGTGGGCAGCGGCGCCTTGGCGCGGCGCTCGGCGGCCTCGACCGGGGTCTCCTCGCGCGGCGGCACGGCCGCGCAGGCGGCGAGCGCCAGGACGAGGAGCCAGGGAAGGTGTCGGCGCGGGGCGAGCTTCATGCGCTAAGATTCAGGCGCCAACGACGGGGGGCGATTGCGGTCATGGATGCGGCGGTTCCTGCGAAGCGGATTGTATCCGAGCGGTTCGACCGCGCGGCCGCGGCGTTCGTTCTCGCCGCGTCGTTCGCGTTCGCCGCCGCCCCCGCCCGGGCCGAGGCGAAGCTGCCCACGATCCCGGTCAGGGTCTCGGGCCACGCCCTCAAGGTCGAGGTCGCCGCCACGCCCGAGTCCCGCCGGCAGGGCCTCATGTTCCGCGAAAAGCTCGGGCGCAACGACGGCATGCTCTTCGTCTTCGAGGAGCCCGGCTACCACAGCATGTGGATGATGAACACGCCGCTCGCGCTCTCGGTCGCCTTCATCGACGGCGAGGGGCGCATCCTCAACATCCTCGACATGGAGCCGCGCACCCTCGACTCGCACATGGCCGCGGGCCCGGCGCGCTACGCCATCGAGACCAACCAGGGCTGGTTCGCCGAGCGCCGCATCAAGGCGGGCGACAAGGTCACCGGGCTTCCGAAGGCGCCATGAAGGCGAAACGGTTCCTCGCGCGCCTCGCCGCCGCGCTCGCCGCATCCCTCGCGCTCGCCCCGGGCGCGGCCACGATCAGCTCCGCGGACTACTCCGACCTCTGGTGGAACCCCGCGGAGAACGGCTGGGGCGCGGGGCTCTACCAGCAGAACGACGTGATCTTCATGACGCTCTACGTCTACGGCCCGGACGGGCGCGCAACCTGGTTCGTCGCGCCGGAGGTGACCGCGGTGGATTTCATCGCGACGGGCGCGCCCCACTGGCAGGGCACGCTCTATCGCGTCACGGGTCCCTGGTTCGGCGGCCCGTTCGATCCGGCCGCGGTCGGCGCGACCGCCACCGGCATCGCGACGCTGTCGTTCCAGACGCCGTCCACGGGCACGCTCAGCTACACCGCCGGGGGAGTGAGCGTCACCAAGCAGATCCAGCGGCAGAGCTGGCGCGAGGCCCCGCTCGCGGGCCGTTTCCACGGGGGCATGAGCGCGCGCGCCACCGACTGCCAGCCCGACGAGCTCGGCGGAACCCACGAGATCCTGGGCCCGATGCAGGTGGTGCAATCGGGCAGCACCGTCTCCATCACCGTCGACTCGCTGTCGAGCGTCGGCGACGCTTCGCAGTGCGTCTATTCGGGCGCCTGGTCGCAGGAGGGCCGCCTCGGCAAGGTCGCGGGCGGCAACTACTACTGCATCATCCGGGGCGATGTCGACCACGTGGGCACCTTCACCCTGAGCCGCGTCGAGATCGGCCGCCACGGCTTCTACGGCCACTTCGAGGGCGTGGACCAGTACTGCCGCTACGCCGGGCAGTTCGGCGGCACGCGCAAGGAGGGGCAATGAGCCGCGCGCTCGCGTTCCTGCGCGGCGCCGCGCTCGCGCTCCTGCTCGCGCCGCTCGCGGCGGGGGCTTCCTCCACGCAGGCGGTCGACTACACCGATCTCTGGTGGAACCCCGCCGAAAGCGGCTGGGGAGCGGGCGTGACGCTGCAGGAGGACGTCGTGTTCCTCACGCTCTTCGTCTACGGCGCCGACGGCAACCCCGCCTTCCTCGTGGCCCCGGACCTGCGCGTCGTCGCGGGGTCCACGCCCGCGGCGACCTATCGCGGGACCCTGTACCGCACGACGGGTCCGCACTTCGCGGTGCCGTTCGAAGCCTCCCCGGTCACGGTGACCGCGGTGGGCACGGCCACGCTCGCGTTCGGCTCCGCGACCTCCGCGACCCTCAGCTACGACGTGGATGGAACGGCCGTCACGAAATCGCTGGTGCGCCAGAGCTGGCGCACGGGCTCGCTCGCGGACACCTACCGCGGCGGAATCTTCGCCACGGGCCAGGGCTGCACCTCCGGCACGGGCGAGGCCGTGATCGAGTACAGCGGCCAGCTCAACATCGCCACCGAGGGCGAGCGCGTCGCGATGGACCTGGTCTTCCGGCCCTCGTTCGCGGGGGCCTCGCGCTGCCGCCTCGATGGCCTCTGGCGCCAGGAAGGGCGCCTCGGATCCGTCACCGGCGGCGCGATCGCCTGCGAGTTCGAAGACGGCCCCTCTCCCACCACGGGGCGCTTCGAGCTCACGGAGATCGAGTTCTCCGAGAACGGCTTCGCCGGGACCTACACCGAGCGCGAAGGCGCGAGCTGCGTGCGCCGCGGCCGCCTCGGCGGCGTTCGCGCCGCGCACTGAGCGCCGGCCCGGGCGTTTCGTTTCGCAAAACCCTTTCCAGGAATCGGGCTCCCCGGCATCATCGGCACGCGGTCCGTTCCGCGACGCGACGGAGGAGCCCCTTGGCCACGCACGGATCCGGAAGACTGCGGCACGCCGCGGCGCTGGCGCTCCTCGCGCTCGCGACCGCCGCCGGCGCCGCGACCACCACTTCCCTCGACTACTCCGACCTCTGGTACGACCCCGCCGAGAGCGGCTGGGGCGCGGGCCTCTACCAGCAGGGCGACGTGATCTTCATGACGCTCTACGTGTACGGCGCCGACGGCCGCGGGACCTGGTACGTCGCGCCGGACCTGCGCGCGGTCGCCTACGTCGCCCCCGGGCCGCCGATGTTCCAGGGCGCGCTCTACCGGACTTCGGGCCCGGCCTTCGCCGGGGCCTTCGATCCCGCGTCCGTCAGCGCCTCCGCGACGGGAAGCGCGTCGCTCACCTTTCCCGCGGCGGGGTCGGGGACGCTCGCCTACACCGTCGAGGGCGTGTCGGTGACGAAGTCGATCCGGCGCCAGACCTGGCGCGCGCCCTCGATCGCCGGGCATTACGCGGGCGGCATGAGCGCGACCGCTTCGTCGTGTGGCGACGGGGCCTCGAACGGCCCCACGGATTTCCTCGGCCATTTCGACGTCGTCGAATCGGGAACCACGGTCAGCATTACCGTGGCCTCCCCGACGCTGGTCAAGGGCTGCGTCTACACCGGAACCTGGCAGCAGGCGGGCCGGCTGGGGTCCATCGCCGACGGGAGCTTCTTCTGCGCCGACGACGTGGTCGTGGTCGACGAGGAGGGAGCGCGCGAAATCGCGTTCCCGAAGGTCGTCGACAACGTGGGCAGCTTCTCGATGGAACGCATCGAGACGGGGCCGCAGGGCTTCTACGGCCACTTCAGCGCCTCGGACCAGTACTGCCGGTACAGCGGCCGCTTCGGCGGCACGCGGCGCGGGCGATGAGGAGGGACGACGCCGTGAACGCCATCGCGAGCCTCGCCCCGATCCGCTCGCTCGCGCGCGCCCTCGCCATCCTCGTGGCGGGCTCGCTCGCGCTCCCGGTGCCCGCCTCCTCGACCACTTCGGTCGACTACACGGACCTGTGGTGGAATCCCGCCGAGAGCGGCTGGGGCGCGGGGGTCACGCTGCAGGGCGACGTGGTCTTCCTCACGATCTTCGTCTACGGGGCGGACCGGGAGCCCGCGTATTTCGTGGCCTCCGACATGCGCCGCGGCGCAACCGGCGCGCCGAGCTACCAGGGAACGCTCTACCAGACGACGGGCCCCTGGTTCGGCGGGCCCTTCGACCCCGCGTCGGTCACGGTGCGCGCGGTCGGCAGCGCGACGCTCGGCTTCGCCTCGCCCACCGCCGGCACGCTCGCGTACACGGTGGACGGGGTGAGCGTGACGAAGTCGATCCAGCGGCAGAGCTGGCAATCGGCCTCCCTCGCGGGCTCCTACCGCGGAGGGCTCTTCGGCTCGGCCTCGGGGTGCACGAGTGGCACCGGCGCGTCCACCGTGGAGTACGACGGCCGCATGACCGTGACCCAGTCCGGTTCCGAGATCGCCATCGACCTCGCCTTCGACCCGGCATTCGCCTCCTCGGCCCAGTGCCGCTACACGGGCACGATCGCGCAGCAGGGCCGCCTCGCGTCGATCAGCGGCGGGCGCTACGCCTGCGCCTTCGTGAACGGGCCCACCCCGGTCTCGGGCACGTTCGAGATGGCGGCGATCCAGTTCTCCGAGAGCGGCTTCGCCGGCGAGTACGTCGGGCGCGAGGGCGCGAGCTGCGTCCAGTCCGGGCGGTTCGGCGGCTTGCGCGCCGGCTACTGAGGGCCTCGCGGCCGCCCGAAAAGGGAAAGGGGCGCCGAGGCGCCCCTTTCCACGAGCGGGGATGCCGCGCTCAGACGCCGAACATCGCGGTGCGGAAGACGCCGCCCGAGGCCGACATGAAGAAGAGCATGGGCATCGACAGCGCCGTGTTCAGCCGCGAGGCGAGGAACGCGGTGCGTCGCGCCTTGTTCTTCTCCTCGTCGCTCGCCGGGACGATCCCGAGGATCTTCTTCTGGTTGGGCCAGATGAGCACCCAGACGTTGAAGAGCATGATCGTGCCGAGCCAGGCACCCACCCCGATCGGCATGTAGGCCTTCTCGCGGAAGAAGAACGCCTCGTCGATCTTGTCGCCCAGGATCCAGGCGCCCGCGAGCCAGGTGACCACCGCGGCCCAGCGGAAGAAGAGCAGCGCCCGCGGGGCCACGTGCTTGGTGATGCCCGCGCCCGTGGGCGGCGTGTCCGCGCCGGCGTTCTTGAGCGCCGCCACCTGCACGAAGTTGAAGTAGTACAGCAGGCCGATCCACATCACGCCCGCCATGATGTGGAGCCAGCGACCGAGCCCGTAATGGATGAAGTCCATGGCTCAGCCTCCCATCATCGCGCGAACGAGGTAGTACAGAACCACCGTCAGCACCAGGCCGGTGATGACGGTGCCCCACAACGAATCCAGCGGGTTCTTCATGGTTTTCGCCCCCCAGGGAACGGGATTGAGTGCGGCCGAATTCTAGCACGCGCCTCCTCGGCGCCGGACGCGGTCGCCGGGGGAAAACCCCATTGCGTGAAGGGCTTAAGACAGTGCCGCGCGCCACGTACAATCGGGGGCGTGGCGCATCCCGATCCCCACCCGTATTCCCGCCTCACTCCCGATGCGATCCTGAACGCGCTCGAATCCGTGGGCTTCGTCTGCGACGGCCGGATGCTCGCGCTCGCGAGCTACGAGAACCGCGTCTACCAGGTGGGCCAGGACGAGGGCCCGCCCGTAGTCGCGAAGTTCTACCGGCCGAACCGCTGGACGGACGCGCAGATCCTCGAGGAGCATGCGTTCGCCATCGAGCTCGCGGAGCGCGAGATTCCCGTGGTGGCGCCCCTCGCCCCCGGCGGGCGCACGCTCAACGAGCACGGGGGATTCCGCTTCGCGGTCTTCCCGCGCCGCGGCGGGCGCGCGCCGGAGCTCGAGCACGAGCGCACGCTCGAGTGGATCGGGCGGTTCATCGGCCGCATCCACGCCGTGGGCCGCGTGGCGGGCTTCGCCCATCGCCCCGCGATCGACATCGCTTCCTTCGGCGAGGAGCCGCGCGACTGGCTCGCGGCGAGCGGCCTCGTCCCCCCGGAGCTCGACGCCGCCTGGCGCAGCGCCGCGGACCGCGCGCTCGAGGGCGTGCGCCGGTGCTTCGAGCGCGCGGGCGAGGTGGCGCGACTGCGTCTGCACGGAGACTGCCACGCCGGCAACATCCTCTGGACCGACCAGGGCCCGCACTTCGTCGATCTCGACGACAGCCGCATGGGCCCCGCGGTCCAGGACTTCTGGATGCTGCTCTCGGGAGACCTCGCCGCGCGTTGCGTCCAGCTCGGCCAGCTGCTGCGCGGCTACGAGGACTTCTCCGATTTCGAGGACCGCGAGCTGCACCTCGTCGAGGCGCTGCGCACGCTGCGCCTGCTGCACTACTCGGCGTGGCTCGGGCGGCGCTGGGACGACCCCGCCTTCCCGATCGCCTTCCCGTGGTTCAACACGCCGCGCTACTGGCAGGACCGCGTGCTCGAGCTGAAGGAGCAGGTCGCGGCCATGCAGGAGGAGCCGCTGCGCCCGGCCTGAGGCGATTCACACGCCCGGCCGGATGCCGGCCTTGCGGATCGTGCGCGCGTACTTCTCGATCTCGCGGGCGAGCGCCACGCGATACTCGGCCGCCGTCGAGGGCGTGACCTCGAGGCCCACGGCCGCGAGGCGCCGGCGCAGCCGCGGGCTCTCGAGCGCCTCGCGGATCGCCGCGTTGAGCTCCGCGACCACCTCCGGCGGCGTTCCCGCCGCGACCAGGATCCCGCTGTGGTAGCTGAAGTCGCAGCCCGGCAGTCCCGCCTCCTTCATCGTCGGCACGCCGGGCAGCTGCGCCGAGCGCTCCTTCGAGGTCACCGCGAGGGCGCGCACGCGGCCCGCGAGGACCAGCGGGATCACGGAGGCGTCCGAGATCGCGAAGTCCGTCTCCCCCGAGAGGATCGCGTTCACGGCTTCCGGGGCGCTCTTGAACGGGATGTGGCGCATGAAGACCTTTCGCTCCTGCCCGATCAGCTCGCCGATGAGGCCCGGCGCCGTCCCGTGGCCCGCGGTCGCGTAAGTCAGCCCGTCCGGCCCGCGATCCCCCTTCGCGACGAGCTCCGCGACGCTCTTCACGCCGGATTCCGCGGACACGACGAGGACGAAGGGCGAGGTGCCGACCTGCGCGACCGGCTCGAAGCTACGCACGGGATCGTAGGGCAGGTCGGGATAGAGGGTGGCGGTGATCGCGTGCGCCGGTCCCGCGAGGTAGAGCGTGTGGCCGTCGGTCGCGTTCGCCGCGACGGCGGCGCCGATCGTGCCGCTCGCCCCCGGCCGGTTCTCCACCACCACGCCGCGCTTCCATCTGCGGGCGAGCTCCTCGGCGAGCGCGCGCGCCTGGAGGTCCGCCATGCCCCCGGGCATGTAGGGCACGATGATGCGCACGGTTCGCTGCGGGTATTCGGCCCTCGCCACGAGGGCGGCCAGGGCCAGGAACAGCACGACGCCGACGGCGCGCGCGGAGCGCGTCCTGCGCATGGCGGTTTCTCCCTCCTAGCAATCCGATCCCAGTGTCGCGGCCGCGTTGGCTCGCGCCCGCCTCGCCGTTCCGTCCGGGCGCCGGTTCGCGACGGCGCGCAGGATTCCGCATCTTGAGCGGATCGGATCCGGCTTCCGGAGCGCGCTTCTTGGTGTGGCGCGCCTTCCCGGATGCCCGTATTGTGCTACGAAACGACCCGGCGCGACGAGCCGGCGGAAAATGCCCCCTGCAAATGCAACCCGCGATGAACGCCCTGCCCCGCCTTTCCCTGCTCGAGACCCGCGTCCTCGGCGTCCTCGTCGAGAAGGAGCACACCGTCGCCGACGCGTACCCGCTCACGCTCAACGCGCTGACCGCGGGATGCAACCAGAAGACGAGCCGGGATCCGGTGATCGAGGCCTCGGAATCGGAGGTACAGGCCGCCCTCGACCACCTGAAATCGCTCTCCCTCGTGGTGGAATCGAGCGGCGGGCGCGTGATGCGCTACGCGCACAACACCGCGAAGGTGCTCGGCGTGCCCGCGCTCTCCGTGGCGCTGCTCGCCGTGCTCTTCCTGCGCGGGCCCCAGACCGCGGGGGAGCTGCGCATCAACAGCGAGCGCCTGCACCGCTTCGCCGACATCTCTTCCGTGGAGGGTTTCCTGCGCGAGCTCGCCGAGCGACCCGCCGGGGCGCTCGTGCGCGAGCTCGCGCGGCAGGCGGGAGCGCGCGAGACCCGCTGGGCCCATTGCCTCTCGGGCGAGCCGGCCGAGGGCGCGCCGGCGGCCGCAACCGCGGGTCCGGAGGGCGCGGTCACCGTGGGCGAGATCGCGGCGCTCAAGGCGAACCTCGACCACCTGCAGGCCGAGGTGGCCGCCCTGCGCGCGACCGTCGATCGCCTGTGCCGCGAGCTCGGGACGAAGCCGGACTAGCGCCCGGTCGCGCTCAGTGGCGGGCGCGCGGCGCGGGAACGCGCCGCGGCGCCGAGGCCGCGCGGGCCTGCGCGAGGAGCCACTCGCGGAAGGCGGCCACGGCCGGGCGGTCCGCGATCCCCTTGGCCGCCACCAGGAAATAGGAGAAGCGGGTCGGCGCCGCGATGTCGAAGGGGATCGCGAGGCGCCCGGCCTCGATCTCCGCGGCGAGCAGCGGCTTCAGGGCGAGCGCCACGCCCATCCCGTCGATCGCCGCGCCCAGCGAGAGCGAAGCGTTGCTGAAGTGCGGCCCCTTGGCCCCGTCCACGCCCTCGACGCCCGCGTTCGCGAGCCAGTCCTCCCAGGTGGGGCGGGTCGCGCCGTCGGGCACCGTGTCGTCGTGCAGCAGCGTGTAATGGCGCAGGTCCGCGGGCTTGCGCAACGCGTGCTTCCCTTTCAGGAAGCGCGGGCTGCACACCGGCACGTAGGCGGCCTCGAACAGGCGGTCGACGCGGGCGCCCGAGTAGCGCCCCACGCCGAAGCGGATCGACACGCTCGCCGACTCGGCCGCCGCTTCCACCGGTCCCCGCGAAAGCTCGGCCTCGGCGCTGTCGATCATGCGCGAGCGGCTCGCGAGGTGGATCTCGACCTCGGGATGGGCCTCGGCGAAGTTCGCGAGCCGCGGCACGAGCCAGCGCGCGGCGAAGTTCGGCGGCGCGCTCACGTAGAGGCGCGCGGCCCCGGCGGCCACCTGGCGGACCTGGCCGACGGCGGCCATCAGCGCGTCGAAGCCCTCGCGGACCCCCGGAAGCATCGCCTCCGCGCGGTCCGTGAGCCGGATGCCCCGGGGCAGCCGCTCGAAGAGCGAGACACCGAGGAATTCCTCGAGCTGGCGCACCTGGTGGCTCACGGCCGCCGGGGTCACGAAGAGCTCCTCGGCCGCCTTCTTGATGCTGCGCAGGCGCGCGGCCGCCTCGAAGGCCCGGAGGGCGTTGAGGGGCGGAAGGCGGTCGGTCATGGTCGGCGTGAGGCTTAGTTTTTCTCATTCTACCGCCAAATATTCGTCGGTTGTTGCGCCGCAGCACCGTCCCTATAGTGATCTCGTCGCCGGGCCCAAAGGCCACGAGCCGGCGGGTCCGGAGACCCCCGCGACCAGCAAGGAGTGACAGATGGACGAGTTCAGCAAGTACGAGGATTACATCAGCCGCGCCCGCATCGAGCGCAACCTGGCGCTCGCCGAGATGTTCGCCGACGCGATCGTCTGGACGATCAACGCGGTCAAGCGCTTCGCCGCCTGGGCCGCCAGCCCCGCCGCCCGCAGCCACAAGCCGCACCTGACCGCCTGACCCGTTCGCGCGAGGCCCCCGGGCACCAGGCCGGGGCCGCGCCCCGGCCTCAGGGTTGCACTTCCCGCCAGCCCCTGACCATCGGGAAGTAGAGCCCGAGCAAGCGCTCACCTCCGAGCGCTTCCGCATACGCCAGCAGCTGGGCCCGGTAACGGCCCTTCTCCCGGTCGAGGAAGGCCTCGACCTCGGCGCCCTCGTGGGTGCTGGTCTTGTAGTCCACGATCCAGGACCTTCCGTCGGCCGCCGTGAAGCAGCGGTCGATCACCATTCGCCGGCGGACCCCGCCGACGATCGCCTCGATCCGGTATTCGTTGCGCGCCTCGCGCTGGGGCCCGAGGAGCCATCGGCCCCGCTCGTCCGCGAGGACGTTGGCGAGGGCCAGGGCCACGCGGGCGCTCGCCGCGGGCAGCTCGGCTTCGGCCACGCCGCGCGCGGCAAGCGCGGCGCGCAGCCGCGCGTCGAGCGCGGCGATGCGGCCGGCATCCCAGCCGGCGAGCCCGTCCTCGGCGAGGCGCTGGAGCCAGCGGTGGACGACGTTGCCCACTTGCCGCGCGGTCTCCCCCACCCAGGAGAACTCGATCTCGTCCTGGCTCCGCGGAGCTTCCGGAGGCGCGGCCCAGGCGACTGCGGGCGGCGGGGAGGGCGCCTTCCACGACGCCGCGAGGCGGCCCAGCGCACCCGCCGGCGCGCTCGCCCCGGCTGCGGCGGGCGTGGCGCGCGCGGGCTGCGCGGCGCTTTCGGCCGCGCGCTCGAAATCGGCCTCCACCACGGGCCAGAGCTTCGCGAGGAGCGTGCCCTTGGCGGGTCGCGGCGCCCCGTCCTTGTCGATCCGCGCGTGGCCCGTGAGGTGCAGCGCCCTCCGGGCGCGGGTCGCCGCGACGTAGAGCAGGCGCCCGGTCTCGAGCTCGCCCTTCGACCGGTCGAGGGCGTGGATGTACTCGTAGATCGGGTCCTTCTGCGCGCCGGCGGGATTGATGGGCGCGAGCAGGAGCTGGCCCTCGCGACCACCGCGCCGGTCCGGCGAGGCGCGCTCCATCCACGCGAAGAGCTTGCGCGTGTCGCCTCCCGTCCGGGAGCCGAGGCCGGGAACGATCACGGTGTCGAACTCCAGTCCCTTGGCCTTGTGGATCGTCATCACCTGCAGGCTCTCGGGCGCTTCCAGGTCGGGAAGCGCCTTCAACTCCGCGAGCCCGTCCTCGAAGGCCGCGGGATCGGCGATCGCCCCGGCCTCCTCCGACGCCTCGAGGTAGTCGAGGAAGACCACGGCGTCCTCGAGGTCGGTCGCGTCCTCCACGCAGGCGGGCCCGCCGAGGGCGAGCCAGGCGCCCTCGACCGCATCGCGCAGGCTCGCGCGCCGGCGGCCGGCCACGCAGGCGGCGAGCACCGCGCGCGCGCGCTCGAGGCGGGCGCGGCCGTCCTTCGAAAGGGCGGCGAGGCGCGCCTCGTCGTGCATCGCCTCCCACAGCGTCTCCCCGGAAGGGTTCGGAGGGGTGTTGGTCTCCTCGCCCGTGCCCGGAGCCCCCACCACGGCGGAACGCATCGCCGCGAGCGCATGCAGGTCGGCGAGGGTGAGGCCGCACCAGGGGGCTCGCAGGATCGCGAGCCACGCCGGCCGGTCGGCGAGGTGGCCGAGGGCGCGCGCGAGGGCGAGGAGGTCCTGCACGACGGGTCGATGGCCGAGGGGCTCGATCTCGATCGCGCGGAACGCGAGCCCCGAGGCGCGAAGCGCGGGCACGATGGCCGCGAGGTGGTTGCGGTTGCGCACGAGGATCGCGACGGTCGCGGGCTTGCCGGCCTCGGCGCCCGGCGCCGCGAGCCCCTCCCGGGCGAGGGCCGCGACCGCCGCGGCTTCCGCGTCCCGGTCCTTCCCGAAGAAGGGATGCACGCTCACCGCACCGGCCACCGCGCCATGGACCGCCTGCGAGGGTGCGTAGGTGACCGCGCCCGCGGCGACGTCCTCGCGCGCGGGCATGAGGCGCGCGAAGGCGTGGTTCACCCAGTCGACGAGGCCCGACTGCGAGCGGAAGTTCGCCGAGAGCGCGAGCGGCTCGAGGGCCACGCTGCCGATCCCCCGGTTGCGCGCCCGCAGGAACAGGCCCACCTCCGCCTCGCGGAAGCGGTAGATCGACTGCATCGGGTCGCCCACGACGAAAAGCGTGCGGCCGTCGCCCGCCTCCCAGCCGGCAGTGAGCTTGGCGAGCAGCAGGGACTGCGTGAACGAGGTGTCCTGGAACTCGTCGACGAGGATGTGGTGGATGCGGTAGTCGAGCGAGAGCATCAGGTCGGTCGGCCCCTCCCCGGTCTCGAGGGCGGCGATCGCTCCCTGCGAGATCTCCGTGAAGTCCGCCTGGCCGTGGGCCGCGAAGGCGACCTTCAGCTTGCCCGCCGCGACCTTGGCGGTGCGCACCAGCGCGCCGAGCGCCGCCCACTGCGCATCGGAATAGCGCGCCGGGGGCAGCGCGCGCAGCTCGCGCAGCGCCTCGAGCAGGTCGTCGCGGTCGGCGAGCGTCTTCGCGACCTTGTGGGCCTTCTTCCACTCGCCCTTCTTCGTGAGCAGCTCGTTCGCGAGCCCGATCCAGGCCTCCTCGCCTTCGGCGCCCACCTCGCCCGGCGCGCGGGGAAAGAGCGCCATCGCGCGCTCGACGGCGGCGGCCGTCTCCGCCGGATGGCTCGGCTCGATCTCCTTCCGCCTCCGCCCCGCGGCGGACGCGACGCGGCGCGCGAGGGGAGGCACCGGCGAGAACCGCGCGAACAGCGCCGTCACCACCCGCTGCTCCGACATCGCGGACATCCCCGACGGCGGCGGCGCGCTCGGCCGGAGCGCCTCGGGCGTGAGCTGCACCGTCGGCGTCTCGTCGACGGCGGCCGCCATCGTCGCGTGCGACGCGGGCACGCGGGACATCGCGTCGATCAGGTCCGCCGCC
>JBGAQP010000040.1:0-17197 GCA_044220635.1 Usitatibacteraceae bacterium
GGAGACCGCCCCGATCGCGATCACCGCGCCGACGCCGACGACCGGCGTCGTCAACGACTTCGGCGGCTTCGACCCGCGCTACTACACGATGCAGTACGCCACCCCGGACGCCACCGCCCTCGGTGCCCGGGTCGCCGGCGAGCTCTCGGCGCTCGGCCAGGTCGTCGACCGGCCGCGCGGCCTCGACCACGGCGCGCGTGACCTCGACCCGGCTGCGCTTGAAGAGGACCTGGCTCCTGTGCTGGCGCAGCAGCGCGATCAGCTCGGCCTCGCCCGGGCTGCCGGCCACGCGCACCACCTCGACGCCGTCCTCGCGCAGCCGCGCGCGCGAGGCGTCCAGGCCCCACTCGGCGTCGCCGCGGGGCTCGGACAGCCCGAAGCTCACGCTCGGCCCCTGGCCCGCCATGCCCGCGCTCCACGCGTCGTCGCGGTTCACGACCCGCAGGCCGCAGTGCCGGAAGATGCGTTCCTTCGCGCGCGCGTACTCCGGCATCGAGCCGTGGCGGTCGAGGTGGTCCTGCGAGAGGTTGAGCATCGCCGCCGCGTCGAGCGCGAGGCTCTCGGTCGTCTCGAGCTGGTAGCTCGAGAGCTCCACGACCCAGAGATCGGGCCAGCGGGCCTCGGCCTGCGCGAGCGCGTCGAGCACCGGCAGGCCGATGTTGCCCGCGACCATCGTCTCCAGTCCCGCGGCGCGGCCCATCGCCCCCGCGAGCGCGGTGACGGTGGACTTGCCGTTGGTGCCGGTCACTCCGAGCACGTGGCACGCCCTGGCGCGGCGCCGGAGCTCGCGCGCGAAGACCTCGACGTCGCCCAGGACTTCCAGGCCGCGCGCCAGCGCCGCCCGGAGGACGGGCTCGCCGAGCGCAAGGCCCGGACTCGCAACGACCGCGTCCACGCCCTCCAGGAGCGCTTCGCCGAAGGCTCCGAGCCGGACCTCGATGCCGGCGACGGCTTCGCGGACCGCTCCCAGGGCCGGAGGCGCTTCGCGCGTGTCGGCGGCGCGCAGCCTCGCGCCCTCGCGCGCGAGGAAGCGAACGCACGAAAGCCCCGTGTCACCCAGCCCAAGAACGAGAACGGTCTTGCCCTGCCAGCCTTCATGCGTCACCTCGCCCAAGTCGTTTCACCGCAGCTTCAGCGTCGAGAGCCCGAAGAGGACCAGCATCATGGTGATGATCCAGAACCGGACGACGACCTGATTCTCCTTCCAGCCCTTCAGCTCGTAGTGGTGGTGCAGCGGCGCCATGCGGAAGACGCGCCTGCCGGTGAGCTTGAAGGAGGCCACCTGGATGATCACCGAGAGGGTCTCCACGACGAAGACGCCGCCCATGATCAGCAGCACGATCTCCTGGCGCACCACGATCGCCACCATGCCGAGCGCCGCGCCCAGGGCGAGCGCCCCCACGTCGCCCATGAACACCTCGGCCGGGTAGGCGTTGAACCAGAGGAAGGCGAGCCCCGCGCCCGCCATCGCGGCGCAGAAGACCGCGAGCTCGCCCGCCCCGGAGATGAACGGGAAGCCGAGGTACTTCGAGAACACGGCGTTGCCGGTCACGTAGGCGAAGACCGCGAGGGCGCTCGCGATCATCACCGTGGGCATGATCGCCAGGCCGTCGAGCCCGTCGGTGAGGTTCACCGCGTTCGAGGTGCCCACCACGACGAAATAGCCGAGGATCACGAAGCCCACCGCGCCCAGCGGGATCGCGACCGTCTTGAAGAAGGGGACGATGAGCTCGGTCTGCTGGGGCAGCTTCGCGCTCCAGGCGAGCACCGAGACCGCGGCCACCGCGATCACCGACTGCCAGAGGAACTTCGCGCGCGCGGAGAGCCCCTTCGGGTCGCGGTGCACGACCTTGCGCCAGTCGTCCACCCAGCCGATCGCCCCGAAGCCGAGGGTGGTCGCGAGGCAGATCCACACGTAGCGGTTCTCGAGGTCGGCCCACAGCAGCGTGGTCACCGCCACCGACACGAGGATGAGCGCCCCGCCCATCGTCGGCGTGCCCGATTTCACGAGGTGCGTCTGCGGGCCGTCGTCGCGCACCGCCTGGCCGATCTTGTAGGCGGTGAGCCGGCGGATCATCGCCGGGCCGACGACGAAGGAGATCGCGAGCGCGGTGAGCGCGGCGAGGACCACCCGCAGCGTGATGTAGGTGAAGACGTTGAAGGCGCGCACGTCCGCGGCGAGCCACTGGGCGAGCTCAAGCAGCATGGTGTTCCCCTCCGGGCGCGAGCCGCGCGACCACGCGCTCCATGCGCATGAAGCGCGAGCCCTTCACGAGCACCGTGGAGCCGTGCTCGAGCCGCTCGCGCGCGGCCGCGACCAGCGCCTCGGGGTCCGCGAAGTGCGCCGCGCCCTCGCCGAAGGCCTCGGCCGCGTGCAGGCTCGCGGGCCCGAGGGCGAGCAGCCCCCCGATCCCCAGCCCCCGCGCGAAGGCGCCCACCTCGGCGTGCAGGCTCGCCGCGGCCTCCCCCAGCTCGCCCATGTCGCCCATCACGAAGAGCGTGGGTCCCGCCGACTGGGCGAGCACGCGCAGCGCCGCCTTCATCGACTCGGGGTTCGCGTTGTAGCTGTCGTCGATCACGGTGATGCCGCCGGGCCCCGCGCGGCGCTCGAGCCGGCCGGGCACGCCCGCGAAGGCCGCGAGCCCGGCCTGGATCGCGTGCGGCGGGATCTCGAGAGCGTGGGCCGCCGCGCAAGCGGCGATCGCGTTCCTCGCGTTGTGCTCGCCGGCGAGCTGCAGCGTGACGGCGAACGCGTCGCCCGGCGTGACGATGCGCAGCTGCGCGCCCGCGAGCGTTCCGCGCACGTCCGCGCCTTCCGCCGTGCCGAAGCCGAGCACGCGCCGCCCCGCGTTGAGGTTCCTCCAGTAGGCCGCGAAGGCGTCGTCGGCGTTCACGAGGGCGATGCCCGCCGGCCCCAGGCCGCCGTAGACCTCGCCCTTCGCCTGCGCGACCGCCTCGAGGCTGCCGAGCAGGCCCACGTGCGCCCGGTGCGCGTTCAGCACGATCGCGACCGTGGGCTGCGCCATGCGCGTGAGGTAGTCGATCTCGCCCAGGTGGTTCATGCCCATCTCGACGACCGCGTAGCGGTGGCGCTCGCGCAGCCGCATCAGCGTGAGCGGCACGCCGATGTCGTTGTTGAGGTTGCCCTCGGTCGCGAGCACGGCGCCGCGCCCGCCGCAGTGCGCGGCGAGGATCGCGGCGAGCATCTCCTTGGTCGTGGTCTTGCCGTTGCTGCCGGTGAGCGCCACGAGGGGCAGGACGAAGCGGCCGCGCCAGTGGGCCGCGAGACGGCCCAGGGCGAGGCGGGTGTCCGCCACGAGGACCTGCGGCAGCGGCGGGTCGGTCGCCACCGGCCGCGAGGTGATCGCGGCCGCGGCCCCGCGGTGCGCCGCCTCGGCGACGAAGTCGTGGCCGTCGAAGCGCGGCCCGGGGATGGCGACGAAGAGGTCGCCCGCGGCCACGCCGCGGCTGTCGATCGCGACACCCGCGATGTCCACGGCCGCGCCGCGCAGCTCGCCGCCGGCGGCGCGCGCCGCTTCCGCGAGCCCCATCAGGGGCGAGCGCCGGATCTGGGTGTCGGTCGCGCCCATCGCCGTTCAGCGCCCCGTGCCCAGGTCGGCGAGCGCGGCGAGCGCCACCTCGCGGTCGCTGAACGGGTGGCGCACGCCGCCGATCTCCTGGTAGGTCTCGTGGCCCTTGCCCGCGACGAGCACCACGTCGCCCGCGCGCGCCTGGTGGACCGCGGCGAAGATCGCGACCTGCCGGTCGGCGAGCGCCTCGGCGGGGCGCCCCGCCACGCCCTCGAGCACCTGCGCGATGATCGCCCGCGGGTCCTCGCCGCGCGGGTTGTCGCTGGTGACGATCACCTGGTCGGCGAGCCGCGAGGCGACCGCGCCCATCAGGGGGCGCTTGCCCGGGTCGCGATCGCCGCCGCACCCGAAGACGCACAGCAGCCGCGCGCCCGGCCCCACCGAGGGGCGCAGCGCCGCGAGCGCCTTCTCGAGCGCGTCGGGCGTGTGCGCGTAGTCGACGACGACGAGCGGCGCGTCCCCGCCGCCGAGCCGCTCGAGGCGCCCGGCCACGGGGGAGAGCTTCGCGAGGGCGGCGAGCGCCTCGTCGAAGCCCACGCCGGCGGCGAGCAGCGCGCCCGCGACCGCGAGCAGGTTGGAGACGTTGAAGGCGCCGAGCACGGGGGCGGCGACCTCGCCCCGGCCCCAGGGGCTCGCGAGGCGGAAGCGCACGCCGTCGGCGGCGAGCCGCACCTCGCTCGCCGCGAGGCGCGCGCCCGCGCCCGTGCCGTAGGTGACGAGCTCGAGCGAGCCCGCGGCGAGCCGCCCGGCGAAGCGCCGGCCCCACTCGTCGTCGACGTTGACGATCGCGTGGCCGAGCCCGCGCAGGGAGAACAGGCGGTACTTCGCCTCGGCGTAGGCCTCCATCGAGCCGTGGTAGTCGAGGTGGTCGCGCGTGAGGTTCGTGAACACCGCCGCGTCGAAGGCGATCCCCGCCACGCGCTCCTGGTCGAGCCCGTGGCTCGAGACCTCCATCGCCGCGGCGTGCGCGCCGCGGCGCCGGTAGTCGGCGAGCAGGCGCTGCAGAACGATCGCGTCGGGGGTGGTGTTGCGCGCCTCCGCGAGCTCGCCCACGAGGCCGTTGCCCACGGTGCCGATGATGGCCGCGCGGCGCCCGAGCCCGTCGAGCGCCTGCGCGATCCAGGTGGCCACCGAGGTCTTGCCGTTGGTGCCGGTGACGCCGGCCATCCACAGCGCCGCCGAGGGATCGCCGTAGACCTGCCCGGCGATCTCCGAGATCCTTCCGCGCAGCCCCTCGATGCCGAGGTTCGGGACCGCCCAGCGCTCGTCCCAGGCGAAGCCGCGCCGCTCCCACAGGACCGCCGCGGCGCCCTTCGCGATCGCCTCGGCGATGAAGTCGCGACCGTCCCTCGCGGTGCCCGGATAGGCGACGAAGACCGAGCCTGCCTTGACGGCGCGGGAGTCCGCGGTGAGGTCGGCGAGCGGCACCCCGAGGCCCGCGAGTCGCTCGAGGATCGGCGGGCCCGCGGCGCGTCGCGCTTCGGCCATGGCGATCATCCCTCCTCCCCCGAGGGGGCGCGCGCCTGGAGATTCAGGGTCTGCGGCGCGTCGGGCGGCAATGCGAGCAGGCGCAGCGCCCCGCCCATGACCGCCGCGAAGACCGGCGCGCTCACGTCGCCGCCGAGGTAGCGATCGCCCTGCGGCTCGTCGAGCGTCACCGCGACGATGAAGCGCGGGTCGGAGACCGGGGCGAAGCCGACGAACGAGGAGACGTACTTGGACTCGGCGTAGGCGCCGTCCTCGGGCTTGTGCGCGGTGCCGGTCTTGCCGGCGACGCGATAGCCGGGCACCTGCGCGCGCGGCGCCGTGCCGCCCGGCTGCACGGCCATCTCGAGCATGCGCGTCACCTCGCGCGCGGTCTCGCGCGAGACCACCGGCCGGCCGATGGGCTCGCCCTCGGTTTTCAGGAGGGAGAGCGGCAGCAGCCGTCCCGCGTTGGGGAAGATCGTGTAGGCGCGCGCGAGCTGCAGCAGCGACACCGAGATGCCGTGGCCGTAGGACATCGTCGCCTGCTCGATCGGGCGCCACTGCGCCCACGGCCGCACGAGCCCCTTCGCCTCGCCGGGGAAGCCCGTCGCTGGGGGCGAGCCGAAGCCGAGCTCGCGGAAGAAGTCGCCCATGCGCTGCGCGGGCATCGCGAGCATGATCTTCGCGGAGCCCACGTTCGAGGACTTCTGGATCACCTGCGCCACGGTGAGCGTGCCGTGGGGGTGCGAGTCGCTGATGGTCCAGCGCCCGATCGTGAGCGTGCCGGGCGCGGTCGCGATCGCCGTGTCGGGGCGTACGACGCCCGCGTCGAGGGCGGCGGCGACCGTGAAGGGCTTCATCGTCGAACCGGGCTCGAAGAGGTCGGTGACCGAGCGGTTGCGCGTCTGCCGGCCGGTGAGGCGGGTGCGGTTGTTGGGGTTGTAGTCGGGCTGGTTCACGAGGGCGAGCACTTCGCCCGTCCTCGCGTCGAGCATCACGAGCGAGCCGCCGCGCGCGCGGTTGGCCGCCACCGCGGCCTTGAGCTCGCGGTGGGCGAGGAACTGCAGGCGCTGGTCGACGGCGAGCGTCACGGGCTCGCCCTCGCGCGGCGCGCGCAGGCTCTCGACGTCTTCCACGATGCGTCCCTTGCGGTCCTTGATCACCCGGCGGCTGCCGGGAATGCCCGCGAGGCGCCCCTGGGCGGCGAGCTCGATGCCTTCCTGCCCCTGGTCGTCGATGCCGGTGAAGCCCACCACGTGGGCCATCACCTCGCCGGCCGGGTAGAAGCGGCGGTACTCGCGGGCCTGGAACACGCCGGGGATTCCCAACGCCATCACTTTCGCCGCCTGCTCGGGCGGAATCTGGCGCTTGAGCCAGGCGAACTGGCGATCCTTGTTGGCGACTTTCTGGCGGACCTCTTCCGGGCCCATCCCGAGGCTCCGCGCGAGGGCCTTCAGCTCGGGCGCCGAGAGATCGAGGCCCTCGGGGCTCGCCCAGATCGACTCCATGGGCGTGGAGATCGCGAGCGGCTGGCCGTTCCTGTCGCGCACCGCCCCGCGCGAAGCGCTCATCTCGAGCACGCGGCCGTAGCGCGCCTCGCCCTTCGCCTTGAGGAAGCTCGTGTTGAGCCCCTGGAGGTAGAAGGCGCGCCCGGCGAGGGCGGCGAAGCCGGCGGCGACGAGCGCGAGCACCAGGCGCGAGCGCCAGCCCTCGAGCTTCAGGCGCAGCTCCGGGGTGCGCTTCTCGAACCTCACCGCGCGCCCTCCGGGACGGGGACGACCACCGTCGCGGCGGCGTCGGGCAGTCGCATGCCGAGCGAGCGCGAGGCGATCGACTCGACGCGCTTGTGGTTCGCCCAGGTGCCCTGCTCGAGCTGCAGCTGCGTGAACTCCTCGGCGAGCTTCTGCGCGCGCGCCTGCTCCGCCTCGAGCTCGGTGAAGCGCTTGCGCGCCTCGTGCTGCGAGGTGATCACGCCGAGGGCGCAGGCGACGACGAGCGCCAGCAGCGCGAGGTTGAGCCGCGTCATGTCCGCTCCGCCACCCGCAGCGTCGCGCTCCTCGCGCGCGGGTTCGCCCGGACCTCGGCCTTCGAGGGCCGGATCGCGCGGCCGATGCCCTTCAGCTCCGGCCTCGGGAGGTCGGCCGCGCGCACCGGCACGCCCCGGGGCAGCCGGTCGGCGCTCGAGCGATCGCGGATGAAGCGCTTGACGATGCGGTCCTCGAGCGAGTGGAAGCTCACCACCGCGAGCCGGCCGCCGGGCTCGAGGAGCTCCACGCACTGCGGCAGCGTCACTTCGAGCTCTTCAAGCTCTTGATTGACGTGAATCCGAAGAGCCTGAAAGGTCCGGGTCGCCGGGTGCTGGCCCGGCTCGCGCGTGCGAACCGCGCGACCCACGATCTCGGCAAGCTGGCGCGTGGTCCGGAGAGGCTCGCGGCCCCTTGCCGCAACAATCGCTCCTGCAATCTGGCGAGCAAACCGTTCTTCACCATAGGTGCCGATGACCTCCCTGATGTCGTTTTCGTCCGCCCGGGCGAGCCACTCGGCTGCGGTCTCGCCGCGGGTCGTGTCCATGCGCATGTCGAGCGGCCCGTCCTTCGCGAAGCTGAATCCGCGCGCGGCCGTCTCCAGCTGCGGCGAGGACACGCCCAGGTCGAGCAGGATGCCCGCGACCCGGTCGATGCCGCGGGCGGCGAGCGCGGTCTTCATCGTCGAGAATCTCCCGTGGATCAGCTCAAGACGTCGATCTTCGAGCGCGCCAGCCGCAAGCGCCTCGGGGTCCTGATCAAGAGCGAGAAGTCTTCCGCGAACACCGAGACGGGCGAGGATGGCCGCGCTGTGCCCGCCGCGGCCAAAGGTGCCATCGACGTAGACGCCGTCTTCGCGGATCCGGAGGGCAAGGACGGCTTCTTCGAGTAGGACCGGGACATGGGCAACCTCGCTCACGGGTGGAAAAGGGGGTGGCTCCGGGAACCGGGGCCGCTCGCTTTCGGGGGAGGCGGCTCGGGACCCGGGTCGGCCGGCCGCCTCACAGCGAGAAGTTCTCCATGCCCGGCGGAAGCGTCGGGTTGCCGCCGGAAAGGAGCCTTTCGAGCTGCTGGTTCCAGCCCTCGAGGTCCCAGATCTCGTAATGGCTTCCCTGCCCGACGAACATCACGCGCCGCGCGATCTTCGCGAAGGCGCGCAATTCCGGGGACAGCAGCAGGCGCCCGGCGCCGTCGAGGCTCACGTCCTCGGCGAAACCCACGAGCAGCCGCTTCCACAGGCCCGCCTGCCGATCGAGGCTCGGGAACGCCATGACCTTCGCGCGGATCGGCTCCCACGCGGGGGCCGGGAACAGCAGGAGGCAGCCGTCGGGATGCGCGGTGAGGACGAGTCCCACCGTGTTGCCCTGGGTCAGGGGGTCGCGCACGCGCGTCGGCACCGCCATGCGGCCCTTCGCGTCGAGGTTGATCTGCGTCGCTCCCTGGAACACCCGCTCCCCCTATCGAGGGAATCAAGGGGCCGTTTTGGGCGGCCGATCCCTGAATTCCCAATTTTTCCCACTTCCGCACACTCTATTGGGATGCCCGGGGGGAGTCAAGGGGAGAAAATGTATTTTTTTCTTGTGAGACAATGGCTTAGCGACGCTTCCTCACACGAATTTTCGGATTTTGAAGTTGCTTGTTTTCAATGAGTTAGAAAACATACTGAAAGTAATGTCAGAGGATTTCCCGGGGGAATCGGGGTTGGCGGGAACCGGAAGCCGCCGGCCGGAGTCTCGGCACGGGGAAGCCCTTGAACGGAGGGAGGAAATCATGCTGCGTCGCAGCATCGCCGCCTTGTGCGCCGCCGCAGCGCTCGCCGCGCTCGCCCAGGAGCGCTCGTCCGCGCCCGATCCGCAGCACGCGCTCGAGGGGGCGGCGCTCGTGGCCGCGCTGCGCTCGGGGGGCTACACGCTCTATTTCCGCCACACCGCCACGGACTTCTCGCAGAACGACCGCTCGATGGGCGCCTACGAGGAGTGCGCGACGCAGAGGAACCTGAGCGAGCGCGGGCGCGAGCAGGCGAGGCGCGTGGGCGAGGCGATCCGCGCGCTGGGGCTGCCCGTGGGCGAGGTCGTCGCGAGCCCCTTCTGCCGGACGATGGAGACCGGGCGCCTCATGTTCGGGCGCGCGACGCCGTCGACGGACGTGCGCGGGTTCTCCGGCCCCTCAGGCACGCCGGACTACCGCAACCTCGAGAGGATCCTCGCGACGCCGCCCGCGCCGGGGACGCTGCGCATGATCACGAGCCACGGCAACCCCTTCCGCGCGATCGCGGGCCCGCCGCACCTCGGCGAGGGGGAGGCGGCGGTGCTCAAGGGGCTCGGGGACCGCTGGGCGGTCGTGGCGCGAATCCGCGCCGAGGACTGGGCGGCGCTGCAGCACGCCGTGGACCGCTAGCGAACGCCTACTTGGTCCAGCTGGCGATGTCGCCGACCCCGGGCGTGAACCCCACGTTCTTCGGCAGGTTCTCCGCGTTGAGCTCGTCGAGGACGCCGTGGAAGACCGCGGAGAGCTTGAAGCTGATCCGTGCGAGCTGCTCGGGGTCGATCGTCATCCTGGCGGCGCCGTCGGCGACGGTCACGGTGCCGCGGACGAGGTCCGAATAGAGGATCGATGCGAGCTCGGTGACCCTGGGATTGAAGACGGGTTGCGTCATGGCGGTGCGCCTCGGTCGGTTTCGGCTTCCGATCCTACGCCCCCGGCCACTCCCGCGATAGCGGCGGCGGGGCACGGCATGCGCCTCAGAGGAGCAGCGCCTTCCTCACGAACGCGCCCTTCGCGTTCGCGTAGTCGACGCCGTCGGTGATGCCGCGCCGGACGAGGTCGTGCTTGAGGATCTCGTATTCGGCGCGCAGCCCGCGGTCGGTCCTCAGGCGCTCGCGGAAGAAGATCATGTCGGCGGCCTCGTCGCTCGCCGCCGAGACCACGTGCGCGTGCAGGCGATGGCGCCGGCCTTTCCAGTCGAGGCAGGCCACGCGCATCGGCCGCGACTCGGGGAAGGGATCGCGGCCCGCCTGGCGACGGAAGCCGAGGGCGTCGAGCACCTCGCGGGCGCGCGCGAGGCCCGCCTCGCGGTAGAGCACGACGAGGTCGACCACGCCCTTGCCGGCAAGGCCCGGCACGGCGGTGCTGCCGATGTGCTCCACGCGCAGCCGCGGCTCGGCGGCGCGGATGGCCTGCGCCACGGCCCGCGCCACTTCCGGCGCGGCGGGGTCGCCCGGCTCGACGGAAACGGGAAGGGATTCGTAGTCGAGCAGCGCGAGCATGAAGAAGCGAAGCAGGCCGATAAGCGGGATTCTGTTACGGCCCTTTCGGGCTATGACGGTCATTCCTCTGGGCGCCGTGTCGCCACGGCGCTCAAGCCACCTACCCGCAGACTCGGTGGGCCACGTCGTCGTCTGCCTATTTGGTGTTGCTCCGCGTAGAGATTGGCCGTTTCACCCTTCGGGCGGCCGCCGCTTGCGCGGTGCCGGCCCCGGAGGCTCGTCTCTGTTCCTCTGATCCTCGCCTCGCGGCGGACGGGCGTTACCCGCTACGCTGCCCTCTGGAGTCCCGACTTTCCTCCGCGCGACTTTCGTGGCGCGGCGACCGTCTGGCCTGCTTCAGGACCCATTCTACCCGTCAGAGGGCGGCGGTCAGGGCGTGGATGAGGCGGCCGGCGAGGCCCGGCCGCCCGACCTGCACGGTGAGGACGTCGAAGGGCAGGGGCTCGGCGTCGCTCGCGCGCTCGAGCCCGTGGCCCTCGTGGGAGCCCACGAGCACGAGGTCGGGACGCCAGGAACGCGCCATGTCGGGCACGGCGCGCGGGGCGCGCCCGAAGCCGACCAGGACTTCGGCGCCCGCCGCCCCGACCCGCTCGCGCATCGCCGCGAGCCGCGCGGAGACGTCGCGCAGCATCGCCTCGCGGAACTCCCGCGGGCCCATGAACGGCACGTGGTCCGATTCGAAGCCCGGCGTGTAGTCGACCACGGCGGCGAGCGCGAGCGCGGCGTTGCCCGCGCGCGCGAGCTGGAAGGCGCGCCGCGCGACCGCCTCGCCCTTCGCGGAGAGGTCGACGAGCGCCAGGATGCGTCGGTAGGTCTGCATGCTGCCTCCTCAGGATTGCGCGCACTCGCGGAAGATGCGCGCCGTGCACTTCCCGCAGGTCGCGCGGTCGAGCGTGGCGTAGATCCTCGAAAGCGCCTCGCTCTTCGCGTGCACCAGCCGGTCCTCGCCGATCTCCCCGAGGTGGCCGCTGCGCTCGAGCGCGTCGCGCACCTGCGGCTTCACGCCGATGAGCCAGAGCGAGCCGCCGCGCGCGCGCCGCTCGCGGGCCTCCCGCGCGAGGAAGTCCGCCCCCGCGAGGTCGACGAAGTTGATGCCGGAGGCGACGATGGCGAGGTGCTTCTGGCCCGGGTTCGATTCCGCCATCTCACGGAGCGTTTCCTGCACGTGGACGACGGCCCCGAAGAAGAGCGAGCCGTCCACGCGCACGATCTTGAGCTGCGGGCATTCGGGAAGCTCCGGGTCCGAGGTGAACTTGCGCCGCGCGTCGGTCGGGTCGGGCACGCGGGCGAGCACCCGCGGGCGCGAGGTGCGGCTCAGGTAGAAGCCGATCGACAGGATCACGCCCACGAGGATCGCGAGCTCGAGGTTCACGAACAGCGTCGCGAAGAGCGTCGCGCCGAAGATGATCGTCTCCTCCCGCCCCGAGCGCAGGATCAGCCGGATGTGGTGGAAGTCAATGAGCCCCCAGGCGACGAGGAAAAGCACGCCTGCCATCGCCGCGTGGGGCAGGTAGGCGGCGAGCGGGGCCACGAGCAGCATGATCGCCACGAGCAGCAGGCTCGCGAAGATCGAGGCGAGAGGCGTCCTCGCCCCCGCGGAGTAGTTGAGGCCGCTGCGGTTGAACGATCCCGTGGCCACGTACGAGGAGAAGAAGCTCCCGAAGAGGTTCGAAAGCCCCTGCCCGACGAGCTCCTGGTTGCCGTCGATCGATTGCCCCGAGCGCGCGCCGAGCGCGCGCGCGATCGAGATCGCCTCGGTGAGCGCGAGCAGCGCCACGGCGAGCGAGGCCGTGGCGAGCTCGTTGAAGACCGAGGCGCTGAATTCCGGCGAGGAGAGCGGCGGCAGCGTCTCCGGGAGCGCCCCCAGCGTGGTGATGCCCTTCGCGGCCGGCCCGCCCCAGGCGAGGAGCGCGGCCGAAAGGAGGCTCCCGCCGAGCATCGCCGCGATCATGTAGGGCACGCGCGGCAGCCAGCGCTGCACCGACACGCCGATCACGAGTGTGGCCACGCTCACCGCGAGGATCCAGGGGTCGATCGACTCCGGGTGGACGGCGAGCGTCCCCCAGGTCTTGAGGAACGAGGCGCCGCGGGGCAGCTCGACGCCGAAGAAGTGCCGCACCTGGCTCGTGGCGATGAGCAGCGCCGCGCCCGCGGTGAAGCCGATCACCACCGAGTGCGAGATGAAGTTCACGAGGGTCCCGAGCCGCGCGAGGCCCAGGCCCAGCTGGATCACGCCCACCATGAAGGTGAGCGTCAGCGCGTGCTGCACGTAGGCGGCGCTGCCGGGCTCGGCGTGCACGGAGAGCACGGAGAAGAGGACGATGGAGCCCGCCGTCGTGGGGCCCGAGACCAGGTGCCAGGACGAGCCGAAGAGCGCGGCGATCACCGCGGGGACCATCGCCGCGTAGAGCCCGTACTCGGGCGGCATCCCCGCGATGACGGCGAAGGCCACGCCCTGCGGCAGCACAACGATCGCCCCGGTGAGGCCGGCGACGAAGTCGTGGCGCGCCGTTTCCCGATTGACGCGCGGCCACCACAACAGGAAGGGGAGGAAGCGGCGCAGGCCCGGCGGGATGAGAGTGGCGGGGGTGGACAAGGCGGCGGCGGGAGGACGGGTCGGCCCATCCTCGCAGCCCGCGCGTCAAGGCCGCGTCAAGGCGCCGTCAAGGCCGCGTCAAGGCGGCGCCGTGGCGCCGAAGCGCAGGCTCGCCGAGGTGCCCTCGCCCTCGCGGCTCTCGAGCGTGATTTCCCAGCCGTAGCGGTCGCAGATGCGCTTGACGAGCGACAGGCCGATGCCCGCCCCGCGGCTCGCCGCGCCCTTGTAGTGGCGCTGGAACACGCGCCCCACCTCCTCGGCGCGGATGCCCGAGCCCGTGTCGCGGACCTCCAGGCGATCGGCGGCGAGGCGCACGCTCACCACGCCCGACTCGGTGTGGGCGAAGGCGTTGCGCACGAGGTTGCCGACCACGATCGCGAGCAGCACCGGCTCGGCGGCGAGCCGCGGGCGCGCGGCGACGTCGACCTCGAGCGTGGTGGGGCGCCGCGCGAGCAGGTGGCGGTGGCGCTCGACGCTTTCGCGCACCACCGCCGCCGCGTCGCATTCCGCCTCCGAGCCCGCGCCCGCCTCCTCCTCGCGCGCCATGAGCAGCAGCGCGCGGATGAGCTCGGCCATGTCGCGCGCGGCGCGCTCGATCCGCGCGAGGCGCCCGGACTGCGACTCGCCGAGCGCCGGGTCCGCGCGCAGCACCTCGGCCGCGCCCTGGATCACCGCGAGCGGCGTCCTCAGCTCGTGGCTCACGTCGGCGGTGAAGAAGCGCTCGCGCTCGATGAAGTCGTGCAGCCGCGCGAGGTGCCGGTCGAAGGCGCGCGCGAGCTCGGCGACCTCGTCGTCGGCCGCGCCCGGCTGCGCGAGCCGCGGCGGCTCGCCGGGGTCGGCCCCGGCGACCTTGCGCGCGAGCTCGGAGACCGGCGCGATCGCGCGCCGCGCGGCCCACAGGCCGCCCGCGGCCGACAGCAGCGTCATCGCGACGACCCCGGCGACGAGCCAGGCGAGGAAGCGCCGCTCGCGGGCCGCCTGCCGGGTCTCGTCGAAGAGCAGGTAGTAGCGCTCGCCGCGCGCCTCGGCCACCGCCACGCGCCAGGGGGCGCCCTCGATCTCGACCTCGTGCCGCCCGGGCGGGAGGCCGCGCACCGCGGCGGGAAGCCCCTCGAGAGTGCCGTCGGCGACGAAGCCGCGCAGCGTCAGGGTCTCGGGCGGGCGCGAGAGCGGGTTGCGCGCGCGCCGCGCCATGTAGTCCTCGAGCTCGGCGGCGAGCGTCTGGTCGATGAGGCGCTGGCCGAGGTCGTGCGTGACGACGGCGAGCCCCGCGGCGAGCACCAGGCTCACCGCGCCCCCGAAGGCGGCGAAGGCGAGCGCGAGGCGCGCGCGCAGGCTAGGCCGCGGGCGCATCGGGGTCGGCGAGCTGCCAGCCGCGGCCGCGCACGGTGCGCAGGAGCGCGCGCTCCCCCGGCCCGTCGATGGCCGAGCGCAGCACGTGCAGGTGCGCGCGCAGCGCGTCGCTGTCTGGGGGCGCATCGCCCCAGACCCCGTGCTCGAGCTCCTCGCGGCCCACGACGCGGGGCGAGGCGCGCATCAGCAGCTCGAGCAGGCGCAGGGGGATGGGCGGCAGCGCGAGGGGGCGCGCGCCTCGCCGCAGCTGGAGCGTGGCGGCATCGAAGGCGAGGTCGGCGACCTGCAGCCGCGGCGCCCGGGCCTGGCCGGAGGCGCGCCGCGCGAGCGCGGCGAGCCGCGCCTCGACCTCGCGCAGCGCGAAGGGCTTCACCACGTAGTCGTCGGCGCCCGCCTCGAGACCCGCGATCTTGTCGTCGAGGGCGTCGCGCGCGGTGAGCATCAGCACCGGCGTGTCCTTGCCGGCCTCCTCGCGCAGCCTGCGGCACACGGCGAGGCCGTCGAGGCCCGGCAGGACCAGGTCGAGGACGATCGCGTCGTAGGCGTTGACGGTCGCGAGGTGCAGCCCCGTCACGCCGTCGAGCGCCGCGTCCACCGTGTGCCCCCGGGAGGCGAGGAAGTCGACGAGGTTGGCGGCGAGGTCCCGGTTGTCCTCGATCACCAGCACGCGCAGCCCCGGCATCGCGGCCTCCGCCTCAGCGCGGGCCGCGCGCGCGGAAGTGCGCGGGATCGTCGTAGAACGACTCGCGCTCCGTCCCCGGATGCCAGCCGGGAACGCCGAGCACCGGCAGCGGCGCCATGGAGCGCGGCGAGAGGAAGCGCGTGCGGTTCGCGAAGTGGGCGGCGAGCAGGCGGTCGGCCTCGGCGACCTGCGCCTGCGGGGGCCGGCTCGCGAAGCGCTCGTCCACGGGCACGAAGACGGTCTTCGCGACGATGCCGAGGAAGGGGTCGAGCGCCTTCTCGAAGAGCGCGTGGCCGAAGGCGAGGAAGCTCAGGCTTCCGGCGAGCTCGCCGCGGCGGCGCCAGAAGAGCTCCTTCCACTCGAAGTCGACGATGAGGCGAAGCAGCTCCGGGGAGCTCGAGGCGACCGCCACGCCGCCCTCGTCGAAGAGCGTCAGCGCGTCGCGCTCGGGGCTGCGGCGGCGGGCCTCGGATTCGCCGCGCTCCTCGAGGATCGCGGCGTGCTGCGCGTTGATCTCCGCCTTCGCCCGGGGCCAGGCGATCCAGGCGAGCGCGTTGAAGAGGTCGTGCCAGTTCTCCGGGCGGGTCTCCACCTCGCCCGTCTCGGCGATGTGCAGCTCGTAGGAGCGCAGGGCGCGCGCCTCGCGCCCGCGCGGCGCCACGAAGCGCAGGGGCCGCCCGCGCCCCGTCGTCACGCCCGCCGCGGCGGCGCTGAGGGCCTCGTGGTCCGGCCAGCGACCGGGATCGAGCCGCGCGAGGGCGGGCGCGAGCGGCGCGAACAGCGGGCCGCGGAGGATCTCGCGCGCCTCGGCCCAGGTCGGCACGGCCTCAGTCCGCGAGCTTCCAGGCGATGGCCTGGCCCGCGCGCATCGGCACGACGCTCCCCGTCCCGAGCGGGTACTCGGCGGGGACCTCCCAGGCCTGCCGCGCGAGACTCACCTTGCGGCGGTTGCGCGGCAGGCCGTAGAAGTCGGGCCCGAAGTGGCTCGCGAACGCCTCGAGCCGGTCGAGGGCGTCGGCGGCCTCGAAGGCCTCCGCGTAGAGCTCGAGCGCGGCGTGCGCGGTGTAGATCCCGGCGCAGCCGCAGCCGCTCTCCTTGGTCGCGCGCTCGTGGGGCGCGGTGTCGGTGCCGAGGAAGTACTTCGGGTTGCCCGAGGTCGCGGCCTTCACGAGCGCCCGGCGGTGCGGCTCGCGCTTGAGCACCGGCAGGCAGTAGTGATGCGGCCGGATGCCGCCCGCGAAGAGGGCGTTGCGGTTCATCAGCAGGTGGTGCGCGGTGACCGTGGCCGCCACCGTCTCCGGCGCGCGCTCGACGAACGCCGCCGCCTCGTGCGTGGTGATGTGCTCGAGGACGACCTTCAGCTTCGGGAAGCGCTTCACGAGGGGCCCGAGGATGCGGTCGATGAACACCGCCTCGCGGTCGAACACGTCGATCTCCGGGTCCGTCACCTCGCCGTGGACGAGCAGCGGCAGGCCCTCGCCCTCCATCGCCTCGAGCGCCGCGTCGCACTTGCGGATGTCGGTGACGCCGGAGTCCGAGTTCGTGGTCGCGCCCGCGGGGTAGTACTTCACCGCCTTCACGAAGCCGCTCTGGCGCGCCTTCGCGATCTCGGCCGGCGGCGTGTTGTCCGTGAGGTAGAGCGTCATGAGCGGCTCGAAGGCCGCCTTCTTCGGGAGCGCGGCAAGGATGCGCTCGCGGTACGCCCCCGCCTGGGCGACCGTGGTGACCGGGGCCTTCAGGTTCGGCATCACGATCGCGCGCGCGAACTGCCGCGCCGTGGCCCCCACCACCGAGGCCATCATCTCGCCGTCGCGCAAATGCACGTGCCAGTCGTCGGGGCGCAGGATCGTGATCGATTCCGCCATCGCCCCGAATTATACCGGTGCGAAAATGGGGACAGTCCCCATTTAATGCCTGTAACAATCGCTGCGCGCGCTGATTGTTACAGTCCGAAAATGGGGACTGTCCCCATTTATTTGCGACCGGCGAGCTCGAGGGCGAGGGAATAGAGGGTGTTGCGGCGCTCGCCGGTGATGCCGGCGGCGAGCGTGACCGCCTGCCGGACCGGGAGCTCGGCGAGCAGGACCTGGAGGACCTTGCGCGGGTCCGTCCCGGACGCGGTCTCGGCCGGGCGACCCTCGACGACGAGGACGAACTCGCCCCGGCGCCGGTCCTCGTGGGCCTCGACCCACGCCGCCGCCTCGGCGAGCGGCACGCGG
>JBGAQP010000041.1:0-16691 GCA_044220635.1 Usitatibacteraceae bacterium
GCTCGCCAGTCGGCCAGGGGCCGGGGCAGCGAAAGAGAAGAAGACGGCTGGCCGCCGCGCTCGGCGCAGCGCTGCTCGCTTTTGGGGCCCTCTGGGTGGCGTTGCGCGAAGGCGAGGAGCCGCGCCTGCGCGAGGGGGCCCGCCTGCGCGAGCGCGCCCAGGTCCACGCGCGAGTCCTTGAGCACCGTGAGGATGTCGTGCCAGCGAAGCGCCTCGTCGCGCGCTTCGGCGTTCTTCTCCAGCAGCCGGATCGTGGGCTCGGCTTCGCGCGCCCAGGCGTCCAGGCGCTCCAGCCCGCGCGCCAGGGTCGTCGCCGGGGCTTCGGGAAAGCGCGAGGCGATGAGCCCCTCGGTGGGCCACCAGGCGCCGTAGCGGGCGCGGAAGTCGGCGAAGCGGGCCAGCGCCGGGCCGGCGGTGGCGAAGGCCTCGGGAAGCGTCGCGCCGGCGCGCGCCTCGAGCTCGACGGCCCCGGTGGCCGCGAGCGCCTCCAGCAGCAGCGTGGTGTCGTCCTTGGCCACGAGCGCCTCGAACCAGCGGGCGGGGCGCGGCCGGATCATGCGGCGATCCTCGCCTCGGGGAACGCGAGGCGGCGCTCGATCTCGCCGCGCAGTCGCTCGAGGTCGAGTGCCGCGAGGGCGAGCCAGGCGAAGGCGCCGACCGGCTCCTGGCCGTGCCTGCGGAATGCCGCGAGCGCCCGGCGCTCGAAGGCGCGGCGCAGCCCCGCGGCTTCGTGGGGCGCGGCGCGGCCGAAGGCGGCGAGGTGCTTCGCGACGGTGGTGGCGAACTGCGAGAGGGATTCGTCGCGCGCGGCCTCTTCGGGCAGGCGGCGGCGCCACTCTTCGCGCCAGGCTTCGCCGAGGCGATCGGGCTCGCGCCAGGCGCGTGCGATCGGCGCGAGCTCGCCCGCGGCGGGGGCCGGCTCCTCTCCGGCGGTCGCGCAGAGGTCGGCGAGCAGGCCGTCCTCGCGCATCCACGCGGCGGGCTCGAGCCCGCGGGCGAGGTGTGCCGCGGCCGGCAGCCACGGGACGATCGCGCACCAGGCGATCGCGCGGCTCCAGGCGGCGGGCATCCAGGAGGCGACCTCGGCCACGAGGCCGCGCCAGAAGGCGCGCATCGCGCGGTCGATCGCGTGGGCGTCGGGACGCTCCGGGAGGTCCTTCACCGCATCGTGAAACCAGGTTTCGCGCGCGAGGTCGAGGACGGGCGCGAGATCGCGCGCGTGCTCCATGGCGCTCCAGCCCGATTCGTCCGGGCGGCGGCCGAGCCGCGCCTGCATGCGGGCGAGGGCGTACTCGAGGCTGCCGGCGCTCATTTCGGCCCCGGGGAGGTGAGCTCGGCGGCGAGCCGGCGGACCGCGGCCTCGAGGCGCGCGAGCTCGCCGGCCGTGGGATTCGATTCGGTGGCGAGGCGCGCGGCCGCTTCGCGCACTTCCTCCCGGCGCTTGGCGATGCGTTGTTCCACGCTCTCGCGCACGCCGGCGATGCGCCGCTCGGCGCGCTCGACGATGGCGCGGGCTCGGGCCCGCGAGGCCTCGAGCAGGGCCTCGGCCTCGCGCGTGGCGCGTTCGACCGCCTCGCGTGCCGCACCTTCCGCAGCGAGCACTCGCGCGATGGCGGACTCGACCTGCTCCTGCGGGGGCGGTGCCTGGCGGGCAGCCACAAACCCTCCTTCTTTCGATGGAGTGCCCTTCCAAGCTACTCCTGCGGGTATGGGCGCCCTTGATGGCGGTCAAAGGGTCCGGGGCGGGGCGGCGACTCCCCCGGTTGGTAGAATGGCGCGAGCCCCGATCCCGCCTCCCGACTTGTCCGCCGCCACCCCTCCCGCGTCCCTTCGCCAGGACGCGACCGTCATCTCCCTCGTGGGCTTTTCCCACGGGACCTCGCATTTCTTCCATTTCGTCCTCCCGGCGCTGTTCCCCTGGCTGATGCCGGAGTTCGGCCTGAACTTCACGCAGGTCGGCACGACCATGACGGTGTTCTTCGTGGTCTCGGGCACGGGGCAGGCGATGGCGGGGTTCGTGGTGGACCGCCTCGGGGCGCTTCGCGTGCTCTATGGCGGGATCGGCCTGCTTTCCCTCTCGGGGCTCGCGCTCGCCGCGGCGCAGAACTACCCGATGCTGCTGCTTGCGGCCGCGATCGCGGGCCTCGGCAATTCGGTCTTCCACCCCGCGGACTTCACGCTGCTCAACAAGCGCGTGACGCCCACGCGGCTCGGGCACGCGTTCTCGGTGCACGGCCTTTCGGGCAACCTCGGCTGGGCCGCATCGCCCGTGCTGATGACTTCCGTGGCGAGCGTCTGGGGCTGGCGGGCGGCGGGTGTCGCGGCCTGCCTCGTGGGTGTCGCGGCGCTCGCGTTCCTCGTGCTCAACCGCGCTTCCCTTGCGGACCAGCCCGCGCCCGCGGGACCGCGCAAGGCCGCGGGCGGCACCTTCGATTTCCTGCGCGTGCCCGTGGTGTGGATGTGCTTCGCGTTCTTCCTCCTCGTGGTGATGGCGTTCGGCGCGCTGCAGAACTTCGGCCCGCCGGTGCTCGAGCGCATCTACGGCCTGACGCTGCCCGTGGCGGCTTCCGGGCTCACGGCCTACCTGCTCGGGAGCGCGGCCGGTGTCGCGGCCGGCGGGTTCGCGGCCTCCCACGGCGAGGGGCAGGAGCGGCTCGTGGCGATCGCGCTTTCGTGCGCGGCGGCCTGCGCGGCCGCGCTCGCCACCGCGGCGGTGCCCGCCTGGAGCGTGGTGGTGCTCATGGGCGCGATGGGCGTCTTCACCGGGTTCTCGAATCCCTCGCGCGACCTCCTCGTGCGGCGCGCGGCGACGAGCACTTTCGGCGCGGCCGCCTACGGGCGCATCTACGGCTTCGTGTACTCCGGGATCGACACGGGGCTGGCCCTTGCGCCCCTCGCGTTCGGCCCGCTCATGGACGCGGGGCGCTTCACCCAGGTGCTCTGGGGAGTCGCGATCCTGCAGGGACTCGCCATCGTCACCGCGCTCACCGTGGGCGTGCGCACTCGTGCGCGCACTCCTGCCTGAAAGGAACCTCCCGATGAAACTGCCGATCGCGACGCTGCGGCTCGCGTTGCCCCTGGCGCTGTGTCTCGCCGCCTGCTCCTCGGTGCCGAAAGTCACGTCGTTCGCGGCGCCCGCGGAGCCCGAGGGCCGGCCGCGGGGCGAGACGCTCGTCGCCGTCACCGCTTCGCAGCAGCTCCTGCGGTTCGATGCGGGCACGCCGGGAACGATCGCCTCGCGCGCGCCAATCGCGGGACTCGAGGAGGGCGACGGGCTCGTCGGTATCGGCTGGCGCGCGGCGCGACGCGAGCTGATCGCGCTGGGGTCGCGCGGGCGGCTCTACGTGGTCGACGCGGCGAGCGCCAAGGCGGCGCAGATCCTCCCGCCCGACGGGTCCACCATTCCGCTGCACGGCAACGAGTTCGGCTTCGACGTCGATTCGCGGACCGGGCGCGTCCGCGTCGTGAGCGACCAGGGCATGAACCTGCGCATCAGCCCGGAGACAGGCCAGGCGATCGACGGCGATCCCCAGTCGGAGGGGCTGCAGCCCGACGGGGCGCTGCGCTACCCGACGGGCGACGAGAACGAGGGCTATCCGCCGCGGCTCCTCGCGATCGCGAGCAGCGCCGCGGGAGTCACCTACGGGATCGACACGCGCCACGGCACCCTCGTTACGCTCGGGAGCGGGCCCGGGGACGCGGCGTCGGGTTCCCCCAATGCGGGCCGCGTCCACACGGTGGGCTCCATCGGCATCGGGCAGGTCGAGCGCATCGCCTTCGACATTTCGGCGGCCACCGGCGCGGCCTACGCGGCCTTCACGCCGGGCGACGCGAAGCAGTCGCGCCTCTACCTCATCGACCTCACCAACGGCCGCGCCACCTTCCTCGGCTCCATCGCCGCTGCCGAACCCATCCGCGCCCTCGCCGTCCTCCCCAAATAAATGGGGACAGTCCCCATTTAAAGGCTGTAACACAGGTTACAAGGATTAAATGGGGACTGTCCCCATTTTTCGGGGGCAGGTGAGGAGGTGGTCGTCGACGAGGCCGACGGCCTGCATGAAGGCGTAGACGATGGTCGAGCCGACGAAGGTGAAGCCGCGTTTCTTGAGGTCTTTCGAGAGCGCGTCGGATTCGGGCGTGCTCGCGGGGATGTCGGCGAGCTTCCGGGGGCCGTTCACGCGGGGCCGGCCGCGGACGAAGCGCCAGACATAGGCGTCGAAGCTGCCGAACTCCTTCTGCACGGCGAGGAAGGCCTTCGCGTTCTTCACGGTGCCCTCGACCTTCAGGCGGTTGCGGACGATTCCCGGGTCGAGAAGCAGCTTCTCGACGCGCGCGGGCGTGAAGCGCGCGACCTTCGCCGCGTCGAATCCCGCGAAGAGCCGCCGGTAGTTCTCGCGCTTGGCGAGGATCGTGGACCAGGAAAGCCCGGCTTGCGCGCCCTCGAGGACGAGGAACTCGAAGAGCACCCGGTCGTCGTGGACCGGGCGGCCCCATTCGCGGTCGTGGTAGCGGATGTATTCAGGGCTCGAAAGGCACCAGGGGCAGCGGCGTTCGCTCATGGCGTGCGTTTCCTCATGAAGGGCAGCTCGACGAAGCGGTACGAAACCCACGCGACCGCGAGCACGAAGGCGAGCCACGCGGGCAGCGACGCCCAGCCGAGGTCGGGCGCGTGGAGGTTCCACAGGATCAGCAGCGGCAAGTGGTAGAGGTAGGCCGAGTAGCTCACGCGGCCGACGAACGCGAGCGGGGCGTTGGCGAGCAGCGGCCGCGCGACGGCGAGCCCGCGCGAGACGAGCGCGAGCATCGCGAGCCCCATGCAGGCGGGCGTGAGGATCCACGCGAATTCCCCGAGCCTCGCGTTCCACGCCGCGTAGAGGGCGTAGAGCCCGCCGAGCGACGCCACCGCGAGCGCGAGCCAGCCGAGGCTTTCCCCGGCGCCCGCGGGCCGCGCGCGCCACGCGAGCCAGGCGCGCCCGCACAGGATCCCCGCGGCGAAATGCGCGAGGTAGCCGGGCAACTGCGTCGTGAGCAGATGGCGGATCACGGACTCGGGCAACGACCACTTCGCGCCGATCGCCAACTGAACGCCGACGAGAGCCTCGAGGTCGTGGGCCGAGAGCCAGCGCCAGGCGAGCGCGGCAAGCGCCAGCGCCCCGGCCGTGCGCCACGGCGCGCGCACCAGCCACGGCGCGAGGAACGGCAGCAGGAGGTAGTACTGGGCCTCGAGCGCAAGCGTCCAGAGCGCCCCGTTCAGCGTGAGCGAGGCGCTCGAAAGCGGCGTCGTGTAGTGCAGGAAAGTCGCGTGCGCCGCCGCGTTGTAGAGCAGGAACCAGAGGTCCTGGCGCCAGTAGGCGATGCCCTTCACGAGCGGAAGGCACACGAGGAAGAGGAACGCGAGCTGCACGTAGTAGGCGGGCACGATGCGCAGCACGCGCCGCAGGTAGAAGTCGCGCGTGGCGGGCTCGGGCCGGCCCTCGGCGGCGTGGCGGAACCACGGGAGCGTGAGCAGGAACCCCGTGATGAGGAAGAAGAGGTCGACGCCGAGGTAGCCGTTGCGCAGGATCACCTGCAGCGGCGCCGCATCGGCGACGAGCGCGATCCACGGATCGGCGAAACGGGCATCGCGCACGACGAGGTAGTGGAAGAGCATCACCCAGAGGACGGCCACGCCGCGCAGGCCCTCGATCGGGCCGATGGTGCCGACCTCCGCGCGCACCCCCTCGTCGGGGTGCCGGTCAGAAACGAAGGCGATCGCCATAGCCGGTGAGCTCGAGGTAGCCGCGCCCGGCGAGCCCCGCGGGGCCGCGCACCCGCACGGCCCCTTCCCAGTAGACGATGCCGACGCTGGCCCGCGCGTCGAGCTCCTGGTCGTCCATGAGCGGCTCGAGCCGCCAGGTCGAGGCGCCCACGGCCACGTCCATCGCCACCGGGAAGCTCACGCCCGTGCGCGGCGACTTCCACTGGCGAAGCGGCGTGAAGCGGACCTCGCCCGGCCCGAAGGTCGCGGGAGCGCCACCGCGCGGGCGAAGCGTCGCCGAGGCCCACAGCGGCCGGCCGTCGGCCGCGCGGATGCGAAAGGCCATGAGCGCGGAGCCGTCCTCGAGGTTCGCGCCGAGCCAGTCCCAGCCGACGGCGTCCGCCGCGAGGAGCTCGCTCGACCACTCGTGGTCGAGCCAGGCGACCCCCGTCACCTCGATCGCCTCGCGCCCGATCGTGACCCGCCCCGTCACCGCGAGCTGCGGCTCGCTGTAGTAGTAGCTCGCGTGGCTCGTCGAGGGCCCCTTGCGGCTGAAGCCCGCCTCTCCCTGCAGGAGGACGGGCTGCGTGGGCCGCATCGCGAGATCGAGCGTGAACTCGCCCGCCGGGATTCGTGCGCGATACGCCCCGTCCTCGCGCGCGAGCGACCAGTCCTCGATGAAGACCTCGGTGTCGCCGGTGCGCGCCTCGGCGAGGCCCTGCCCGGCGCGCGCGGCCCGCTCGCCGTGGCGCAGCTTTCCGTGGGCGGGCTCGGCGAGCGCCGCGTGGGCGAAGAGGAGCTGGCCCGGCGCGAATCGCCCCGGGTCGCCCTCGGCCGCGGGATTGCGCAGCCGGAAGAAGGTCACCTGGAACCCGAGGGGACCGCGCGGAGATTCCAGTTGCCCGGTCGCGTACCACCATTCGATGCGGTGTCCGGGATGGGAGCCGGCGTCGCGCGGGAACGCGAGCGCGCGTCCCGGGACCACGGGATCGAAAGTCGCTGCGGAGGCGATCGCAGAGAGGAAAAGGGCGAGGGCGGCGAGGGACCTAGGCATCGTTCTTCACCGCGAGGACCGCCTCGTCGCGCACCGCCTGCGCGCCGCTCCAGCGCGCGCCCAGCGCGCAGAGAGCGACGATCGCGGCGGCGAGCGCGGCGAGCCCCGCCCAGGGCCAGTGGACCTCCATGCCCCAGTGGAAGGACTGGCGGTTCACGACATGGATGAGCACGAGGCTCACGGCCACGCCCGAGGCGAGGCCGAGCGCGACGCCCAGGGCGCCCGCCGCCGCGCCCTCGAGCGCGAGGAGCCTGAGGACCTCGCGGCGCGTGAGGCCGAGGTAGCGCAGCACGCCGAACTCGCGCCGCCGCGACCAGGCGAGCGCGGCGAAGCTGCTCGTCACTCCCGCGAGCCCGATGAAGATCGCCGCGGCTTCCAGCGCGTAGGTGGCGGCGAAGGTGCGGTCGAAGATCGCGAGCGAGCGCCGGTGGATGCCCGCGGCGTCCTCGATCGTCAGCGCCTTCGCACCGGGAAGCGCGGCGCGCAGCGCCGCGCCTACGGCCTGCGGATCCGCGCCGGGCGCGAGGTGGAGCGCGAGGTCGTTCGCGCGCTCGTCGCCGGTGAGGCGGCGGAAGTCCTCGGGGGCGACGAGGATCGCGCCCCAGGTGCGCGCGTAGTCGCGCACCACGCCCGCGACCCAGGCGGGGTGGGCGGCGCCCGCAAGCGGCAGCGTGATGCGCTCGCCCGGGTGCCAGTGGTGCAGGTCCGCGGCGGCTTCCGTGATCCACACCGGGATCGTGCCCGGCGGCGCGCGGCCCTCGGCGGGAACGGCCTGGAATCCGCGCAGGATCCGCGCGTCGAGCGGGCGCGCCACCACGGTGAGGGGCGGGGCGCCGTCGTCGAGCACGACCCGCTCGTAGCGCAGCGCCTCCATGCGCGCGACCCCGGGCAGGGCCGCGATGCGCCGCTGCTCTTCGGGCGAGAAGTACGCCGTGTCGCCGGCCATCGCCGAGCGCGCGTAGAGGTCGGCGCCGACCACGCCGCGAAGCCACTCGTCGAGGGAGGCGCGGAAGGAATAGACCATGATCGCCATCGCCACGCACAGCGACGCGCTCACGACGATGCCGGCCACGCTCGCCGCGAGGTGGCCCGGCAGGTGGCGCACCTGCGCGAGCGCGAGCGCGGCCACGGCGTCCTCGCCCGGGGCGAGGCGCTCGAGGAGCGCGCGGCAGGCGGGCCCCACGAGGAGGACCGCGGCCGCGAGCCAGAAGCCGATCGCGGCATAGCCGCCCAGCGGCAGGCCGCCCGCGGGGGGCGCGAGCAGGCACAGGCCCCCAAGCGCGACGCAGGCGAGGGCGGGGAGCACGCCACGCGAGCCGGCGGCCGGCAGGTCGAGCGCGCGATCGCGCAACGCCTCGGCGATGTCGATCCGCCCGGCGGCGCGCGCCACGAGGAGCGCTCCCGCGGCCGCCGTGAGGATCGCCCCGGCGGCGATGGCCGCGAGCGCCAGCGCATCGGGAGCGAAGGTCGAGCCGAGGTCGCGGAAGTAGCCGGCCCCCAGGTCCGAGCCGAAGCCGGCGAGCGCGGCGCGTCCCGCGGCGAGGCCGAGGACCGTCCCGAGGGCGGCGCCGGCGGCGCCCACGAGCGCGCCCTCGAGGGCGAGGAGGGCGGCGAGCGCGCGGCGCGTGAGGCCGAGGGCGCGCAGCAGCGCGAGCTCCTGGCGGCGGCGCGCGGCCTGCAGCGAGAGCGTGGAGAACACGAGGAAGGCGCCCGTGAGCAGCGCCACGGCGGCGAGCGCGTTCAGGTTCACGCGGTAGGCGCGCGTGAGGTCCGCGGCGCGCCCGGACGCGGAAGCCGGCGCGGAGACCACGATGCCCGCCGGCAGCTCGGCCGCGAGCGATTGCCGGAAGGCGACGGGATCGAGGCCGGGCTTGAGGCGGATGTCGATGCGCGTGAGCAGGCCCGTGCGCGCGAAGCGCCGCTGCGCGGCGGCGATGTCGATCACCGCGAGCTCGCCGCCCGCCTCGAGGGCGGGAAGCGCCCCCGCGACGCGCAGCTCCACCGTGCCCGAGCCCGAGACGAGCGCGAGCGCCGCACCGGGGAAGAGCTTCCAGCGGGCGAGGGCGGCGGGCGTGAGGAAGGCGCTCTCCGGGTCGAGGATCGCGGGCGCGCGCCCCGCGCCCGTGGCGGCGCGGTCGGCGACGAACCCGGGCTGCAGGCGGGAGGCGCGGAACGGGTCGATGCCCACCACGCGCAAGCTCCCGCCGCCGGCGACAGTCGCGTCGAGCTCGAGCACCGGGCTCGCCACGGCCACGCCCGGCCGGCGCGCGAGCGGCGCGAAGAGCGCGTCGTCGAACCCGTTGCGCGGGCCGCGGATCTCGAGGTCCGCCGTGCCCGCCACGGCGCGCGCCGCCGCGTCGATCTCGGCGAGCGCCGAGGCGTGGATCGTGTGCACGGCGCCCGCGAGCGCCACGCCGATGGCGAGGGTGAGGACGGTGAGGGCGAGGCGCGTGCGGTTGCCCGCGAGCGAGCCGCGCAGGAGCGCGAGCGCGACGGCGAGGTTCACGCCGGCGAGGCGCCCGCGACCGGGTGCAGGCTGCGGCCCGCGAGGCGCAGGACGCGGTCGGCGGAAGCGGCGGCGATCGCCGAGTGCGTGACCATGAGCCCCGCGGCGCCCGCGCGCTTCACCGCCTCGCGCAGGCATTCGAGGGCGATGCGCGCGTTGGCCTCGTCGAGGTTGCCCGTGGGCTCGTCGGCGAGCACCAGGCGCGGGGCGTGCACCAGCGCCCGGGCGATGGCCGCGCGCTGCGCCTCGCCCCCCGAGAGCGAGCCGGGCTTGCGCCCGGCCGCCCCTTCGAGCCCGACCTCGGCGAGGGCCGCGAGGGCGCGGCGCTCGCGCTCGGCCCTCGCCACGCCGTTCAGCGCGAGGGGCAGCGCGACGTTGCCCGCGAGGTCGAGGTAGGGCAGCAGGTGGAAGGCCTGGAAGACGAAGCCCACGTGGCGCCGCCGCCAGAGGGCGAGGCGCTCGTCGTCGTCGAAGGCGACCGCCTCGCCCGCGAGGCGCACGGAGCCGGCGCCGGGGCGGTCGAGGCCGGCGACGACGTTGAGGAGGGTGGACTTGCCCGAGCCCGACTCGCCGACGATCGCGACCAGCTCGCCCGCGGCGACGTCGAGGTCCAGGTTCTCGAAGAGGGGGGCGCCGGCGGCGAAGGCCCGGGTGAGGCCGCGGACCTCCAGCATCGGCGCGCGGGCGGCCCCGCTACTGGCCGCTGATGTAATGCTCGAGCTGCTCGATGGTGAAATCCTGGTCCGCGATGATGTCGCTCACGATGTCGCGGATCGAGACCATGCCGAGCACGCGGCCCTGTTCGACGACCGGCAGGTGGCGGATGCCCTTCTCCGACATGAGGGCCATGCACTCGCGCGTGTGGCTCCTGGGGCTCACGCACACGACGTTCGTGGTCATGATCTCCTCGACGCGCGTGTCCTTCGAGGAGCGGCCCTGGAGGACGACCTTGCGGGTGTAGTCGCGCTCGGAGAAGATCCCCGCGAGGCGCTCTCCCGTGACGACCATGGCCGCGCCGATGTCCTGGACCGCGAGGATCTTGATCGCGTCGAGGACGCTGTCCTCCGGCTTCACGGTCACGACACGGGGGGCTTTCGTCTTGAGAAGCTCGGCCACTGTCTTCATCGTCCGTCCTCCCGGGGGGCCAGGCCCCGCGCCTACATGTTCGGATAGTTCGGCCCGCCCCCGCCCTCGGGGGCAACCCACCGGATGTTCTGGGTGGGGTCCTTGATGTCGCAGGTCTTGCAGTGCACGCAGTTCGCGGCGTTGATCCGGAGGCGCGCGGTGCCCCCCTCCTCGACGATTTCGTAGACTGCAGCAGGACAGTACCGCGTCTCCGGGGAATCGTAAACCTCGCGGTTTACGGATATTGGAACGACCGGGTCGGCGAGCGTGAGGTGCGCGGGCTGGTCCTCCTCGTGGTTCGTCCCGGAGACGTAGACCGAGGCGAGCCGGTCGAAGGTGAGGACCCCGTCGGGCTTCGGGTAGGCGATGGGTTTCGCGGCCGACTTGGGCCGCAACTGCGCGTGGTCGGGGCCGGGGTGGTGGAGCGTCCACGGGGCCTTGCCGCGGAAGACGACCTGGTCGATGCCCACGAGAAGGGAGCCGGCCACGAGCCCGCGGTTCATGAGCGGCTTGAAGTTGCGCGCGCGGTGCAGCTCCTCGTGCAGCCAGCTCTTCGCGAACGCCTCGGGAAAGGCGCCGAGCTCGTCGCGTTCGCGGCCCTCGGCGAGCGCGGCGAACGCGGCCTCGGCGGCGAGCATGCCGGACTTGATCGCCGCGTGCGATCCCTTCACCCGCGCGGCGTTGAGGAACCCCGCGTCGTCGCCCACGAGGACGGCGCCGGGCACCGTGAGCCTCGGAAGCGACTGCAAGCCCCCCGCGTTGATCGCCCGGGCGCCGAAGGCCACGCGCCGCCCGCCCTGGAGGAACTCGCGCATCGCCGGGTGGGTCTTGAGGCGCTGGAATTCCTCGAAGGGGCTGAGGTAGGGATTCGCGTAGCCCAGGCCGACGACGAGCCCGACGGAAACCTGGCCCGCCCCGAGGTGGTAGAGGAAGGAGCCGCCGTAGGTGTCGTTCGCGAGCGGCCAGCCCGCGCCGTGGACCACGAGGCCGGGGCGGTGCCGCGCGGGCTCGATCTCCCAGAGCTCCTTCAGGCCGATGCCGTACACCGGGGGATCGCGGCCCTCGCGCAATCGGAAGCGCTCGTCGAGCATCCGCCCGAGGTGGCCGCGGCAGCCCTCGGCGAACAGCGTGTACTTCGCGTGCAGCTCCATGCCCGGCTGGTAGCGATCGGTCTTGCGGCCGTCCTTGCCGATGCCGAGGTCGCCCGTGGCGACGCCCATCACCCGCCCCGCCTCGTCGTAGAGGATCTCGGAGGCGGCGAACCCGGGATAGATCTCGACGCCGAGCGCCTCGGCCTGGCTGCCCAGCCAGCGGCAGAGGTTGCCGAGGCTCGCCACGTAGCAGCCGTGGTTGCCGAAGCACGCGGGCAGCAGCGCGTCGGGCACCTTGCGCGCGGCGGTCGCGGTGAGGAACAGGAACCGGTCCTCGGTGACCGGCTGGTCGAGCGGCGCGCCACGCTCCTTCCAGTCGGGGAAGAGCTCGGCGAGCGCCCGCGGGTCCACGACGGCCCCCGAGAGGATGTGGGCCCCGATCTCCGATCCCTTCTCGAGGAGGCAGACCGAAACCTCGGCCCCCTTTTCCGCGGCGAGCTGCTTCACGCGGATCGCGCCCGCGAGGCCCGAGGGGCCCCCGCCCACGACCACGACGTCGTAGGCCATCGCCTCACGGCTCAAGGCAGTCTCCGGGGACGGGCAAGAGCGGCGGCTTTGACATTGCTCATCATGGGCGTCCGGGCGTCTCTTCTAATGGAGGGGGCCGGCGTCCCTCGCCGGCGGGCGAACGGCGCGCATGGGACCCTGGGCGATCACGCTGCTCATGATACTTGGCTTCGCGGGCTTCGCCGCGCTCGCCTGGCGCAAGCTCGCCATCGTCGCGGCGCTCGCGCCCGAGAAGCGCTGGGACCGGCCGGGCGAGCGTCTCGCGCGCGTGGCGCGCATGGGGCTCGCGCAGTCGCGCATGATCCGCGGCGAGGCGAAGCCGGGGCTCATGCACGCGGTGATCTTCCTCGGCTTCTGCGCGCTGCTCGTGCGCAAGCTCCAGCTCATCGCCATCGGCTACGACCCCTTCGTGACGCTGCCGGGGACCGCCGGGGGCCTGTACGCCGCCTTCAAGGACCTCGTCGAGGTCGCGGTCTTCCTCGCCGTGGGCTACGCGTTCTGGCGGCGCTTCGTGCTCAAGCCGCGCCGGCTCGAGCCCAACCGCGAGGCGATCCTCATCCTCGCGCTGATCCTCGTCATCGTCACGACCGACGTGCTCTACGACGGCTTCAAGTTCGCGCTGCACGCGGCGAGCGTTCCCGCGCTGGAGCACGAGCGGGCGTTCGCGTTCGCGGGCTCGGCCGCCGCCGCCGCGGTGGCGGGCCTTTCGCCCGGGGCGCTCGAGGCGGGCTACCACGGCTTCTACTGGATCCAGATGGTGACCGTGTTCACCTTCCTCGTCCTGCTTCCCGCGGGGGAGCACTTCCACATCGTGACGGCGCTGCCCGCGCTCTTCCTCGCGCGCGACACCCCGCTCAACCGCGTGCCCGGCGTGGACCTCGAGCGCATCCTCGCCTCCGAGGGCGACGAGGCGCCGCGCGTGGGCGCGAGGACCGCGCTCGACCTGCCGTGGAAGGACGCGTTCGACGCGTTCACCTGCACGGAGTGCGGCCGCTGCAAGGATTCCTGCCCGACCTTCCTCACGGGCAAGCCCCTGGCGATGAAGTGGGTGAACGACGCGCTCAAGCGCCACCTTCTCGCCGAGCGCGGCAACGTGCTCGCCCGGCGCGAGGAGGCGCTTCCCGCGCTCGTCGGCCCGGTGATCTCCGCCGACACGCTCTGGGCGTGCACCACCTGCGGCTACTGCGAGAGTGCGTGCCCGATCGCCCTCGAGCACCTCGGGCGCTTCTACCGGTTGCGCCAGCACCAGGTGATGATGGAAGGCGCCTTCCCGAAGGAGTTGAAGGCCGTCTTCGACGCCTACGAGAGCCAGTCCAACCCCTGGGGCATGGGCGCCGAGACGCGCGGCGACTGGGCGAAGGGCCTGGGCGTGGAGATCCTCGAAAGCGCGGAGCAGGCGAAGTCCCTCGACTGGCTCTTCTACGTGGGCTCCGCGCAGTCCTTCGACCTGCGCTCGCAGAGGACCGCGAAGGCGTTCGTGAAGATCCTCCGGAAGGCGGGCGTGCGCTTCGCGATCCTCGGCGCGCGCGAGTCCTCGACGGGGGAGTGCGTGCGCCGCGCGGGCAACGAGATGCTCTTCCAGTCGCTCGCCGGAACGCTCGTCGCGACCCTGAACGGGCTCGGCGTCACGCGCATCGTCACCTGCGACCCCCACGCCTACAACACGCTTCGGAACGAGTACGCGGAATTCGGCGGGAACTACGAGGTGCTCCACCACACCCAGCTCATCGACCGGCTGCTGCGGGAGGGCCGGATCGCGCCGCGCCGCACGCTCGAGCGCGCGATCTACCACGAGCCCTGCTACCTCGCGCGGCACAACGGCGAGTACGAGGCGCCGCGGCGCGTGCTCGCCGCGCTCTCGGCCGACGCCCCGCTCGAGTTCGCCCTCGCCCGCGACAAGGCGATGTGCTGCGGCGCCGGGGGCGCGCGCATGTGGATGGAGGAGTCGATCGGCACGCGGATCAACGTCGAGCGCGCGCGCCAGGCGCTCGAGGGCTCGCCCCGCGTGCTTGCCACGGCCTGTCCCTACTGCGCGATAATGCTCCGCGACGGCCTGGCGCAGATCGGGCGCGCGGAGGAGCTCCCCGCGCGCGACATCGCGGAGCTCGTCGCCGAAGCCCTCGATCCGCCGAGCTGACTCCCCGACCATGAAACCCGCGCCCCGGCTCCTGCACTCGCTCAGGATCCACGTCCGCTGGGGCGACATGGACGCGCTCGGCCACGTGAACAACGCCGAGTACCTGCGCTACTTCGAGCAGTCGCGCGTCGAGTGGCTCGATTCGCTCGGCATCCGCACGACCGGGGAGGGCGCGGGGCCGATCCTGCTCAAGGGCTCGGTCACCTACCTCAAGCCCGTGGTCTATCCCGCGGAGCTCGAGGTGCGCCTGTATCCGGCGCGGGTGGGCAACACGAGCTTCACGCTCGCCTCCGAGATCGTGAACGCGCGCGACGCCCTCGAGCGCTTCACCGAGGGCGAGTTCGTGGTCGTGTGGTTCGACTACGCGGCGGGCCGGGCGGTGCCGGTTCCCGAGTCGCTTCGCCGGGTGCTCGGGGAAGGCGCGTGAGCACGCTCGCGGGAGGAGCGCTCTCCGTCGGCCTGGGCGCGGCCCTGGGCGCGTGGCTGCGCTGGGGCCTGGGCAGCTGGCTCAACCCGCGCACGCAGGAGCTGCCCCTGGGCACGCTCGCGGCGAACCTCGTGGGCGGCTACCTCGTCGGGATCGCGATCGCCTGGTTCGCCGACCGCACGGAGATCGCGCCGGAGTGGCGCCTGTTCATCGTCACGGGCTTCCTTGGCGGCCTTACCACCTTCTCGACCTTCTCCGCCGAATCCGTGGCCCTGCTCCTGCGCGGCAGCTACGGCTGGGCCTTCGCCCACGGCGCGGCGCACCTCTTCGGCTCCCTCGCGCTCACCGCGCTCGGCATCGCCACCTACCGCGCCTTCGCCTGAGCGGGGCCCAACCCGTCTACTGCGCGGCCACCCAGGCGTTCAGGAGCCTGCGGGCCTCGTGGATCACGTCGGTGGCGGTGAGCCCCGCGGGGCCGATGCCGCGGGCCACGCAGGCGTCGGCGGCCGCGCCGTGCAGGCAGACCGCGTAGGCGAGCGCCCGGCCCGGCTCCAGGCGCTGGGCGAGGAGGGCGCCCACGAAGCCGGCGAGCGCATCGCCCGTGCCGCCGCTCGCGAGCCCGGGGTTGCCCGTGGCATTGACCGACCAGCGCCCCTCGGGGGAGGCGAGGATGCTGCCCGCGCCCTTCAGCACCACATGGGCGTTGAAGCGCTCGGCGAGCGCGAAAGCCGCGGCGAGCCGGTCGGCCTCGACGCGGTCGGTCTCCGAGCGCAGCAATCGCGCGGCCTCGCCCGGGTGCGGCGTGAGGATCGTGGGCGCCGTGCGCGCGGCGACGAGCGCTTGCAGCGGCTCCAGGACGGCGAGGGCGTTGAGGGCGTCGGCGTCGAGCACGAGGGGCTTCGCGGCGGCGATCGCCGCGGGCAGCACGCTGCGCTCGAACACCGAGCGCATCGTCGCCGTGGGCGAGAGCCCCGCGCCGGGGCCGGCGACGAGCACGTCGGCCGAGAGCGTGTCGTCGACCGAGCGCAGCATCAGCTCGGGGTGCAGCAGGTCCACGGCCGGCGCATCGGGCGAGAGCAGCCCGCAATAGACCTTGCCCGCGCCGGCGAAGAGCCCCGCGCGCGCGGCGATCAGCGCCGCGCCCACCATGCCCTTCGCGCCACCGATCACGCCGAGGGTGCCGAACGCCCCCTTGTGCGAGTGGCGCACGCGCGGGGCGAGCCAGCCGCCGACGGCCTCGGGGGTGACGAGGCCCCCCTCGGGCTCGCCCGCGACCTCCGGCCCGAGGCCCAGCGTGTCGACGTGCAATTCGCCCACGCAGTCGAGGCCCTCGCCCGTGTGCATCCCGATCTTGCGGCCGATGAAGGTGATCGTGTGATCCGCGTGGACCGCGACGCCGCGGATCGACCCCGTGTCGGCGTCGAGCCCGCTCGGGATGTCGATGGAGAGCACCGGCGCCCCGGAGGCGTTGATCCGGGCGATGAGCCGCGCGAGTGCGCCCTCGACGTCGCGCGCGAGCCCGATGCCGAGCAGCCCGTCGACGACGAGCGCGGGCCTCAGGCCCTCGGGCCACTCGCGCACCACCGTGCCGCGGCGCTCCGCGAAGGCGGCCTTCGCCGCGCGCGCCTCGGGGGCGGCGGGCTCCGCGGGCCCCGCGTCGAGCACGACCACGCGGTGGAAGAACTCGGAGAGGCGCGCGGCCGCGACCCAGGCGTCGCCGCCGTTGTTGCCGGGGCCGGCGACGACGAGGAGGGGGGCGCCCGAGTCCGGGGCGAGGGCGACGGCGGCGCGCGCGGTGGCGGCGCCGGCGCGCGAGCTGACCCGCACCACGCTGGCGTTGCCGCACAGGGCCGCGAGCAGCCACGAGTAGAGGAAGACGGTGTCCACGTTCGACGGCGGGATGTGAAAGACCAGGCCGCGGGCGGCGCGCAGGGTGTCCGTGCCGGCGAGCTCGGCGAGCCCGTCGGCCAGGCCGCGGAGCTCGGCGGGGCGCATGAAGTACGCCAGGGCGACGAGCTCGGCGTGACGGGCGGCCTCGGGGTCGTGC
>JBGAQP010000042.1:0-16106 GCA_044220635.1 Usitatibacteraceae bacterium
CCCGCCGGCGCGCAGGGCGCCGGCGCCCATGAAGAGCACGACGACGAACGCCGCGATCGCCGCGATCGCGCCGAAGGCGACGCTGCCGAACAGGAACCAGGCCGCGAGGCCCGTCGCGCCGGAAGTGAGGCTCGCGCCGAGGAACCGCCCGAGGAGCGAGCGCAGGATCCCGCCCACGATCGGCACGGCGAAGAAGGCGAGCCAGAAGAAATTCTCGAGCGACGCGCCCGAGAACCCCTGCGAAACGCCGCCGGGCTTGGGAAGGGGCAACGCCTCTGCCGCGATCGCCTGCAGGATCGCGTCCACGCCGGCCTCGATTCCCCCCGCGAAGTCCCCCGTGCGAAAGCGCGGCGCCACGCGATCGGCGACGATGCGCTTGGAGAGCGCGTCGGTGAGCACGCCCTGCACGCCCCGCCCCGTGTGGATGCGCATCCGGCGGTCCTGCTTCGCGATCACGAAGAGGACGCCGTCGTCCACGCCGGCGCGACCGAGCTTCCACTCGTCGGTGACGCGGGTGGCGAACTCCTCGATCGTCTCCGTTCCGAGCGTCGGGACGAGGAGCACCGCGACCTGGGCTCCGCGCAGCCGCTCGGCATCGGCGAGCTTCGAGGCGATCCGCGCCCGCTCGACCTCGCCCAGCGTCCCGGTCAGGTCGACCACGCGACCCGTGAGCTTCGGGACGGCGATCGGCTCCGCGGGATCGGCCGCGCCCGCCGCGAGACCTGCGAGGAGCACGACCGCCGCGGCAAGCGCCGCGAGCCACGCGGCCGGTCCCCGCCGCGGCGAGGACGACGCACTCATCTACTTCTTGCCGAAATCGACCTTCGGCGGCTCGGCGATCGCCTTCTCGTTGTCGACGGTGAAGGCGGCCTTCTCCTTGTAGCCGAAGAGCATCGCCGTCAGGTTGGTCGGAAACTGGCGCGCGAGGATGTTGTAGTCCTGGACGGCCTTGATGTAGCGGTTCCGTGCCGTGGTGATTCGGTTCTCCGTGCCCTCGAGCTGCGCCTGAAGGTCGCGGAAGTTGGCGTCGCTCTTGAGCTGCGGGTAGTTCTCGGCGACCACGAGCAGGCGCGAGAGCGCGCTCGACAGCTCGCCCTGCGCCGCCTGGAAGTTGCGGACGGCCTGCGGGTCGTTGAGCGCCTCGGGCGTCATCTGGATCGAGCCCACTTTCGAGCGCGCGTTGGTCACGCCGAGGAGGACGTCCTTCTCCTGCGCCGCGAAGCCCTGCACGGTCGCCACGAGGTTCGGGATGAGGTCGGCGCGGCGCTTGTACTGGTTGAGCACCTCGGACCAGGCGGCTTTCGCCTGCTCGTCCCGGGTCTGGAAATCGTTGTAGCCGCAACCGGACAGGGAAAGCGCCCCCGCGAGGGCGGCGACCGTCAGCAGCTTGCGCATGAGTGGGATCCTTCGCAGGTGTGTGGGGACAGCCCGGATCATGGGGACGGATCGCCCCCAGTTCAAGGCGGCGGAGTCGGGATGCTATTCTGGCCGGCCCCCACCCCGAAGGATCCCGTGATGCGCCGCCTCTGGCTCGTTCCCCTGCTCCTCGCCGCCATTCCGGCCCGGGCCTTCGGCCCCGAGGTCGAGGAACTCCTGGTGCTCGACCGCAAGCTCGCGCCGGAGCGCTGCGAGAAGCAGCGCGATTCGCTCGAGCTCCTGATCGCCAGTGGCGCGGGCAACGCCGCCCGGGCCGCGGAAATCGAGAAGCGGATGAAGGCGCCGCGAAACGCGGAGCGCGAGGCCCTCGCCAAGCGCCACAATGCGCTCCTCTCGGGGCGCAGCTTCTCGGAGGCCGAGCGCAACGCCCTCGTGCAGTCCCGGACCCGCGAGGACGCGTTCTGTCCCTGGGGCAAGGAGGACGTGCCCCCGCAGATCCCGCCCGCGAAGAGCCACGCGGAAGCGCGCGAGTACGCCCTCGTCTTCGCGCCGCGGCTGCTCGCGAACTGGCGCCAGTGCGAGATTTTCTTCCCCGATCGCAAGGGCCAGCTCGAGGCGGCGTGGAAGGCCTCGGTGCTTTCCCGCCTCGACCTGCCCGAGCTCCAGCGCAGCGCGGACTCGGTGCGCGCCTGGCTGAAGGATGGCGTGGGCCCCATTCCCCCGGACTCGAAGCTCGGGCGCGACCTGCGTGACCCGCAGAAATCGAAGGGACAGACGGATTTCTGCAATCGCCTGCCCGCCGACCTCAAGCGGATCGAGGCCGCGCTTCCGGCGGACTTCGTCGCGAAGACCCGCAAGCGCTGAGGCGCCCGCTCAGCCGGGGATCGCCGCGAACGTCCTGCGGGCGAAGAGGAGGTCCTCCCAGGCTTTCGCCTTGTCCGGAAGGTTTCGCAGCAGGTAGGCCGGATGGTAGGTGATCACGAGCGGCGTGCCGCGGTAGGCATGCACCTTCCCGCGAAGGCTGGCGAGGCTCGCTTCGGTCGCGAGCAGGCGAACCGCCGCGGTCTTGCCGAGGGCGACGATCAGCCTCGGGCGGATCAGCTCGATCTGCCGGTCGAGATAGGGCGCGCAGGCCGCCGCCTCCTCCGCCGAGGGCGTGCGGTTTCCCGGCGGGCGGCATTTCACGACGTTCGCGATGTACACCTCGCGGCCGCGCGCCAGCCCGATCGCGGCGAGCATGTTGTCGAGGAGCTTGCCCGCCTGGCCCACGAAGGGCTCGCCCTGCCGGTCCTCGTCGGCGCCGGGGCCCTCCCCCACGAAAAGCCAGGGCGCGGATTCGTTGCCGACGCCGAAGACCGCCTGCTGGCGCTGCTCGCACAGGCCGCACTTCCGGCATGCGCTCACGGCTGCGCGCAGCTCTTCCCAGCCCATCGACGACTCGGGTCCCCCGGAGGCGCCGGGCCCGGGCGCGGTTCGCGCGATGGCGGCTCCCGATTCCGATGCCGGCCCGGCGATCGGTCGACGGGCGGGTTCGGTTTTCCTCGCCGGAGGTTCGCGCGCCGCAGGGACCTCGGCCGGCGGCGCAGGGGCGCTGCTCGCATCCGCCAGGCCGTAGAGCCTCGCCACCGGCAGGAGCTCGAGCTCCTTCAGGATGCGTTCGTCCATGGCGCCTCAGAGAGTGAGTCCGAGGAAGAGCGCGTCCTCGCGCCCCGAGCGGGCGGGGTAGTAGTCCGGCCGGATCGCGATCTGGTGGAACCCGCGCCTGCGGTAGAGGTGCCGCGCGACGGCGTTCGAGGGCCGCACCTCGAGATAGACGATCTGGCAGCCCGCGCCTTTCGCCACGCCGATCATGTGGTCGAGGAACGAGCGGCCGATCCCCTGCCGGTGCCAGGCCGAATCCACCGCGATGTTGAGCAGGTGCGCTTCGTCGAGCGCGATCATGAGCACCGCGTAGCCGATCAACCGCTCGCCGTGGCAGGCCACCCAGCAGTCGTAGCCCGCGGCGAGTGAATCGCGGAAGTTGCCCGCGCTCCACGGGAATTCGTAGAGATCGCGTTCGAGCGCCGCCACGGGCAACACGTCGACGACCCGCATGCGCCGGTAATGCAGCTGCGGCAGGGGGACTGCACTCACCGTTTCGCCAGCCTTTCCTCGGTCGTCAGGGCGACCTTGTCCCGCAAGTATAGGGGGGCCGCGTGCTCGGCCGCGACCGCCGCCCCGCGAAGGAAGAGCCTTGCCGCGAGGCGCGCCACGGCACCGGCGCGCGGCAGGTCGTTCTCGATGCGCATCGTCACCGGAGCGCGGTAGGCCTCCCGCAGCCAGTCGAAGCGGTCGAAGCCGCTGCCCGTGGCCGCCCAGCTTCGCCCCGGGAGCGGGGGCAGCGATGCGGGATCGGCCAGGCGGGGGGCGATCACCTCGTCCCAGTGGCCGCCCGAGCGCGCATAGGCGGCCAGGTAGGCCTCGCCCATGCGGGCGTCGAGGGCGGCGATGACGCGGCTCTCGTTGGACTGCTCTGCGAGGGCGAGCAACGAAGGAACCGGGACGACGGGCCGGGCGGCCGCGAAGGCCAGTCCCTGGACCACCCCGCAGGCGATGCGGATCCCGGTGAACGATCCCGGGCCCTGCCCGAAGGCGAAAGCGTCCATCCCGGCGGGCTTCAGCCCGGAGCGCTCGAGGAGACGCCGGATCATCGGCATCAGGAGCTCGAAATGCCGGTTCTCCGCAGGGGCTTCCTCCAGGAACAGGTCGTTGCCCCGCAGGATCGCGGCCGAGCACAGCTCGGTGGAGGTTTCGATGGCGAGCAGCTTCACGGGCCGATGGCGGTTGCGGACCGCGCCATTATACCCGAGGCGTAGGTTCAATCTCTATTGATTATATTCTTATTATTCAAATTGTTAACAAACATACCTCATGTTGTTTATGAGGTCAGCTCGGCGAACCCAGGAAGCCCAGCGATGGGTATTGGCCTCCCAGGACGGACCGCGAATCGACCTGCCACCAGCGTTCGAGCAAGGTCGCGTAGTAGCTTCGGAAATCCACCGCGAACGGCAGGTTTCCGTTGCCGTCGAGGCGGTCGAGACGCGGCGGCTCCCCGTGGAGGCCGCCCTTCACCCGGCCGCCGAGGACGAGATGCGCGTTCGCCGTTCCGTGGTCGGTGCCCCCGCTCTGGTTCGCGGCGGGTCTGCGGCCGAACTCCGAGTAGGTCGCGACCACCGTGGACTCCCACCGGCCGATCTCGACCAGGGCGGAGCGCAGGGCCGCGAGCCCTTCCCCGAGGCTCCGCAGGAGATTGGCGTGCCGGACCGTCTGGTTGGCGTGCGTGTCGAAACCGTCGAGCGTCACCCGGATCGCGGCGATGCCCGCGGGATTGGCGGCGAGTTGCGCGGCGGTGCGGATCGCATTGCCGAAGGGGCCCGAGGGAAACGCCGTGCGGAAGGCGTGCGCCGCGGTGAGCCGCTCGGCGGATTTAAGGATCTCGCGCTCCACCCGCAGGATGTGGGCGAGCGCGGCGTTGCGGCTCTCGCCTTCGGCGCGGACCAGGCGGGCGCTGCGCAGGAATTGCGCGGGATCGGTGAGCGCGATCGCGCGCGAAGCGCCGGCGAGCGGCCCCATGTCCGCGGCGCCGACGACGACCCCGTCGGCGGCGAAGCCCGGCGGCGAGGGCGAGCGCGTGAACGCTCGCGAGAGCCATCCCGTCTCGAGGTATTCGTCGCTGCGGGAGGCCGTGTCCCAGATCTCGATCGAGCGGAAGTGCGAGAGGTTCGGGTCGGGGTAGCCCAGCCCCTGGACCACCGCCAGCTCGCCCGCGGCCCACAGGGGAACGAGCTTCTCGAGCGCCGGATTCAGCGCCACGGATGGCGTGAGTTGCGCCAGGGTGTCGCGCTCGAGGGCGAGCCGCGGGCGCAGCTTCGCGTAGAGCGGATCGGCGTAGGGCACGACCGTGTTCAGGCCGTCGTTTCCGCCTTTGAGCTCCACGAGGACGAGGAGGTCTCGGGCCGCGGGATCGCTCGCCCCGCGGACCGTTGGTGCGAACGCGCCGACCAGGAGGCCCGACACCGAGGCGCGAAGGAAATCGCGGCGTTCCATGGCGGGCCCTATCGGAGTTGGTACGCCGGGTCAGACACGAGGTGGCGGACCCACTCGATGCCTTCGGCCTCGGGGGGTACCGGGTTCACGGCGCCGGTGGCGAGGGCGAGCTGCTCGATGCGCCGGCGTCCGTCCGCACCCGTGGGGAACGGCCGGGACCAGCGCTCCCAGTCGAAGGCGTAGGTCGCCATGCCCCGCTCCATCATGCGGCGCCAGCGCGACTCGGGACCGCTGGCCGGGCCCTCGGACGGCGCGGGCATCGCATCGGATCCGCGGAAAAGGCGCTCGAGGAACTGGCGGCGCGCGAGCAGGGTGGCGGAATTGATCCAGGCCTCGCCGCCGGGCCACCCCTTCACGTTCGGAGGCGAGAAGAGGTTCTGGCCCAGGACCGCGCTCGCGACCGCGGCGGGCACGAGGCTGAAGGGATGGATCTCGAAGGTCCGCAGCGTCCCCACGACGAGATCCACGGGCGATTTGACGAGCGCCGCGCGGTTCGCCCCGGCCCAGAACGCCCGCGAGCTGAACATCGCGCGAAGCAGCGGCTTGAGCTCGTAGTTCGCGTCGCGCAGCACGGACGCCAGGCGGCCCAGCTCGGCCGGCTCGGGTTCCGGGGACACGAACTCGCGCCAGAGCTTCCCCGCGAGGAATTCCGCGGTCTCGGGCCGGGCGAGCAGGATCTCGAGGACCTGGTCCCCGTCGAGGCGCCCCGTGCGCCCGAGCACGGTCTTCTCGCCCGCGTCGTGCCAGAACCGGCGATGCACGAAGGTCGCCGCATCCGGATCGAGGCTCCACCCGGTGAAGGCGCGCGCGGCCTCCTTCACGTCCTTCTCCGAGTAGCGGCCCTCGCCGAGGGTGAAGAGCTCCATCAGCTCGCGCGCGAAGTTCTCGTTGGGCGCCTGCCGCCGGCTGCCCGCATTGTCCAGGTAGACGAGCATCGCCGGGTCCCGGGCGATGCCGCGCAGCAGGGTCCCGAAATTGCCCAGGGCCTCGCTGCGCAGCAAGGCGTTCTGGCGGTACATCAGCGCCGCCACCCGCACCTTCTGCTGGCTGGTGGCGAAGTGGTTGTGCCAGAAGAGCGTCATGCGCTCGGTGAGCGGCGAGTCCGTGAGGAGCATCTCGCGCATCCACCACTCGCGCAGCTGCAGGCCCTGCTCGATGTTGCGCCGCTGCTCGCGCTGGAGCTCCTCGGCGCTCAGGGTGCGCAGCTTCCGGTACGGCGTGAACGGCTCGTCCACGAACTTCGGGGGCGCCAGCCGCGCCTCGCGGCGCGCGCCGGAGAGGATGCGCTCCACGGCCTGCTCGCGCGAAAGCCCTGCGAACGACTCGATTTCGGCCGGCGCGGCGCCGAACCCGGCACGGTTGAGGAGGTGGCGCGCGCCCTCGCGGCCGATGGGCTCGGCGAGGGCGGGCGCCGCGCAGAGGGGAAAGAAGGCGAGCAGCGCACCCCGGGCGACGAGTCGCCGGAGCGCGCCGCCCGGATGCAAGGCCATGCCTTACAGGCGGCCCTGGCGGCCCCGGCCGCGGGCGGCCGAGAGCTCTTCGGTTGAGAGCTGTCCGTCCTTGTTCGCGTCGATCGCGTCGAAGCGCGCCGCGAGTCCCGGTGCTCCCGACTCGGCCTCGGCGCGGCTCAGCTGGCCGTCGCCATTGGTGTCGAGCTGCTTGAAGTGCTCGGCGCGGCGCGACTGGTGCTGCGCGATGCGCTCGGCCCGGTGGGCCTCGAGTTCCGCGAGGCTCACCTGCCCGTCCTTGTTCGCGTCGAGCGTGTCGAAGTTCTCGGCCAGGCGCGGCAAGGCGGCCGCCTCGCTGCGGCTGATGAAGCCGTCGGCGTTGGTGTCCGCCGCCTTGATGCGCTCGAGCATGTGGGCGCCTCGGCCGCCCCAGGCCCCGGGGCCGCCGGCGCCGCAGGCCTGGGCCGTGCCGGGACCGCAGTTCGGGCCGCCGGGACCGCCCGGGAAGGCATTCGCGGCGAGCGCCGCCGCGGCGAAACCGGCTGCAATCAGGGTTTTCGTGAATCTCATGGTACGCGTGCTCCTCTGCTGGGTTGCGTGGGTGGAGCCCCTCATGGGCCCCGCGGGTTTCGTTTCGGGCATTCCGTGATGGAGAGCCTATTCCTTCGAACGCGCGAAACCTGTTTCGGCTCACCCCGCGCGAGTAACCGGATGTAAGCGCCGGGGCGCTTTCCCGGCGCTGTTAACATCTCGTTACAACCGCCGCGGGGCCGCCGCCGCCGGGCCGATACGATGGCTCCCATGCACAACGCGCAACGCCGCAAGATCCTCGTCGTCGACGACGACCTGCGCCTGAGGGACCTGCTCAAGCGCTACCTCGGCGAGCAGGGCTTCGCCGTGGACACGGTCGCCGACGCCGCGGCGATGGACCGGCAGATGCAGCGGGTGCGCTACGACCTCATGGTGCTCGACCTGATGCTGCCGGGGGAAGACGGCCTCGCGATCTGCCGCCGCCTGCGCGCGGGCGCCAACGCCATTCCCGTGATCATGCTCACCGCGAAGGGCGACGACGTCGACCGCATCCTCGGGCTCGAGATGGGCGCCGACGACTACCTCGCCAAGCCCTTCAACCCGCGCGAGCTCGTGGCGCGCATCCACGCGGTGCTGCGCCGCCAGGCGCCGCCGCCCACTCCCGGCGCCCCGACGGCCGAGGCGGTCGTGGTGAGCTTCGGGCCCTTCGCGCTCGATCTCGCGACGCGCTCGCTCACGCGCTCGGGCGAGGCGCTCGCCCTCACCACGGGCGAATTCGCGGTGCTCAAGGTGTTCGCGATGCATCCGCGCGAGCCGCTGTCGCGCGACAAGCTGATGGACCTCGCGCGCGGCCGCGAGCACGAGAGCTACGACCGCTCGATCGACGTGCAGGTCTCGCGGCTGAGGAAGCTCCTCGGCGAGGATCCCCAGAACCCGCGCTACATCCAGACCGTCTGGGGCTTCGGCTATGTCTTCATTCCCGAGGGCACGCCCCACAAATGAAGCTCTGGCCGGGGTCCCTCGCCTGGCGCACGCTCGCCGTGCTCGTGGTCGCGCTGGTCGCGAGCCAGGCGGCCGCGCTCTGGCTGCTGCGCGAGCACGTCGAGCGCCCGCGCATCGGCATGGGCATCGGGCAGTTCGTGAGCCACCTGAAGACCATCAGCGCCGCGCTCGAGACGCTGCCTCCGGAGCAGCAGCGCGAGTTCATCGCGCGGCTCGCGGAACGCGAAGGCATCCGCATCTTCCCCACCCGCGGCGAGGGGCCGCTGCGCCCCGCGCCCTCGATTCCCGCCATCCAGATGTTCCGCGAGCGCATCAAGGCGCTCTTCGGTCCCGAGACCGAGGTGTTCGTCCGCCCGAACGCGCCGCTCGCCCTGTGGGTGCGGCTGCCCGCGGGCCAGCACGAGTTCTGGGTCGCGTTCCCCCGCAACCGCGTCGACCGCGACCCCTCCGGCGCCTTCCTCTGGTGGAGCGTGGCCGGCATCGCCATCGCGATCCTCGCCACCCTCCTCATCGTGTGGCGCCTCAACAGGCCGCTGCGCCAGCTCGCGCACGCCGCCGAGAAGCTCGGCAAGGGCGGCGATCCGGATCCGGTGCCGGAGACGGGACCGACCGAGATCCGCGCCGTGGCGCACGCCTTCAACCAGATGAAGGAGGACCTGCGCCGCGGCGAGAAGGAACGCGCCGCCTTCCTCGCCGGAATCTCCCACGACCTGCGCACGCCGCTCGCGCGGCTGCGCCTCGACGTGGAGATGCTCGGCGATCGGGTCGAGGCCGAGACCCAGAAGGGCATGGTCTCGGACATCGAGGACATGAACGCGATCATCGACCAGTTCATCGACTTCATGCGCAGCGAGGCCACCGAACCCCTCTCGGCGGTGGACCTCTCGGAGCTCGCGCGCGGCGCGGCCGAACGCGCCGCGCGGGCCGGAACCGCGGTGAAGTGCGAGCTCGCCGAGGTCCCGGTCCTCATGCTGCGGCCGCTCGCCCTCCGACGCCTCGTGGACAACCTCGTGGGCAACGCCGCGAAGCACGCGGGCGGCGAGGTCCTGGTGCGCACCGCCGCCGCCGGGCGCGAAGTCTCGCTCTCGGTGCTCGACCGCGGCCCGGGCATCGCCGCGGCCGACATCGAGCGGCTCAAGCAGCCGTTCACGCGGCTCGACGAGGCGCGCAGCGGCTCCTCGGGCGCGGGCCTCGGACTCGCGATCGCCGCGCGCATCGCGGCGATGCACGGCGGGCGCCTCGACTTCGCCTCGCGCGAGGGCGGCGGGCTCGAGGCGCGGCTGGTCCTGCCCGTCTCGGCGTGATTGAATACGCGCCATGGCCCATGGCGCGGATTCCCTCAAGGCGATCTTCTTCGCCCTCGGCGCGAACTTCGCGATCGCGGTCTCCAAGTACGCCGCCGCCGCCGTCACCGGATCCGGTTCGATGCTCGCGGAGGCGGTCCATTCGACCGCCGATTGCGGCAACCAGCTGCTGCTGCTCCTGGGGCTCAAGCGGGCCCGCAAGCCTCCCTCGTCCGATTTCCCGCTCGGGTACGGCAAGGAAACCTACTTCTGGTCGTTCATCGTCGCCGTCATGCTCTTCACCCTGGGCGGGATGTTCTCGGTCTACGAGGGCTGGCACAAGCTGAGCGAGCCCGAGCCGCTCAGCCATCCGCTCATCGCGCTCGGCGTGCTCGCGTTCGGGATCGTCGCCGAGGCCTTCTCGATGGCCGGATGCCTGCGCGAGGTGAACAAGATCCGCGAGGGCCGCAGCCTCTGGCAGTGGTTCCGCACCTCGCGAAACGCCGAGCTCGTCGTCATCTTCGGCGAGGATCTCGCCGCGCTCCTGGGGCTCGCGTTCGCGTTCGTGGCGGTCACCGCGGCCTGGCTCACGGGAAACCCGATGTACGACGCGATCGGCAGCATCGGCATCGGCGTCCTGCTCCTCGCCATCGCGGTCCTGATCGGGGTCGAGGTGAAGGCGCTCCTCGTGGGCCAGGGCGTCGAGCCGGAACTGCGCGCGCAGATGGTGCGGGCCCTCGAGTCCGACCCCGGCGTGGAGCGGGTCCTCGGCTTCGTCTCGCTGCAGATGGGCGCGGACGTCATGATCGCGGTGAAGGCGAAGATGCGCCCCGCGGGCGGGGAAGCGGCGCTGGTCGAAGCCATCAACCGGGCGGAGAGCGCCTTCCGCGGCCGGTACCCCCAGGTACTGTGGCTCTTCTTCGAGCCCGACCTGCGCGACTGATGGCGGCTCGCCGGTCATCCGGTGCGGCAGGGCAACCGTTCAATGTTCATGCGGTCGAATGATCGAATCAGGCGCGGGCGATTGCCGGCGCGGTTCAGGCGGCGCAGCATGGATGCGACTCGCGACGTCCCGAGGAACGCGAAGGAGGTCACCATGAACCGGGCGAAAACGCTTCCCATTGTGATCCTCGCGGCCCTCGGCCTCGCCGTCGGTCTCGCGGCGGACGCGGCCTCCATCGCGAAGCCCGGCGCACCCGCCGCATCCGGTTCCGGTGGACGCGGGGGCGGATATTCCGGCGGCAGCTTCTCCGGCGGAGGGCGGCACGGCGGCCATTCGGGCGGCCGACACGGCGGCTACTCCGGCGGTCGCCACGGCGGGCACGGGTCCGGCCATGGCCATTCGCACGGCTACTGGGGCGGCGGCTTCCATTACGGGCTGCCGCTCGCCTGGGGCCTCGGCTTCTACGGCTGGCCATACGGCTACGGATACAGCTACGGCTGGCCGTACTACGAGTCGTGGTACCCCTCTCCCTATTACGCGCCGGCGCCCTACCCGTACGCCGTCGCCGAGGCGGGAGCGCCCCCGCCGACCACCGAGGTTCCGCCGGCCACGGAAGGCGCGCCGACCCGGCGTCCGCTCTATCTCAACTACTGCGAGTCCGCCCGGGCCTACTACCCGAAGGTCACGACCTGCCCGGAAGGCTGGCGGGTGACGGCGCCGCATTACTGAGGTCGAAGAAGGCCTCGACCTCGCCGAGGCTTCGCGTGCGGCGAAACGGCGGAAGCGCGCGCCAGATGCGCTTGCCGTACGGCTTGTCCACCAGCCTCGGGTCGCAGATCACCAGCACGCCCCGGTCCGTCTCGTCGCGGATGAGGCGTCCCGCGCCCTGCTTGAGCGCGATCACGGCCCGCGGGACCTGGTAGGACATGAAGGCATTGCCCCCCGACCGGTTGATCCGCTCGATGCACGCCGCGAGCACCGGGTCGTCGGGCGGATTGAAGGGCAGGCGGTCGATCACGACGACCGAGAGCTGCTCGCCCTTCACGTCCACGCCTTCCCAGAACGATTGCGAGCCCACGAGGATCGCGTGGGGTGTCTTCCGGAACCGCTCGAGCAGCTCGTTCCGGGAGCCACTGCCCTGGAGCAGCACGGGCCAGTCGAGGCCCTCCCCGGCGATCTTCGCGCGCAGCCGGTCGAAGCCGAGGTCCATGGCGCGAAGGCTGGTGAACAGCAGGAAGGCGCGTCCACCGCTCGCGCGCACCACGGGCCAGGCGGACTCGATCACGGCCTCGGTATAGCCGGGCGCGTTGGGATCGGGCAGTCCCTCGGGGACGTAGAGCAGCGCCTGCCGGTCGAAGTCGAACGGGCTCGGCCAGCTGTGCGTGGCCGCCTCGGCGAGCCCCATCTCGCCCTGGTAGTGCGAGAAGTCGCCGTTCACCGAGAGCGTGGCCGAGGTGAAGACCCACGCGCGTTCGCCGCCCTCGACCTGGGCGCGGAAGATCGCCGCCACGTCGAGGGGCGTCACGTAGAGCGCCGCGGACTGCGCGAACGCCTCGACCCAACGCACGCTGTCCTCGGGCTCGCCCGCATCGCGCGTGCGGCTGTCGGCTTCGCGCCACTCCTGCAGGCGCGAGGCGAACTCGCCAGCGCGCAGCCGGCAGTTGCGCAGCTCCTCGGCTCGCTCCTCCTGCGACTGGAGCAGGCGCCCGAGCGCGTCGAGGCGCGCGCCCAACGCGTCGAGCGCCGGGTCGAACGCCTCCCGGCCACGCAGGCTCGCGAGCGGCAAGCGCCCGGTGGCCGGCCCCAGCGCGATGCGCAGGTCGCGCGCCGCACGGTCCACGGCGAGGGCCGCCTCCGGGATCTCCGGCGTCTCCTTCGCGTGCGCGAGCGCCGCCGCCCGGGCGTCGCGCGCGAGCTCGACCACCTGCGCGGTCGAGATCGACTGGCCGAAGAAGAGCCGCGCGAGATCCGGCAGGTGGTGCGCCTCGTCGAAGATCACCGTGTTCGCCGCGGGCAGCAGGTCGGCCGCACCCTCGTCGCGCAGCACGACGTCGGCGAAGAACAGGTGGTGGTTCACCACGACGACATCGGCCTCGGCAGCGCGGCGGCGGGCCTTCATCACGAAGCAGCCCTGGTAGTGCGGGCACGCGGACCCGAGGCAGTTCTCGCGCGTGGAGGTCGCCTGGCTCCAGGCTCCCGAGCCCTCGGGAACGTCGGCGCATTCGCTGCGATCGCCCGTCATCGTCGTGGCGGCGAAACGGCGGATGCGGTGGATGTGCGCGGCCTCCTCGCGCACGGCGAAGCTGCCCTGCTCCGCCGCAGCCTCCAGGTGGTGCGTGCACACGTAGTTCGACCTCCCCTTGAGGAGCGCCACGTCGACGGGGATGCCGAGCGCCTTGCGCACCTGGGGCAGGTCGCGGTGGTAGAGCTGGTCCTGGAGGTTCTTGGTGCCCGTGGAGACGATGACCCGCCCCCCGGCGAGCAGCGCCGGGACGAGGTAGGCAAAGGTCTTGCCGGTGCCGGTGCCCGCCTCGGCGATCAGCACGCCGCGGCCCTCGATCGCCTCGAGGACCGCGCGCGCGAATTCCACCTGCTGCGGGCGCCGGCGATAATCGGGAATCGCGCGGGCCAGGGCGCCCGCGGGGCCGAAGATCGCCTCGAGGTCGATCACGGGCGGCCGAAGACGATGCGCTCGTCGCGAAGCAGCCGCGCGACCGCCGAGAGCGAGGCCGCGGCGACGAGCGCGGCCACTGCCGCGGGCACGAGCCAGTCGGCCAAGGCGAGCACCTCTCCCCGAAGGACCCGCGCGAGGACCACCTGCTGCGCGAGCACCGGCACGGCGAGCTGCCACGAGGCATCCTTCATGCCGCTCAGGAGCACCACCAGCGGCACGAAGGACACCACCGTGGCGAGGTAGCTCACGTAGGTCTGTGCCTCGCGGTAGGAGCGCCCGTAGGTGCAGATGAGCATCTGCAGCGCCGCCGTCATCGCCGCGAAGGGCGCGATGAGCGCGAGGAAGGGGCCGAGTTCGGCCCAGCCGAACTGGATCACGGCCGGGAGCTTGCGCTCCGCATAAAGCGCCGCCGTCGCCACGAACCCGGCGAGCGTGAGGACCGCCACGCCCGTCGCCGTGGCCCAGGCTGCGAGCCATTTGCCCAGCACGAGGCTCGCGGCCGGGACGGGATTGGCGAGCAGGGGCTCGAGCGAGCCGCGCTCGCGTTCCCCGGCGGTCGCGTCGATCGCGACCGTCATGCCTCCGAGCAGCGGCGCGAGGATCGCGAACATGGGAATCAGGAACAGGAGGAACGCCCCCTTCTGGCGCGGCGTGGCGGTGTTCAGGTGCTCGACCTTCACGGGCTCGACGAGCCCCGGGCTCACGCCGCGCGCCACGAGGCGCAGCGTGCCCGTCTCCCGGTTGAAGGCGCCGAGCAGCCGCTCGGCCTGGCGGATCGCGGGCGAGGCCTCGGTGCGCGAATCGTCGTACGCCAGCTCGACCCGCGCCCCCTCGCCCGAGAGGAAACGCTCCTGGAAGTCCTTCGGGACCACGATCACCGCGTCGAGTCGGCCCTCGCGGATGCGCGCCTCGTAGTCCGCGCCCGCCGGCTCGATCTCGACGTCGTGGCGCTGCAGGAAGTTGACCAGCGCCGGCGCGTTCTCCCCGCCGAGCAGCCGCACCTTGAGCGTGGCGGCCTTCTGCTCGAGGCCGGAGACGAACTGGGTCACGAGCACCAGCGTGACCGGCCCGGCGAGCACCGAGGCCACGAAGACCATGAGCGCCGTGCGCCGGTCGCGCAGGCTGTCGACGAGCTCCTTGCGAAGGACCGTGAGGATGCGCGAGCTCAAGCCTCGCCCTCGCCTTCTGTTTCGCCGGCGAGGCGCACGAACGCCTCCTCGAGGTCGCCGCATCCGGCCGCGGCGAGGATCTCCTCGCGGCTTCCCTGCGCGACCACTTCGCCGCGGGCGAGCACGACGATCGCATCGCACAGGGCCGCGACTTCCTGCATGACGTGGCTCGAGAAGAGGACGCACTTGCCCTCGCCGCGCAGCCCCCGGAGCGCTTCGCGCAGGCTCCTCGTCGTCATGACGTCGAGGCCGTTGGTCGGCTCGTCGAGGATCACGTTGCCCGGGTCGTGCACGAGCGCGCGGGCGATCGCGACCTTCATGCGCTCGCCCTGCGAGAAGCCCTCGGTTCGCCGGTCGAGGAGCGGGGCGAAGTCGAGCCTGGCGGCGAACTTCGCGATCGCCGCCTCGATCGCCGCCTCCTCCAGGCCCCGCAGCCTCCCGTAGTAGGCGATGTTCTCGCGCGCCGTGAGTCGCCCGTACAGCCCGCGGGCGTCGGAAAGCGTCGCCAGCCGGGCGCGCACGGCGAGCGCCTCGCGCCGGGTGTCGAGACCGTCGACGCTCGCCTCGCCCGCGCTCGGCGCCACCAGGGTCGAGATCATGCGCAGCGTGGTCGTCTTGCCCGCGCCGTTGGGTCCCACGAGGCCCGTGATCCGCCCGTCCCGGGCGGTGAACGAGACGCGGCGCACCGCCTCGACGCCGCCGAAGCGCTTCGCGAGGGCCTCGGCGCGGATCACGGCTTCACGCCCAGGGGAAGGACGAAGAGCGGCCGCGGTATGCGCTCGAGGCAGCCGGCGTCGAGGCCCGCGGCGCTCGCCTTGCGGACGAAGGCGTCGATCAGCTTCGGCGCGCAGCCGTGCAGGCTCACGCCGTGGCCGAGGTTGGGCGCCACGAGATGGCGGGCATTGGCGAGCGTGGCGGCGACCGCCTCGCCGTGCCGCGGCGGGGTGGCCGGGTCGATGCCGCCCGAGAGAATGAGCACCGGCGCGCCGGAACGGACCGGATCGTAGAAGTCGGCGGGCACCTCGCCCCGCGGCCAGATGCGGCACGCACCCAGGAAATCGTCGACCAGCGCGCGCCCGAAGAAGGATCCTGCGAGTCCCGCGAGGTCCGCGGCCGTGATGCGGGGCACGTCCTCGGCGCAGACCACCGAAAGGTGCAGGCCGAGCGCGAGGTTCTCCGCGATGTCGTCCGCGAGCTCGAGGTTCTGGGCGAGCAACGGGTTGAAATCGCCGCGGGCCGCCGCGTCGATGCTCAGCGGCAGCAGGCTCGCGAGCTCGGGAACGTACAGCGGCCGGAAGAGGCCCGAAAGGAAGACGTTTTCCGTGACCGTGATGGTCTCGCTCTCGCCCGTCAGCGGATCCGCGATCCTCGCCCGCGCGGGCCGTCGCGCCAGTTCGCCGCGCAGGCGACGAATGGTCTCGGCCAGCCGCGGATAGGTGCGCGCGCAGAGCGGGTCCTTCGCGCAGGCCTCGAGCAGCCGCGAGAGCGCCGCCTCGCCGTCGGCGACGAACGAAAGGGGCAGCTTCATGTCCGGGGGCGCCACGCCGTCGAGAACCGCGGTGCGCACGCGCTGCGGGTGGCGCCGCAGGTAGT
>JBGAQP010000043.1:0-15190 GCA_044220635.1 Usitatibacteraceae bacterium
GCGCGCGACCTCTGCGGGCTCGAGGGCGCCAACTCGACCGAGTTCGACCCGGACACGCCGCACCCCGTGGTGGCCCTCATCACGGAGTGGCAGGACCGCGACGGGCGCATCGAGCGCCGCGACGCGGGCTCGAACCTCGGCGGGACCATGCGCCTGGGCGCCCAGCCGTGCAACGTGAAGAAGGGCTCGCTCGCGCACCGCATCTACGGCGCCGACGTCGTCGCCGAGCGCCACCGCCACCGCTACGAGGTGAACGACCGCTACGTCGCCCGGCTCGAGGCCGCCGGCCTCGCGATCAGCGCGCGCACCCAGTCCGAGAGCCTGGTCGAGATGGCCGAGCGCCCGGACCACCCCTGGTTCTTCGGCTGCCAGTACCACCCCGAGTTCACCTCCACGCCGAGGAGCGGGCACCCGCTCTTCATCTCCTACGTGAGGGCCGCGCTCGAGCAGCACCGGCGGCGCGTGCCGGAGCCCGGGCTGAAGGTCATCGGCGGCTCGGCCGCATGAAGCTCTGCGGATTCGAGGCCGGGCTGGACCGGCCCTTCTTCCTCATCGCGGGGCCGTGCGTCGTCGAGAGCGAGCAGCTCCAGATGGACGTCGCCGGCCGGCTCCGGGAGATGACCGGCGCGCTCGGCATCCCGTTCATCTTCAAGTCGTCCTACGACAAGGCCAACCGCTCGAGCGGGAAGTCCTTCCGCGGCCCCGGCATGGCGAAGGGCCTCGAGATCCTCGCGAAGGTGAGGAAGACCCTCGGCGTGCCGGTGCTCACGGACGTGCACACGGAGCAGGAAGTCGCGGAAGTCGCGAGGCACGTGGACGTGCTGCAGACGCCCGCGTTCCTCTGCCGCCAGACGGATTTCATCGTCGCCGTGGCCCGCGCGGGCCTGCCCGTCAACATCAAGAAGGGCCAGTTCCTCGCGCCCCACGACATGAAGAACGTCGTGGACAAGGCGAGGCAGGCGAGCGGCCGCGACAACATCCTGGTGTGCGAGCGCGGCGCCTCCTTCGGCTACAACAACCTCGTCTCCGACATGCGCTCGCTCGCGATCCTGCGCGAGACCGGGTGCCCCGTCGTGTTCGACGCGACGCACTCGGTGCAGCTGCCCGGCGGCCAGGGGACCTCCTCGGGCGGGCAGCGCGAGTTCGTGCCGGTGCTCGCGCGCGCCGCGATCGCCACCGGGGTCGCGGGCCTCTTCATGGAGACGCATCCCGATCCCGCGAAGGCGCTCTCCGACGGCCCCAACGCCTGGCCGCTCGGCAACATGCGCGAGCTCCTCGAGACCCTCAAGGACATCGACGCGCTGGTCAAGCGCCGGGGCTTCGCCGAGCAATCGCTGTGAAGCTCCTCGTCCTGGGTGCCGGCGCGATCGGCGGCTATTTCGGTGGCCGGCTCGCCGAGGCGGGAGTGGACGTCACCTTCCTCGTCCGGCCGAGGCGCCGCGAACAGATCGCGACGGACGGCCTCGTCCTCGAGAGCCCGCTCGGCAACGCGCGCATCGCCGCGAAGACGGTACTCGCGGGCGAGGTGGGGCCGGGCTACAGCCACGTGCTGCTCACCTGCAAGGCCTGGGACCTCGAGGCGTCCATGGACGCGATCGCGCCCGCAATGGCGGGCGGGGCCGCCGTGATCCCGCTGCTCAATGGCATCGCGCACTTCGAGGCGCTCGACCGGCGCTTCGGGCGGGCCAAGGTGATGGGCGGGACCTGCCAGATCAACGCCACCCTCTCCCCCGAGGGCGTCGTGCGGCACATGGAGCCGCTCAACCGACTGCTCTTCGGCGAGCGCGACCGGAAGGAATCCCCCCGCGCGAAGGACTTCGCCACGGCGCTCGCGAGAACCGGGATCGACTGGAAGCTCTCCCCGGACATCGAGCAGGACCTCTGGGAGAAGATCGCCTTCCTCTCGGCGCTCGCCGCGACCACCTGCCTCATGCGGGGCAACGTGGCCGAGATCGTCGCCGCGCCCGGCGGCCTCGCGCTCATGGAGCGCGCGATCGCCGCGAACATCGCGATCGCCACGCGCGCGGGGCATCCGCCGCGCCCGGCGTTCGTCGAGTTCGCCCGAAAGCGCCTCGCCACGCCGGGGCCCCAGAGCGCCTCGATGCTGCGCGACCTCGAGCGCGGCGGCCCGGTGGAGGCGGACCACATCGTCGGCTGGATGCTCGCGAGGGCGCGCGAGTACGATGTGGACGACGTGATCCTCGCCATCGCCTACACCCACCTCAAGGCCTACGAGGCGCGCCGCGCCGCAGGGAGGCTTCCCCATGGCTGAATCCGGAACCTTCGACTACGTGATCGTCGGCGCGGGCAGCGCCGGCTGCGTGCTCGCCGACCGCCTCACGAAGGACGGGAAGTCCTCGGTGCTGCTGCTCGAGGCCGGCGGCGAGGACGACTGGATCTGGATCCGCATCCCGGTGGGCTACCTCTACGCGATCGGCAACCCGCGCACCGACTGGTGCTTCAAGACCGAGCCCGACCCCGGCCTGAACGGCCGCAGCCTCGGCTACTCGCGCGGCAAGGTACTCGGCGGGTGCTCCTCGATCAACGCGATGGTCTACATGCGCGGCCAGCGGGAGGACTACGACCTCTGGGCCGCCGAGGGCAACCCCGGATGGTCCTGGGACGAGGTGCTCCCGCACTTCAAGCGCGCCGAGGACTTCTTCGCCGGCGCGAACGAGCACCACGGCGCCGGGGGCGAGCTGCGCGTCGAGGAGCCCCGCGTGCGCTGGGAGATCCTCGACGCCTGGCGCGAGGCCGCGGCCGAGTGCGGGATCCCGAGGATCGACGAGTTCAACCGCGGCGACAACTTCGGCAACGCCTACTTCCACATGAACCAGAAGGCCGGGCGGCGCTGGAGCGCGACGAACGCGTGGCTTCGGCCCGCGCGCGGCCGGCCGAACCTCGTGGTCTACCCGAAGGCGCACGCGAAGCGCGTGCGCATCGAGACGGCGGACGGGGCGCGCCGCGCCACCGCGGTGGAGTTCGCGCTCGAGGGCCACGGCGAGCAGGTGGCGCACGCGCGCCGCGAGGTGATCCTCGCCGCGGGCTCCATCGGCTCGCCGCAGCTGTTGCAGCTCTCGGGCGTGGGCGACCCCGGGCTCCTCGCGCGCCACGGCATCGCGCCCGTGCATGCGCTTCCCGGGGTGGGGGAGAACCTCCACGACCACCTGCAGATCCGCATGGTGTGGAAGGTCTCGAACACCGTCACGCTCAACGCGCGCGTGCATTCGCTCTTCGGCAAGGCGGCGATGGGGCTCGAGTACCTGCTCTTCAAGACGGGCCCGCTCACGATGCCGCCTTCCCAGCTCGGCGCCTTCGCGAAGAGCGACCCCGCGCAGCCCACGCCGAACATCGAGTGGCACGTGCAGCCGCTCTCCCTCGACCGCTTCGGCGAGCCGCTGCACCCGTTCAACGCGGTCACGCCCTCGGTGTGCAACCTGCGGCCCACCTCGCGGGGCTGGGTGCGCATCCGGTCCCCGGACCCGTTCGCCGCGCCCGAGATCCGCCTGAACTACCTCTCGACGCCCGAGGACCGCAAGGTCGCCGCCGACGCGATGCGCTTCACGCGCCGCATCATGGCCGCGCCCGCGCTCGCGCGCTTCGCGCCCGAGGAATGGAGGCCGGGCCCCGCGGCGCTCTCCGACGAGGAGCTCGCGCACGCCGCGGGCGACCTCGGGACGACGATCTTCCATCCCGTGAGCACCTGTCGCATGGGCAACGGCCCCGGCGACGTGGTCGACGCGCGGCTGCGCGTGCGCGGCATCGCGGGGCTTCGCGTCGTGGATGCCTCGATCATGCCGCGCATCACCTCGGGCAACACGAACGCGCCGGCCTACATGATCGGGGAGAAGGGCGCGCAGATGATCCTCGAGGACCGGTAGCCCGGCCCCGCTCCTGGCGCGTCGTGGATTCGAGGACCGCATCGACACCCGCCACCGGGCGCGCCCGGGCTCTGTCTCGCGGTGCGCGCGCGGGCTCGCGAGGCAGGCGCCCGCGGTGCGACGGTGACCGCCGGGAAAGTCTGGTAGAGTGGCCCGCGTGATGCAACTGGATTGCAAACGGCGCGGGGGCTGGCTGCGGCGCGCCGCCCTGGCGCTCGCACTCGCGGCGACGGTGGTTGTCGCCCAGCAGGAGGCGGCGCGCCACGACTTCGGGCACGCCGTGGAGCAGCTCGGCGAGCGCCAGCCGGGCACGCCGCACGAGCCCGCGCAATGCGCGCTGCACGGGCTGTTCGCGGGATTCTCGGCCGCCGCGGTGCCCCACGTCGCCTTGCCGGCCGTGCCCGCGGCGGTTTGCGAAACCGGCGAGGTTCGCCTCGCATTCCATCGCTGCGCGGCCCGTCTCGCGTTCCGCTCGCGGGCTCCCCCCTTCGCTTCCGCCTGAACGACCGAATCCGCCGTCCGGCCGCGCGCCGGACGACTTGCGTCGCTTCTACCGGGAGCTCCCATGCACAGATCCGCGATCCTCGCGGGCGCCGTGGCGTCCGCGCTTCTCGCCCCCGCCTGCGTCCTCGCCCAGCAGGCGCCCACGACCCCCGAATCGGCACGCGCGGAAGTCAAGCGCGTGGAATCCGTCGTCGTCACGGTCTCGCCGCTCGACGCCGCCGCGACCGAAATGACCCAGCCCGCCACGGTGCTCACCGAGGAGGACCTGCGCCGCCGGCGCGCGGCCTCGCTCGGCGACACCCTCTCCGGCGAGCCGGGCGTGCATTCGAGCGCCTTCGGCGCCGGCGCCGGGCGCCCGATCATCCGCGGTCTCGACGGGCCGCGCATCCGGGTCCTCGAGAACGGCATCGGCTCGATGGACGTCTCGACGATCAGTCCGGACCACGCGGTGACCGTCGAGACCCTGAACGCGCGCCAGGTCGAGATCCTGCGCGGGCCCGCGAGCCTCCTGTACGGCAGCGGGGCGGTGGGCGGCGTCGTGAACGTCGTCTCCGACCTCGTGCCCCGCGAACGGGCGGAGGCGCCCGGCGGCGCGGTGGAGGCGCGCGCCGCGAGCGGCAACGACGAGCGCACGCTCTCCGCGAAGCTCGACGGCGGTGGCGGCGAGGCGGCCGTCCATCTGGAGGCCTTCACGCGGCGCACGGGCGACTACCGGATTCCCGGGCACGCCGTCCGCGACGATCCGGAGAGCCCCTCGGGACGGCTTCCCGGAAGCGACACCGATTCGCGCGGCGGGGGCGCCGGCGCTTCCTGGGTGGGCGGTCGCGGCTTCCTCGGGGTGGGCGCTTCCACCCTGCGAAGCGACTACGGCGTTCCGACCGCGGAAGGCACGCGGATCGCGCTCGAGCAGACGCGCGGCGAGGCGGCGGGCGAGCTCGACCGCCCCTTCGGGGGCATCACGCGCGCGCGGTACCGGCTCGGCTACAACGACTACGAGCACCGCGAGATCGAGTCGACCGGCGAGGTCGCGACGACCTTCCTGAACAAGGCGTGGGAAGGGCGCCTGGAACTCGCGCACGAGCCGTGGACCGACGGCCGCGGAGCGCTCGGCTTCCAGGGGCAGGCGCGCGACTTCTCGGCGCTCGGCGAGGAGGCGATCATCCCGGAGACGAAGGCCTCCGCGGCCGCGCTGTTCCTCGTCGAGCAGAAGCGCTGGGGCGCATGGACCGTGGACGGGGGCGCGCGCGTCGAGCGCGAGACCCGACGGCCCGCCTCCTCCTCCGGCCTTCCCGATCGCGACTTCACGCTGGGCAGCTTCGCGGCCGGCGCCGTCTGGTCGTACGCCCCGGGCCTCGGCCTGAGCGTGAACGCGACCCGCTCGGAACGCGCGCCCGCGATCGAGGAGCTCTACACGAACGGCGCGCACCACGCGACCGAGACCTTCGAGATCGGCGATCCGAACCTGCGCAAGGAGGTGTCGCGGGGCGTGGAGGTCATGTTCCGCCGCACGGAGGGCGCCGTGCAGTGGAAGGTCTCGGCCTTCGCGAGCCGGGTGCGCGACTACGTGTACGCCGCTTCCGTGGACGAAGACGGCGACGGGATCGCAGATCGGGTCGACCCCGAGGGTGCGCCCGATCCCGCGGGCGAGCTCCTCGTCCAGCGCTACACGCAGGCCGAGGCGCGATTCCACGGCGCCGAAGTCGAGTGGCGCTATCGGCCGGAGCCGGGCGCGTGGGCCGTGCGGCTGTTCGCGGATTTCGTGCGCGGCCGGCTCGCCGGCGGCGAGAACCTGCCGCGGATGTCGCCCGGGCGGATCGGCGCCGAGGCCGAGGGCCGGTGGAACGCGTGGGGCGCGCGCCTGACGGCGATGCGCGTCGCCAGCCAGGACCGCACCGCACCCCTGGAGTCCGCGACGCCCGGCTACACGAAGGTCGACGCGGAGGTGACGCTCGCCCTCGGTGGCGGACGGCGCGGCCTCGTCGCCTTCCTGCAGGGCTCGAACCTCCTCGACGAGGAGATCCGCGTGCACACCTCGTACCTGAAGGACGTGGCGCCGCAGATGGGACGCTCCTTCGCGCTCGGCGTGCGCGGCGAATTCTGAGGCGTGGAGGGCAGGACGCGGGACCCTACGCGCCGACCAGCTCGCGCACGTGGGCGGCGACGCTCCTCGAGAGGTGGAAGAGCTGGTAGCCGCCCTCGAGGCAGGAGACGATCCGGCCCCGGCAGTGCCGATCGGCCACCTCGACGAGCCGCTGGGTGATCCAGGCGTAGTCGCCTTCGACCCAGCGCAGGTTCGCCATGTCGTCGGCCTGGTGCGCGTCGAAGCCCGCGGAGATGAAGAGCAGCTGCGGCTTGAATCGCTCGAGGGCGGGGCGCCATTCGTCCTCGAAGGCGCGCCGCAGCTCCTCGCCCGTGGCGCCCGCGTGCAGGGCGACATTGGCCATGTTCGCGCCCTTCGCGGTCTGGCCGCAGAAGGGGTAGATCCCGCGCTGGAAGGTCGACACCATCAGCACGCGCGCGTCGTTCGCGAGGATGTCCTCGGAGCCGTTGCCGTGGTGCACGTCGAAATCCACGAGGGCGACCCGCTCGAGGCCGTGGGCCGCGAGCGCGTGGCGGATGCCGACGGCGACGTTGTTGAAGAAGCAGAAGCCCATCGCGGCGTCGCGCGTCGCGTGGTGCCCCGGGGGGCGCACGGCGCAGAAGGCGCGCTCGACCTCGCCCTTCACGACGATGTCCGCGGCGAGGACCGCGGCGCCCGCCGCGCGCAGCGCCGCGCGCACCGACCAGGGGTTCATGGCCGTGTCCGGGTCGAGTTGCAGGTAGCCCGAGGCGGGCGAGCTGTCGATGATCTCGCGCACGTAGTGGGGCGCGTGCGCGCGCTCGAGCTGCTCGCGGGTGGCCTCGGGCGCGTCGTAGGGCGCCATCAGCCCCATGAGGCCGGTGGCGAGCAGGTGATCCGAGATGGCGTCGAGGCGCTCCGGGCATTCGGGATGGAACTCGCCCATCTCGTGACGCCGGCAGTCGTGGTGGCTGATCCACGCGACCGTCATGTTCTCCTCCTGGAACCCCATCATAACGGGGCGCCCCCCGTTTCCTTTGAGGCTCGTCAAGGGCGCGAAGCGCGCGTGAGCGGCCTCGCGCGCGGTGAGGCCGGTCACCAACCGTAACGGACCCCGAGGAGGATCCGGACCATGATCGCGCCCATGAAAAGCGCCCTCGCCCTCGCGTTCGCCGCGCTCGTCCTGCCGGCCGCGGCCCAGTCGCCCCCGAAGTACGGCTGCGACGCCCCCGAGTTCCGCCAGCTCGATTTCTGGCTGGGCGAGTGGGAGCTCGCCTACGCCGAAGGGCGCAGCCGCAACCGCATCACGAAGACCCTCGACGGCTGCGCGGTGCTCGAGGAATTCACGGGGGCTCCCGGCACGAAGCTCGACGGCCGCAGCGTCTCGACCTGGGACGCGGCGGCCAAGCGCTGGCGGCAGGTGTGGGTGGACAACACCGGCGCCTGGCTCGACTTCACCGGCGGGCTCGAGGACGGGCGCATGGTGCTCGCGCGGCAGGCCGAGAAGGACGGCAAGCGCTTCCTGCAGCGCATGGTCTTCGACGCGGTCGCGAAGGACTCGCTCAAGTGGCTCTGGCAACGCTCGGACGACGGCGGCCGGAGCTGGAAGACGACCTGGGAGATCGACTACCGCCGGGCGAAGTAGGCGGGAAGGGCCACCCGCCCGTTACAATGGCGCTTTCGTACCGGGTCCCGCCCGAAAAAGCGCCGCGCATGACCGTCATCACCGACCGGAAGGCCTTCGGCAAGGCCGTCCCGATCCTCGCCACCGACCAGAAGCGCCTTCCGGGCCTGCTCGCGAAGCTCGCGCCGGCGCAGGCGCGCTGGGCCGAGGTCTCGGGGTTCGAGGCCGCCCCCCACACCCATCTCGCGATTCCCGGCGCGAAGGGCGAGATCGCGATGGTGATCGCGGGCGTGCGCGACGCCGGCGATCCCTGGGCGCTCGCGAGCCTGCCGCTCAAGCTGCCGCGCGGCCGCTACGCGCTCGGCAAGGGGCCGGTCGCGATCGCCCCGGAGAAGGCGGCCTTCGCCTGGGACCTCGGGGCCTACCAGTTCACGCGCTACAGGAAGCCCCGGCGCAAGGGCGCCGACCTGCAGCTCGAGCCCTCGGCGGCGGTCTCCGGGGCGCTTCAGCTCGCCGAAGCGACGCGCCTCGTCCGCGATCTCGTGAACACGCCCGCCGAGGAGATGGGCCCGGAAGAGCTCGCCGACGTCGCCCGCGAGCAGGCCGAGCGCTTCGGAGGCGAATTCGACGAGTGGGTGGGCGAGGAGCTCCTCGCGCAGAATTTCCCGGCGATCCACGCCGTCGGGCGCGCGGCCGCGCGCGCCCCGCGCCTGCTCGAGATCCACTGGGGCAACCCGCGCCACCCGCGCATCGCGGTCGTCGGCAAGGGCGTGTGCTTCGATTCCGGCGGCCTCGACATCAAGGGCGCCGAGGGCATGCGCCTCATGAAGAAGGACATGGGGGGCGCGGCCCACGCGATCGCGCTCGCGCGCCTGGTGATGGAGCGCCGCCTCCCGGTGCGACTGCACATGCTCGTGCCCGCCGTGGAGAACGCGATCGCCGGCAACGCCTACCGGCCCGGGGACGTGGTGCGCACGCGCAAGGGCCTCACGGTCGAGATCGGCAACACCGACGCCGAGGGGCGGGTCGTGCTCGCCGACGCGCTCGCCTGCGCGGCCGAGCACAAGCCCCGGGCGATCTTCGATTTCGCCACGCTCACGGGCGCGGCGCGCGTCGCGCTCGGCCCGGAGCTGCCCGCGATGTACGCGAACGACGACAAGCTCGCCGCGAAGCTCCTCGCGAAGTCCGAGGCGCTCGCCGACCCCCTGTGGCGCATGCCGCTGTGGGACGGCTACCGGCGCCTCTTCGAGAGCGAGATCGCCGATTTCAACAACTCGGGGAAGTCCGGCCACGCGGGTTCCATCGTGGCCGCGCTGTTTCTCGAGAACTTCGTCCCGGAAGACATTCCCTGGGTCCACCTCGACGTCTTCGCCTGGAACGACATCTCGCGTCCCGGGCGGCCGGCGGGAGGCGAGGCGCAGGGGCTCCGGGCGGTCCTGGCCAGCATCTCGTAGAAGCTGCGGCCTCTTTCCGGCGCCGGAAAGGGAGATCCAAGTGCGAACGCTTCTTCTCATCGCGGCGACGCTGCTCGCGGCGGCCTGCGCGCGCGGCCTCGACCACAGGATCGACGGCTCGAGCGAAGCCGGGCTCAAGGCGAGCCTCGCCAAGGTGCGCGAGTCGGCCTCCGCCGAGGACGTGAAGGCCCTCGAGGACGCGATGCGCGCGCTCGCGGTCACGGACCTCCAGGTGGGCTTCGAGGGCGGCATCCTCGGGGCCCTCGAGAAGGTCGCGGGCAGGAGCCCCGAGAGCCTCGCGGAGACGCTCCTTGCCGAGGTCCACGGCAAGACCGGGCGGGAGATCGTCGCGGCGGCCGACAAGCGCAAGCGCGATCTCGCTTCCCGGCAGCTCGCCGAGGCCAACGCGGAGATCGCGGCCCTGCGCAAGGCGAGAACGGACAAGGAAGCGGCCAAGGACAAGCTCGCGCTCGTCGAGGTGCTCGACCCGCGCATGGCGCTCACGGGCTCGGCGGGCTCGCGCATGGCCATCCTCGACTTCAAGGTGAGGAACGGCACCGAGGAACTGCTCGCGAACCTGAGCCTCAGGGCGATCGTGACCCGCGGCGACGGGGTGGACGTGCTCACCGACGACTTCGTCTTCCGCAGCGCCACGCCGATGCTCCCGCGCGAGACCCTTCCCGTGCGGCTGCCCAACACCGCGCCGGGCAAGTGGAACTCGCCCGAGCTCGCGAAGCAGCAGGACCTCTCGCTCAAGATCCTCGTGCTGAACGCGGACCTCGCCTCGGGCGGGCGGCTCGCGGCGAGCTTCGAGCAGAAGGAAGCCGAGCGCCTGGCGCTCCTCGAGCGGCAGAAGCCCCGCCTCGAGGCCCTCGCCGGCACGAAGTGAGCCGGCCATGAAGAAGGTCCTCCTCGCGATCGCGCTCCTCGCGGGGCTGCTGGCCGCGCTCGCGTTCTGGGCCTGGCACTCGCTCGGCTTCCTCGCGGGATTCGCCATCGAGCAGCTCGCGCCCCGCGTCCTCGGCGTGGAGGTGCAGGTGGGGGAGGCGAGCGTCATCCCGCGCGAGGGCCTCGGGCGCCTGCGCGGCGTGACGATCGGCAATCCGCCGGGATTCTCGTCCGCGCGCGCGGCGCGCTTCGGCACCGTGCGGGTCGCGGTCGACACGCTCACGGTCCTCGATCCCGTCGTCCTCGTCCGCGAGATCGCGATCGAGTCGCCCGAGATCACGTTCGAGCGGGGCGCGGGCGGCTCGAACCTCGACGCGATCCAGAGGAACATCCAGGGCCGGGTGAAGCAGGCCGGTGCCGCGCCGGGTCCGGCGGCGGCCATTCCCGGGGCCGAGCGCCGCTACGTGATCGAGCGCTTCGCGCTGCGCGGCGCGCGGGTGACCATGACCAATCCGGGGCTCAAGGGCCAGGGCATCACGTTCACGCTCCCCGACATCGAACTGCGCGACCTCGGCAAACGCCAGAACGGCATCACCGCGAGCGAGGCCGCCAACATCGTGGCGACCACGCTCATCACGCGCATCGCGCAGCGCCTGCTCACCAACCTCGAGGCGCTGCGCCAGGGCGGTGCCCAGGGCGCCCTCGACGCCCTGAAGGGCCTGCTGAAATAAATGGGGACAGTCCCCATTTTCCGTCTGTAACGCAGATTACAGAGCTTAAATGGGGACTGTCCCCATTTTCCGTCAGAAGCGCCAGGCGAGGCCGAGCAGCCAGGTGTCGACGTCGGCCTCGCCAGTCGTGCCGGTCTCGCCGGGGGCGAAGGGGCGGCCCACGTCGACGAGGCGCTCCCATTCCAGGCGCAGGTCCGCGTTGGGCGCGATGGTCCAGGAAAGCCCGATGCCGTACTTCAGGACGTCCTCCTTCACCGAGGACGAGCGCGTCGTCCCGCCCAGCCCGTCGCTGAACCGCGTGTTGCCCGAGATCTCGGCCTGCGCGTCCACCTCGGCGCGCAGCCACCCGAGGCGGCCGAAGAGCCCGAGGCGCTCGCCGAGGGGCGCGGTCGCGACGAGGTCGAGCCCGAAGCCCGCGACGTCGCGGTTCGTGCGCACGCCCCCCGGCGTGCCGGGTCCCGTCGTGCCATCGGCCGAGAGGAAGGTCGTGGCCATGCGCGCCGAGCCGTAATCCGCGTAACCCGCCTCGAGCGCGAAATACCCGAGGAACCGGTAGCCGGCGAGCAGGCGCCACGCCGTGTCCTTCGCGTCGAAGTCCGTGGACACGGCGCTCGCGTTCGCGATCGTGGCCTCGCGGTTGGCGACGAGGGCGTCGTCGGTCCTCGACTGGCCGAAGGACAGCCCCGCGTACCAGGGCGAGGACTGCGCGGCGGCGGGAAGGGCGGCACCGAGGGCGAGGGCGAAGGCGAGTGGGGTGACGCGCGGCGGCTTCGGCATGGGCTCTCCGGTGCGGGGAAAGACGCTATTCTAGTCGCCGCCATGCTTCGTTTCGTGACGGTCCTCTTTCTTCTCGCCGCCGGCGCGGCCCGCGCCGCGCCCTGGGAAGGCCCCGTCTTCGACGCGCACCTGCACTACAACGACGAGGCGGTCGGGCGCTATTCCATCGGGACGCTGCACGAGCTGTTCGCGAAGAACGGCGTGAAGGCGATCCTCGCCAACAGCCGCCCGAACGACGGCACGCGCGCGCTTCACGCCGCGGCTGCGGGCGGCAAGGGCCCCCGGGTCGTGCCGTTCATCCGCGTCTACCGGGACCGCGGCGACTACGGCACCTGGTTCGCCAACCCCGACATCCACCGCATGATCGTCGAAGAGGAGAAGCGCGGCTTCTACCGGGGCGTGGGGGAGTTCCATGTCTTCGGCAAGGACGCGGCGACGAAGGTCGTGAAGGACATCGTCGACTTCGCGGTGGAGAAGAACCTCGTCCTGCACGCGCATTGCGACGAGGAGGCTCTCGAGATCCTCTTCGCCCACAACCCGCGGGCCACGATCATCTGGGCCCATACGGGCTTCTCCACGCCCCTTCCCCGCGTGGAGGAGCTGATGCGCAAGTACCCGCGCCTGCGCGGCGAGCTCTCCTATCGCGGGGACCTCCCGGGCAGCCTCTCCGCGGGCTGGAAGGCGACCTTCGAGCGCTTCCCGGAGCGCTTCCTCGTGGGCTCGGACACCTGGGTCAACGAGCGCTGGGAAAGCTACCCGCAGCTCATCGGCGGCTACCGGCGCTGGCTGGGCGAGCTGCCCGGGGCCCTCGCCGAGCGCATCGCCTGGAAGAACGGCGCGGAGCTCTTCGGGCTGGAGTAGCTCTTCGTGCGAAAATGGCGCCTTCTTCCCCGCGCCAGGATCCGCCGAATGCCCCGCCCGTTTCGCCGCCTCGCCGCCGCGGCCGCCGCTTCGCTCGCCATCTGCCTTCCCGCCTCCGCCACGACGGCGTCGGCGGACTTCACCGACCTGTGGTGGAACGCCGCCGAGAGCGGCTGGGGGGTGAACGTCATCCAGCAGGGCGACACGCTCTTCGCCACCTTCTTCGTCTACGGCGCCGATGGCACGGCGCGCTGGTATGTCGCCTCGGGCCTCACGCTGGCGGAGGCGACCTCGGGGACCCCGACCTTCACGGGCAAGCTCTACCAGACGACGGGGCCGTATTTCGGCGGCGCGTTCGATCCCGGCAACGTCGGCGTGACCGAAGTCGGCACGGCCACCTTCACGTTCAGCTCGACTTCCACCGCCTCGCTCAGCTACACGGTGGGCGGGACCACGGTCTCCAAGCAGGTGACGCGGCAGACCTGGCGCAACACCTCGCCCGCGGGCCGCTACTATCCCGGCGGGCTCACGGGCGTGGCCTCGGCCTGCGGGAACTCGAACAACAACGGCCCCGTGTTCTTCGCGGGGCAGCTCACCGCCTCGCTCACGGGCTCGCTCGCCGCCTTCGCGATCGACTTCCAGACGAGCGCGGGAACCACCACCTGCCTCTTCAACGGGACCTGGGTCCAGCAGGGCCGCCTGGGCGCGGTGAACAACGGCACCTGGGCCTGCGCCTCCGGGACGACGCAGCTCAACCAGGGCACCTTCACGCTTTCCTCGGTCGACGTGCAGGTGAGCGGCATGACCGCGGTGTTCTCGGGCAGCGACCAGTTCTGCCAGTACTCGGGCCGCTTCGGGGGCCTGCGCGACGTGCAGTGAGCGCCGCCCGGCCTCAGTAGAAGTCCCAGCGCAGGCCGACGTTCCAGAAGCGCCGGTCCGTGAGGTCGGTGGACTGCGGCCCCGTGCTGTCGCTGCGCTCCCAGCCCGCCTCGCTCTCGAAGGTGAAGTTGTCGCGCACCCGCCAGGCGAGCTTCAACGTCGGCGTGAAGCGCTTGAGGGTCACGCCGTTCGCGTCGTCCTGGACGTAGTACTTGAGCTGCGTCTCGAAGCGCCAGCGCTCGAGGAAGACGAGCACGTAGCTCCCCGAGAGCGTCCAGCCGTCGAACTGCGTGCCGCGGATGACGCTCCCGCCGAGGACCAGGACGTCGGAGGCCTTGAGGATCGAGGTCCCGATCGCCTGCCCGGTGTAGATCCAGATGTCGCCCGTGCCCGGCGAGCCCGGGAGCGAACCCGCGTCTTGGGTGGCTGAGACCCGCTGCAGCTTCACGTCGCCGCCGAGCTGCCAGCGCGGCGTGAGGGGCCAGGTGCCGCCGAGCGAGACGAGATCCGAGATCGGCGTGACCGCCTTCGCGTCGCTGAGGAGCTGGTCGTAGGACACGCCCGAGTCCATGATCTCGCGCACCGTGTGGAACTGCGGGTACGCGGTGAGCGCGTTGGTGAGCTGCAGGGGCGGGGTGCGCCGCCGGTCGTAGAGCAGGTTCACGCTCGCGCCGCTCTTCAGGTTCCAGTTCGCCTGCACCAGGGCGATGTTCATCTCCTTGAAGCGCAGGTCGTAGTCGAGGATCGCGAAGCCGTTGACGGTCGGGTCGAGGTAGCGCAGCTCGAGTCCCGTCCCGCGCCGGTCCGTGAAACCGTCGACGCGCTGCTCGATCGCGAAGACGTTGCCGCTCCAGGCGCGGCTGAACGGGCCCACGTCGAGGCTCGCGCCCGCGAATTGCTTGTCGGGCGAGGGGAAGAACTCCACGGGCCGGCCGCCCACCGCGCCGAGGCGCCAGCCGGGACGGAAGGCCGAGCGCACCCAGGCGCCGTCGAAGCGGCCGAGCACGCCCACGCCCGGCGAGGACTGGCGGCCCAGGCGCCCGATGAGGTCGAGGCCGCGGTTGCCGAACTCGTAGTACAGGTTGTAGAGGCGGTTGTCGTCGGCCTCGCCCGAAAGGAAGTTCGCGGTGAAGGTGTCGCGCAGGACGAGGCGGTTGTCCCAGGCGCCGCTGCGGTAGCGCGCGGTGAGGTCGAGGTTCGTGACGAGGGAATCCTGGTCCTTGCTCGTGAGCGAGATCTGGTCGCCGGGCAGCCCGGGGGTCGGCGGCGCGAGCGTCGAGTCGAATTTCGAGTTCCCGTTGTAGTAGTAGGCCGAGACGCTGCCGTAGACCGAGGTCTCGGGCTTCGCGACCACCTCGCCGCGAAGCTCCGCGGGCGTGGGCTCGCGCAGCCCCGCGAGGCGCGACTTCACGCGCTCGGCGCCCTCGCCCACGGGGTAGAGCTTGAGGTAGAGCTCGTATTCCACGCGGGCCCGGCGCACGTCGCCGTCGAGCTCGCGGGCCCGGCCGATCATCTCCTGGGCCTCCTGGGAG
>JBGAQP010000044.1:0-14977 GCA_044220635.1 Usitatibacteraceae bacterium
GGACGCCGCCGCGACCCACGCCGCGGCGGGCCAGCTCCTCGCGGTCTGGAACGACCCGGCCCGCACCGCGTACACGCTGCGCGTGGTCGACCGGCTGTTCGGCGAGCAGTCGGCGCACTTCGAGGCGCCCTTCCTGGCGCTGACGCGCGACGTCTTTCGGGCGCCGCTCGAGCCCGTGGACTTCGCGGGCGCGACCGAGGCGGCCCGCGCCGACCTCGCCGCGACCGAGGCGGGGAGGGACGCGATCCGCGCGAGCCTCGTGGCCGAGGTGGTCCGCGGCTACTTCGCGCTGCGCGCGATCGACGCGAGCCTGGAGACGGCGCTTCGCACCCTCGAGGGCCGCCGCAAGAGCCTCGAGCTGCAGGGCCTGCGCCAGGAAGCGGGCGTGGTCTCCGAGCTGGAGCTGCGGCAGGTCGAGTCCGACGTCGCCGGCGCGCAAGCGCTCGTGCCGCTGCTCGAGCGGCGTCGCACTTCGCTCGAGGGCGTGCTCGCGCTCCTCGCGGGGCGAAGCCCCCGCGCCGTCTTCGAGGCGAAGCTCGATCGCGGTTCGCCCGCGACGCCCGCCGCCGTCGAGGTGCCCGCGGGCCTGCCCTCGGAGCTGCTGCTGCGCCGCCCGGACCTGCGCGAGGCCGAGGCGCGGCTGCAGGCGGCCAACGCGCGCATCGGCGTGGCGCGCGCCGCCTACTTCCCCTCGATCACGCTGACGGGCTTCTTCGGCGGCGAGAGCCAGTCGCTCTCGGACCTCTTCAGCGGCCCGGCGCGCACCTGGAGCGTGGCCGCGGGGCTCCTGCAGCCCCTCTACGGCGCGGGCCAGATCGCCGCGGGCGTGGACCTCGCCGATGCCCGAACGCGGGAGGCCGCGCTCGGCTACCAGCAGGCGATCGCCAACGCCTTCCGCGAGGTGAGGGACGCGATCGCGGCGCAGGGGCAGACGCGAGACGTCCTCCTCGCCCAGCGCTCGCGGGAGAAGTCCCTCGCCCGGGCGCTCGAGCTCGCGAGGCTGCGCTACGAGGGCGGCACCGTGAGCCTCTTCGACGTGCTCGAGACCGAGCGCCTGCTCCTCGCCGTCCGGCTGGAGGCGATCGACGCCGAGCGCGACCGGCGCAACGCCATCGTCGACCTCTACATCGCCCTCGGCGGCTGAGGCACGCCGTCCGGGGCCGGTCCCCGGCCGGCGGCCGGCGCGGCCTGGGCCTGCGGCTTCAGGCGGTCGAGCGCTTCGAGCGCCTGGCGGAGGATCCCGCGGATGCGCTCGGTCGCGCGGGCGTCGATCGTGGCCGGGTTCAGGTAGAAGTCGAGCCCGGCCATGTGCTCGCTGAAGATCCCGATCTTCTCGCCCGAGGCGTCGAGCAACCCCTCGACCACGTAGGGAACCACGTTGCGGCTGATGCCCTTCATCGTGATCGGCTCGAGGGCCCGGGCGGCGACGATGGGCCGCACCAGCGCGAAGGTCTCGAAGCTCATAGCGATCTGCCCCGCCTCGGCGATCGACTGCAGGCGCGCCGCGAGGTTCGCCTCCGCGCCGATGATCGTGTAGTCCATGCGGTCGTCGCTGCCGAAATTGCCGACGTTGCAGAAGCCGGTGTTGACGCCCATGCGCACCCGGAAGGGGTGCTCCACGCCCTCGTTGCGCCACTTCACGTTGAGCTCGGCGATCCGCAGCTGCATGTCGATCGCCATGCGCAGGCACGACCTGGCGTCCTCCGCCTCGCCCCGGCTCTCGGGGTCGCCGAAGAAGATGAGCATGGCGTCGCCGACGAACTTGTCGATGGTGCCGCCGTGCTTCAGCGCGATCGCCGACATCGCGGTGAAGTACTCGTTCAGCAGGCGCGTGATCTGCTCGGGCTGCAGGCGCTCGGTGGTGGCGGTGAAGTCCTTGATGTCGGAGAAGAAGATCGTGAGCTTCTTGCGCTCGGTCTGGATCACGACGTCGCGCTGGCCGCTGAAGATGCTCTTGTAGATCTGGGGGGAGAGATAGCGCGAGATCTTCATCGACAGCGTGGCGAGGAATTCGTTGGCGAGCTCGAGCTCCCGGTTCATGCCGCGGATCTGGGCCGCCTGGCGCCGCTGCAGGACGATGAAGGTCGTCCCGGTCGCCGCGACGAGGACGAAGTAGAGCAGGAGGTACTTGAACGAGAACAGGTTCGCCGCGATGGGCTGCGTGATGCTCACTTCCTGGATGCCGCGCACGTCCCCGATCTTCCAGTCGCGTTTCGGGCTTTCCACGTGCATGTTGTGGCAGGCGACGCAGGTGGCGCCCATGACCACGGGCGCGATCAGCCGGATGCGGTTGTCCAGGAGCGAGCCCGAGACCTCGGTCAGCACCCGGGTGGGGTTGGCGCGCAGGGCCTCCAGCGCCTTGCGCTCCAGCCCGTCGAGCGAGTGCGCGGCCCGGTTGCGGAACGGGTAGTCCGAGACGAACCGGTAGGCGATGTTGCTCTGCTGCTCGCTGATGACGCGGCCGAGCTCGAGCGAAAGTGTGGCGGGAATCGGGATCGCTCCCGGGACCGACTCGTAGTTGTGCGTGACCTGGGTCGTCCCCGTGGACGCGAGCACGCGGCCGGCGACGTTGCTGCCGTAGAAGCTGCGCACGCTCGTGATCACCGAGTTCAGGTCGTGGGCCTGCCGGCGCAGCGTGTATTCCGTGAGGTTGCGAAGGTCCAGCCAGACGGCGACCGGCAGGCCGAGCAGGAGGACGGCGACGAGACCCAGGAGCAGGGGACCGCGCTCTCGTTCGCTTTCGGGGAGACGGTTCGGCATGGTCTGCCTCCACGGCGGGGGTTGCACTGAGCCGGGAGCTTACGCCCTGCGAGGCCGTCGAAGGCGATTCGCGGCCCCTCCCGGAACGGCATCGCAGGCCCCGACCCGGTTCGTTTCCCCTTTCGGAGCGGCGGGTTCGCCACCTAGAATCACCGGATGCAAGCCGATCGCGTTCGCTGGGACGTCTTCTGCCGCGTCGTGGACCACTTCGGCGACGCGGCCGTGGCCTGGCGGCTCGCGCGGCTCCTCGCCCGCGAGCACGGCAAGCGCGTGCGCCTGTGGCTCGACGACCTCACGGTGCTCTCCCGGCTGCGCGGCGAGATCGACCCCGCGCGCGAGGCCCAGTCCCTGGAAGGCGTGGAGGTGATCCGCTGGCGCGAGGCCGTCGCGCCGGGAGAGGTGGCCGACGTCGTCGTGGAGACTTTCGGCTGCGATCCCCCCGAAGCCTATGTGGCCGCGATGGCCGCTCGCGAGCCCAGGCCCCGGTGGATCAACCTCGAGTACCTGAGCGCCGAAGCCTGGGTCGAGGGCAGCCACGCGCGACCCTCGCCCCACCCGCGCCTGCCGCTCACCAAGCACTTCTTCTTCCCGGGCTTCACGCCGGCGACCGGGGGGCTGCTTCGCGAGCACGACCTCTTCGCGCGCCGCGACGCCTTCCAGTCCGATCCCGGAACCGCGCGCGCGTTCTGGAGGCTCGCTGCGGGCCGCGAGCCGCCCGAGGGGGCGCTCAAGGTGAGCCTCTTCGGCTACGCCGGGGCGCCGCTCGAGAGCGCCTTCGAGGCCTGGAGCCGCCATTCGCGGCCGGTGTGGTGCGCGGTGCCCGAGGGCGCGGCCTCCGCCGCCCTTGAAAAGTGGCTCGGGGGCCGCAATGCTGGAGAACGCGGAAGCCTCCAGGCGTTCGTGATGCCGTTCCTCGCGCAGGACGCCTACGACGAGCTCCTCTGGGCGTGCGACGTGAACTTCGTGCGCGGCGAGGACTCCTTCGTGAGGGCCCAGTGGGCGGCGCGGCCCTTCGTGTGGCAGATCTACCCCACGCAGGACGGCGCCCACTGGATCAAGCTCGGCGCCTTCCTCGCCCGGTACGCGGGCCACCTGGACCGGGAGCACGCCGCGGCGGTCACGGCGCTCTGGGAGGCCTGGAACCGCGGCGAGGGCGTCGCGGGGGCCTGGGCGGGATTCGCGGCCCGGCTGGAGACGATCGGTCCCCACGCGAGGGCCTGGGCGGCGAGGCTGGGGGCCCGGAGGGACCTCGCCGCGGAGCTGGTGGATTTCGTCGATAACCTGCTATAATTCAAGGCTTTCCGAGGAGTAGAGGCAGCGGGAAAGGCGTTCGAGCGGACGGCAAGCCGCCGCTCAACGTCGGCGGGCAGAGGGAACGACGATCGGGTGGACAGCAAGCCGCCGCTCAACGTCGGCAGGCAAGGGTTGGTGAGGGTTCGAGGGCCGGGAATGCGTGGGAACACCGCAGTCGGCGCGAAATTTCGGTAACGACGTTGGGGCAGGCGCCAAGGCGCGGCCGGACGTCCACAGGCAGAGAGACGAAATCATGAAGACGGCACAGGAACTGCGCTCCGGAAACGTGATCCTGATCGGCAACGATCCCTGGGTCGTGCTGAAGGCGGAGTACAACAAGGGCGGCCGCAACGCCGCCACCATGAAGCTCAAGCTCAAGAACCTCCTCTCGGGCTCCAACCAGGAGACGGTCTACAAGGCCGACGAGAAGTTCGAGCTGCAGATGCTCGACAAGAAGGAGGTCACGTACTCGTACTTCGCCGATCCCATGTACGTTTTCATGGACAGCGAGTACAACCAGTACGACATCGAGAAGGACTCGATCGGCGATGCCATCAACTACCTCGAGGACGGCATGTCCGGCGAGGCGGTGTTCTACAACGGCCGCGCGATCTCCTTCGAGCTGCCCACCACGGTCGTGCGCCAGGTGACCTACACCGAGCCCGCCGTGCGCGGCGATACCTCGGGCAAGGTGCTCAAGCCCGCGAAGCTCGCCACGGGCTTCGAGGTGCAGGTGCCGGCGTTCTGCGCGACCGGCGACCGGATCGAGATCGACACCCGCACGCACGAGTACAAGCGCCGCGTCGCCGCCTGACGGGCCGCGCGAACGCAGCAGGAAGAGGGGCGCTCCGGCGCCCCTTTTTTCATGGGGTCCGCCGCGGGCCTATACTCGCCTCCTGTCGTCCGACACGAAGGAGATCGCCATGGCCGAGAAGCCGAAACCGGGTTTTCCGCACGCGCCCTGGGACTGGACGCCGCAGGCCGCCGAGAAGGCCGCGAAGCAGGAGGGCCTCGCGCTCGCCGAGGACCACTGGGAAACGATCCGCGCCCTGCAGGAGTACTTCGACCGGCACGCGGAGGATCCCGTGTTCCAGCCGCGCGAGCTCCACGACGCCCTCGAGGAGAAATTCCACATCAAGGGCGGGCTTCGCTACCTCTACCAGCTCTTCCCGGGCGGGCCCGTCGCGCAGGGCTGCCGCCTCGCGGGCCTCAAGGTGCCCTTCCTCGCCGTCGACGAGAACTTCGGCAGCGTCATGTAGTGAAAAATGGGGACAGTCCCCATTTTCCGTCTGTAACAATCGGTTCGCAGGGAGATTGTTACAAGCAATAAATGGGGACTGTCCCCATTTTCTGGTCATGGAGCGGAACATGGCGTTGAAGCGGCCGAAGTGGAAGCCGGGCACGCTCGTCGTGCTCGAGCACGTCTCGAAGGTCCTGAAGGGCAACGCCCTCGGCGACCCGCACGTGCGCAGCCTCGCCGTGTGGCTGCCGCCGCAGTACGACGAGGGCGCCACGCGCGGTCGCGGGCGGCGATTTCCGGTCCTCGTCGACATGGTGGGCTTCACCGGCTCGGGGCTCTCGCACGTCGCGTGGAAGAACTTCAGCGAGAACGTCCCCGAGCGCGCCGCGCGCCTCGTCCACGAGGGGAAGATGCCGCCCGCGATCCTCGTCTTTCCCGACTGCTTCACGGCGCTCGGCGGCAACCAGTACGTGAACTCGAGCGCGATCGGCCGGTACGCGGACTACCTCGTCAGCGAGATCGTGCCCTTCGTGGACCGCGAGTTCCGCACCAAGGCCTCGCGCGAGCACCGCGGCTGCTTCGGCAAGAGCAGCGGCGGCTACGGCGCGATCATCCACGGCATGAAGCACGCCTCGACCTGGGGGGCGATCGCCGACCACTCGGGAGACGCCTACTTCGACTTCGTCTACCGGCACGACTGGCCCAACACCCTCAACGAGCTCGCCAGGTACCGCCCGAAGGCGGCCAGGCCCGGGCGCTACGACGCGCTGCGGATGGAGAAGGGTGCCGACAAGGGCCTCGACGACGGCCGCGTGAGGAACTTCCTGCGGGCGATGTGGAAGAAGCCCAAGCTCTCGATGGCCGAGGGGCACGCGCTCATGAACGTGTGCATGGCCGCGACCTACGATCCGGACCGGCGCGCGCCCAACGGCTTCCGCCTGCCCTTCAACCTCGAGACGGGCGAGCTGCTCGCCGCGCGCTGGTCGCAATGGCTGCGCCACGACCCCGTGAACCTGGTCCGCAAGCACCGCGCGAGCCTCGCCAGCCTGCGCGGCATCTACATCGACTGCGGGTCGCGCGACCAGTACCACATCCACTACGGCTCGCGCATCCTCTCCAAGCGCCTCGCCGAGGCCGGGATCGCGCACACCTACGAGGAGTTCGACGACACCCACTCCGACATCGACTACCGGATGGACGTGTCGCTGCCCTTCCTCGCACGGGCACTTCGCTGAGGCCCGCCGTCTAGGCGCGGCGGCGGCTGCGCTTCCTCCAGGTCGACGGGGGCTTCGCGTACACGCGCTTGAAGGCGCGCGAGAAGGAGCCGACGGACTCGTAGCCCGCTTCCTTCGCGATCGCCTCGACCGCGCGGTGCGTGCCCGCGAGGTTTCGCGCGGCGAGCGCGAGCCGCCAGCCGGTGAGGTAGGCGATCGGAGAGTCCCCGAGCACCAGCGTGAAGCGCTCGGCGAGCGCCGAGCGCGAGATCCCCACCTGCCGCGCGAGCTTCTCCACCGTCCAGTCCTCGCCCGGCCGGCCGTGCAGCAGCGCCATCGCGCGCCCCACGAAGCGGTCGTTGAGCCCCGCGAGCCAGCCCGTCGCGCCCGGAGGCGTGGCCTCCACGTGGTGGCCGATCGCCTCGATGAAGACGAGCTCGGCGAGCGAGCCCAGCATCGCGATGCCGCCGGGGCGCGGCGCGTCGCTTTCCGAAAGCGTGAGCCCGAGGCTGTCCTCGAGCAATGCCGCCGCGGGCGAGCCGCGCAGGTCCACGCGCAGCACCGCGGGGAGCGAGGCGAGCAGCGGGTCCGAGAGCCGGCGGTCCATGGCGGCGAGACCCGTGATGATCCGGGTGCGCTCGCCGCGCCCGCCGTGAACCACGGGGGCGAGCTCGCCGGCGATCGGGGGCTTCGCGAGGCTGGCGAGCGCGACGGGCTGCGCGCCTTCGCCGTTCGCGAGGCGGTGCGCCTCGCCGTGGGCGACGATCGCGACCTCGCCCGCGCGCAGGCGGACCGGGCCGGCCGTTCCCGCTTCCAGCGTGCACTCGCCCGCCACGAGCAGGTGGAAGACGGCGGGGGAGTCGGCCTCGGGGAGGAAGGGCTTCGCGAGCGCGGTGGAGGCTGCCGCCTCGATCGCCCAGGGCGCGCCCAGGTCGGCGTGCAGCATCGCCGCGCCCGTCAGCCGCACCGCCCTCAGCACCTCCGATAGCGCGTCCATCCCCGGATGATGGCGGATTGCGCGCGCTCAGGCCACCCGGCCCGCCTAATGGAAATGCGCGGTGTGGGGCTCGGCTTCCTCGGGCAGCTCCGCGTGCACGATCTCGCCCTCGGCGTTGGCGTAGAGCGGCGCGCCGCAGTCCTCGCAGTATTCCGGCGTGAAGGTGCCGGTGAGCTTCTTCACGTCGCTCACGCCGCAGGCGGCGAGCTGCTCGAGCACCTCGTCCTGGGGCCCGGGGCGCGCGGTCTCGTCCTCGCGCCCGTAGAGCGGCCACACGACGCCGTGGGCGACGTCGGGATCGCCCGCGATGGAAAAGGCGATGCGGTACTCGTCCACGCGGTCCTCGCCGAAGCCCGCGACGACCGCGCGCAGGTCGGAGGCCTTCGCCGGCAGGGCGCTTTCGAGGAACGCGACCGCCGCGCGGATGCCGAAGGGGCGCACCTGCCGGTCCGATTCGCGGCAGCTCACGTAGTACGCGTCGGGCAGCAGGCACTCGAACACGCAGCCCGGCAGCAGCTTCGCGAGCGTGGGCCGCGCCTGGGCGATCCACTGCTCGAGGCTGCCGATGCGCCCGGCGTGGCCCGAGGCGTCCTCCTGCCAGCGGAAGAGCGGCTGGCCGCGCGGCACCGCCACGCAGGCGATCAGGAAGCGCGTGTCGGCGAGCAGCTGCGCGGTCTCCGGCAGCCGCGTGAAGTCCACGCGCGGGTCCTCGCCCGTGATCGCGGCATCGGCGAGGCGCCCGGCGAGCCGGCGCAGCTCCGAGAAATGGCGCGGCAGCTGGTCGATGGAATAGAGGTAGGGCAGGAGCGCGAGGCGGGCGTCGGCCGCGAGCACGTGGCCGCAGAGCTGCGCCTTGAGCGCCTCGGCGTCGGCCCTGGCGACCGGCCCCGAGGGGATCGCGTACTTCGACCACGCGACCAGGGGCACCGCGATCAGCAGCGCCTGCCACGCGCGGTCGCCCTGCATCGAGACGAGCGCCTCCGACTCGCTCTCGACGAGCTCGATCAGCGTGTCGTAGGCGCCGACGTTGTTCTGGTAGAGGTGGTCGAGCGCGCCCTCGAGCGGGGCGTCGTTGCCGTTCTCGAGGAGCTTCGCCGCGAGCGCCGACATCTCGGCCTCCCAGTAGCGGTCCTCGGTGAGGCTGCCGGAGGCGGCGAGGCCGTTGGCGAGCGCGATGAGGCGCTCGGCGTCGCGGGTGAGTCGGGGCGGGGATTTGGGGCGGCTGCGGGGCATGGCGGGCGGGACCGGGAGGCGGCGAGCGCGCCGCTCCCCGATGCGGGAGGAATGACCCGCGATTTTATCATTGCGCCCCGCAGCGGGTCGCGGCGCCCGGCGCGCGCGGGCCTTCGAGCGCGCGGCACCACGCCGAGCGCAGCCATCTCCAGCCCGCTTCCATCAACCGGCCCATCTCGGCCGCGCGCTCCCGCTTCGCCCTGCGTTCGATCACCACCCAGTCGAGGTCTTCCATCGTCGTCTCCTTGCGCGGCGGGCCCGGTGCGGGCCCGATGGAAGCAATCTAATTCCCGATCGAATCGGATACAATCCGGCTGAACGGCAAATCATTGCTGACGCCATGGCATAAGTCCCCGATGGGCTTTCCGACCGACATGGCCGCCTTCGTCCGGGCGGTGGAGCACGGCGGGTTTTCCGCCGCGGCACGCGACCTGGGGCTCACGCCCTCGGCGGTCTCGAAGCTCGTCACGCGCCTCGAGGCGCGCCTGGGCGTTCGCCTGCTCAACCGCACGACGCGCCGCATCGCGCTCACGCCCGAGGGCGAGGCCTACTTCCACCGCAGCCGGCGGATCCTCGCCGACATCGAGGAGGCGGAGGACGAGGCGGCGAGCTTCCGCGTGCGCCCGCGCGGGATGCTGCGCCTGAACGTGGGCACGGTCTTCGGCATGCACCAGCTCGCGCCCGCGCTGCCCGGCTTCCTCGAGCGCTATCCCGAGATGCAGGTCGAGCTCACCGTCACCGACCGCGTCGTCGACCTGATCGAGGAGGGCGCGGACCTCGGCATCCGCACCGGGACGCTCGCGGACTCCTCGCTCGTCGCGCGCCGGATCTGCGACCTCGAGCGCGTGATCTGCGCCGCCCCCGGCTACCTCGCGAAGCACGGCACCCCCGCGAAGCCCGGGGACCTGCGCGGCCACAACTGCCTGCGGCTCGCGAGCCTGCCCTCGCTCTGGCGCTGGCCCTTCGACACGAAGGAGGGCCTCGAGACGGTCGAGGTGAAGGGCAACGTGCTCGCCGACGACGCGGAGACGCTGCTGCACCTCGCGCTCGCGGGCGCGGGGATCGTGCGCCTCGTCGACGTGGTCGTGGGCGATGCGATCCGCGACGGGCGGCTGGTGCCCGTGCTCGCGAAATCCCACCACGTGGAGCCGGTCCCGCTGCACGCGGTCCATCCCCAGGGGCGGCACCGCTCGCCCAAGGTCGCGGCCATGGTCGACTTCCTCGTCGAGCGCTTCGCCCACGCCCCCTGGCGGGCGCCGCGCTAAGGGCGCGAAGCGCTGATGTTCGCGCCCGCCATCGCCTTCGTCGACGTCGAGACCACCGGCGCCACGCCCACGGGCGACCGCGTCACCGAGATCGCGATCGTGCGCGTGGTCGGGGGCGTGCTCGCCGAGGAGTGGTCCACGCTCGTCGACCCCGGCTGCACGATTCCCGAGGAGATCCAGGCGCTCACCGGCATCACGAACGCGATGGTGCGCGGGGCGCCGCGCTTCTCCGAGGTCCGCCGCGAAGTGATGCGCCGCCTCGAGGGCCACCTCTTCGTCGCGCACAACGCGCGCTTCGACTACGGCTTCATCAAGAACGAGTTCCGCCGGGTCGAGCAGCCCTTCACGGCGGACGTGCTGTGCACCGTGCGGCTGTCGCGGCGCCTCTTCCCGGAGGCCGCGGGCCACAGCCTCGATGCGCTCATCGCGCGCCACGGCCTCGCGGTGCCCGCGCCCACGGGCCCGGAGGACCGCACCGGGCGGCACTCGGCGCTGGGAGACGCGCGCGCGATCTGGCAGTTCGTGCGCGAGCTCTACCGCCTGAAGAGCGAGGAGGAGATCGAGGCGGCGGTGAAGCGGCTGCTGAAGACGCCGAGCCTGCCGCCGCAGCTCGCCGCCGACGCGCTCGAGGGGCTTCCGGAAGGCCCCGGCGTGTACCGCTTCTACGGCGTGAACGACCTGCCGATCTACGTGGGCAAGAGCATCAACCTGAGGGACCGCGTGCGCTCGCACTTCTCGGGCGACCACCGCTCGGCGAACGACCTGCGCCTGTCGGGCGAGATCCGCCGGATCGAGGTCGAGCAGACCGCGGGCGAGCTGGGCGCGCTGCTGCGCGAGGCCGCCCTCGTGAAGTCGATCCTGCCCCTGCACAACTACCGCCTGCGCAGGAAATCCTCGGCCTCCTTCATCCGCATGGGCGCGCTCGGCGCCCCGCCCGACACGATCACCGTGGGCGAGGTCGACTGGAACGAGCGCGGACCCGGCGCCGAGCCGCTCCACGGGCCCTTCGCCACCAAGGCCCACGTGCGCGCGCTCCTCGAGGAGCTCGCGGCGGAGCACGGCCTGTGCTGGCGCCTGCTCGGCTGGGAGAAGCGCGGCGGCCCGTGCTTCGCGCGCCAGCTGAGGCGCTGCCGCGGGGCGTGCATCGGCGAGGAGACCGCCGAGGTGCACGGCCTGCGGCTCGCCACCGCGCTCGCGAAGTGGCGCATCCGCGACTGGCCCTGGGAGGGCGCGGCCGTGGTGCGCGAACGCGACCCCGACGGCCGCATCGAGGAGGCGCACGTGATCGACCGCTGGTGCCATGTCGGCACCGCGCGCTCCGAAGAGGCGCTCGCCGCGATCCTGGAATCCCGCCACGACCTGCAGTTCGACCCCGACGTCTACCGCATCCTGCTGCGCCACATGGAGGCGCACCCCGGGGCCTGGCGGCCCGTGGGGACCTAGGCGGGGTCCGACCCCACGGGCTCGGCCTGCTTCAGCACGTCCGGCGACTCGTTCCTCGGGTTGTTGACGAGGCGCGAGACGATGCGGCTGCGCGTGGGCTCGTCGGCGTAGGGCCGCAGGAGCTTCGCGGCCTGCGCGGGGGGCGCCGAGAGCCAGGCCTCGTGGTCCTCGGGGCGCAGGATCACCGGCATGCGGTCGTGGATCGCGCTCAGGGCGCGGTTGGCGTCCGTCGTGAGCAGCGTGTAGGTCTCCACGGCCGGTGCGTCCGGATTCGACTTGTCGCGCCAGCTCTCCCAGAGCCCCGCGAAGGCGAACACGGGCTGGTCCGCGAAGGTGATGGCGTGCGGGACCTTGTGCCCGGCCTCACCCGTCCACTCGTAGAAGCCGGTGGCGGGCACGAGGCAGCGCCGGGCGCGGAAGGCGTTGCGGAACGAGGGCTTCTCGCCCACCGTCTCGCTCCTCGCGTTGATCATGCGGTTGCCGATCGAGAGGTCCTTCGCCCAGAAGGGCACGAGGCCCCAGCGCAGCATCGCGATCTCGCGCCCGCCCGCCCCGGCCGCGCGCACGACGGGCGCTTCCTGCGTCGGCGCGATGTTGAAGCGCTTGCGCACGCGGTCGTGCACGGGCACGTGGAAGGTGAAGGAGATGACGTTGCCGTCGGCGTCGAGGAAATAGCGGCTGCACATGGCGAAAGTATGTCACGGCGCTCGGTTGCCGGTGCCCGCCATCGTGCGTAAGCTAGCCGCGTTCCTTCGAGGGAGGAAGTCATGAAGGTCCTCAAGTGGCTGTTCATCGGCATCGCGGGCCTCGCGCTCGTCGTCGTGGCCGTGGGCTTCGCGCTTCCGTCGAGCTACATGGTCACGCGCTCGGTCGACATCAACGCGGCCCCCGACAAGGTCTATCCGCTCATCGCCGACCCGAAGGCCTGGGCGAAGTGGGGCGTCTGGAGCGAGCGCGACCCGGCGATGAAGACGACCTACTCGGGCGCGCCCGAGGGCCAGGGCGCGAAGTGGGCCTGGGAGAGCAAGAGCGAGGGCAACGGCAGCATGGAGTTCACCCGCGCCGAGCCCGGCAAGGCGCTCGAGTACGCGCTTTCCTTCCCCGACATGGGCATGAAGTCGAAGGGCGCACTCCTGCTCGAGCCCGCGGGTGCCGCCACGCGCGTCACCTGGACCAACGCCGGCGACGTGGGCGGCAATCCCCTCATGCACTACTTCGCGGTGATGATGGACGACCTCGTCGGGCCCGATTTCGACAAGGGCCTCGCCAACCTGAAGGCGCTCGCCGAGAAGCCGTGAGCGGCGAGCCGAACGCCACAGCGAGGAGCGTCGCGGCGGGCCGGGCCTGCCCGAGCTGCGCGGCGCCGATGGAGCTGGCGGCCTTCGGGCGCCTGCCCCACGGGCAGGTGGACCTCGAGATCTGCTACGGCTGCCACGCGATCTGGTTCGATGCCTACGAGAGCGCCCAGCTCACGCCGGGCGCCGTGATCCAGCTCTTCCGCCGCATCCACGAGCACCGCGACGCGCCCGCGCGGCCGCTCGGCGACAATCCCCGCTGCCCGGAGTGCCGCGCGCTGCTCGCCTTCACGCAGGACATCCAGCGCACCAACCGCCTCGCCTACCACCGCTGCCCCGAGGGGCACGGCCGGCTCACCACCTTCCTGCAGTTCCTGCGCGAGAAGAACTTCGTGCGCTCGCTCTCCGCGCCGGAGGTCGAGCGCCTGCGCGCCACCGTGTCGCAGGTGCGCTGCTCGGGGTGCGGCGCGCCCGTGGACATCGCGCGCGAGGCCGCCTGCGGCTTCTGCCGCTCGCCGCTTTCCGTGCTCGACGCCGACGCGGTGGCGAAGACGCTCGCCGCCCTCGCGCACGCGGAGCGGCGCCGCACGAGCCCCGATCCCGCGGAGATCCTCGCCGCGCTCTCGCCCGCGCGGCTCGCGCGCCACGAGTCCCCGTGGATGCGCGACATCCAGCCGATGGGATCCTCGCCCGCGATCGTCGACCTCGTCGTCGAGGGCATCGGCGCGCTCCTGAGCCGATGACCGAACCCCGTAACCGGAGTTGAAATGAACCCACGCGGCAATCCCGTCCCGAAGATCGTCTCCGCCCTCGCCGCGCTGGCGCTCGCCGCCTGCGCCGCCGCGACCCGGGAGCCGCCCCCGAAACCCTTCGTCGGCACGCAGTGGATCGCGCAGCTCGAGCTGCCGATTCCGGGCGACCAGCCGTGGGTTCGCATGGGCGACGGGCGCCTCGAGGGATTCGGCGGCTGCAACCGCATCAGCTCGCGCTACATCCAGGACACGGTTGGGGCGCGCGCCATCGCCTTCGGCGTGTTCAGCTCGAGCAAGAAGCTGTGCGACGACGCCATCATGGGCGCGGAGCGCCGCGTGCTCGAGGTGCTCCAGGCGGCCTCGAGCTACTCGGTGACCGGCGACGAGCTGACGATGACGGGCTCCGCGGGGACGATGCGGTTTCGCGCGAAGGCGGACCCGAAGGCGGAGGCGGCGCCGAAGTGAGCCGCGCGCGGCTGCTCCTCGCGGGATGCGCCGCCCTCGCGGCGGCCTGCGCCGCGACGGGCCCGGAAGGCGCGCCGCTCGCCGAGCGCCTCGCGGGAACGAAGTGGATCGCCGTGAGCGAGCCCGACGCCGACCGGCGCGCCGTGCCGCGCGTGGAATTCGGGCGCGACGCGAGGCTCGGCGGCTACACCGGATGCAACCTGTTGAGCGCCCCGTTCACGATCGAGGGCGAGCGCCTCGTCCTCGGCCCCTTGGCGACGACGAAGCGCGCCTGCCCGGGGCCCGTGGGGGACCGGGAGCAGCGGCTGCTGGAGGTCCTGTCGGCGGATCCGCGCGTCGCCCTCGGGCGGCGCTCGCTCGCGCTCGAGGGAAGGAACGGGCAGCGCTTCGAGTTCGTCGAAGCGCCGCCTTCCTACTGAGACTCAGCCGCGCACGAGCGTGCCGCCCTCGACCTTGACCTTGTCGCCGATGCGCCAGGACGGCTCCGTGGTGTAGCGCACGGTCTTCGTGCTGCCGTCGTCGAGCTTCACGCGCACGTCCCAGGACACGGTCTTCTTCTGTCCCTTCTCGATCTGGTGCCCCGCGTAGGCGCCGCCCACGGCGCCCGCGACGGTCGCGACGTCCTTGCCGCGGCCGCCGCCGACCTGGTGGCCGAGCACGCCGCCGACGACGCCGCCGATCACCGCGCCCAGGCCGCTGCCTTCGCCCTCCTTCTCGATGGGCGTCACCGCGGTGACCGTGCCGCAGTTCGCGCAGACCTTCTTGACCGGCGGCGGCGGCGCGGGCTGATTCAAGTGCGCTCCCTACGACTCCACGGTCCCGGCGGGGTTTCAGTACGCGGGTATCTTCGAATACAAGTGGGAAGACTCGACCGCGAAGCCGCCCACGAGCGGCACGGGCAGCTTCCGCGTCAGCTTCGACGCCACGTGCCTCGCGCCGGCCACGAACGGCAGCGTGGTGCTCAAGATCACGAAGGTGAACGGCTCCGACGCGTTCTTCGGCACCGTGGGCAGCGCGACG
>JBGAQP010000045.1:0-6505 GCA_044220635.1 Usitatibacteraceae bacterium
CGTGACCATCGCCGCCCTCATGCTGCGCAGCCGCCTGCCGGGCCGGCGCTGGCTCGACCACCTCGCCACGGCGTCGCTGGCGGTGCCCGGCATCGTGCTGGCGATCGGCTACCTGCGATTGTTCAAGGGCGTCACGCTGCCGGGCAGCGACACACTGCTCACCAGCAGCTGGATGATGCTGGTGCTGGCCTACGCCGTGCGGCGGCTGCCGTACGCGCTGCGGTCCTGCGTGGCCGCATTGCAGCAGCTGCACGTGTCGCTCGAAGAGGCGGCCGAAAGCCTGGGCGCGACCCGGTTGCGCGCCATCCGGCGCGTGATGGTGCCGCTGATGGCGGGCGGCATCCTGGCCGGTTTCGTCACCAGCTTCGTCACGGCGGCGGTGGAACTCTCGGCCACGATGCTGCTCACCGCGGCCGAATCGCAGGCGCCGATGAGCTACGGCATCTACCTCTACATGCAGAGCGTGGCCGGGCGCGGCCCCGGCGCCGCCGCCGGGGCCGCCGCCCCGTATCCCGCCGCCGCGCGCCCCCGCGCGGCCCCGCCCGGCGCGCCGTCGGCCGCGAAGACCGCGACCGCAACGAGAGCGAGCCATGGCGCGGCGAGCGCCGCGCGCCACGAGGCGGGAATGCGCATCAGCGCCGGGAGCGGGTCCGGAAAGGCATGCCCGAGAGCATGCCACAAGCGCGGCGGCGGCGCGCCGCTAGCGGAAGCTGTAGTGCAGCAGCACCTTGTCGCGCCGCACCGAGATGTGCTCGGCCCTGAGGCCGGAGATCTCCGGCATCCAGTTTCGCGTGGGCTTGTAGACGATGCGACCGTCCCGGTAGTCGTAGCAGACGTCGGTCTGCGTCGCGGCGCAGGCCCCGGAGAAGGCGCGGCCGTCGGCGTCGAGGCCGCCGCTCAGCTCGGGCAGCTGGACGCGGGAAGGCGAGGGCACGCTCGCGGCGGGGGGCGCGGAGGCGGCGATCGCCTTGGTGCGCGCGTTCGGGTCGAGATCGAGGCAAAGGGCCGGAGCGGCGCAGAGTGCCGCGGCGAGGCCCCATCCGATCGCGATCCGTCTCACGGTTTCCTCCGAAGAGGACGCCATTGCTGGCTCATGACGCAGGCTACGCGCGCCCGTCTGTCGCCGCTGTGACAATCCGCACAGGCGGGGAGCCGAAAATGCCCCCTGCGGCGCCCGCCCCTAGCGGGTCTTCGAGGAGCGCAGGGAGATGATCGTCTCGGGCTCGGCGAAGGTGTCGGGCCGGGCGGCCCGCCAGAACACCTTGTAGACGGGGCTGTCGGGCGGCTCGCCGAGGAGCTCGCCGGGCGCGAGCCAGCGGTGCAGGGTCGCGAGCGAGCGCACCTCCGTCGAGGAGACGCGCCGGATCACGTGCTCCGGCCCGAGCTCGCTCGGGTGCGTGAGCCCCGCCGCGGCGAGCAGCTCCTTCAGCGCCTTGAGCGTCGTCTGGTGGAAGTTGAAGACGCGCTCGGCCTTGTCGGGCACGGAGAGCGCGCGCATGCGCCCGGGATCCTGCGTCGTCACCCCCGTGGGGCAGAAACCCGTGTGGCAGGTCTGCGCCTGCAGGCAGCCGAGGGCGAACATGAAGCCGCGCGCCGAGTTGCACCAGTCCGCGCCCATCGCCAGGGTCCGCGCGATGTCGAAGGCGGTGACGATCTTGCCGCTCGCCCCCAGGCGCACCTTCTCGCGCAGGTTCACGCCCACGAGCGTGTTGTGCACGAGCATGAGCGCCTCGCGCAGCGGGGCGCCCACGTGGTCCGTGAACTCCAGGGGGGCGGCACCCGTGCCGCCCTCGCCGCCGTCGACGACGATGAAGTCGGGCACGATCCCGGTCTCGAGCATCGCCTTCGCGATCCCGAACCACTCCCAGGGATGCCCGATCGCGAGCTTGAAGCCCGTGGGCTTGCCGCCCGAGAGCGTGCGCAGCCTCTCGACGAACTCGAGCAGGCCGATGGGCGAATCGAACGCGGAGTGGCGCGCGGGCGACACGCAGTCCACGCCCTCGGGCACGCCGCGCGCGCGCGCGATCTCGCCGGTCACCTTCGCCCCCGGCAGCACCCCGCCGTGGCCGGGCTTCGCGCCCTGGGAGAGCTTCAGCTCGATCATCCTCACCTGCGGGTCGCGCGCGTTCTCGACGAAGCGCGCCTCGTCGAAGCGCCCGCCCTCGTCGCGGCATCCGAAGTAGCCGCTGCCGACCTCCCAGACGAGGTCGCCGCCGTTCTGGCGGTGCCACTTCGAGATCGAGCCCTCCCCCGTGTCGTGGTAGAAGCGCCCGCGCCGCGCGCCCTCGTTGAGCGCGAGGATCGCGTTGGCCGACAGCGCCCCGAAGCTCATCGCCGAGATGTTGAAGACGCTCGCCGAGTAGGGCGCGCCCCGCCCCGCCCCCATCGCGATGCGGAAGTCGTGGCTCGCGATCTCGGAGGGCGCGAGCGAGTGGTTGATCCACTCGTAGTGCGCCTCGTAGAGGTCGAGCTGGGTGCCGAAGGGCCGCTTGTCGACCGCCCCCTTCGCCCGCTGGTAGACGATCGAGCGCTGCGCGCGCGAGAACGGGGTCTCGTCGCGGTCGGCCTCGATGAAGTACTGGCGCACCTCGGGGCGGATGTACTCGAAGAAGAACCGCAGGTGCGAGATCACCGGGTAGTTGCGCCGGATCGCCTGGCGGCCCTGGGCGAAGTCCCACAGGCCCACGAGCGCGAGCGCGGCGAAGGCCGCGGCGGGCCAGAGCCAGAGGGTCGAGAGCGCGGCGAGCGCGAAGCCGGCGAGCGCGAGCGCCGCGCAGGCGATCCACGCCCAGTAGCGTTGAGGTACCGGGTATTCCCTGCCGCCGCTCATGCGCCCCGCCCCTTCCGGTGGTCCCGGGACGGATCCCGGGATGCCGGATTCTGACGCAAGCGCGCGGGAAGGAAAACGCCCCCGCCGGGCGGGGCCCTAGCCGCGCGGCCCGGCGAGCGTGCGGATCGCCTCTTCCGTGCGCGCCTTGATCACGCCCGGGCGGCCCTCGTGGGCGATGGGCTCGTCGGGCAGGACGACCCAGGTCATCAGGTCGCGGATCGAGACCAGGCCCACGACCTGCATGCCTTCCTCGACGAGCAGGTGGCGGTAGTGGTGCTGCACGAGCAGGCGCAGCGCCTCCTCGACCGTGTCGGAGGCCTGGACGCGGCGCACGCCCCGGGTCATCACCTCGCCCACCGGCGTGGACCGGGGGTCGCGGCCCTCGTCGACCACGCGGCACATGAGGTCGCGCTCGGTGAAGATGCCCTCCACGCGGCCCTCGTCGTCGCTGATGACGACCGAGCCCGCCGAGTGCTTCCTCATGATCGAGACCGCCTCCGAGACGCTCGCCTTCGCCGAAACCGAAAGCAGCTCGCGCTCGCCCTGGCCCCGCAGGACCGCGCCGATCGAATTCGTGATCATCTCCGCTCCTCCTTGCCGGCCATCCTACGCCGCCCGCCCGCCCCGGGCATTTGCACAATGTCAAACCGGCGCGAAAATGGCGACGGGGCCCCTTGGAGGCCTGTAACCTGTGTCATCGCCATTCGTTGGGGGCCCACCCCATCCCGACCCCGTGACATGGATGCGGACCGGCACCGCGACGCCCTCGCCCCGCTGAACGAGGCCGCGAGCCTGCGGCTTCGCCTCGAGGAGACGCACCGCGCGGTGCGCGCCTTCCTGCCGTTCGTCGCGCGGATCGCCGTGGCGGTCTACGACCCCAAGACGGCGCTGCTCAAGACCTTCGTGCACTCGAGCGGGGGCGAGGACCCCCTGCCCCACTACCAGGCGCCGCTCGACGAGGTGCCCTCGCTCAAGCGCCTGCTCGAGGAGGGGCGCCCCCGGGTCATCAACAACATGCTCACCTTCGAGTCCGCGGACAGCGAGCATTCGCGCCGCCTCGGGCGCGCGGGCTACGCGGCGAGCTACACGCTGCCGATGTTCTCGGGCGGCGTCTTCTTCGGCTTCGTGTTCTTCAACGCGCGCGAGCCCGGCGTGTTCGGCGAGCCGGCCCTCGCCCAGCTCGACGTCTTCGGCCACCTCGTCTCCCTCATGGTGATCCAGGAGCTCGCCGCGGCGCGGACACTCTCGGCGGCCATCGAGAGCGCCCGGCACATGGTCCACCACCGCGACTCGGAGACCGGCAGCCACCTCGACCGGATGTCGCGCTTCGCCCGCGTGATCGCGCGCGCGCTCGCCGAGCGCCACGGCCTCGACGACGACTACATCGAGCGCGTGTACATGTACGCGCCCCTGCACGACATCGGCAAGATCGGCATCCCGGACGCGATCCTGCTCAAGCCCTCGGAGCTCAACGCCTACGAGAGGCGGGTGATGCGCACCCACAGCGAGAAGGGCCGGGAGATCATCGACGATTTCATCGCGAACTTCGGCCTCGCCTCACTGCCCGCCATCGGCATCCTGCGCAACATCGCGGAGGGCCACCACGAGCACATGGACGGCGGCGGCTACCCGCGGGGGTTGAGGGGCCTCGAGATCCCGCTCGAGGCGCGCATCGTCGCCGTGGCCGACGTCTTCGACGCCCTCACGAGCCGGCGCCCGTACAAGCCGGCGTTCTCCAACGACGAGGCTTTCGCCACGCTCGAGCGCCTCGCGGGCCGCCAGCTCGACGCCGAATGCGTCCGCGCGCTCCTCGACAACCGCGAGGAGATCGAGCGCATCCAGGCGCAGTTCCGCGAAGATCCGCTGGGCTGACCGAGGGGCTGCGGCCCCTCTCGCGGCCGGCGTCGCGGCGATCAGGCGGCCTCGGCCGGGTTTGCGAGCAGGGCCCGCATGGAGGCGGCCATGGCCGTGGCGTGCGCCGCCGGGAGGCGGCGGCCGTCGTAGTTCACGTTGAGCGTGAGGCGCCCGCCCCAGGTGCTCGCCGCGACGAAGAGCGGCTGGTGCGGCATGGGGCACAGGGCGAAGGACACGTCGTCGATGCGCACCCCTGCCGCCTCCGGGAGCGCCGGCAGGCGCCCGACATTGCTCAGCACGAACGCCTGCGGCATGCGCGCCATGAAGGAGCGGAATCCGGCGAGTCCTTCCGCCGTGGGCAGGATCGACTCCGCCGCGGGAATGAAGTGGTAGAAGAGGTGCCCGAATCCTCCCGCGAGCTGGTGGCGCAGGTCCTCGGTGAGGTGCCGCGCGAGCGGCCAGAACGCGCTCGCTCCCGGCACCCGGCCGGTCGACGAGAGCAGTGTCACGAAGAAGCCCGGCGTCGCGTCGTCCACCGGGCGCGCGAGGCTCCCGCGCAGGTCCACGGGACTCGTGAGCATGAGGTTCGGCTCGGCCCCGGCGCCGAACCGCTCGCGCGCGGCGACGAGCTCCGCGGCGCCGATCGCCCCGTGCACGCTCGCCCCCTCCCGGCGCGCCCTCGCGGCGAGGGCCTCGACCGCCTCGCGCTCGAAACGCAGCGTCACGATCCGCGGCTCCGGGCGGCCCTCGGTGGCGCCGAACCCCGGCAAGGGGTCGGGCTTCGGGGAGCGCGGGGCATCGCGCTTCGCCGCGCGCCACTCGGCGGCCCTCGCGGCGCCGGCTTCCCCGGCGAGGCCCGCGGGGAAGAGCGCCATGAGCGAGGGGCGGTCGGCCTCGCGCGGGGCCTGGCGCGCGCCGCCGCGCGCCTCGTCGACGATTTCGACGGCGAGGCGCAGCCCCGAGCGGCCGTCGCCGATCGCGTGGTGGAAGACGAGCGCGAAGGCGACGAGTGCCATCAAGCCGAGCGCGAACCAGTGTGCGCGCGCGAGCGGGGCCTCTCCCGGTTCGAAGGGCTTCACGAGAAGGCGGGCGAACCGCTCGCGCCAGGCTTCGTCCGCCTCCTCGACGCCGAGGGCGACGGGCCGGCCGGGCCGGGGAACGAAGGCGAGGCGACCCCGGGCGTCGGCTTCGATCGCCACCGCGAGCATGGGGTGGATCGACTGCGCCCGGGCGAGCGCTTCCTCGAGCCGGCCCCGCGCGACGCTGCCCTCGCCCTCGACGAGGATCGCGAAATTCATCGACGAGCAGCGGTCGAGCAGCCAGAAGAACGCCTCGGCGCGGTCGAGCGACCGCTGGGTCGGGGTCATCGTGTGCATGGGCCCGGGAATCGAGCGCCCAGTTTCGCCGAAGGGCGCCGCGCCGTGCTGACGAAGCGCAAGCCCGGCGGGGAAAGACCCCAAATGGCGTGCGGGCATTGCGCTCCCCGAACCTGAAACAGGTCAATTCCCGCCGCTCGCGGGGCGCGCTAGGATTCCCGATCATGAACACGACCGCCCCCAAGAATCCGACCCCGAGGATGCCGCCGATGGACGCGGACGGCTATCTCGTGAACCCCATGGACTGGACGGAGGAGATCGCCGTCGTCCTCGCCGAGCGCGAGGGCATCGTGCTCGGCGAGGACCACTGGGAAGCGATCCGCTTCATGCGCCGCTTCTACGAGGAGAACCAGGTCGCGGCCGATGCCCGGTTCGTGATCCGCCACCTCATGGAGCGCCTCGGGCCCGGGGCGCGCAACCGCCTCTTCGAGCTTTTCCCCTACGG
>JBGAQP010000046.1:0-2560 GCA_044220635.1 Usitatibacteraceae bacterium
CCCAGGGAAAGGAGCTCGGTCGGCGTGACCCACCCGACGTGCTGCGGGTCCCGCGCGACGAGGAAGCCCTCGGCCCCGAGCTCCTCGGGCGGCACCTCGGAGCCTGCGTCGGCCGTGCGCCCGATCGCGATCTCGAGGCTGCGGCCGTCCGCGCCGCCGCGCACGGCGAAGCGCACTTCCTCGCGGAATTCCACCGTGAGCCCGCTCGTCAGCGGCGTGTAGGAGAGCAGGAACGCGGGCGCGAGGTCGGTCTTCGGGTAGCGGTGCGTCTGCCGCTGGTTGCGCAGGGTGCCGTCGAGCCTCCCGGTGATCTGGAAGTCGATCTGGACGAGCTTGCCGCGATCGGGCGGCGCGTGGCGCAGGTACTGCACGGAAGTCGCGAAGCGCACGAGGACCACTGCGTCCTCGCCGCGCTTCACGACGTCGATCTGGTCGATGATCTGCGCCGAGGCGCGCGGCGCGGCGAGCGCCGCCGCGCCGATCGCCAGCCCGAGCGCGAGCCCCCGGAGCGCGCGCGCCCCGGCCGAATCCGCCTGACCCAATGCCTTCCCCCCTCGTTCGCCGTTCGTGGACCTAGAACCCGCCGCTCGTCGCGCGGTGCTTGCCCGAGCGCGACTGGCTGATCGTCGTGAAGGTCGCGTTCGTGTACTTGTGGCACGCCCCCGAGCAGTCGCGCAGCTCCGAGACCGTGTAGAGGATCTTGGGCGAGTCCACCTTCTTGTGGGCGTCGGGCTTGAAGTCGCCCGCGTGGCAGCCCGCGCAGTCGGGCTTGTAGGCGGGGAACTTCCACGGGATCGCCTCGTTGTTGGTCGTGTGGCACATCGCGCAGGTGACCGAGGCGGCGTGTTGCTTGTAGGCGGGCGACAGGTGCGTGTAGGTCGTCACCGGCAGCCACCCCGTCGTGCGGTGGCAGGCGTCGCAGGAGCGCGAGGTGACGAAGTGCGTCGGCGTCTTGCCCGTCGCGTTCGTCCCGTTGTGGCAGGTGTTGCAGGTGTTCGGTGCGACCCCCGTGTGGCTGAAGGTCGCCGGCTTCCACGCCGTGGTGCGGTGGCACGCGTCGCACGACTGTGTCGTCGGCAGGTGCGTCGGGGTCTTGCCGGTCGCGGTCGTGCCGTTGTGGCAGGTCGCGCACGTGCCGGGCGCGACGCCCGTGTGGCTGAAGGTCGCCGGCTTCCAGGCGCTCGTGCGGTGGCAGGCGTCGCACGACTGCGTGGTCTGCACGTGGGTGGGCGTCTTGCCCGTCGCCGTGGAGCCGTTGTGGCAGGTCGCGCAGGTGCCGGGAGCCACACCCGTGTGCGTGAAGGTCGCCGGCTTCCACGCCGTGGTGCGGTGGCAGGCGTCGCACGACTGCGTGGTCGGCACGTGGGTCGGGGTCTTGCCGGTCGCGCTGGTGCCGTTGTGGCAGGTGGCACAGGTGCCGGGGGCGACGCCCGTGTGCGTGAAGGTCGCCGGCTTCCACGCCGTGGTGCGGTGGCAGGAATCGCAGGACTGCGAGGTCGGCAGGTGGGTCGGGGTCTTGCCCGTCGCCGTGGAGCCGTTGTGGCAGGTCGCGCAGGTACCCGCCGCCACGCCCGTGTGGTTGAAGGTCGCGGGCTTCCACGCCGTAGTGCGGTGGCAGGAATCGCAGGACTGCGAGGTCGGCAGGTGCGTCGGGGTCTTGCCCGTCGCGCTCGTGCCGTTGTGGCACGAGGCGCACGTGCCGGGGGCCACGCCCGTGTGATTGAAGGTCGCCGGCTTCCACGCCGTGGTGCGGTGGCAGGAGTCGCACGACTGCGTCGTCGGCACGTGGGTCGGCGTCTTTCCCGTCGCCGTGGATCCGTTGTGGCAGGTGGCGCAGGTACCGGGCGCGACGCCCGTGTGGTTGAAGGTGGCGGGCTTCCACGCGGTGGTGCGGTGGCAGGAGTCGCAGGATTGCGTCGTCGGCAGGTGCGAGGCCGTCTTGCCCGTTGCCGTGGATCCGTTGTGGCAGGTGGCGCAGGTGCCGGGCGCGACGCCGGCGTGGTTGAAGGTCGCCGGCTTCCACGCGTTCATCCGGTGGCAGGTGTCGCACGACTGCGTCGTCGGCACGTGGGTCGGGGTCTTGCCGGTCGCGCTGGTGCCGTTGTGGCACGAGGCGCAGGTGCCCGGCGCCACGCCCGAGTGATTGAACGTGGCGGGCCGCCAGGCCGTCGTCCGGTGGCACGAGTCGCAGGAGGCGTTCGTCGCGACGTGCGTCGGCGTCTTCCCGGTCGCCGTCGAGCCGTTGTGGCAGGAGGCGCAGGTGCCGGGCGCCACGCCCGCATGATTGAAGCTCGCCGGTTTCCAGCCGGTGGTGCGGTGGCACGAATCGCAGGACTGCGTGGTGGGCACGTGCGACGCAGTCTTCCCCGTCGCGGCCGAGCCGTTGTGGCAGGAGGCGCAGGTCCCCGGAGCCACGCCCGAGTGATTGAAACTCGCCGGCTTCCAGCCGGTGGTTCGGTGGCACGAGTCGCAGGACTGCGTGGTGGGCACGTGCGTGGGAGTCTTCCCGGTCGCGCTGGTGCCGTTGTGGCAGGAGGCGCAGGTGCCGGGCGCCACGCCG
>JBGAQP010000047.1:0-1368 GCA_044220635.1 Usitatibacteraceae bacterium
GCAGGAAGACTGCCGTGCCGCCGGGCCCGAGCACCCTCACCATGCGCGAAGCGTAGCGGTAGGAGAGCCAGATGGCCACGGCCGCGAGCCACATTCCCGCCGCGAGCCCGAGCGAGGACCACAGGCGCCCGGCGCCCGGGGACGGCAGGCTCGCGCCCAGCGTGATGGCGATCGAGATCGAGCCCGGCCCCACCGTGATGGGGAAGGAGAGGGGATAGAAGGCCCGCCCGGCCACCTCCTCGGCGGTTGCCTGGCGGGTGGCGCCCGGCGCGTCGCCCCCCGCCTCGCCCTCGGCGGCGAGCAGCCGCCAGGCGGTGGCGGCGACGAGGAGCCCGCCGCCCACGCGCACGACGGCCAGGGAGATGTCGAAGAAGGCGAGCACGTAGTTGCCGACGTATGCGGCCGCCACCAGGAGCACGAGGCAATTGAGCCCGACGCGCCGTGCCATGGCGCGCCGCGCCGGCTCGTCCATGCCCCGCGTGAGCGACAGGAAGATGGGCGCGTTCCCGGGCGGGTTGGTGATCGGCAGCAGCGCGGCCAGCGCGACGAGCCCGGTCCTGGCGAATGCGGCGATCTCTGCTTCCAAGGGCGCGCTCAGTTCGTGCAGTCGAGGTAGGCGGTGCGGTGCTCGTAGGCGGTGGCGGTCTTCGCGATCGTGCCGCACACGTAGGTGACCTCGAGCTGCTTGCGCTCGCCTCTCGCGGGGTCGCCGCACATCTCGTTCGTCACCTCGAACGAGGCGCTGCGCCGGCCGTTCACGCGCGGGGCCAGCCAGCGGGTCGCGTCGCAGCTCTTCGACGGGGTGCCATAGTAGGCCGAGGAGACGGTGATGGGGCCCGTCGGCCGCGGGGGAGGCGGGGGCGGCGGCGCGGCGGCGGCCGGCGTGGCCCGGCGCGCCTCCTCCAGTCCCTTGCGATAGCCGCTCGCGAAGCCGTCGTCGTAGCCCTTTCGATAACCTTCGCGGAAATCGGGACGGTCCTCCGCCGGCTCGCCGTCCGCGGCGGCCGCCGTCAACGAGGCGGCGAGGCCCAGGGCGAATGCCAGGGCTATGGCTGGGGCGTGGCGCATGGGGCTGTCTCCAGGACGGGCGAGGGTTCGCCGGTCGCCTTGCGGTGGCGGCAGGCGGCGAGGAAGGATTGCAGCAGGGGCCTGCCGTCCAGGAGCTCGGCGTCGGCCGGGTCCATGAACTCGGGGTGCCACTGCACCCCGGCAACGAAGCTGGGGCCGTCCCAGCGGATGGCCTCCACCACGCCGTCGGGCTCGCTCACGGCCTCGACCGAAAGGCCGCGGCCGAGGCTCTTCACCGCCTGGTGGTGGATCGTGTTGATGCGCGAGAGCGCCGCGCCGGGATAGAGCCGGGACAGCCAG
>JBGAQP010000048.1:0-1108 GCA_044220635.1 Usitatibacteraceae bacterium
GCGGGTTGGCCGGCCGCTGCCCGGCGATCGCCTGCAGCAGCCGCGTGCGTGCTGCCGGGTAGCCGTCCCAGCCGTCGCTCCAGAATTTCCGCTCCGGCCCCGGCTTGCGGACCGTCTGCGCCATGAGCAGCTGCTGCGCGATGATGTTCCAGCGCGCACGGGAAGCGGCAAGGCCGGCATAAAGCCAGTTTTCCTGTTCCGTGCCGAGCAGGGTGCGCTGCGTCCCCAGCCTCTCGGGGCAAGTCAGGTCGTCGACGACATTGCTGCCGCCGCGGCCGAACCTCGGACAGGACTGGTGGTCGCGGTACTGCCGGCCGTCGAGCACATGGAAGCGGGCCAGCCCGCCGAAATCATGGCGGCCATAGAGCCGCATGCGGGGACCGGCCGGCAGGGATTGCTTGCGCAGCGGCATGTGCTCCCAGTAGGCCTGGTAGGCGGCGGCGCGGCGGGCGAGGAAATTCGGGTCGAGATCTTCCGAGCGGTCATTGGCATAGTCGTTGTCCACCTCGTGGTCGTCCCAGGTGACGAGCCAGGGAAAGGCGGCATGGCAGCGCTGCAGGTCGGCATCCGACTTGTAGCGGGCGTAGCGGTTGCGGTACTGCTCCAGGGTAACGGGCTCCGGCGCCTCGTGCTTGCGCACATGCCGGCTGCCCCAGGAGGATTCGTAGATGTAGTCGCCGAGGAAGACCACCAGGTCCAGGTTTTCCGCCGCCATGTGGCGGTGGGCGGCGTAGAAGCCCTGCTCGTACTGCTGGCAGGAGGCGAAGGCGAAGCGCAGGCGGTCCGCCATGGCGCCGCCTGGCGGGGCGGTGCGCGTGCGCCCGGTCGCGCTGACGGCATCGCCGGCCATGAAGCGGTACCAGTACCAGCGGGCCGGTGCCAGGCCCTCCACCTCGACATGCACGCTATGCGCGTACTGCGGCGCGGCCAGCGCCCTGCCGTGCCGCACGATGTCGCGGAAGCCGGCGTCGCGGGCGACTTCCCAGCGCACCTCGATGGCCGCCGGCGGCAGGCCGCCGCCGTTCAGGGGATCGGGCGCCAGCCGCGTCCACAGCACGATGCCGTCCGGCAGGGGCGCACCCGAGGCGATGCCGAGGGAGAAAGGGTA
>JBGAQP010000049.1:0-1103 GCA_044220635.1 Usitatibacteraceae bacterium
GAAACAATGAGGTACCTCAGGATGGGTCTTGTTCTGATGCAGAAAATGGAGAGGTTATGAGAAAGGCCGATGAATCAGCTTCGGTCAGCCAGGCTCTGGATGATAGCGGAGACGAAGTGGTTGTCTCGGGGGCAAGCCCTCTATCTGATTCCGAGGGTTTTCCGCACCAATCGTAGAAATAAGAAATGGCCGAACGGAGTGGACCATCCATATGGGGGTCAGGCAGTACGCCTGGGACCCCTCTGTCCTCGAAGTTAAGAAAGGCGAGCTTGTCAGGCTCATCGTCCACAACGCCGATGTCCAGCATGGGCTCGTCATCCCTGAGCTTGGCGTCCTGAATATTGACATTCCGCCAGACGGGGCGGTAATTGAATTCACTCCCGAGAAGGTCGGGACATTCAGATTCTTCTGCTCATACTACTGCGGTGATGGGCATGGGATTATGCAGGGGAAGATTATTGTCGAAGAATAGGAATGCGGTTCGGGCAAACAAAAAACACCTGCCAATATGGCAGGTGTTTTTGAATCGACTACGAGAGGTGAGCCGAGACGAGCTTCGTCATCTCGAACATCGAGACCTGCGACTTGCCGCCGAAGACCTTCTTCAATGCCTCGTCGGCATTGATGTTGCGCTTATTGACCGAGTCCTGGAGACCTTTCTCCTTGATGTAGACCCAGAGCTTCTTGACCACTTCAGAACGTGGCATCGGACCAGCGCCCACAACCACGGCGAGATCGGCACTGATGTTCATTGGCTTCATGAACGCAGCATTACTCTTTGCCATAAATGGAACTTAGGGGTTACGGGACCCATTATACACCTTTTTCGGAAAAAGCGATGCCTGGGGAGTGGTGCCGTCAGACGGAACCTCCCTCTCTGGTTTTGGCTGCATGCTAGACTGGAAAGAGCACTATGTCGTCACTTCAGCGTAACAACAAGGTCAAATGGATCGCCCGTCTCCATTTCTGGGTCATGTTTTTTTCGTTTTTTCTCTACCTCGGCTTCGGTTTTACGCTGGGTCCGGAATTTCTCTATCAGGACATCCGGAAGAAATTCTTTGCGTTTGCCGATGATACGATTGTTGTAACAGCGGTCGTGCCAG
>JBGAQP010000004.1:0-108326 GCA_044220635.1 Usitatibacteraceae bacterium
CTGGGCGCGCTCACCGTGGGGCTCAAGGGCGAGAGGCTCGCGGAGATGGCCGAGCTCGCCGAGGCCGGTTGCGTCGGGTTCTTCCAGGCGAACGCGGCGCTGCCGCCGATGAGCACGCTGCTCCAGGCGATGCGCTACGCGGCCACCTTCGGGTTCACCGTGTGGCTGCGCCCGCAGGACGCGGACCTCGCCCGCGGCGGCGTGGCGCACGAGGGCGAGGTGGCCACGCGCCTCGGGCTCGTCCCGATCCCCGCGGTGGCCGAGACGCTCGCCGTCCATGCGATCCTCGACCTCATGGCGGCCACGGGCGCGAAGGTGCACCTCGCGCGCCTGTCGAGCGCGGCTTCCCTCGCGCCCGTCGCCGAGGCGAAGGCGAAGGGCGCGCCGCTCAGCTGCGACGTGGGCATCCACCACCTGCACCTGTGCGACCGCGATCTCGCGGGCTTCGACGCGAACTGCAACCTGGTTCCTCCGCTGCGCGATCCCGCGGACCGCGAGGCCCTGCGCCGCGCGGCGGTCGACGGCACGATCGACGCGGTGTGCTCGGACCACGCGCCCGTGGACGAGGACGCGAAGCAGGTCCCCTTCGGCGAGGCCGAACCCGGGGCGACGGGCCTCGAGCTCCTGCTGCCCCTCGCCCTTCGCTGGGGCGGGCAGATGAAGCTCGCGCTGCCCGCCGCGCTCGCCGCGGTCACGAGCCGCCCCGCGCGCGTGCTGGGATGCGCGGCGGGCACGCTCGCCGAAGGCGCGCCGGCCGACATCTGCCTCTTCGACCCGGGCGTGACCTGGGTCGTCACGCCCGCCGCGCTCGCGAGCCAGGGCCGCAACAGCCCCTTCCTCGGCCTCGAGATGACCGGGCGCGCCGTGCGCACGCTGGTCGCGGGCCGCACCGTCTTCTCCCGCTAGCGGGCCCGAGGGCCCGCCGCCCGCCTTGCGCGCAAACGACGATCGCCCCATGGACAATCCCCTCCTCGATTTTTCCGGACTGCCGCGGTTCGCGGCGATCGGCCCCGAGCACGTCGCGCCCGCGATCGAGCGCCTGATCGCCGAGGGGCGCGCCACGATCGAGCGCCTCGCCGCCGCGGGCCAGCCGCCCGACTGGGAGGGCTTCGTCGAGCCGCTCGACGACGCGAACGAGCGCCTCGCCCGCGCCTGGGCCCAGGTGAACCACCTGAACGCGGTGGTGAATTCCCCCGCGCTCCGCGAGGCCTACAACGCGGCGCTGCCCAAGGTCACGCAGTACTTCTCCGAGCAGGGCCAGGACCAGCGCCTCTACGCGGGCTTCAAGGCGCTCGCGGCCTCGAGCGCCTTCGCGGCCTTTGCGCCGGCGCGCCGGCGCTACGTCGACAACGAGCTGCGCGACTTCCGGCTCGGGGGCGCGGAGCTGCCACCGCCGCAGAAGGAGCGTTTCCGCGCGGTCCAGGAGGAGCTCGCGGGCGTGGGCTCGCGCTTCCAGGACAACGTGCTCGACGCGACCAACGCGTTCGGCCTCTTCGTGACCGACCCGGCGGAGCTCTCGGGCATTCCCGCCGACGTGCTCGAGACCGCGCGCGCGGCGGCCGCGAAGGACGCCCGCGAGGGCTGGAAGCTCACGCTGCACATGCCCTGCTACCTGCCCGTGATGCAGTACGCGGACCACCACGGCCTGCGCGAGCGCATGTACCGCGGCTTCGTCACCCGCGCCTCCGAGTTCGGCCCTCCCGAATGGGACAACGGCGCCAACATCGCGCGGCTGCTCGCCCTGCGCGCCGAGATCGCCGGCCTGCTCGGGATGGCGAACTACGCGGAGGTCTCGCTCGCGACCAAGATGGCGGCCTCCCCCGCCGAGGTGCTCGAGTTCCTCGCCGACCTCGGGCGCCGGGCGCGGCCTTTCGCGGAGCGCGACATGGCCGAGGTCCGCGAATTCGCCCGCGGCGAGCTCAACCTCGCCGAGGTGCGCGCCTGCGATCTCGCCTACGTGAGCGAGAAGCTGCGCCAGCGCCGCTACGCCTTCTCCGACCAGGAGGTGAAGCAGTACTTCCCCGAGGACGCCGTGCTCGCGGGAATGTTCCGCGTCGTGGAAACGCTCTTCGCGGTGCGCATCCGCCCGGCCCGGGCGCAGACCTGGCACCCGGACGTGCGCTTCTTCGAGATCGTCGACGACGCGGGCGCCCTCGTTGGCCAGTTCTACCTGGACCTGTACGCGCGCGAGGCGAAGCGCGGGGGCGCGTGGATGGACGACGCGGTGAACCGCCGGCGCCTCGCCGCGCGGGTGCAGACACCCGTCGCCTTCCTCACCTGCAACTTCTCCGCCCCGGTCGGAGGCAAGCCCGCCCTCTTCACGCACAACGAGGTGATCACGCTGTTCCACGAGTTCGGCCACGGGCTGCACCAGCTCCTCACCCAGGTCGACGAGCTCGGCGTCTCGGGGCTCGCGGGCGTGGAGTGGGACGCCGTGGAGCTGCCGAGCCAGTTCATGGAGAACTTCTGCTGGGAGTGGGCGGTGCTCGAGCCCATGACGCGGCACGTGGACACCGGCGAGAGGCTGCCGCGCGCCCTTTTCGAACGGATGATCGCCGCGAAGAACTTCCAGAGCGGAATCGCGTTCGTCCGCCAGCTCGAGTTCGCGCTCTTCGACATGCGCCTGCACGCGGGCTTCGACCCCGCGCGCGATCGCGTGGCCGATCTCCTCGCGGAGGTTCGCCGCCAGGTGGCCGTGATCCTGCCCCCGGAGTACAACCGCTTTCCGAACCAGTTCTCGCACGTCTTCGGCGGCGGCTACGCCGCCGGCTACTACAGCTACAAGTGGGCCGAGGTGCTCTCGGCGGACGCCTTCGGCGCCTTCGAGGAATGCGGCGTGCTCGACCCGGCCACGGGCGCGCGCTTCCGCCGCGAGGTGCTCGCCGCGGGCGGCAGCCGCCCGGCGCTCGACTCCTTCGTCGCCTTCCGCGGCCGGCGGCCGCAGATGGATGCGCTTCTGCGTCATAATGGGATGACGGCCACGGCCTGACACGGAGGTATCCGATGACCGGCAAGACGATCGCCACTTTCCTCGCCGCGGCGCTCCTCGCGAGCGCGGCCGCCTCGGCGCAGCAGACGGTGTACCGCTGGGTCGACAAGAGCGGCAAGGTGCACTTCTCCGACACGCCACCCCCCGAGGAGGCGAAAAGCGTGAGCCAGAAGCGCATGGGTGGCGGCTACGTCGAGGATTCCCAGCTTCCGTACGCGACGCAGGTCGCGATGAAGAGGAGCCCGGTCACGCTCTACACCGGCGCCGATTGCGGCGATCCCTGCGAGCGCGGTCGCGGCCTGCTCTCCAGACGCGGCATTCCCTTCAGCGAACGCGATGCCCAGGGCAACGCCCAGGACCAGGAGGCGCTCAAGAAGCTCGTGGGCGGCCTCGAGGTGCCGGTGCTGGTCATCGGCGAGTCGAAGATCAAGGGCTACGAGGAGGGGCAGTGGAACTCCGCCCTCGACGGCGCGGGCTATCCGCGCACGGCGATCCCGGGCGCGGTCCCGCCCAGGCCGCGTGCCCCCGAGCCCGCGAAGAAGGCCCCCGAGGCCGCCGAGCCGGCCGCCGCGAAATAGCGCGATCGCAAGGGACGCCGCCGGCCAGCGTCCCGGGACGCGGAGCCACGCCCCCGCCCCGATGAAGATCGCGACCTGGAACGTCAACTCGCTGAAGGTGCGGCTGCCGCACCTGCTCGACTGGCTCTCCCGCCACGCGCCCGACGTCGTGTGCCTGCAGGAGACGAAGTGCGAGGACCCGGCCTTCCCCGCCGCCGAGATCGAGGGCGCGGGCTACCGCTGGGAGCACCTCGGCCAGAAGACCTACAACGGCGTGGCGATCCTCTCGCGCGGGCCGATCGCGGGCGTGGTGCGCGGCATTCCCGACTTCGCGGACGACCAGCGCCGCGTGCTCGCCGCGAGCGTCGGCGCCACGCGCGTCGTGTGCGTCTACGTGCCCAACGGGCAGAGCGTGGGCTCCGACAAGTTCGACTACAAGCTGCGCTGGCTCGAGGCCCTGACGAACTGGCTGCAAGGCGAGCTCGCCGCGCACCCCGCGCTCGCGGTGCTCGGGGACTTCAACATCGCCCCGGAGCCGCGCGACGTCCACGACCCGAAAGCCTGGGAGGGACAGGTGCTCTTCAGCGAGCCCGAACGCGCCGCGCTCGCGCGGCTCCTCGGCCTGGGGCTCGTCGACGCCTTCCGCCTCTTCGAGCAGCCCGAGAAGTCGTTCAGCTGGTGGGACTACCGCATGGCGGCCTTCCGCCGGAACCTCGGGTTGCGCATCGACCACGTGCTGCTCTCGGCGGCGCTCGCCCGGCGCTGCACCGCCTGTCGCATCGACGTGGAGCCACGGCGCCTGGAGCGTCCCTCGGACCACGCGCCCGTCGTCTGCGAGTTCGGGGCCTGAGGCTCGCGATGGGCGCCGACGCCGGAGGGGGCGCCAACCGACACGGCGAGCGCCGCGCGCGGCTCGCCGGTTACCGCATCCTCGGCACCGGCCCCGAGCCCGCCTTCGACGACCTCGTGCGCCGCGCGCGCGACGCCTCCCGCGCACCCGTGGCCTGGATCTCGTTCTTCGACGGCGAGCGCGAGTGGCTCAAGGCGCGCGCCGGGATCGCGGCGACGGAGATCCCGCGCGGCCTCTCGCCCGCCTTCGCGCGCGGCGAGCCCGGCACCCCGGTGCTGATCGAGGATGCCGCGCGCGAGGGCGGGCTCGCGAAGGCGTTCGCCGCCGAGGGCGTGGCCGTGCGCTTCGCCTGCGCCATCCCGCTCGCCGCGCCCGACGGCTTCGTGCTGGGCTCGCTCACCGTGCTCGACCGCGTGCCGCGCAGCCTCACCGCGCAGGAGCGAAGCGCCCTCGAGAACCTCGCCGCGCTCGCGGTCTCGCGGCTCGAGGCGCGGCTGCAGTCGGGGCCGCAGGCCGCGGCCGTCCCGGCGCAGGCCGAGAAGCGCGTCGAGGAGCTCGCCCGCGAGTACCGGCGCCTGAACGAGCTGCTCGAGGACGAAATCGCCTTGCGCCGCGAGGCCGAGGAGCGCCTGCGGCGCGAGAAGGAATTCTCCGAGGCGGTGATCCAGAGCCTGCCCGGCGCCTTCTGCCTCGTGGGCCCCGCGGGCAACATCGTGCGCTGGAACGCGAGCCTCGCGGCGGCGACGGGCTACCCGCCGGGCGAGATCGGCGGCATGCGGCCCACGGACTTCATCTCGCCCGCGGACCGCGCCGCGGTCGACGGGGCGCTCGGCGAGGCGATGCGCACCGGGCGCGAGGTGAACGTCGAGGCGGAGATCGTCGACCGCGCGGGCAACGTCCGCCCCTACGCCTTCGGGGGCCGGCCGATCACGCTCGGCGGGCAGCGCTACGTGATCGCCGTGGGGCGCGACATCACGCTCAGGAAGCGCGCCGAGCAGCAGATGGCGCGCGCCAAGGAGCGCCTCGACCTCGCCCTCACCTCCTCGGACCTCGCCCTGTGGGACTGGGACCTGAAGGCCGACCGCGTCTATTTCAACGAGAGCTGGTCGGCGATCCGCGGCGAGGCGCCGCGGGAATCGACCCATTCCGGGCGCGAGGTCGAGTCCTGGAACCATCCGGAGGACCGCAAGATCTTCCTCGCGAGCCTGAGCAACGCGCGCAAGGGCGTGAGCGAGGAGTTCGACTGCGAGTACCGCGTGCCCAATGCCGCGGGCGAGTGGATCTGGGTGCACTCGCGCGGCAAGGTGATCCAGCGAGACACCGCGGGCGAGGGCCTGCGCATGACCGGCACCACGCGCGACGTCACCAAGCGCAAGGCCGCCGAGGAGCGCGCCGAATGGCTCGCCACGCGCGATGCGCTCACCGGGCTGCCCAACCGCGTGCTGCTGCACGACCGCCTCGAGCAGGGTGTGGCCAACGCCGCGCGGCAGAAGACCGGTTTCGCCTTCATGTTCATCGACCTCGACCGGTTCAAGACCATCAACGACTCGCTCGGCCACCAGGTGGGCGACGAGCTGCTGAAGGCGGTGGCCTCCCGGCTCACCGCCTGCGTGCGCGCCTCCGACACGGTCGCGCGCCTCGGCGGCGACGAATTCGCGGTGATCCTCGAGAACCTGAGCGGGGAGCACGACGAGGGCGCGCAGCAGGTGGCCGACAAGATGATCGAGGCGATGGGCGCGCCGATGCTGATCGGCAACCAGCACCTCAACACCTCGTGCTCGATCGGCATCAGCCTGTACCCCGCCGACGGCAAGGACGGCGCGACGCTCATGAAGAACGCGGACGTGGCGATGTACTACGCGAAGGAGAAGGGCCGCAACAACTACCAGTTCTTCTCCGCGGGAATGAACGCGCGCGCCCAGGAGCGGCTCTCGGTGGAGAACTACCTGCGCCTGGCGCTGCGCCGCGGCGAGCTCGCGGTGCACTACCAGCCGCGCCTGCGCGCGGCCGACGGCGAGCTCGTGGCCGTCGAGGCGCTGGTGCGCTGGCAGCACCCGCGCCGGGGGCTGCTCGCGCCCGACAAGTTCATCGAGGTCGCGGAGGACTCGGGGCTCATCGTCCCCATCGGCGAGTGGGTGGTCGAGCGCGCCTGCGAGCAGGTGCGCCTGTGGCAGCGCACGGTGCGCCCGGGCCTGCGCGTGTCGGTGAACCTCTCCGTGGGGCAGGTGGTCGACGGCGAGCGGCTCTTCCGCGCGGTCTCGGGCGCCCTCGCGCGCTCCGGGATCGAGCCGTCCACGCTCGAGCTCGAGCTCACCGAGAGCCTGCTCATGCAGAACATCGGCGAGAAGGCGGCCCTCCTCGATCGCCTGGGTGAGCTCGGCGTCGGCCTCGCGATCGACGACTTCGGCACCGGCTACTCCTCGCTCTCCTACCTGAAGAGGCTGCCGGTGGACGCGATCAAGATCGACGGCTCGTTCGTGCGCGACATCGGCACGGACGCGAACGACGAGGCGATCATCACCGCGATCCTCGCGATGGCGCACTCGCTGCGCCTTTCGGTGGTCGCCGAGGGGGTGGAGACGCCCGCGCAACTCGCGCGACTGCGCGAGCTCGGCTGCGACGAGTACCAGGGTTTCCTCGAGAGCCCCGCGCTCCCTCCCGCGGAGTTCGAGCGCCGCTATTCCTTGGTCTCGAGCTTGAGGTCCTGAATCTTGCGGGTGAGGGTGTTGCGCCCGATGCCGAGCAGGTTCGCGGCCTCGATGCGCCGTCCCCCCGTGTGGGCGAGCGCCTTCGCGATGAGCGCGGACTCGAAGTCGCGCGTGAGGGCTTCCGCGATCCCGGACTCGCCCTGCGCGAGCCGCGCGGCGACCTCGAGCCCCAGCGCCCGGCGCCAGTCGCCCTCGCCCGGGGCCGCGGCGGCCGCGGGGTGCTCGCCGCGGATCTCGGGCGGCAGGTCCTTCACGTCCACCGCCTGGCCGGGCGCCATCACCGTGACCCAGTGGCAGACGTTCTCGAGCTGGCGGACGTTGCCCGGCCAGTCCTGCGCGGCGAGGTAGGCGAGCGCGGCCTCGGTGAGGCGCTTGCCCTCGACGCCGAGGTCGCGGGCGCTGCGCGCGAGGAAATGCCGCGCGAGCATCGGGATGTCCTCGCGCCGGTCGCGCAGGCTCGGCAGCCGCAGGCGGATCACGTTCAGGCGGTGGTAGAGGTCCTCGCGGAACAGGCCCTGGCGCACGCGCGTGTCGAGGTCCTGGTGGGTGGCGGCGATGATGCGCACGTTGGCCGCGAGCGGCGTGTGCCCGCCCACCCGGTAGAACTGGCCGTCGGAGAGCACGCGCAGCAGCCGCGTCTGCAGGTCCGGCGGCATGTCGCCGATCTCGTCGAGGAAGAGCGTGCCGCCCTCGGCCTGCTCGAAGCGCCCGCGGCGCATGCTCGCCGCGCCGGTGAAGGCGCCGCGCTCGTGGCCGAAGAGCTCGCTCTCGAGGAGGTCCTTCGGGATGGCGGCGGTGTTGATCGCGACGAAGGCCTTCGCGGCCCTCTGGCTGTGGCGGTGCAGCGCCCTCGCGACGAGCTCCTTGCCGGTGCCCGATTCGCCCGTGATGAGCACGGTCGCGTGCGATTGCGCGAGGCGCCCGATCGCGCGGAACACCTCCTGCATCGCCGGGGCCTGGCCGAGGATCTCGGGCGCCTCGGCCTCCGAGGGCGGCGCCTCGACCTGCCGGCGGCTCTCGTCCAGGGCGCGGCGCACGAGCTCGACCGCGTGGTCCACGTCGAAGGGCTTGGGCAGGTACTCGAAGGCCCCGCCCTGGAACGCGGCCACCGCGCTCTCGAGGTCGGAATAGGCCGTCATGATGATCACGGGCGCGGCCGGCAGCCGCGCCTTGAGCTCGCGCATGAATTCCAGGCCCGAGAGCCCCGGCATGCGGATGTCGCTCACCACCACCTGGGGGGACTCCTCGCGCAGGCGGTCGAGCGCCTCCTGCGCGGTGGCGAACGTGCGGTGGGCGATGCCCTCGCGCGCCAGGGCCTTCTCGAACACCCAGCGGATCGAGCGGTCGTCGTCGATGATCCACACCGGGTTCGCGGCGTTGTCCGTCGAAGTCGTCATCATGGCGCGCGGGACTCCCCGGGAGGCCGGATCGGCAGCAGGATCGTGAAGCGGGTGCGGCCGGGCTCGCTCTCGAACTCGATCGAGCCCTGGTGCTGGCTCACGAAGCTCTGCGCGAGCGGCAGGCCCAGGCCCGTGCCGCCCTCGCGGCCGCTCACGAGCGGATAGAAGATGCGCTCGGCGAGATCCGGGGGCACGCCCGGGCCGTCGTCCTCGACGCACACCGAGACGGCATGGCGATGGCGCTGCCCGGCGATGGTGACCTGGCGGGCGATGCGCGTGACGAGGCGCACGCGCCCCGAGGGGCCCGCGGCCTGGGCGGCGTTGCGCGCCACGTTGAGGATCGCCTGGATGAGCTGCTCCTTGTCGCCCACGAGCTCCGGCAGGCTCGTGTCGTAGTCCCGCTCGATGCGCGGCCCCTCGGGGAATTCCGCGGCGAGCAGCGCGCGCACGCGCTCGAGCACCTCGTGGATGCCGAGGGGCTCGACGCGCGGCAGCCGGCTCGGGGTGAGCAGGCGGTTCATGAGCGACTGGAGGCGGTCGGCCTCCTTGACGATGACCTGGGTGAACTCGCGCAGTTCCGGGTCGCCGAGCTCGTCCTCGAGGAGCTGCGCGGCGCCGCGGATGCCGCCGAGCGGGTTCTTGATCTCGTGGGCGAGGTTGCGGATGAGCTCGCGGTTGGCCTGCTGCTGCTCGAGGAGCTTCGCCTCGCGCGCGATCTTCAGCTGCTGTTCGACCTCGCGGAACTCGAGGACGAGGCGCGCCTCGCCCGCGTCGGCGGGCGTGACGACGCAGTGCAGGTGCGCGGCCGCGCCGCCCACGTCGAGCACGAGGTCGTTCTCGTTGAAACCCGCCTGCGTCTCGATCGCCTGCACGAGCCGACGGTGGAACGCGGCGTTGCCGGCGAGCAGCTTCTCGAGCGGGGCGCCCTCGAGGTGCTTGCGACCGTGCGCGAAGAGGTTCTCCGCGGCGGGGTTCGCGTGGATGACCTGCAGGCCTTCGTCGAGCATGAGGACGGCGGTCGACAGCAGCTCGAGGCCGGGATAGCTCGTCATCGCCGGTCGACACCCGACGAAAAAGCAATAAGCGCGCCAGCGCAGAGCGCTGGCGCGTCGGCGGAAGGGATGGGCCGGAAGAGGGGACGACTCGAGGCTAGGGCTTCAGCGCGCCGAGCTCTTTCTTGAGCGCCTCGATGTTCTTCTCGTGCTCGGCGACGGTGGCTTGCAGGCCGCGGATGCGGCCGGAGGCCTTGTCGATGTTCCTGCGGAATTCGGCCATCTGAGAGGGCGTGGGATCCGTGGCCTGCTGCGCGAGGCGCACGGCGGCGACGAGCTCGGGATTCTGCTGCTCGCTCAGCAGCGAACGGCGCGTTTCGGAAAGCATCTGCTCCTCGCGTTCGAGCTCCTCGGAGAGGATCCTGCGGCGCGCCTCGTCGCGGCGCTTCTGCGTGCCCGTGTCGATGCGGGCGCTCGCCACCGTCTGGGGCAGCGGCGTCACGATCGCGACCGAGGGCTTGAGCTCGGCATTCGCCTCCACCTTCGCGACGGCCGCCTTGTCCGCCGCGCCCGGCTGCGCCCGGAGCACGCCGAGCGGCGTCGACGGGATCGTGGTGAGCGGCTCGAGCTCCACGACCGTCGCGTCCTTCATCGGCTTGTTCGAGTAGGTCACGCGGCCGCTCGCGTCGACGTGCTTGTAGATCGTCGACTGCGCGAACGCCGTCGACGTCGCGACCAGGGCGAGACCGGCGAACCAGAGGCTCTTCATGACGCGCTCCCACTTGCGGGATGGGAAGGCAAGGATAGGAAGCGGTCATGAAAAAATCAACCAGATCAATGATATAGCGCCCATTTGCGCAACATCTTGTGGTCCCGGCCGGCGCGCACCACAAGCGCCGCGCGCGGGCGCGAAAAAAAGAAGGGGGCGGCAGGCCGCCCCCTCCCGATGCCGGCGGCCGCTCGCCTCAGGACGAGTAGTACATGTCGAACTCCACCGGGTGGGTGGTCATGCGGAAGCGCTGGACCTCCTCGTACTTGAGCGCGATGTAGGCATCGAGCATGTCGTTGGAGAAGACGCCGCCGCGCGTGAGGAACTCGCGGTCCTTCTGCAGGCTCACGAGCGCCTCGTCGAGGGAGGCGCAGGGGTGCGGCACCTTCGCCGCCTCCTCCGGCTCGAGGTCGTAGAGGTTCTTGTCGAGCGGGTCGCCCGGGTGGATCTTGTTCTGCACGCCGTCGAGTCCCGCCATCAGGAGCGCGGCGAAGCACAGGTAGGGGTTCGCCGTCGGATCGGGAAAGCGCACCTCGACGCGCCGTCCCTTCGGGCCCGAGACGAACGGGATGCGGCAGGAGGCCGAGCGGTTGCGCGCGGAGTACGCGAGGTTGATCGGCGCCTCGAACCCCGGGACCAGGCGCTTGTAGGAGTTGGTGCCCGGGTTCGTGATCGCGTTGAGCGCCTTCGCGTGCTTGATGACCCCGCCGATGTAGTAGAGCGCGAATTCCGAAAGGCCCGCGTAGCCGTCGCCCGCGAACAGGTTCTGTCCGCCCTTCCACACCGACTGGTGCACGTGCATTCCCGAGCCGTTGTCGCCCACGACGGGCTTGGGCATGAAGGTCGCGGTCTTCCCGTAGGAGCGCGCGACGTTCCAGACCGTGTACTTGAGGATCTGCAGCCAGTCGGCACGCTTCACGAGCGTGTTGAACTTCGTGCCGATCTCGCACTGGCCGGGCGCGGCCACCTCGTGGTGGTGCACCTCGACCTCCACGCCCTGCTCCTCGAGCGCGAGGCACATCGCCGAGCGGATGTCCTGCAGGGAGTCGACCGGCGGGACGGGGAAGTAGCCGCCCTTCACCGGGGGCCGGTGGCCGAGGTTGCCACCCTCGATCTTCGCGTCCGTCGACCAGGGCGCCTCCTCGGAGGTGATCTTCACGTAGCTGCCCGACATGTCGACCTTCCACTCGACCGCGTCGAAGATGAAGAACTCGGGCTCCGGGCCGAAGTACGCGGTGTCGCCCAAACCCGTGCTCTTGAGGTAGGCCTCGGCCTTCTTCGCGATGGAGCGCGGGTCGCGGTCGTAGCCCTTGCCCGTCGAGGGCTCGAGCACGTCGCAGGTGATCGCGAGCGTGGGCTCGTCGTAGAACGGGTCCATGCGCGCCGAATCCGGATCGGGCATGAGCAGCATGTCGGAGGCCTCGATGCCCTTCCATCCCGCGATCGACGAGCCGTCGAAGGCGTGGCCGTCCTTGAACTTGTCCTCGCCGAAGGCCTTCGCCGGCACCGAGACGTGCTGCTCCTTGCCCTTGGTGTCGGTGAAGCGCAGGTCCACGAACTTGACCTCGTTTTCCTTGATCATCTTGGTGACATCGGCGACTGCCATGACTTTCTCCTGATGGATGGGTTATGCCCTGAATTGGTGAATGGACGGCCGGGGAACAGCGATCGAGGCCATGAAGTAGCAGAAAACATGCCACTCGGCATGGAGTACAAGCTGTTGTTTTATAGCGTTTATCAGATTTCGTCGGCACCGGGCTGAACCATCGTGGTGCGAATTCGATGAGTATGCACCATCTTGGGGCTGCCGACCGGTGGAGCCGTGCGGCACCGACGCAGACACTATATCTAATGGGGGCGGCGCAGCCCGGCGGCGCGGAGCCTGGCGGCCGCGGGCCGTTATCATGTCGTCTCGACCATTCGCATCGTCCCCGATTTCCGGCCTGCCCCCCGACCGATGGACCGCTACGTGGTGATCGGCAATCCGGTCTCGCACAGCCTCTCGCCCGAGATCCACGCGCTGTTCGCCGCGCAGCTCGGCGAGGCGATCGCCTATGACCGGCTCGAGGCGCCGCTCGCGGGTTTCGCGGGCGCCGCGCGGCGCTTCTTCGCCGAAGGCGGCCGCGGCGCGAACGTGACGCTGCCCTTCAAGGTGGAGGCGATGGCCCTCGCCGACACGCTCGCGGACCGCGCGCGGCTCGCGGGCGCGGTGAACACGCTCACCGCGACGCCTTCGGGGCTTTCGGGAGACAACACCGACGGCGCGGGTCTCGTCGCGGATCTCACCGGCAATCTCGGGGTGGAGCTCGCAGGCCGGCGCGTCCTGGTCCTCGGGGCGGGAGGGGCCGCGCGCGGCGTCATCGCGCCGCTGCTCGCGCTCGGCATCGCGAGCCTCACCGTCGCCAACCGCACGATCGGGCGCGCGGCGGAGCTCGCGGAGCGCTTTCGCGGACTCGGATGCGTCACCGCCTCGGGACTCGAACCGATCGAGGGCGCGCCGTTCGATCTCGTCGTGAACGCGACCTCGGCCTCGACGCGGGGCGAGGCGCTCGCGATGGCCTCGGGAACTTTCGCCCCCGGGGCCGTCGCCTACGACATGGCCTACGGCGCGGCCGCCGCGGCCTTCCTCGGGCGCGCGAAGGCGGCGGGCGCGACGCGCTGCGCCGACGGGCTCGGCATGCTCGTCGAGCAGGCGGCGGAATCCTTCCGGATCTGGCGCGGGAGCCGCCCGCGGACGGCGGAGGTGCTCGCGCGGCTGCGCGCGCGCGCCCCATGAAGGCGGCGGCGCGCTTCCTCGCGTGGACCGTGGCCGCGTGCGCCGCGGCCTTTCTCGCCTGGCAGCTCGGGTACCTCGCGCGGGTGCTGTGGTGGCGCGAGCACGACCCCGGGACGACCGCGTTCATGGAAGAGCGCCTCGAGGCCCTGCGCCGGAAGAACCCCAAGGCGCAGATCCGCCACTCCTGGGTCCGCTACGAGCGCATCTCCAGCCACCTCAAGCGCGCGATCGTCGCCGCGGAGGACGCGAAGTTCGTCGACCACGAGGGCTTCGACTGGGAGGCGATCGAGAAGGCGATGGAGAAGAACCGGCGCAAGGGGCGCGTGATCGCCGGCGGCTCGACCATCTCGCAGCAGCTCGCCAAGAACCTCTTCCTGTCCGGGAGTCGCACGCCCTGGCGCAAGGGCCAGGAGGCGCTGATCACCGTCATGATCGAGACGACGATGCCCAAGCGGCGCATCCTCGAGATCTACCTCAACGTGATCGAATGGGGCGAGGGCGTCTTCGGCGCCGAGGCCGCGGCGCGCCACTACTTCGGAACCGGCGCGGCATTCCTCGACGCGGAGCAGTCCGCCCGCCTCGCGGCGATGGTCCCGAATCCGCGCTTCTACGACCGCAACCGCAACACCGCCTGGCTCGAGCGCAAGACCCGGATGATCCTCGCGCGCATGCCCTCGGCGGAGCTCCCCTGAAGGCGCAAAGGCTCCCCGCCGGGGGAATCGCGGCCTAGAATACGGGCGGCCATCCGCCATCCATGCCTCCGCGCGCCGGCGCGGCCGAAGTCCCGAACCCGCCCATGCCCCGCGCCGCCGACAACGCCCCATCCGCCCCCCCGCAGGAGCACCTGGAGGCGGTGCGCAAGCTCATCGCGAAGCAGCGGCTCGTCGAGGGCCTCGTGCACCGCCAGGGCGAGCACGACGCCCGCCGCCCCGGGCTCGTCGAGGGCCTGGTGCACAAGCAGAACCTCGCCGAGCTCCAGAAGCGCCTCGACGCGCTGCACGAGGCCGACGTCGCCTACATCCTCGAGGGGCTGCCGCTCGAGGACCGCCTGCTCGTCTGGGGCCTGGTGCGCACCGAGCGCGAAGGCGACATCCTGCTCGAGGTCTCCGACGCGGTGCGCGACACGCTGCTCGCGGACATGGACACCGCGGAGATCGTCGCCGCGGCCGAGAGCCTCGACGCCGACGAGATCGCCGACCTGGTGCCCGACCTCCCCGAGGAGGCGGTCCAGGACATCATCGAGGCGCGGGGCGACGAGGAACGCGCCCAGCTGCAGTCGGCGCTGTCGTACGCCGAGGGCACCGTCGGCGCGCTCATGGACTTCGACGTGGTGAGCATCCGCGACGACGTGACCTGCGAGGTGGCGCTGCGCTACCTGCGCCGGTTCGAGGAGCTTCCCGCCCAGACGGACGCGCTTTTCGTCGTCGACCGCGACGACCACCTGAAGGGCATCCTCCCGCTGAAGAAGCTCCTCGTGAGCGATCCCGAGACCGAGGTCGCCGGTCTCTACGAGCGCGACGCGGCCTCCTTCGCCGCCGAGAGCGAGGCCGACGCCGCCGCGCAGGCCTTCGAGCGCCACGAGCTCGTGAGCGCGCCGGTCACCGACGGCGAGGGCCGCGTCGTGGGCCGGATCACCGCCTCGGCGGTGCTCGACCACGTGCGCGACCGCCAGGAGACCCAGGAGCTCGGAAAGGTGGGCCTGCGCGAGGAAGAGGACCTCTTCTCGAGCGTGTGGTCGAGCGCGAAGAACCGCGGGCCCTGGCTCGCGCTGAACCTGTGCACGGCGTTCGTCGCCTCGCGGGTCATCGGCGCCTTCGAAGGCTCCATCGAGCGGCTCGCGGCGCTCGCCGCGCTGATGCCGATCGTCGCGGGCATCGGCGGCAACGCCGGCAACCAGACCACCACGCTCATCGTGCGCGCGCTCGCCCTCGGCCAGGTGAGCGCCTCGCGCGCGCGCATCCTGCTCGCGAAGGAACTGGGCATCAGCACGGTGAACGGGGTGATCTGGGGCGGCGTCCTCGGCGTGGTCGCGTGGGCGCTCTATGCCAACGTCGCCCTCGGCGGGGTGATGGCCCTCGCGATGCTCCTCAACCTCGTGGTCGCCGCGCTCGCCGGGATCTTCATCCCGCTCACCATGGAGCGATTCGGGCGCGACCCCGCGGTCGGCTCGAGCGTCTTCCTCACCTTCGTGACCGACAGCATGGGGTTCTTCATCTTCCTCGGGCTCGCGACCGCCTTCCTGGTCTAGCGATGGCGCGGCTCTTCTTCGCGCTGTGGCCCGACGCGGCGTCCCGCCGCGCGCTCGCCTCGCTCGCCGGGGAGGTCGCCGGGCGCTCCGGGGGCCGGGCCGTGGGCGAGGACCGGCTGCATCTCACGCTCGCCTTCCTGGGCGAAGTGCCCCGGGACCGGATACCCGCGGCGCTGGCGGCTGCGTCCGGGGTGGCCGTGCCGCCCTTCGAGCTTTCGCTCGACCGCGTAGGTTCCTTCGCGCGCGCGAACGTGGCCTGGGTGGGCGTCGATCCGCCGCCGGCCGCGCTCGCGGGGCTGCACACGGCGCTCGCCGGGCGCCTCTCCGAGGCGGGGTTCGGGCTGGAGAAGCGAGCCTTTGCCGCGCACCTCACGCTCGCGCGCCGCATCGCCCGGCCCGTCGAAGGCGCGGCCATCGCGCCCATCGCCTGGCGGGTGCCGGAGTTCGCGCTCGTGCAGACGCAGCCGCGCGACGGCGCCTACCGGACACTGGAGCGCTGGGCCCTGCACGGGAGCTGAGGCGGGGAAGGGTGCCGGAAGCGCGCTTCGCGCGCGGGCGTGGGGCGGGAGGGAAACCCGCTAGCGAGGCGCTACCCGGCCAAAGGGACCGGAGGCTTGCGCGCCCGGGCGACCGGGTCGCGCCTCGTGTACGGGTCGAGCCGTCTTGCGGTTCGGGAGCCTGGGGCGCCCGTTCAGCTCATCGGCTTGATCAGCGGCGTGATGACCGGGGTCACCGCGGGGGCCATGGGCCTCGCCGGGGCGGCCGCCTTCATCGCAGGCTTCTTCGCCGCTTTCTTCTTCTTGGCTGCCTTCTTCTTTGCGGGCTTTTTCTTGGCGGCCTTTTTCTTCGCAGGCTTCTTTTTCGCGGCCTTTTTCTTCGCCGTCTTCTTCTTGGCGGTTTTCTTTTTCGCAGTCTTCTTCTTCGCGGTCTTCTTCTTCGCCGTCTTTTTCTTGGCCGCAGGCTTCTTCGCGGTCTTTTTCTTGGCGGCGGGTTTCTTCGCGGCTTTCTTCTTGGCGGGCTTCTTCTTGGCAGTTGCCATCGTCTACTCCTTTCAATGTTGGACCGAATTGTCGACCGTGCGGCGGCGGTCCTCTCGGGCGCTCGCCGCACTACCAAGCGTTCGGATTCGCATCGAACGGGAGCCAGGTGGCTCTTGGTTCAGGACGCGCCCACCGTTTCCGGTGCGCACGCCTGCTTGGTGAAGCGGATTCTAGTATGAAAAATCCGCGTGACCCCCGTTTCGGGCCTTGTCAAGACCGCTTATTTGATCCAACTCGCCGGCAAATGGTATCGAGACGATACCATTAGGGCCCCGATCGCCGCTTTTGATCGCCGCGGGAGCGCTCAGGCGCCGTCGAGCGTGCGCTCGAGCGCGAACAGCGACTCCACGCTCTCGCGGCGCCGCACCTCGATCGCGCGCTCGCCGTCGACGAGGACCTCGCAGGGGCGAGGGCGCGCGTTGTAGTTCGAGCTCATCACCATGCCGTACGCGCCCGAGGAGAGGATCGCCAGGAGATCGCCCTCCCGCAGCGCGAGCTCGCGGTCGGTGCCGAGCACGTCGGAGGACTCGCACACCGGGCCGACCACGTCGTAGCGCGCGCTTTCGCGGCCCGGCGCGTCGACCACCGGGACGATGTCGTGCCAGGCCTCGTAGAGGGCGGGGCGCAGCAGCTCGCTCATCGAGGCGTCCACGACCGCGAAGCGCCGCGCCTTGTCGAGCTTGAGGTACTCGACGCGGGTGAGGAGCACGCCGGCGTTGCCCACGATCGAGCGGCCGGGTTCGATGAGCACCTCGAGCCCGCGCCCGGCGAGCCGCCGCACGAGCGAGCGGGCGTAGGCGCGCGCCTCGGGCGCATCCTCGTCCCGGTAGCGGATTCCCAGGCCCCCGCCGAGGTCGATGTGGCCGAGCGCGATGCCCAGGCCCGCGACCTGCTCGGCGAGTTCGAGCACGCGCTCGAGCGCCTCGTCGAGCGGGGCCGTGTCGAGGATCTGCGAGCCGATGTGGCAGTCGATGCCGGTCACCTCCACGTTGGGAAGCGTGGCGGCCCGGGCGTAGACCGCGAGCGCGCGGTCGTGAGGGATGCCGAACTTGTTGCCCGCGAGCCCCGTCGAGATATAGGGATGCGTGCCGGCGTCGACGTCGGGATTGATCCTGAGCGAGACGGGTGCGCGCAGGCCGAGCGAGCCGGCGAGGGCGTCGAGGCGGTCGAGCTCGGGCTCGCTCTCGACGTTGAAGCACTTGATGCCCGCGGCGAGCCCGGCGCGCAGCTCGGCCTCGGACTTGCCCACGCCCGAGAAGATGACCCGCGAGGGGTCCGCGCCCGCGGCGAGCACCCGGGCGAGCTCGCCCCCGGACACGATGTCGAAGCCCGCGCCCAGGCGCCGGAGCAGGTCGAGGATCGCGAGGTTGCCGTTCGCCTTCACCGCGTAGCACACGAGGTGGTCGACGCCGGCGAGCCCCTCGTCGAATCCACGGTAGGCCGCCTCGATCGCGGCGCGCGAGTACACGTAGCAGGGCGTGCCGAAGCGCCGGGCGATCTCGGCGAGGTCCGCCCCTTCGAGGCGAAGCCGCCCGGCGGGGCGCGAGAGCGGGTTCATGGCGCGGGGGCGCTCTTCGCGGGCGGCGGCTCCGGGAGCTTGAGCGGGCCCTTCTGCCCGCAGCCGCCGAGCGCGAGCGCGAGGGCGACGAGGACGAGGGCGCGTATCATGCGATTCATTATGACGGAAAGCGAATTCCACCGGGCGGTCGACGCCGTGCTCGCCCGCCTGGATTCCGCCCTCGAGCCGGTCGGGGAGCTCGACGTCGACCTCGAGGGCGGCATCCTCACCGTCACGGGCGCCGATGGCTCGAAGCTGATCGTCAACCGCCAGACGCCCAACCGCGAGATCTGGGTTGCGGCGCGCTCCGGGGGCTTCCACTACGCCTTCCGCGACGGCGCGTGGCGCGACACGCGCTCCGGCGCGGAGCTCTTCGCCGCGCTCGCCGCGCTCCTCGCCGCGCAGGCGGGCCGCGCGGTCGACCTCGGGTGACCCGCGGGCGTTTTGCGCGCCCTGGAGGCCCGGAAAATCGGTCGCGGGGCGATTTGGTAGCGAATCGACACGAAATCGCAGGATCGCAAATCCTTGACTTTTTCGTATCGACCCGATACTAATCCGGGAACGCGGGGAATCCGCGGGGAGGAGCGCCCTGGACAAGAGCCCGCTGGTCCTTCTCGAGCTGGTCGAGCGGCTCGGCAACCTGATGCGCACGGAGCTGCGCAAGTCGGGCACCGACGAGTCCCTACTGCCGGTGCACCTCCAGGCGCTGATCTATCTTAGCAAGGCGAACCGCTACTCCAACACCCCGCAGGCGCTCGCCGACTATCTCGGCCTCACCAAGGGCACCGTCTCCCAGACGCTGCTCCTGCTCGACCGCCGCGGCCTCATCGAGCGCTACCAGGACGACATCGACCGGCGCGTCGTGCGCCTGCGCCTGTCGACCGCCGGGGAGCAGTTCCTCTACGAGGCCCAGCCCACGCTCGCCTGGCAGAACGCGACCCGCAACATCAGCCCCAACCGGATCCGCAACGCCGTCTCGGCGCTGCGCGAGGCGCTCGCCACCCTCCAGGAGGACAACGAGGGCTCGACCTTCGGCTCCTGCCCGGGCTGCACCTGGTGCCAGAAGCTCAGCCAGCGCGTCTACCGCTGCGGCCAGATGGGCGACCGGATCTCCGGGCCCGAGACCCGCAAGCTCTGCTGGATGTTCGAGGCGAAGGCGGAAGGTGAACGCGAAGGCGCGCGCTGAACCGGCGCTCCGGCCGCGGGCCTAGGCCGGGAGCTTCGCGCGCGCGCGCCGGATCGCCTCGCGCACGGCCTCGGGCGCCGTGCCGCCGATGTGGCGCCGGGAGGCGACCGAGCCCTCCGGGGTGAGCACGGAGCGCACGTCCTCCCCGATCAGCGGGGAGAACGCCCGCAGGCTCTCGATCGGCAGCTCGGCGAGGTCGGCACCCGCCGCTTCCGCGGCGCGCACGGCGCGGGCCACCGCCTCGTGGGCGTCGCGGAAGGCGAGGCCCTTGCGCACCAGGTAGTCGGCGAGGTCCGTGGCGGTGGCGTAGCCCTCGGCAAGCGCCGAGCGCATCCGCCCGGGATTCGGGCGCACGCCCCCGAGGAGCTCGGCGAGCAGCGCGAGCACGTCGCGCAGCGTGTCGGCGGCGTCGAAGAGCGGCTCCTTGTCCTCCTGGTTGTCCTTGTTGTAGGCGAGCGGCTGGCCCTTGACCACCGTGAGCAGCGCCACGAGCGCGCCGAAGACCCGGCCGGCCTTGCCCCGCATCAGCTCGGGAACGTCGGGGTTCTTCTTCTGGGGCATGATCGAGGAGCCCGTGCAGAAGCGGTCGGCGATCTCCACGAAGCCGAAGCGCGGGCTCATCCAGATCACGAGCTCCTCCGCGAGGCGCGAGACGTGGGCCATGGCGATCGCCGCGGCCGCCAGGAATTCGATCGCGAAGTCCCGGTCCGAGACGGCGTCGAGCGAGTTCTCGCACACCCCCTCGAAGCCGAGCTCGCGCGCCACCGACTCCCGGTCGATCGGGAAGCCGGTGCCCGCGAGCGCCGAGGCCCCCAGCGGCAGGCGGTTCACGCGCCGGCGGCAATCGGCGAGCCGCTCGCCGTCGCGCGCGAACATCTCGTGGTAGGCCATCAGGTGGTGGCCGAAGGTCACGGGCTGGGCGACCTGCATGTGGGTGAAGCCCGGCATGAGGGTCGCGGCGTGCTCCTCCGCGAGGTCGAGGAGGCGGCGGCGCACGGCGACGAGCAGAGAGCCGAGCGCGTCGATCTCGGCGCGCAGCCACAGCCGCAGGTCCGTGGCCACCTGGTCGTTGCGGGAACGGGCGGTGTGCAGGCGCTTGCCGGCCTCGCCGACGAGCTCGGTCAGGCGGTGCTCGATGTTGAAGTGCACGTCCTCGCGCTCCACCGACCAGGGGAAGCGCCCCTCGCGGACCTCGGCGGCGATCGCCTGCATGCCGCGCTCGATCGCCTCGAGGTCCGCCGTGGCGATGATGCCGCAGCGGCGCAGCATCCGGGCATGGGCGAGCGAGCCCTGGATGTCGAACTCGGCGAGCCGCCGGTCGAAGGACACCGAGGCGTTGAATCGCTGGGTCAGCCGGTCGAGGGGCTCGGCGAAGCGGCCCGACCACGCCTTTCCGGCGGCGTCTCCCGGTGCCGGCTTGTCGTCGTGTTGCATGGGAGCGGCCGCAATGGCGAGAATGGGTCTGTGGCGAGTATAAATCAAACGGGTGCGGGCATCCGGCTGCCGAACTTCTGCAATCTCGGCGTGATGCTGCGCGCGCTCGTGCTCGTGAACCTCTTCTGCCTCGCGGCGGCGGTGCTGCGCGCCCGCGGGCTCGAGGGGCTCTGGGTCGAGTTCCTCCTCGTGGTCGTCTACGCCGAGCCCGTCCTGATCCTCTCGCTCGTGGTGCTGTGCGCGGCGCGCCGCGGGCTCCACGCCCTCGGCTACCTCGGCTCCATCGCCGCGCTCGCCGCCTTCGAGCTGGCGGTCTCCTGGGTCCTGGTCGAGGCCTTCCGGGGGCTCGCCGCCGACCGCCCGCCGATGCCCTTCGCCCAGCTCGCCTTCCTCGTGCTCTTCGTGACGGGCTGCACCCTCGCCTACTTCGACCTGCGCTCGCGGGCGCTCGCCCCGGCGGTGGCCGAGGCGCGCATCCAGGCCCTCCAGGCGCGCATCCGCCCCCACTTCCTCTTCAACAGCATCAACGCGGTGCTCTCGCTCATCCGCTCCGAGCCGCGGCGGGCCGAGCGCGTGCTCGAGGACCTCGCGGACCTCTTCCGGGTGCTCATGGCCGACAACAGCACGCTCACGCCCATCGGCAAGGAGGTCGAGCTCGTCCGCCAGTACCTGGCGATCGAGACCCTGCGCCTCGGCGAGCGGCTGCGGGTGAGCTGGCGGACGGAGTCGATGCCCGCCGACGCCCTCGTGCCGCCCCTGGTGCTCCAGCCGCTCGTGGAGAACGCGGTCTACCACGGCATCGAGCCGGCCCCCGCGGGCGGCGAGATCGCGGTCGAGGTGCGCAAGGAAGACGGGCGGCTCGTCATGGTCCTCACGAATCCCTACGGGGGCGAGGGCCGCCACCCCCCGGGCAACCGCATGGCGATCGCCAACATCCGCGAGCGCCTGCAGCTGCACTTCGACGCCGAGGCGAGCATGAACTCCGAGGTCGTCGACGGCCGCTACCGGGTCACCATCCGCATGCCCTACATCACGGCCCCCGCATGACGCTCGCCACGCCCGACGCCGCGCGCGTGCTCATCGCCGACGACGAGGCCCCGGCGCGCTCGCGGCTTCGCGACCTGCTCGACGAATGCCGCGAGAGCTTCCCGCTCACGATCGTCGACGAGGCGCGCACCGGCAAGGAGGCCCTCGAGATCGCCGGGCGCGAGAAGGTCGACATCGCGCTGCTCGACATCCGCATGCCCGAGATGGACGGCATCGAGGCCGCGCGCCACCTCGCGGGCCTCGCCGAGCCCCCCGCGATCATCTTCACGACGGCCTTCGACGCCTACGCGATCAAGGCCTTCGAGGTGAACGCGATCGACTACCTCCTCAAGCCCATCCGCCAGGAAAGGCTCCTCGCCGCGCTCCGGAAGGCCCGGGCGCCGGTGCCGCGCGAAGCGCTCGAGCGCGCCGCCAACCAGCCTCGGCGGCACCTGTCGGTCCACGAGCGCGGCCGCATCCACCTCGTCCCCGTGGGCGAGATCCTCTACCTGCGCGCGGAGCTCAAGTACGTGACCGTGCGCACCGCCGAGCGCGAGTTCCTGGTGGAGGAATCGCTCACCCGGCTCGAGGAGGAGTTCGGCGAGGCGTTCGTGCGCATCCACCGCAACTGCCTGGTCGCGCGCGCGGCGATCGCGGGCTTCGAGAGGAACGCCGACGAGAGCGAGTCGGGGTGGGTCGCGGTCGTCAGGCCCACGGGCGAGCGCCTGTCGGTGAGCCGCCGGCAGCAGCAGGTCGTGAAGGAGTTCCGCTAGGGCCCGCGGGCCCTATTCCCAGTAGGGCGGGTCGCCGAAGACGCGCTTCAGGAAGTCGATGAAGAGCTTCACCTTCGCGGGCAGCAGCCGCCGCTCGGGATACACCGCGTAGATGTTGTTGCCGGGGAAGGCGAACTCGTCGAGGACCGAGACGAGGCGGCCGCGCTTGACCTCCTCGCTCACCTCCCAGGCGCTGCGCCAGGCGAGGCCCTCGCCCGCGATCGCCCAGCGCGTGAGCACCTCGCCGTCGTTGCACTGCAGGCTCCCCGAGACCTTCACCGCGACGGGCTTGCCGTGGTCCTGGAAGCTCCAGGAGTCCGCCGTCCCGTCCTCGGTGCTCGTGACCAGGCAGTTGTGCCGCGCGAGGTCGGCGAGCGCCCGGGGCTTGCCGGCGCGCTTGAAGTACGCGGGCGAGCCGCACACGACACGGTGGTTGCGCGCGAGCTTCGCCGCGATGAGGTCCGCGCTCTTGAGGTCGGCGATGCGGATCGCGAGGTCGAAGCGCTCGTTCTTCAGGTCGACGAGCCGCTCGGAAAGGTGCAAGGTGATCGCGAGGTTGGGATGCTCGGCGACGAAGGCCGGCAGGTGGGGCGCGATGTGGCGCCGCCCGAAGGAGGTGGGAGCGGTGACGATGAGGCGCCCCGAGGCGCTCCTCGCGCCCACGCTCAGGGCATCCTCGGCGGCGCGCAGGTCGGCGAGCAGCCGGTGGGTATCCTCGTAGAAGGTGGCGCCTTCGGGGGTGAGGGTCACCTTGCGGGTCGAGCGCTTGAAAAGCTTGACCCCGAGGCGGTCCTCGAGCTGGTCGATCCTGCGGCCCACCATTGCCGGCGTGATGCCCTCCTCGCGGGCGGCGGCCGAAAGGCTTCCGCGCTGCGCGACCTCGACGAAGGTGGTGAGCTCCTTGAACCGGTCCATTCGGGACTGTAAGTAAAAGACGCTATGTCGACGGGGGGTATTAATGCTATTCCAGTTACATAATAGACTGCAAGCCGTCCCGTTTTCCCGCTTCCTTCCCGGATCCCGATGAGCGCCGCCGCCTCCCTTTCCCGAGCCACCGCCATGAATGCCCAGCCCCCCCTGCCCGCCGGAATGAAGATCGGCGGCCGCATCGCCCCCGAGTACGCGCGCGTCCTCACGCCCGAGGCGCTCGCCTTCGCCGCGAAGCTCCTGCGCGCCTTCGAGCCCCGCCGGCAGGAGCTCCTCCAGCGCCGCGCCGAGCGCCAGAAGGCGTTCGACGCGGGCAAGCTCCCCGATTTCCTTCCCGAGACGAAGTCGGTGCGCGACTCCGGGTGGACGATCGCCCCGCAGCCGAACGACATCCTCGACCGCCGCGTCGAGATCACGGGGCCGACGGACCGCAAGATGGTCATCAACGCGCTCAACTCGGGCGCCTCCACCTTCATGGCGGACTTCGAGGACGCGAACTGCCCGACCTGGGAGAACATGATCGAGGGCCAGGCGAACCTCATGGACGCCGTGCGCCGCACCATCACCTTCGAGCAGGCCGGCAAGTCGTACCGGCTCAACGAGAAGACTGCGGTCCTCTTCCCGCGCCCGCGGGGCTGGCACCTCGACGAGAAGCACGTCACGATCGACGGCAGGCCCGTCTCGGGCGGCATCTTCGACTTCGCGCTCTACTTCTTCCACAACGCGGCCGAGCTCCTCGCCCGCGGCAGCGGCCCGTACTTCTACCTGCCGAAGATGGAGTCGCACCTCGAGGCGCGGCTCTGGAACGACATCTTCACGCTCGCGCAGAAGGAGCTCGGCATCGCCCACGGCTCGATCAAGGCGACGGTGCTCATCGAGACCGTCGTCGCCGCCTTCGAGATGGACGAGATCCTCTGGGAGCTCCGGGACCACTCCGCGGGCCTCAACATCGGCCGCTGGGACTACATCTTCTCGTGCATCAAGAAGTTCCGCGTGAACCGCGACTTCTGCCTCGCCGACCGCGCCCAAGTCACGATGACCGCGCCCTTCATGCGCGCCTACGCCCTCCTGCTGGTGAAGACCTGCCACCGCCGCAACGCCCCGGCGATGGGCGGCATGGCCGCGCAGATCCCGATCAAGAACGACCCCGCGGCCAACGAGGCGGCGATGGAGAAGGTGCGCCAGGACAAGCTGCGCGAGGTGACCGACGGCTGCGACGGCACCTGGGTCGCCCACCCCGGCCTCGTGCCCATCGCGAAGGCCGTCTTCGACGCGCACATGCCGGGGCCGAACCAGTACGGCAAGCAGCGTCCCGACGTGAGCGTGGGCGCGAAGGACCTGCTCGACTTCCGCCCCGAGGCGCCGATCACCGAGGCGGGCCTGCGCAACAACGTGCAGGTGGGCATCCAGTACATCGGCTCCTGGCTCGGCGGCAACGGCTGCGTGCCGATCTTCAACCTGATGGAGGACGCGGCGACCGCGGAGATCTCGCGCTCGCAGCTCTGGCAGTGGATCCGCTCGCCCAAGGGCGTGCTCGCCGACGGCCGCAAGGTCACGAAGGAGCTCTTCCTCGGGATCCTCGCCGACGAGCTGAAGAAGACGCCCGCGATCGTGGGCGAGGCCGCCTTCGCCGCCGGCAAGTACGTCGAGGGCGCGAAGCTCTTCGGGGAGATCACCACCTCCGACGACTACGTGGAGTTCCTGACGCTGCCCGCCTACGCGGCGCTCGCATAGCACCCGGGCGCGGGTCCCCGGCCGGGCGCCGCGGGCTTGCGCCCCGGGGTCCCGGCCGCTTTGTGCGGCGGCGCACGCCGCGCCTGCCGGAAATGCGGCGCGGGGCCGGCCGCATATTCCCGTTTACGGACGGGCGGCTCCGGGCGCAATCTGCACTCTCGCTCCAGGGTGCCGGGTCCGCGGCGCCGCCGCGCGCGCTCCGGGGCGAAGGGGGGCCGCCATGACCGCCGCCGATATCGCCGAATTCTTCTTCGTGGGTGCGGGAATGCTGCCGGGATTCCTCGTCTTCGCGGGCGACCCGGGGCTCGCCATCCTCGCGCTCGTGGCGCTGATGTGCGCGGGCTGCCTCGCCGCGATGGCCGACCCCGGCGCCCCCTTCCGCACGACGGAACGACAGGACCCGCCTCGCTGAGTGTCTTCGGGCGGCAGGCCCGCTACCGGCTCGGCTGCGCCGGGACGGCGCGAGGCTGGGGCCGGGGCGGTGCCGGATGCCGCGGCGGCTGGGGCCCCGGACGGGGATAGGGATAGCCCCACCAGGCGGGCCATCCGGAGACCACCGGCGGGTCGCGCGCCTCTTCCCGCGCGCGGGCTTCGCGTTCGCGTTGCTCGTCCTGGCGCTGCCTCTCCTCGCGCCGGCGGGCCTCCTCGGCCTCGCGCGCCGCCCTCTCGTCCAGGCGCTTCGACGCTTCTTCCCCCTGCTTGAGCACGCGCTCGCGCTGCGCGGGATCGTAATCGGGATTCGCCGGGCTCGCGTCCACCTTGCTCTCGGCGCTCGCCTTCGGGCACGGCGTCTGCTGGTAGGTGACGCGCCCGTCGGGAGCGACGCACTTGTAGAACTCCTGCGCCTGCGCGGGCGCGGCGGCGAGCGCGAGGGCCGCGCCGAGGGCCGCGCCGAGGGCCGCGCGCAGCGCGCTCATTCCGGCATCCGCCACGCGGTTCCGCACTTACGGCACTGCACGCGCAGCCACGCGACCTCGAGCGGCGCGACCGCGGTCGCGGTGGGGCCGGGGACGGCGTCCACGCCCGAGCTGAGGATCTGGAAGCGCGCGTAGCTGTTGCAGGAGGGACAGTTCGAGCGCTGGCCGTAGCGCTCGGCGCGCTCGATCACGCGGATGTAGCGTTTCCACGAAAGCCAGCCGACGGCGATGGCGAGGAACACCAGGCCGAGCAGCAGGGCCGGCCTCGGGCCGAACTCGTGGAGGTTGACCGCTTCCAGGCTCGAGGCGACCACGATCCCGCACAGGAAGCAGGTCGTGAGCGCGAGATGGCTGTCGATGAGCTGGCGCTCGTACCACTTGCGGAAGCCCAGGCGGCGGATGCTCGTGACCGGTTCCATGCAACGAGGATACTCGCGCCGGCCGCCTGTGGATGCACCGGAGCCTAGGCGACGCCGGCTTCCCGCGCCTGCCGGTCGGCGTGGTAGCTCGAGCGCACCATCGGGCCGCAGGCCGCGTGGGTGAAGCCCAGGGCCGCGGCCTCGCGCTCGAACCGGCCGAACGCGTCGGGATGGACGAAGCGCGCGACCGGCAGGTGGTGCCGCGAGGGCTGGAGGTACTGGCCGATCGTGAGCATGTCCACGCCGCTCGCGCGCAGGTCGCGCATCACCGCGACGATCTCCTCGTCGGTCTCGCCCAGGCCCACCATGAGGCCCGACTTGGTGGGGATCCGCGGGTGGGCGGCCTTGAAGTCCGCGAGCAGCCGCAGCGAGTGCGCGTAGTCCGAGCCCGGGCGCGCCTGCCGGTAGAGGCGCGGCACGGTCTCCAGGTTGTGGTTCATGACGTCGGGCGGGGCGGCGGCGAGGATCGCGAGCGCCCGGTCGAGGCGGCCGCGGAAGTCGGGCGTGAGGATCTCGATCCTCGTGGCGGGGGAGAGGGAGCGCACCGCGCGGATGCAATCGACGAAATGCGCCGCGCCGCCGTCGCGCAGGTCGTCGCGGTCCACGCTCGTGACCACGACGTAGCGCAGCCGGAGCGCGGCGATCGTCTCGGCGAGGTGGCGCGGCTCCTCGGCGTCGAGCGGCAGCGGCCGGCCGTGGGCCACGTCGCAGAACGGGCAGCGGCGGGTGCACAGGTCCCCCATGACCATGAAGGTCGCCGTGCCGTGGCCGAAGCACTCGCCGATGTTCGGGCAGGAGGCCTCCTCGCAGACCGTGTGCAGCTTCGCCTCGCGCAGGATCCTCTTGATCTCGCCGAAGCGCTCGCCGCCGCCGGCGCGCGCGCGGATCCACTCGGGCTTCCGGAGCGGCTCCGAGGCGACGACCTTGATCGGGATGCGGTCGGTCTTCAGCGCGCGCTTGCGCTGGAGCTTCGCGTCCGGGGAGGGGGTGTCGGGCATCGCTTCGGGGCGCGCCTAGCGTGGCGGGAATTGAGCGGCCAGCGCGGCGCCGAGGCGCTGCTGGACCGCGTCCAGCGTATCACGGACCCCGTGGTCGGCGAGCCGCGTGGCGGCGAGCCCCCGGTAGCCGCAGGGATCGATGCGCGCGAAGGGCGCGAGGTCCACGTGCGCGTTGAGCGCGAGGCCGTGATAGCAGCAGCCGCGCGCGACGCGCAGGCCCACGGCGGCGATCTTCGCCTCGCCCACGTACACGCCGGGCATCCCCGGCCGGCGCGCGCCCTCGATGCCGTAGCCCGCGAGCACGACGAGGGCCGCTTCCTCGAGGCGGCGCACGAGCTCCTTCACGCCGATCCCGAGGCGGCGCAGGTCGAGCAGCGCGTAGGCGAGCGCCTGCCCCGGCCCGTGGTAGGTCACCTGCCCGCCCCGGTCGACGCGGACCACGGGGATGTCGCCCGCGGCGAGCACGTGTTCCGGGCGGCCCGCGAGGCCGAGGGTGAAGACCGCCGGGTGCTCGAGGAGCCAGATCTCGTCGGGCGTGTGGGCGGCGCGCGCGGCCGTGAACGCCTGCATGGCGCGCCAGGTCGGCTCGTAGGGCACGAGCCCGAGCGCGCGCAGGACCGGGGCCGCGTTCACAGCACCATCATCACCATCGGGTGGCTCGAGAGCTCCGAGTACAGCCGGTCGAGCTGCTCGCGCGAGCGGGCGTTGATGGTGACGGTGAGCGAAAGGTAGCGCGCGTTCTTCGAGGAGCGCATCTCGATGGACTCGGGACGGAAGTCCGGGGCGTGGCGCAGCACCACCTCCGAGACCGCCTGCGCGAAGCCGTCCTCGCGCCGGCCCATCACCTTGATGGGGAAGGAACACGGGAAGGTGAGGAGCGATGGCGCGCCCCCGCCGCCGGCGGGATCCATGGCGCCCTAGGCCGGGACCGCGGCCCGGCCGGCGATCTTCGCCTTGTATTCCTGGAAGAGGGCGTGCATGCGCCGGAAGACGGGCCCGGGCTTGCCGCTGCCCACGGGCTTGCCGTCGATCGCGGTCACCGCGAGCACCTCCTTCGTCGAGGAGGAGAGCCACACCTCGTCGGCGTTGCGCACCTCGGAGGCGGCGATGGGCCGGGCCTCGAGGCGCAGCTCCCCCTGCCTCGCGAGCTCCGTGATCAGCTCATAGGTGATGCCGGTGAGGATCAGGTTGTCGTGCGGGGGCGCGGCGACCACGCCGCCCTTCACCACGAAGACGTTGGAGGCGGCCGCCTCCGTGAGGAAGCCGTCGCGAAGCAGGATCGTCTCGGCCGCGCCCGCGTCCGCGGAGATCTGGCGCGCGAGCACGTTGCCCAGCAGCGACGTGGACTTGATGTGGCACTTCTTCCAGCGGAAGTCCTCGGCCGTCACGCAGGCGACGCCGTTTTCCACCAGCTCGGGGCCCGGCGTGGCGAGCGGCGAGCACATCATGAAGACGGTGGGCGCGAGGCCCGCGGGCATCACGTGGTCGCGCCGGGGCGGCACGCCGCGCGTCACCTGCAGGTACACCGACTGGTTGCCGGGATGGTGCCCGAGGAGCTTCGCCGCGATCGCGATCCACTGCTCCACGGTGTGCGGGTTGTGCAGCCGGATCTCGTCCATCGAGCGCTGCAGGCGCTCGAAGTGCTCGCGCGCGCGCAGCATCGTGCCCCCGTAGGCGGGGATCACCTCGTAGACCCCGTCGCCGAAGAGGAAGCCCCGGTCGAGGGGGGAGATGCGGATGGCGTCGAGGGGGAGGAACTCCCCGTTGAAGTACGCGATGGGAGCGGTCATGGCGATTCAGCGGAACAGGAGTCGGAGGGTGTCCCACCCGCGGGAGAGGAAGCCCGCCACGGGCACGTCCTCGAGGGCGACCAGGGCGAACTCGGCCAGGGTCGCGTTGTCGCGGGTGAGCCTCATTATCCCCGCTTTCTGACCGGCGGAAAACGGCGCGACGAAGGGCTGGCGCGTCTCGAGCACCGGGCGGATGCCGGCGAAGCGATCGCGCGGCAGCGTGAGCCACACGTCGCGCGCGAAGCCCAGGCGCAGCGTCCGGCTCGTGCCCTTGAAGATCTCGGGCGTGGCCACGGCCTCGCCCTTGCGGTAGAGGCGGCGCGTCTCGAAGGCCTGGAAGCCGAAGTTGAGCAGCTTCTGGCTCTCGGAGGTGCGCAGCGCGTCCGATTTCGCCCCGAGCACCACGGAGATGAGGCGGCGCTCGCCGCGGCGCGCGCTCGCGACGAGCCCGTAGCCGGCGCTCTCGGTGAAGCCGGTCTTCACGCCGTCGACCGTGGGGTCGATCCACAGCAGCCGGTTGCGGTTCGACTGCGTGATGCGGTTGTAGGTGTACTCCTTCTGCGAGTAGAGCGCGTAGTCCCCGGGGTGCTCGTGGATCAGGGTCGCCGCGAGCCGCGCGAGGTCGCGCGCCGAGGCGTGATGGTCCGGCGCCGGCATGCCGGTCGCGTTGGCGAAGGCCGTGTCCGCGAGCCCCAGACGCTTCGCCTCGCGGTTCATGAGCGCGACGAAGGCCTCCTCGCTGCCCGCGACCGCCTCGGCGAGCGCGATCGCCGCGTCGTTGCCCGACTGCACGATCATCCCGCTGAGGAGCTCGCCCACCGTCGCGGGCGTGCCGGGGTCGAGGAACATGCGCGCGCCGCCCGCCTTCCATGCGCGCTCCGAGATCTTCACCTTCGCCTCGCGCTCGAGCCGGCCCGCGCGGATCGCCTCGAGGACCAGGCGCGCGGTCATGAGCTTGGTGAGCGATGCGGGCTCGAAGCGCTCCTCGGCGCCGAGGGCGGCGAGGGTCTGCCCGCTCTGCGCGTCGATCAGCACGTAGGCGCGCGCGGCGATCGGTGGCGCGGGCGGGGGCTCGATCGCGAGGGCGGGGGACCCGGCGAGGCCGAGGGCGGCGGCGAAACCTGCGAGGATGCGTCGCGGCGCGCTCATCTAGCGGGCGGAGACGAGCGGCTCGAGGCCGAGGGAGGCGCGCACCTTTTCGGCGATCGCGAGCGCCTCGTCGCGGCTGCGGTAGGGGCCGAGGCGCACCCGGTGCAGCCCGTCGCGCGCGGCGACCCCGATCGGCTCGAGAAGCCAGGGCATTTCCGGGGCGATGCGCCGCACGAAGCTCTCGGCGTTGTCGAGGCTCGCGAACGCGCCGAGCTGCACCCAGAGCCCGCCGGGCTCGGGCTGGACGATCGCGGCGGCGGGCGCCGGGACCGGCGCCTGGGCGGCGGCGACGACCGGCGGCGCGGAGGCGAGCGGCGTGGCCACGGTCCCGGCGCCCGGGGCGGCCGCCTCCGCGGGCCTCGGGGGCGCGGCCGAGGCGAGGGCGGGAGCCGCGTCGCGGCCGGCGAACACGCGCTCGACCTCGACGATCCCGCTGCCCGGGCCCGCGATGCCGATGCGCGCGGCCGCGGCGTAGGAGAGGTCGATCACGCGGTCCTCGTGGAAGGGCCCGCGGTCGTTCACGCGCACGACCACCGAGCGCCCGGTCTTCACGTTGGTCACGCGCGCGTAGCTCGGCAGCGGCAGGGTCTTGTGCGCCGCGGTCATCGCGAACATGTCGTAGGGCTCGCCCGAGGCGGTCTTCTGGCCGTGGAACTTGCGCCCGTACCAGGACGCGGGACCGCGCTCGCGCCGCGCCTCGTCGTTCACCACGGGCACGTAGGTGCGCCCGAAGACCGTGTAGGGGCGGTTGGCGAAGCGGTGGTAGGGCTCCTCGCGCGGCACCGCGTCGGGGATCGAGGCGAGGTCCTCGGGGACCTTCTCGGGCGGGCCGTCGTCGGAGTAGTAGGCGGGTTTGCGGGGCGGCTCCGGGCGGCCCGGCGCCGTCGAGCAGGAGGCGAGGACGAGCGCGGCGGCGAGCGCCGCGAGGGCGGGAAGGGGGGCGCGCCTCAACTCGACACCAGCTGCTTGTGCGTGGAAATCGACATCAGGATGCCGAAGCCCACGAGGATGGACACGAGCGCCGTGCCGCCGTAGCTCACCATCGGCAGCGGCACGCCCACCACCGGCAGGATCCCGCTCACCATGCCCATGTTCACGAAGGCGTAGGTGAAGAAAGTGAGCGTCACGGCGCCGGCCACGAGGCGCGCGAACGTGGTCGAGGCGTTCGCCGCGATCATGAGGCCGCGCGCGATGATCAGGACGTACAGGGCGACGAGCCCGACGTTGCCGAGCAGGCCGAACTCCTCGCCGAAGACGGCGAGGATGAAGTCCGTCGAGCGCTCGGGCACGAAGTCGAGCTGCGCCTGGGTGCCGTTGAGCCAGCCCTTGCCGAGGAGCCCCCCGGAGCCGATCGCGATCGTCGACTGGATGATGTGGTAGCCCGAACCCAGCGGGTCCTCCATGGGATCGATGAGCGTGAGCACCCGCCGGCGCTGGTAGTCGTGCAGCATCGACCACAGGAAGGGAAGGCTCGCGAGGCCCGCCGCCCCGAGCCCCAGGATCACCTTCCAGGACAGGCCCGCGAGGAAGATCACGAAAAAGCCCGAGGCGAAGATGAGCAGCGCCGTGCCCAGGTCGGGCTGGCGCACGATCAGGCCCACGGGGAGGGCGAGCAGGAGCGCGGCCACCGCGTAGTCGCGCAGCCTCAGGCCCTCCTCGCGCCGGTGGAAGAACCAGGCGAGGGCGAGCGGCACCGCGATCTTCATGATCTCCGAGGGCTGGATGGTCGTGAAGCCGAGGTTGAGCCAGCGCCGGGCGCCGTTGCGCACCTCGCCGAAGAGCGCCACCCCCACGAGGAGCACGAGTCCCGCGCAGTAGATGGGCAGGGCGAGGCGCATGAGCGCGAGCGGCGGGACGTTCGCCACGACCCAGAGCGCGGCGAGCGCGACCGCGACGTTGCGCGACTGGGCGAGCACCCGGTCGAGCGAGGCGCCGCCCGAGGCGGAGAAGATCACCGTGAGGCCGAGGGCGATCGTGAGCGCGAGCGCGGCCATGAGCGGGCCGTCGATGCGCCGCGAGAAGAGCTCGAAGGCGCGGCTAATCATGCTCGCCCTCCTCGCCGCCGAGCTTCTGGGGTGCCGCCGGCAGCTTGCCCGTGAGGTGGAAATCGAAGACCTCGCGCGCGATCGGCGCGGCGGTCGAACCTCCGTGGCCGCCGTTCTCCACGAGGATCGCCATCGCGAGCCGGGGGTCGTCGGCCGGCGCGTAGGCGATGAAGAGCGCGTGGTCGCGGTGCTCCTCGCGGATTCGCTTCTCGTCGTACTTCTCGCCCTGCTTCATGCCGATCACCTGCGCGGTGCCGGTCTTGGCGGCCATGGCGTAGGAGGCGCCCGCGCCCGCGCGCGCCGCGGTGCCCCCGGGGCGCGTCACGTCGACCATGGCGGAACGCACCAGCTCGAGGTGCTCGGGCTTGAACGCGAGCGGGGCCGAGGGGCGCGAGCCCGTCTCGCGGGTCTCCTGGGACTTCGGGTCCTGCACGCCCTTCACGAGGCGCGGGCGCACCGGCGTGCCGCCGTTGGCGAGCGTGGCGACGGCGGCGGCGAGCTGCAGCGGCGTGGCGAGGAGGTAGCCCTGGCCGATGCCCACGCTCACCGTGTCGCCCGCGTACCACTTCTGCCGGAAGCGCTGCCACTTCCAGTCCTGCGAGGGGGCGAGGCCGGGCAGCTCGCCCTCGATGTCGATGCCCGTGCGCGCGCCGAAGCCGAACTGCGTCATGAAGCGGTGGATCGCGTCGATGCCCAGGTCGTTCGCGAGCCCGTAGTAGTACGTGTCGCAGGAGATCACGATCGACTTGTGCAGGTTCACCGCCCCGTGGCCCTCCTTCTTCCAGTCGCGGTAGCGGTGGGCGACGCCCGGCAGCGTGAAGTAGCCCGGGTCCTGGATCGTGAACTCGGGCGTGCGCTTGCGCGATTCCAGCGCGGCGAGCGCCATGAAGGGCTTGATGGTCGAGCCCGGCGGGTACTGCCCCCGCAACGCGCGGTTGTTGAGCGGCTTGTCGGGCGAGTTGTTGAGCGCCTCCCAGTTGTGGGGGTCGATGCCGTCGACGAAGAGGTTCGGGTCGAAGCCGGGCCTCGAGACGAGGGCGAGCACGTCGCCCGTCCTCGGGTCGAGGGCGACGAGCGCGCCGCGGTAGTCCTGGAAGGCGGCCTCGGCGACCTTCTGCAGCTTCAGGTCGAGGGTCACGACGAGGTTCGCGCCCGAGATCGGCTCGTTCCTCGCGAGCGAGCGGATCGCGCGCCCGCCCGCGTCGATCTCGACCTGCTCGGAGCCCGTGAGCCCGTGCAGCTCGCTCTCGTAGGCGCCCTCGATGCCGAGCTTGCCGATGTGGTCCGTGCCCTTGTAGTTGGCGGTGAGCCCCTGGGAGTCGATGCGCTTCACGTCCGCGTCGTTGATGCGCCCGATGTAGCCGATCGCGTGCGAGGCGACCTCGCCCTGCGGGTAGGAGCGGAAGAGCCGCGCCTTGATCTCGAAGCCCGGGAACCGGTAGCGGTTGACGGCGAAGCGTGCGACCTCGTCCTCCGAGAGCCGCGTGCGGATCGGCAGGCTCTCGAAGTTGCGGCTCTCCTCCTGCAGGCGCTTGAAGCGGCGGCGGTCGCGCGCGCTCACCTCGATCACCTCGGCGAGTGCTTCGATCGCCTTGTCCACGTCGGCGACCTTGCTCGGCGTGATCTCGAGGGTGTATGCGGAATAGTTGGCCGCGAGCACCTCGCCGTGGCGGTCGAGGATCAGGCCGCGGTTGGGCACCACGGGCACGACCGAGATGCGGTTGGCCTCCGCGAGGGTGTGGTAGTACTCGCGCTGGAAGACCTGCAGCCAGGTGAAGCGGCCCAGGAGCAGCGCGAAGGCGAGCAGGATCGCGAATCCCGCGAGCATCAGCCGGCCGCGGAAGACGGCGATCTCGCGCTGCTGGTCCCGGAGCGCCTGGCCGAGCATCATGTCGGCGCCTCCCCGCGCCGGCGGCGCGAGGTGAGGAGGTCCGCGATCCCGTGGGCCGGCGCCCAGCCGAGCGCCGTGACGAAGGGCGAGAGCAGGAACGCGAAGCCGGGGAAGTCGGCGCCGAGCAGGAGGTTCAGCATCAGCATCACGGCCGAGGCGAGGATCGTGAGGCCGAGCACGTGCAGCGTCTGCTCGGGCAGGTGGAAGGCGAGGATGCGCACCCGCAGGACCTGCGCGCCGTAGACCGCGATCACGTAGGCGAAGGCGTGCTGGCCGAGCAGCGTCGAGTCGCTCACGTCCATGAGCAGTCCCGCCGCGAAGGCCGCGCCCTGTCCGATCGAGCGCGGCTCGTGCACGGTCCAGAAGAGGAGCACGAGCAGCATGAAGTCGGGCCGCGCGAGGAGCAGCCACCCGGACCACGGCAGCACCGCGAGGAAGTAGGCGGCCACGAGCGAGCCGAAGACGAGCCCCGCCCCCGCGGGGCCGCGCATCACGTCGCGGGCGATGGGTGTCAGGTCGGCGGCTCTCACGGGCGCCGCCCCCTCGGCACCCGCTCGCGCGCGCCCTTGCGTTCCTCGGCCCTCGCCTCCGGGGGCGCGGCGCGCGCGGGGGGCGCGGGCAGCACCATCACGAAGCGGAAGTTGTCCACCCGCGCGGCGGGCAGCGCCACGATGCGCGCGAACACGTAGGCGGCGTTCTTCTCGACGCTCGTCACGCGCGCGACCACGAGGCCGGGCGGGTAGGTCCCGTCCACGCCCGAGGTCACGAAGAGGTCGCCGTTTTGCACGTCGGCCGACACCGGCATGAAGGGCACGTCGATCGTGCCGTCCTTGCCCGAGCCCACGGCGATGGCGCGCAGGCCGTTCCTGACCAGCATCACCGGCACCGACTGGTCCTTCTCGGTGACGAGCGTCACCTCGGAGGCGAAGGGGCCCGAGTGGGTCACCTGGCCCACGACGCCCGTGCCGTCGATCACGGGCATGCCGGGGCGCACGGCCTGGGTGAGGCCCTTGTCGATCACGACCTTGCGGGTGAAGGGATTGCGCGCCGAATACAGCACTTCCGCGACCATCCCCTCGGAGGCGTAGGCGCTCTTGCCGGGCGCGAGCCCGAGCAGCTGCTCCTGCTCCGCCTTCAGGAGCGCGGCCTGCTGCGCGGCCGCGGCCTGCTCGAGCAGCCTCGCCTTGAGATCCTGGTTCTCGCGCAGGAGCCGGTCCTGGCTCGAGAAGTAGTCGCTGACCCGGGAGAGCATCTCGCCGGGGAGGGCCGCCACGCGCTGCGCCGGGTGCGCGAGCACGGAGAGCGCGAGGCGCACGGTCTCGAGCGCGTGGAAGCGGTGGTCGGCGATCATGACGGCGATCGCCGCGAGCGCGAAGAAGGTGACGCGGGCGAGCGGGCTCGGGCCGCGGTGGAAGAACGGGGGCGGTTCGCGGATCACGCGCGTTCGCCCCCGCCGGGCCCGGCAATCCCGCCGCGCGGGTCTTTCGACGGGGCGGGCTCGGGGACTCGCACGGGGTCAGTCGTTGGTGAAGACCGTCCCGAGCTTGTCCATCTCCTCGAGCGCGCGACCGGACCCCCGGACGACGCAGGTGAGCGGATCGTCGGCGACGATGACCGGCAATCCCGTCTCCTCCATGAGGAGTCGGTCGAGCTCGCGCAGGAGCGCGCCCCCGCCGGTGAGCACCATGCCCTTCTCGGCGATGTCGGCGCCGAGCTCGGGCGGGGTCTGCTCGAGGGCGGACTTGACCGCCGAGACGATGGAGTTGAGCGGGTCGGTGAGCGCTTCCAGGATCTCGTTCGAGGAGATCGTGAAGGAGCGCGGGATGCCCTCGGCGAGGTTGCGGCCCTTCACCTCCATCTCGCGCACCTCGCTGCCCGGGAACGCGGAGCCGATCTGCTTCTTGATCTGCTCGGCCGTCGACTCCCCGATGAGCATCCCGTAGTTGCGGCGGATGTAGTTGATGATCGCCTCGTCGAACTTGTCGCCGCCCACGCGCACCGAGGCCGAGTACACGATCCCGCCGAGCGAGATCACGCCCACCTCGGTGGTGCCGCCGCCGATGTCGACCACCATCGAGCCGGTGGCGTCCGCGATCGGCAGGTCCGCGCCGATCGCGGCGGCCATCGGCTCCTCGATGAGGAAGACCTGGGAGGCGCCCGCGCCGATGGCGCTTTCCTTGATCGCGCGGCGCTCGACCTGCGTGGAGCCGTAGGGCACGCAGATCACGATGCGCGGGCTCGGGCGGAACCACTGGTTGTCGTGGATCTTCTTGATGAAGTACTTGAGCATCTGCTCGGTGATCGTGAAGTCCGCGATCACCCCGTCCTTCATCGGCCGGATGGCGGTGATGTTGCCGGGCGTGCGCCCGAGCATCTGCTTGGCGGCGAGCCCCACCGCCTGGATCGTCTTCTTGCCGCTCGGGCCGCCTTCCTGGCGGATGGCGACGACGGAGGGTTCGTCGAGGACGATTCCCTTGCCGCGCACGTAGATCAGCGTGTTCGCGGTGCCCAGGTCGATGGCGAGGTCGGTGGAAAAGTACTTGGAAACGAAAGAGAACATCTTGATCCGTAAAGAGTTTCTGGGCGCGGGCTTTCCCCGGGGAGGGGGGTTGCCTATAATAGCCCAAAATCGCGTCGAATTAAGGCTTTAGGACGTTTTCCGCATGTTTTCCTTGGAGCAGGTCCGCGCCATCGCCCGGCTCGCCCGCATCGCGGTCGACGAGGGCGAGGCTGTTGCGCTGCAGCAGCAGCTCGACGGCATCTTCGCGATGATCGAGCGCATGCGCGCGGTCGACACCGCGGGCGTGGAGCCGATGTCGCACCCGCAGGAGGTGATGCAGCGCCTGCGCGCCGACGAAGTGACCGAGACGGACCAGCACGCGCTCTTCCAGTCGGTCGCCCCGCAGGTCGAGGACGGCCTCTACCTCGTCCCCAAAGTGATCGAGTGACGTGCACGCCGAGGACCTGACCGGGCTCGCGCGATCGCTCGCCGCGAAGCGCTTCTCGAGCGAGGAGCTCACGCGCCACTGCCTCGAGCGCATCGAGCGGCTGGGCTCCGCCCTCAACGCCTTCGTCACGGTCGACGCCGGGAAGGCGCTCGCCGCCGCGCGCGCCGCCGACGGGCGCATCGCCCGGGGCGAGGCCGCGGCGCTCACCGGCATCCCGATCGCGCACAAGGACCTCTTCTGCGCGAAGGGCTGGCGCACGACCTGCGGATCGCGCATCCTCGGCAACTTCGTCGCGCCCTACGACGCGCACGTGGTCGAGCTGTTCGACCGTGCGGGCGCCGTCCTCGTGGGCAAGACGAACATGGACGAGTTCGCGATGGGATCGTCCAACGAGGGCTCGTACTTCGGGCCGGTGAGGAATCCCTGGGATCCCGCGCGCGTTCCCGGCGGGAGCTCCGGCGGCTCGGCGGCCGCGGTCGCCGCGCGGCTCGTGCCCGCGGCGACGGGCACGGACACGGGCGGGTCGATCCGCCAGCCCGCGTCCCTTTCGGGCACCTGCGGCATCCGCCCGACCTACGGCGCGGTCTCGCGCTACGGGATGGTCGCCTTCGCCTCCTCGCTCGACCAGGGCGGGGCCTTCGGCAAGAGCGCGCGCGACCTCGCGCTCCTGCTGAACGTCATGGCGGGGTTCGACCCGCGCGATTCCACCAGCATCGAGCGCCCGAAGGAGGACTACGCGCGCCGCCTCGACATGCCGCTGAAGGGCCTGCGCGTGGGGCTGCCGAAGGAGTACTTCACGAAGGACCTCGCCGCCGATGTCGCCAAGCCTGTGCTCGAGGCGGTCGAGGCCCTTCGCCGCCTCGGCGCCGGGACCGTGGAAGTGAGCCTGCCGAACCAGGAGCTCGCGGTCCCGGTCTACTACGTGATCGCCCCCGCGGAGGCCTCGTCGAACCTCTCGCGCTTCGACGGCGTGCGCTACGGCTACCGCGCCCCCGAGTACGCCGACCTCGCCGACATGTACGCGAAGACCCGCGCCCAGGGCTTCGGCGCGGAGGTGAAGCGGCGCATCCTCACCGGGACCTACGTGCTCTCCCACGGCTACTACGACGCCTACTACCTGCAGGCGCAGAAGGTGCGCCGCCTGATCGCCCGCGACTTCGCCGAGGCCTTCGCCAGGTGCGACCTCATCGCCGGCCCCGTCGCGCCGACTGTGGCCTTCCCGATCGGCGAGAAGACCACGGACCCGGTGCAGATGTACCTCGAGGACCTCTACACGATCTCGGTGAACCTCGCGGGCCTTCCGGGGCTTTCCGTGCCCTGCGGCTTCGGCGAAAAGGGCCTGCCCGTGGGCCTGCAGCTCATCGGCAACTACTTCGACGAGGCGCGCATGCTCCAGGCCGCGCACCAGTACCAGCAGGCCACGGACTGGCACCTGCGCGCCCCCCCGGGGTTCGAGTGAACGCGATGGGCTGGGAAATCGTCATCGGCCTGGAGACGCACGCGCAGCTCTCCACGAAGTCGAAGATCTTCTCGGGAGCCCCGACCGCCTTCGGCGCGGCGCCCAACACGCAGGCCTCGGCGGTGGACATCGCGCTGCCCGGCGTGCTGCCGGTGCTCAACAGGGGCGCGGTCGAGCGCGCGATCCGTTTCGGCCTCGCCGTGGGCGGCACGATCGCCCCGACGAGCGTCTTCGCGCGCAAGAACTATTTCTACCCGGATCTCCCGAAGGGCTACCAGATCAGCCAGTACGAGTCGCCCGTGGTCTCGGGCGGCTCGCTCGCGATCGTCGTCGACGGGGCGCAGAAGGTCGTGCGGCTCACGCGCGCGCACCTCGAGGAGGACGCGGGGAAATCCCTGCACGAGGACTTCCACGGCATGAGCGGGATCGACCTCAACCGCGCCGGGACGCCGCTGCTCGAGATCGTCTCCGAGCCCGACCTGCGCTCGGCGTCCGAGGCGGTCGCCTACGCGAAGGCGCTGCACGCGCTGGTGCGCTGGATCGGCATCTGCGACGGCAACATGCAGGAAGGCTCCTTCCGCTGCGACGCCAACGTCTCCGTGCGCCGCCCCGGGGAGCCCCTCGGCACGCGCTGCGAGATCAAGAACCTCAACTCCTTCCGCTTCCTCGAGAAGGCGATCGAGCACGAGGCGAAGCGCCAGGTCGCGGTGATCGAGGAGGGCGGCCGGATCCACCAGGAGACGCGGCTCTACGACGCGGAGCGCAACGAGACGCGGCCCATGCGCACGAAGGAAGACGCGCAGGACTACCGCTACTTTCCCGATCCCGACCTGCTGCCGCTCGCGATCTCCCCCGCCTGGATTGCCGAGGTCCGCGCGTCGCTGCCCGAGCTGCCCGTGGCCATGCGCGAGCGCTTCGAGACGGCGTACGGGCTCGCGCCCCAGGACGCGGCCACGCTGACCTCCTCGCGGGAGCTCGCCGGGTTCTACGAGCGTCTCGTGGGCGACGAGGGGCTGCGGGGGGGATACCGGCTCGCGGCGAGCTGGGTCATCGGGGAATTCAGCGCGGCCCTCAACCGGGCGGGAATCGAGGTCGAGAAGGCGCCCCTCGGAAGCGAACGGCTCGCGGGGCTGCTGCGGCGCATCGCCGACAACACGATCTCCGGCCGGTCGGCGAAGGAAGTCTTCGACGCGATGTGGGACGGGGGCATGGAAGCCGACGCCGTGATCGAGGCGAAGGGCCTGCGGCAGATCTCGGACGCGGGCGCCATCGAGGCGGTCGTCGCGCAGGTGCTCGCCGCGAACGCGCGGCTGGTGGAGGATTACCGGGCCGGCAAGGAGAAGGCCTTCAACGCCCTCGTCGGCCAGGTGATGAAGGCGACCCAGGGCAAGGCGAATCCCGCGCAGGTGAACGAGATCCTGCGGCGCAAGCTCTCCCCCTGAGGGTTACTTCTTCGCTTCCGTGGGCTTCGCGGCTTCGGGGGCCTTCGCCTCGAGCGCCTTCGCGTCGACCGCGCCCGGTCCCGCGAGCATGCCGGGCTGGAGCGTGCCCCTCTTCAGCGCCATCCAGCGGCGCTTGTCCGTCTCGAACCGGGCCTTCACCTCCTCGATCTCCTTCTCGGAGGCGGCGATCGACTTGACGAGCGTGGCGCGCTCGGCGCGGTTCCTCTCGAGGTCCTGCACGAGCTGGGGCGGGGCCTCGCGGACCTTGCTCGCCTTGCTCTTGCCCGCCTTGTAGAACTCCATCTCGTCCTCGAGCTCCTGCTGGCGCTTGTCGACGGCGACGATGCGCTCCTTCGCGATCTTGATGCGCCCGTTGATGGGCTCGAGGCTGTGGTCGCGCGACATCTCGAAATCGCGCTCGGAGGCGTAGGTGCTGAGCAACGCCCAGTCCTTGCGCTTCTGTTCGGCGCGGGCCTTCTCCTCCTCCTTGAGGCGCGCCTGCTCCTCGAGCCGCCTCTTGAGCTCCTCGGGGGTGGGGGTGGGGTCGATCTTGCGCAGCACCGCGCCGGTGCGCCCGATCTCGTACATCGGCACCTTCGAGCAGGCGATGGGGGGCGTGTCGCCGATGTGCGTGATGCCCTTTTCGTCCACGCAGCGATAGGCCGCCTGCGCCCAGGGAGCGGCGAGCGCGGCGATCAAGATCCACAGCATCCTCATCTCAGGTCCTCGTGCGCATCGGGCGTCCGGCTCTTGCGGGCCGGCTGCGCCCCGTTTCAGGCCCCGGCCGCGCCGTAGCGCTTCCGGTAGGCCTCGATCCGTACCACGTCCTCGCGATGGTCCGGCATTCCGCGGAGGGTCGCGAGGATATCCTCCAGGGTCGCTATCGCCGTAACGGGCACACCGAACTCCCGGCTGACCTCCTGGGTCGCCGAGCGCTCGCCTTGCCCGCGTTCCTGACGGTCCACAGCAATAAGCACGCCAGCGGGGCGGGCCCCGGCTTCCCGGATGATCGCCTCGGACTCCCGGATCGAGGTTCCCGCGGAAATCACGTCGTCCACGATCAGCACCCGGCCCGCCAGGGGCGCTCCCACGGTCATGCCCCCCTCGCCGTGGTCCTTCGCTTCCTTCCGGTTGAAACAGAACGGCACATTGTGACCCAACCGGGCCAGCGCGACGGCCGTGGCCGAGGCGAGCGTGATGCCCTTGTACGCCGGGCCGAAGAGCATGTCGAAGGCGATGCCCGACGCGAGCGCGGCCCGGGCATAGTACCCGGCGAGCGCCCCGAGGCGCTCCCCGTCGTGGAAGAGCCCCGCATTGAAGAAGTAGGGGGAAAGGCGGCCCGCCTTGGTCTTGAACTCCCCAAAGGCGAGCACCCCGGCGCGGATCGCGAACTCGACGAACTCGCGCCGGAAGGCGTCGGGATCGGTGGCGTTCCGGGGGGCGGCGGTCGCGGTCATACGGGTGGGCCGGGGTAGGATACGCGCTATTTTGCCCCGAACGGGGCCGAACCGACGAGATCCGATGCGCATCGTCACGCTGAACGCCAACGGCCTGCGCTCGGCCGCCTCCAAGGGCTTCCCGGACTGGATGCGGCGCGAGAAGGCCGATTTCGTGTGCCTGCAGGAGATCAAGGCGCAGGAGGCCGACCTCCCGCGGACCCTGCTCGCCCCGCGCGGGCTGCACGCGTTCTTCCACCCGGCCGAGAAGAAGGGCTACAGCGGGGTGGCGATCTACGCGCGCCGGGAACCCGACCGGGCGGTGCTGGGACTGGGCATCCCGGACATCGACGCGCAGGGCCGCTTCCTCCAGCTCGACTACGGGAAGCTGAGCGTCGTGTCGGTCTACGTTCCCTCGGGCACGAGCTCCGAGGAGGCGCTCGCGCGCAAGTTCGCCTTCATGAAGCGCTTCCTGCCGAAGCTCGAGGCGATGCGCGCCTCGGGGCGCGAGTTCGTGCTCTGCGGCGACTGGAACGTCGCGCACAAGGAGATCGACCTGAAGAACTGGCGCGCGAACCGCAAGCATTCCGGGTTCCTGCCCGAGGAGCGCGCCTGGCTCACGGAGATCTTCGACCGCGTGGGCTGGGTCGACGTCTTCCGCCGCCTCGATCCCCGGCCGGAGCAATACACCTGGTGGTCGAACCGCGGCGAGGCCTGGGCGAAGAACGTGGGCTGGCGCCTCGACTACCAGATCGCCACCCCGGGGATCGCCGCGCGCGCCACGCGCGCCGCGATCTACACGCGCCGGCGCTTCTCCGACCACGCCCCGCTCACCATCGACTACGACCATGCGCTTTGAAGCGACCCTCGCCCGGGCGCTCTGGCGAGGCAAGGGGAATCGTGGCTCGCGTCCCCGGGGGAGAGGGTAGGGCTTGCTGCGCATCTCCGACATCACCCTGCGCCGCGGCGCGCGCGTGCTCCTCGAGCGCGCCTCGATGAGCGTGCACCCCGGCCACAAGGTGGGCCTCGTGGGCGCGAACGGATCGGGAAAATCGAGCCTCTTCGCGCTGATCCGGGGCGAGCTGCACGCGGACGCGGGCGAGCTCGCGATGCCGCCGCGCTGGGTGCTCGCGCACGTCGCGCAGGAGACGCCCGCCGTCGACCGGGCGGCGCTCGACTTCACGATGGACGGCGATGCGGAGCTGCGCGAGGTGGAAGCCGCGATCGCCGCGAGCGAAGCGGGGCACGCCGACGGCGAGCGCCTGGCGCTCCTGCACGCGCGCTACGAGGAGATCGGCGGCTACCAGGCCCGGTCCCGCGCCCAGGTTCTGCTCGCGGGGCTCGGATTCCCGGCCGAGGACGAGGCGCGGGCGGTCGCCTCGTTCTCGGGGGGCTGGCGCATGCGCCTGAACCTCGCGCGCGCGCTCATGTGCCGCTCCGACCTGCTGCTGCTCGACGAGCCCACGAACCACCTCGACCTCGACGCCGTGCTCTGGCTCGAGGACTGGCTGCGGGCGTTCCCGGGCGCGGTGCTGCTCGTCACGCACGACCGGGAATTCCTCGACGCGGTCGCCGGCTCCATCGTCCACGTCGAGAACCGGCGCCTGAACGCGTACGCGGGCAACTACTCGGCCTTCGAGGCGCAACGCGCCGAGCGCCTGGCGCTGCAGCAGGCGGCCCACGAGAAGCAGCAGAAGGCGATCGCGCACCTCGAGGCCTTCATCACGAGATTCCGCGCCAAGGCCACGAAGGCGCGCCAGGCCCAGAGCCGCATCCGCGCGCTGGAGAAGCTCGAGCGCATCGCCGCCGCGCACGTCGACGCGCCCTTCTCCTTCGAGTTCAAGCCCCCCGTCGAGAAGCCCCGGCAGCTCTTCCGGCTCGAGGACGCGGCGGTGGGCTACGAGGGACGCCCCGTGCTCTCGGGGATCGAGTGGAGCGTGCTCTTCGGCGACGCCATCGGCCTGCTCGGCCCCAACGGGGCGGGCAAGTCCACGCTGCTGAAGGCGGTGGTGGGGGAGCTCGCGCTCCTTTCGGGCACGATCCACCGCGCGCAGGGCTTCCGGGTGGGCTACTTCGCCCAGCACCAGGTCGACCAGCTGCGCCTCGAGGAGAGCGCGCTCTGGCACGTGGCGCGCGCCGCGCCCGAGGAGCGCGAGCAGCAGTGGCGCGACTTCCTCGGCGGCTTCGACATCCGCGGCGACCAGGTGCTGCAGAGCGTGGGAAGCCTCTCGGGCGGCGAGAAGGCGCGGCTCGCCCTCGCGCTCATCGTGCGCGAGCGACCCAACCTGCTCGTGCTCGACGAGCCCACGAACCACCTCGACATCGAGATGCGCGAAGCGCTCGCGCAGGCGCTCACGGACTTCGAGGGCGCGCTCCTGGTGGTGGCGCACGACCGGCACCTGCTCGCGGCGACCACGGACCAGTGGCTGCTGGTCGCCGACGGCCGGGTCGCGCCCTTCGACGGCGACCTCGACGACTACAAGGAATGGGCGCGGGCGTACCACGCGCGCGAGCCCCGGCGCGGGGAAGGCGCTGCCGCGGCGGACCGCCGCTCCCGGCGGCGGGCCGAGGCCGAGCTCCGGCAACGCGCGGCGGATGCGCGCAAGCCCTTCGAGAAGCGCATCCGCGCGATCGAGTCCGAGCTCGAGACGCTGCAGAAGACGCTCGCCGAGGACGAGGCCTGGCTCGCCTCGCAGGAGGCCTACGCGGAAGGCGGCCGCGAGCGGCTGCAGGCCACGATCAAGCGCCGATCGGAGGCCGCCGCGCGCGTCGCCGTGCTCGAGGAGGACTGGTTCTGGGCGCAGGCGGAGATGGAAAAGGAGGTCAACCGCGCCGGTTCCTGACCGTTCTCGGGATCATCGCCCCAGCCGCCGTCGTTCCCGCGCCGGCGGGAACCCGGACCTCGAGGAGAACGCTCATGCAGCTTCAGAACGCATTGCCCATCGTCCGCGCGCTCGCCGACGGCGTGAACCCCGCCACCGGCGAGGCGTTTTCCGACGACTGCCCCTACGCCGAGCCGCGCACGCTGCGCGCGCTGTTTTCCGCCGTCGAGCTCATGGAGAGGGAAGTCGAGCGCGAGAAGCGCCGCGAGAGGCTGCCCGCGAACTTCGGCAAGCCCTGGACCACGCTCGAGGATCGCGATCTCGAGTCGGCCTTCGAGGCGGGAGTCGCGATGCCCGAGCTCGCGCGCAAGCACGCGCGCACGCAGGGCTCCATCCGCCTGCGGCTGGAGAAGCTCGGCAAGATCGAGCCGGCGACGGCGCCCGCGTGATCTGTGGCTCCCGCGAACCTTTCCGGTCGCTCGCGCGGCCCTTTCCCGTCGCCCCCGCGAAGGCGGGGGCCCGGCCTGGATTCCCGCCTTCGCGGGAATGACGAGGGCGGAGCGGAAACGACCAGGACGGAGCAGGAGCGAAGGTCACTTCTTCGCGAGCTTGAGCGCCGCGGAGTTCATGCAGTAGCGCAGCCCCGTGGGCGCGGGCCCGTCGTCGAAGACGTGGCCCAGGTGCGCGTCGCAGTTCGAGCACAGAACCTCGACGCGCTTCATGAACCAGCTGCGGTCCTCCTTCTCCGCGACCGCGTCCTTCGCCACCGGCTGCCAGAAGCTCGGCCAGCCGGTGCCGGAGTCGAACTTCGCCTCCGAAGCGAAGAGCGGCTGCCCGCAGCACACGCACAGGTAGGTGCCCGGGTCCTTGCAGTCGTGGTACTCGCCCGTGAAGGCGCGCTCGGTGCCGTGCTTGCGCGTCACCTGGTACTGCTCGGCAGTGAGCTCGGCGCGCCACTCGTCGTCGGACTTGGTGAATTTGGCCATCGCGGTCTCCGGTTCAGGGCGCCATTCTAGTCGCGCGAAACGGTTGGCGCCGCGCCGGCCCGGCTAGAGCATCCAGTCGATCGGCAGGATCGACAGCAGCTCGACGCTCAGGCGCCGGAACCAGCTCGCCCGGGGCTCGGTTTCGTGACGCACCTCGCCCGAGTCGGTGCGCTCGATCCATTCGAGGCGGCTGCTACCGGGAAGGAGCCGGACCTCGTACGCGGCGTGCGGCACAAGCGTGTCGAAGAACTCTCCGAGCCGCCCCGCCAGCGTCGGGCTCTCGACCACGAGCCCCATCTCGGTGTTCAGCAGCGCGGAGCGCAGGTCGAAGTTGAACGAGCCGACGAAGATGCGCCCGCGGTCCACCGCGAAGGTCTTCGCGTGCAGGGCCGCCGAGGAGCTCGACCCCAACCCGCCCCGGTCCTCGTGCGACTTCACTCCCGCCGTCGCCTTGAGCTCGAAGAGCCGGACCCCGGCCCGGAGCAGGTCGTGGCGGCGCTTCGCGTAGCCCGAATGGACGACGCTCGCCTCCGCGGCCGACAGGGAGTTGGTCAGGACGCGCACTTTCACGCCCCGGCCGGCGAGCGCCGCCAGCGCGGCCGTGCCCTCTTCTCCGGGCACGAAGTACGGCGAGACGAGGTCGAACGTCTTCTCCGGCCGGCCGATCACGCGCACCACCTCCGGGAACAGCAGGACATCGGCGGGGGAGGCCGCATCGAGCGTCTTGGAGGGGTCGTCGTGCACGAGCCGGGCGCGGGTCCATTCCAGCCCGAGCCGGCCCGCGAGCAGGTCGCGCACGAGGGGCGTGGTGCGCACGGCCTCGAGATGGGCGAGGGATTGCGCATCGGCGCGCGTCGCGGCGAACGCGGCCTCGAGCTGGCCGGCCGCCTCGGGACCGGGCGCACCCGCGAGGCTCGCGGCCGGATAGGCCGAAGGACTGTTCCAGTAGAGGTCGAACTGCCGCGAGACGTCGCGCACTGCCGCGCCCACGGCGAGCACGTCGAGGTCGGCGAAGATCATCCCGCCGCCCACGCCGTAGTACTCGTTGCCGATGTTGCGCCCGCCGAGGACGCTTGCCTGGTTGTCCACCGTGAACGACTTGTTGTGCATGCGCCGGTTCACGCGCGCGAAGTCGGTGAGGAAATCGAGCATCCGGGCGCCGCGCCGCGCAAACGGGTTGTAGAGGCGGACCTCGATGTCCGGATGCGCGTCGAGCGCGGCGATCACGGGATCGAGCCCGCCCGTGTTCAGGTCGTCGAGCAGCAGGCGAACGCGGACCCCGCGCCCGGCCGCCCGCCACAGGGACTCGAAGAGCAGGTGCCCGACCTGGTCGCCGTGCCAGATGTAGTACTGGACGTCGATCGACCGTTCCGCGGCGGCCGCGAGCAGGACCCGGGCCGCGAAAGCGTCGCGGGGATCGAAAAGGGGATGGACCCCCGTTCTTCCCGGGTTCGCGGCGATCTTCTCCGCGAGCGCCTGGCCGAGTCGCGTGCCGGAAGTCTCCGCGAGGGCGGTCGTGGCGCTGCGGCCATCCAGCGACGGCAGGCTCGCGCAGCCCGCCAGCAGCGAGGCGAGCGCGGCGGCGATGCAAGGCAGGATCCGGCGCAATCGAGCGGCCTTCTCGAATGGGACTCAACCCGATTCTACCGGCACGGATGCCGATCCACCGGCACGCCGGGCGCCCCGGCCGGCGCGCCGTGGCGGAAGGCAGGCGCGCTTCCGGTATCCTTTGCGCACCTTGGGCACGCCCGGCTACTCCGCCGTCTTCCGCGACCGCAGCCTCGCGGTCATCCTCCTGCTCGGCTTCTCCTCGGGCCTGCCGCTCGCGCTCACGAGCGGCACCTTGCAGGCCTGGATGACGGTCGAGGGGGTGGACCTCTCCACCATCGGGCTCTTCACGCTCGTGGGCCTGCCCTACACCTGGAAGTTCCTCTGGGCGCCGGCGATGGATCGCTTCGTGCCGCCGTTCCTCGGCCGGCGCCGGGGCTGGCTCCTCGTCACCCAGCTCGCGCTCGCCGCAGGCATCGCCACGATGGCCTTCCTCTCGCCGCGCGCGGACCTCGCGATGCTCGCCGCGCTCGCGGTGTTCGTGGCCTTCGCCTCCGCCTCCCAGGACATCGTCTTCGACGCCTACCGCACGGACGTGGCGCGCCCCGAGCAGCGCGGGCTCGCCGCCGCGTTCACCGTCGTGGGCTACCGCATCGCGATGCTCACCTCGGGGGCCGCCGCGCTCGTGCTCGTGGCCGGTTCCGGCGCGATCCCCGCGCTCGGCTGGCAGAACACCTACCTGCTGATGGCGGGCCTGGTGGGCGTGGGCGCGATCGCGACCCTCTGGGGCCCGGAGCCGCAGGGGGCCGCGCCGGCGCCGAAGACGCTGGAGGAGGCGGTCCTCGCTCCGCTGAAGGAGTTCTTCGCGCGCCCCGGCGCCTGGGTGATCCTCGTCCTCATCGTGCTCTACAAGCTGGGCGATGCCTTCGCGGGCTCGCTCACCACGGCGTTCCTGCTGCGCGGCGCGGGCTTCTCCCTCGACGACGTGGGCTACGTGAACAAGGGCATGGGTCTCGCGGCGACCATCGCGGGCGCGCTCTTCGGCGGGGCGCTCATGGTGCGCCTCGGGCTGTATCGCTCGCTCATGGCCTTCGGGATCCTGCAGGCGGTCTCGAACCTCGCGTTCATGGCGCTCGCCGCCGCGGGCAAGAGCTACCCGCTCATGATCCTCGCCATCGGCTTCGAGAACCTCGCGGGCGGCATGGGCACGGCGGCGTTCGTGGCGCTGCTGATGGCCCTCTGCGACCACCGCTTCACGGCCACGCAGTACGCGCTGCTCTCCGCGCTCGCCGCCATCGGCCGCGTCTACGTGGGGCCCGCCGCGGGCTACGCGACCGACCCGCGCTACCTCGGGCTCGGCTGGGCGACTTTCTTCTTCCTCACCTTCCTCGCGGCGCTCCCGGGCCTCGCGCTCCTCTTCTGGAAGCGCGAGACCCTCCGCGCCCTCGACCGATGAGCGGGGCCCCGCCCCGCGGCCGGCCCTAGCGGGCGCGGCGGAAGCGGAAGACGCCGAGGCTGCCGAGCAGGTTGGGCAGCATCGTGACCGTCCGCCCCCCGTGCAGGACCCTCTCGTCGAGGATCTCGGCGCCGACCCTGGCGCACAGGTCCTCGAAATCCTTGACGGTGCACAGGTGGATGTTGGGCGTGTCGTACCACTGGTAGGGGAGCGACTTCGACACGGGCATGCGGCCGCGCAGGATGTCGAGGCGGTGGCGCCAGTAGCCGAAATTGGGGAAGGTGACGATGCCCTCGTGACCCACGCGCAGCATCTCGCCGAGCACCAGGTCCGAGCGGCGCACGGCCTGAAGCGTCTGCGAGAGGATCACGAAGTCGAAGGCGTCGGTCGCGAAGGTCGACAGCCCCGTCTCCAGGTCCATCTGCAGCACGTTGATGCCGGCCTTCACGCTCTCGAGCACCCGCGCGTCGTCGATCTCCACGCCGTAGCCGCTCGCCCCGCGCGTCTCGATCAGGTGCGCGAGGAGCGAGCCGTCGCCGCAGCCCAGGTCGAGCACCCGCGCGCCCTTCGGGATCCACGAGGCGATGAGCTCGTAGTCGAGGCGCGGAGTCATTCGCCGACTCCCGCGGCATAGCCCTTCATTTCCTCGAGGGTCGCCTCCCCGATCGCGAGCGGCCCCGCGCGCTCGCCTGCGCCGATCTCGCGCGCGATGTTGTCCATGTAGGCCGCGACGACGCGGTGGTACTGCGCGTCGTCGAGGAGGAAGGCGTCGTGGCCGTGGGGCGCGTCGATCTCGGCGTAGGTGACGCGCTTGGAGCCCTCGACGAGGGCCTTCACGATCTCGCGCGAGCGCTGCGCCGGGAAGCGCCAGTCGCTCGAGAAGGACACCACGAGGAAACCGGCCTTCGCGGGCGCGAGGGCGCGCACGAGGTCTCCGCCCGTCTCCTTCGCCGGGTCGAAGTAGTCGAGGGCCTTGGTCATGATGAGGTAGGTGTTCGCGTCGAAGACCTGCGCGAACTTGTCGCCCTGGTAGCGCAGGTACGACTCGATCTCGAACTCCACGTCGTAGTTGAAGCCGTACTCGTCCTTCTTCAGCTCGCGGCCGAACTTCTCGCCGAGGAGGTCCTCGGAGAGATACGTGATGTGCCCGAGCATGCGCGCGAGCTTGAGGCCCCGCGCCGGGATCGTCCCCTGCGCGTAGAAGTTGCCTCCGTGGAAGTCGGGGTCGGAGACGATCGCCTGGCGAGCGACGTCGTTGAACGCGATGTTCTGCGTCGAGAGCTTGGGGGCGGCGGCGATCACGAGCGCGTGCCGGATGCGCTCGGGATGGGAAAGCGTCCACTGCATCGCCTGCATGCCGCCCAGCGAGCCGCCGATCGCGCCCGCGAGCCGCTCGATCCCGAGCCGGTCCATGAGCCGCGCCTGGGAGGCCACCCAGTCCTCGCAGGTGACGAGCGGGAAGCCCGCGCCGTAGGGCTGGCCCGTGGCGCGGTCGATCGAGGCGGGCCCCGTGGAGCCGTGACAGCCGCCGAGGTTGTTCACGCCGATCACGAAGAAGCGCTGCGTGTCGATCGCCTTGCCGGGGCCGATCATGTTGTCCCACCAGCCGACCTTCTTCGGGTCCTCGGCGTAGTGGCCGGCGACGTGGTGGTGGCCCGAGAGCGCGTGGCACACGAGGATCGCGTTCGAGCGATCGGCGTTGAGCCGGCCGTAGGTCTCGTAGACGAGCTCGTAGGAGGCGAGGGTCTTCCCCGCCTTGAGGATCAGCGGCTCGAGGAAGCCGGCGCGCTGCGGTTGCACCGCGCCGACCGAATGGGGGCTGGTTCCGGTCATGAAAAAACCCGACGGCCTCGGTAGCGCGCGTCGGGTTTGTCTCGGACCTCGCGCTCGTTTAGCCGTATTTGTTTCGCGCCCGCAAGCTGAGCTCAAATCGGCGCGTGTTGCGCACAAGATACGGTCCCGGGCCGGTGCTGTCAACGCGCGCGGCGCCCTCCCCATTCGTTCGCCCGGGCACTACACTCCCGCCATGGATGCGGCATTCGAGCCCTTCGACACGGTGCTGCGCGACGGCCGCAGGGTGCACGTGCGCGAGATCCGGCCGACCGACGAGGAGGCGATCCTCCAGGCCTTCGACCGCCTCGCCCCGGGGGCGCGCTACATGCGGTTCATGGCGACGATCAAGTCCCCCAACGTCGGGCGCCTGCGCACGGTCCTCGCGTCCTTCCCGGAGCGCGGGATGTCGATCGCGGCCACGGTGCCCGGGCCCGAGGGCATCGACATCGTGGGCATGTCGTCCTTCGTGCTCGGCCACGAGCCGGGAAGCTGCGAGTTCGCGATGGCGGTGCTCGACGAGTGGGGCGGCGCCGGGTTGGGGCGCACGCTGCTGGGCACGCTCATCGACGCGGCGCGCCGGCGCGGACTCTCGGTCATGCACGGCTTCGTGCTCGCCGAGAACCGCCCGATGTTGCGGCTTGCGGAGCGCCTCGGCTTCGAGATCGCCCGCGACCCGGAGGATTTCGGCGTGCGCGTCTGCCGGCTGCGGCTCGACGCGCCGCCGGCGCCTAGAAGCGCTCCTTGATCCGCACCACCTTGTGCTCGGGCTCCCTGTAGCCCTTGGGCTTGTCCCGCCCCGGCAGCTTCACCTTCGGCATCTTCAGCTTCTCGTAGGGAACGAGCGACAGGAAGTCGCTGATGATGTTGAGGCGGCCGCGCTTCTTGTCGTCGGTGAAGGCCACACGCCACGGCGCCCAGTCGGTGTGGGTGTACTTGAACATGTCGTCGCGCGCCCGCGAGTAGTCGTACCAGCGCGAGTAGGACTTGAGGTCCATGGGCGAGAGCTTCCAGATCTTGCGCGGGTCGTCGATCCGGGCCTTGAGGCGCCGGGTCTGCTCGTCCATGCTCACTTCGAGCCAGTACTTGATGAGGATGATGCCCGAGTCGACCATCGCCTTCTCGACCTTCGGCACGTCCTCGAGGAACTTCCGGATGACCTTCTCGTCGGTGAAGCCCATGACGCGCTCCACGCCCGTGCGGTTGTACCAGCTGCGGTCGAAGATCACGATCTCGCCCGCCGCGGGCAGGTGCGGAAGGTAGCGCTGGACGTACATCTGGGTCTTCTCGCGGTCGCTGGGCGCGGGCAGCGCGACCACGCGGAAGATGCGCGGGCTCACGCGCTCGGTGATCGCCTTGATGGTGCCGCCCTTGCCCGCACCGTCTCGTCCCTCGAAGATGACGCAGACCTTGGCGCCCTTCGCGACGACCCACTGCTGCAGGGCGACGAGCTCGCCGTGAATCCGGCGCAGCTCCTTCAGGTATTCCTTGTTGCCGAGCTTCGTGCCGTTCGCGGGCGTGCCCGCATCCTTCCTCTTGCCCTTGGCCATGTTCACCTCCTGACCCACCAGATTCCTACGCTCCGGCCGCGGGGGGTTTGATCTTTGTCATGGCCGCGCGCTCCGCGGCGTGAACCGGGCCCGGCCGCCCGCGCCGACGGCCGCAGCCCCGCCAAGGCCGTGGTACCCGGTTGATTTGTGACAAAATGCGCCGGAGCGCGCGCCGTATGCTCGGCGCTCGCGCCGCGCATTCGGTGCGCGATTGCCCTTTCGCAAGGAACCCCCATGACCATTCGCCTGCCCGCCCTCCTCCTCGCCGCCGTTGTCGCATTCCCCGTGCTTTCCGCCGCCGCCACCAAGGAGCAGAAGCGCCAGGACGTGCGCGACGTGGCCGAGAACACGCTCGCGCGCCTCTACAAGGCCCAGCCCCAGGCGAAGGACGCGGTCGAGCGCTCCGCCGGGTACGCGGTCTTCTCCAACTTCGGCATGAAGATCTTCGTCGCGGGCGGCGGGACGGGCTCGGGCATCGCGGTCAACCGCAAGGCGAAGACCGAGACCTTCATGAAGATGGTCGAGGTGCAGGCCGGGCTCGGGATGGGCATCAAGAAGTTCCGCCTCGTCTGGGTCTTCGAGAAGCAGTCGGACTTCGACAAGTTCGTCAATTCCGGCTGGGAGATCGGGGCCCAGGCCACCGCGGCGGCGCAGATGAGCGGCCAGGGCCAGAAGCTCTACGCCGGGGCGATGTCCATCTCGCCGGGCGTGTGGCTCTACCAGCTCACCGACGACGGGGTGGCCGTCGAGCTCACCGCCAAGGGCACGAAGTACTACCGCGATGCCGAGCTCAACTGAGCGCCCGATGCGCGCCTTCCTCGCCGCCGCGGCCCTCGGGCTCGCGGCGTGCCAATCGGTGCCCTCGGGCGGGGGTGGCGGAGATGTCGCGGCCCAGCGCGAGGCGATCGACCGCCACGCCCAGGCCACTCTGGACAAGCTCTTCGCGTTGGACGTGGCGGCGAAGGCCGAGATCGAGGCCGCGCCCGGCTACGCCGTCTTCGACGTGAGCTCGGTGAACGCGGTGCTCCTCGTCGGGCAGCGCGGCAAGGGCGTGCTCGTCGAGAAGTCCGGCAAGCGCACCTACATGCGCGCCGTGCGCGCGGGCACGGGCCCCGGCGTGGGCTACCAGCAGATGAGCCAGATCTTCGCGTTCAAGTCGCAGGCCGCGATCGATCAGTTCAAGCTCGCGGGCAAGGCGGGCGGCGACGTGAGCGCCTCCGCGACGCTCGGTACGAGCGGCGTCCAGCAGTCTTTCAATCCCACCATCCGCACCTGGCAGACCACGGACAAGGGCTTCGCGGTCCAGGCCAACTGGGGCGGCACCGCCTACCTCGTCGATCCCGACCTGAATTGAGATTCCATGAGGGAGGTTCCATGAGATCCACTCTCCTCCGCGTTGCCGCCTCCGCCGCTTCGGCCGTGTGCGTTTTCGCCCAGCAGTTCGTCTACCCCGCGAAAGGCCAGTCCAAGGATCAGCAGTAGAAGGACGAGGCGGCCTGCCACCAGTGGGCCTTCGAGCGTTCGAAGTATGATCCCGCCGCGCCGCCAGCAGGCCGCCGCCTCGCAGCAGCAGGCCGCCCATGCGAACCAGGCCGGGCAGGCCGCCTACGGCAAGGCGCGCGCCGCCCCGCGATTGGCTAGAATCTAGCCGCGAACCGATTCCCGGAGACCCGGATGAGACCCAAGTCCATGCGCCCCGAGGCGCTCGTCGCCCTTCCCGTCGCCCTCTCGCTCGCGATGCTGCCCTTCGCGCACGCGCAGCAGCCGCCCGCCCAGCCGGCCCCCACCGCCCAGAAGGCGGCCGCCGCGCCGCAGCAGGCGGGGGCGAAGACCTTCTCCCAGCAGGAGCTCGACGAGCTGCTGGCACCCGTCGCGCTCTATCCCGACGCGCTCCTCGCGCAGGTGCTGATGGCCGCGACCTATCCGCTGGAGATCGTGGAGGCCGCGCGCTGGCAGAAGGCCAACGCGAGCCTCAAGGACAAGGCCCTCGAGGAAGCGCTCAAGGACAAGAGCTGGGACCCGGCGGTGAAGTCGCTCCTCGTCGTGCCGCAGGTGCTCACGATGATGAACGAGAAGCTCGACTGGACCCAGAAGCTGGGCGACGCGGTGCTCGCGCAGCAGGCCGACGTGATGAAGACCGCGCAGAACCTGCGCAAGAAGGCCCAGGAGGCGGGCAACCTCAAGAGCACGCCCGAGATGACGGTCAAGCAGGAGAAGCAGAACGAGCAGACCGTCGTGATCATCGAGTCCGCGAAACCCGAGACGGTGTACGTGCCGACCTACAACCCGGCGACCGTGTACGGGTCGTGGTGGTACCCGTATCCGCCGCCCTACTACTACTACCCGCCGGGGTACGTCGCGGGCGCGGGCGCGTTCTGGTTCACGGCGGGCGTCATCGTCGGCGGCGCCTTCTGGGGCGGCTGCGGCTGGGGCCACAACGAGATCAACATCGACGTGGACCGCCAGAACAACTTCAACCGCAACACGAGCCGCAACACCGATCGCGCCACGAACAACAAGTTCCAGCACAACGCGGAGCACCGCAAGGGCGTGAACTACCGCGACAACGCGACCGCGCAGAAGTACAACCGCGGGGGGGACGCGAAGGCGGCGCAATCGCGCGAGCAGTTCCGCGGCCGCGCGGAATCCGGGCGCGCCGAGCTGCAGGGCATGGACCGCGGCCAGCTCCAGAGCCAGGTGAGCGCGGCGGACCGGCAGTCCGGCGCGCGCGGCGGTGACCGGGCCGGCGGCGGCGCCTCGGCGTCCCAGCGCGGCGGCGGCGCGTCGGCCTCGAGTCGCGGCGGCGGGTTCTCGGGCGCGAGCAGCGGCGCATCGACGCGCGCGGCGAGCTCGCGGGGAAGCGCCAGCCGCGGTTCGATGGGTGGCGGTTCCCGCGGCGGCGGCGGCCGCGGCGGCGGGCGGCGCTAGGCGAAAGCGACAGGAGATCACGACATGAAAACCAACAACCGTCTTCTCGCCGTCGCCTTCGCGGCGGCGTTCGCCGCGTTCTCGATCATCCCGGCCGGGGCCCAGGCGCCTGCCGGGAAACCCAAGGCCGGAGCCGCCGCGAAACCCGCGGCCGCGCCGGTGGGGTTCGCCTCGCCCGAGGAGGCCGCCAATGCGCTCGTCGCCGCGGTACGCGCCGGCGACGGCAAGACGATCGCCAGGCTGATGGGCCCGGGGTCGGAGGAGTGGCTCTTCACCGGCGATACCGTCGCCGACAAGGCGGAGTGGGCGCGCTTCATCGCGGCCTACGAACGGAAGAACGCGTTCGAGAGGGCGGGCGACGCCAAGGCGACCCTCGTCATCGGCGATGACGGCTGGCCCTTCCCCGCGCCCCTCGTGAAGAAGGGCGATCGCTGGAACTTCGATGCCGCGGCCGGCCGTGAGGAGGTGATCAACCGCCGCGTGGGCAGGAACGAGCTCGACACCATCCAGACGCTGCTCGCCGCCGTCGACGCCCAGCGCGAGTACGCCGCGACCGACGCCGACAGGAACGGATTCGGCGACTACGCGCGCCGCTTCATCTCGACGCAGGGCAAGAAGGACGGGCTCTACTGGCCCACGAAGGAGGGCGAGCCGCAAAGCCCCCTCGGGCCGCTCGTGGGAGAGGCGGCGCGCGAGGGCTACGGGGCGAGGTTCCGGCAGGGCCAGGCCGAGCCGTATCACGGCTACTTCTACCGGCTGCTCACGGCGCAGGGCAAGGACGCGCCGGGCGGGGCGTACGACTATGTCGTGAAGGACAAGCTCCTCGGCGGCTTCGGCATCGTCGCGTACCCCGCGAAGTACGGCGTCTCCGGCGTCATGACCTTCATCGTCAACCACGACGGCGTCGTCCACGAGAAGGACCTTGGCACCGGCACCGCCTCGGCCGTCGCGAAGATGAAGCTCTACAACCCGGACAAGTCCTGGAAGAAGGCGCAGCAATAGCGCGACGATCGCAGGCCCCAGCGCTCGCGGCGGCTTGGCTCGCCGCCGCCTGCGCCTTCCCGATCGCGTTTCCGGCCGCGGGCGCGGGCCTTCCCGACCGCGAGACCTTCGTCGACCCCGAGGACGGGCGCTTCGACGCGGGCCGCTGGCTCCTCGAACGCAAGGGCTTCCTCCCGATCCCGATCGTGATCACCGAGCCCGCGGTGGGCTACGGCGGCGGGCTCGGCTTGCTCTTCTTCCGCGGCAGCCTCGCGAAACCCGCGGAGCCGGGCGCCCCGAGGCGCTTCGCGCCTCCGGACATCACCGCGGTGGCGGCCCTCGGAACGGAAAACGGCACTCGGGGAGCCGCCGCCGGCCACCTCGGGTTCAGCGACGACCGGCGCTGGCGCTACGCCGCCGCGGCCGCCGGCGCCTCGCTCAACCTCGCCTGGTATGGCGCGCCCGGCCTCGCGGGCGGCGAGCGCTCCGAGGGGATCGACTTCAACCTCGAGGCCCGCGGCGGGATCGTGGACGTCCGCCGGCGGTTCGGGGAGAGCGAATGGTGGGCGGGACTGCGCTATGCCGCGGCGAACGTGAAGAGCCGCTTCGCGCTCGAGACGCCGGGCGACGTCACGGCGCCGCAGCTCGACGCGACGCTCTCGGGCCTGGGGGTCGTCGTCGAGTACGACGGACGCGACAACATCTTCACGCCCAACGACGGCGTGCGGCTGCACGCGACGGTCCTGCGGTTCGACGAGGCGATCGGCAGCGACCAGGAGTTCAGCCGCGGCCGGATCGCGCTGAACTCGTTCCATCCCGTGGGCCGGTCGCTCGTCGTCGGCATTCGCGCGGAGTTGCAGGCCGTCGACGGCGACGTGCCGTTCTACGCGCGACCCTTCATCGAGCTCAGGGGCATCCCGGCGCTGCGCTACCAGGGCGACCGGGTGGCCCTCGCGGAGATCGAGGGGCGCTGGAGCCTCGACGGGCGCTGGTCGCTCGTCGCTTTCGCCGGCGCGGGCCGCGCGGCGTCGGGATCCGGCGACCTCGGCTCGGCGCCCACGAGGACGACCTTGGGCCTGGGAGTGCGCTATCTCCTCGTCCGCGCCCTGGGAATGCAGGTGGGAATCGACGTCGCCCGCGGCCCCGAGGACGAAGCGATCTACCTCATCGCCGGCAGCTCCTGGCGCTGAAAAATGGGGACAGTCCCCATTTATTGCCTGTAATGCAGATTACAAAGGGAAAATGGGGACTGTCCCCATTTATCCGTTGAGCTTCTCGAGGAGGGCGAGGAGCTTCTCGGGTTCGTCGGACTTGAGGATGCGCGCGACCACCGGGGTGATGTCCGGCAGGCTCGTGGTGAGCACGCGCTGCTTCACCGCGAGGAGCGTGGCCGGGTGCATGGAGAAGTGCCGCAGGCCGAAGCCGAGCAGCAGCCGCGTGAGCTCCACGTCCCCCGCCATCTCGCCGCAGATCGCCACCGGCTTCTCGTTCTGGTGCGCCGTGCGCACCACCGAGGCGAGGAGGGTGAGCACCGCGGGGTGCAGCGGGTCGTAGAGGTGCGCCACCGTGTCGTCGGCGCGGTCGATGGCGAGCGTGTACTGGATGAGGTCGTTGGTGCCCACCGAGATGAAGTCGAGCTTGCGGATGAACATCGGAAGCGCGATGGCCGCCGCGGGCACCTCGATCATCCCGCCCACGGGCACGTGCTCGTCGAACTTCACGCCCTCGTGCCGGAGCTGCTCCTTCGCCTGCGCCACGGCGCCGAGCGCCTGGTGCAGCTCTCCCCAGGAGGAAAGCATCGGGATCAGGATCATCACCTTGCCGTGGCGCGAGGCGCGCAGCATCGCGCGCAGCTGCGTGTTGAACATCTGCGGCTCGGCGAGGCAGTAGCGGATCGCCCGCAGCCCCATGGCAGGATTGACCGCCGCCGCGTGCTCCTGCCCTTCGAGGGACTTGTCCGCGCCGATGTCGAGCGTGCGGATCGTGACCGGCAGGCCCCTCATGCCCTCGACCACCTCGCGGTAGGCCTCGTACTGCTCGTCCTCGTCGGGGAGGTCGCGGCGGTTCATGAACAGGAACTCGCTGCGGAAGAGCCCGATGCCGGTCGCCCCGCTCGCCCGCACCGCCTCGAGGTCCGTGGGCAGCTCGATGTTCGCGTGCAGCTGCACCGTCGTGCCGTCGAGCGTGGCCGCGGGGGCGGTGCGCAGGCGCTTGAGCTTCTCCTTCTCGAGCCGCGCCTGGTTCTGCTTGAGCCGGTACTCGGCGAGCACCGCGCGGTCGGGGTTGACGATCACCACGCCCTGCGTGCCGTCGACGATGATCAGCTCGTCCTCGCGCACCATCGTGCGCGAGTGGTGCAGCGCCACGATCGCCGGGATGTTGAGCGAGCGCGCCACGATCGCGGTGTGCGAGGTGGCCCCGCCGAGGTCCGTGAGGAAGGCGGCGAAGGGGTGCTCGCGGAAGAGGATCACGTCGGCGGGCGAGAGGTCGCGGGCCACGAGGATGGCGGGGTCCTCGCGCACGGACTTCATCACGATGCGCCGTTGGGTGCCCGCGAGCGCGGCGAGCACGCGCTCCGCGACCTGGCGCACGTCGTTCTCGCGCTCGCGCAGGTACGGGTCCTCGATGTCGACGAAGTGCGCCATGAGCTCGTCGAGCTGGATCCTGAGCGCCCACTCCGCGTTGCAGCGCCGCTCGCGGATGAGATCCCGCGGGGCCTCGGAGAGCGCGGCGTCCTCGAGCAGCATCAGGTGGACGTTCACGAAGGGCGCGAGCTCGGCCGCCGCGCTGTGGCGCACGCTCTCGGCGAGCCCCTCGAGCTCGTCGCGCACCTCCTTCACGGCGCGGTCGAACCGGCGCTGCTCGCGCTGCACGTCGGTGGCCGGAATCTCGTAATGGTCCACTTCCGTGGACATGCCCGAGAAGAGGTGCGCGTGGCCGATGGCGATGCCGCTCGACACCGCGATGCCGTGCATCGTGAAGCTGACGCTCGAGGCGGCGGGGGCGGCGGAGCGGTCGTTCACGGCGCGGCGCCTCCGGGTCGCCGTGCCCCTTGAAGGATCGCCGCGCGGGCGCCCGGGCGCGCCCGGCCTGCCGTCGATCCCGCAAGCGGGGCCCGCGCCGGATGCCTCACGCGCCCTCCCCGAACTTGTCCGCGAAGAGCTTCTCGATCGCCTCGATCGCGGCGACCTCGTCCGGGCCGTCGGTCTCGATCTCGACGCTGGAGCCCAGGCCCGCGGCGAGCATCATCACCCCCATGATGCTCTTCGCGTTCACGCGCCGTCCGTTCCGGGCGAGCCACACGCCGCTGCGGAAGCCCGAGGCCGCCTGCGTGAGCTTGGCCGAGGCCCGCGCGTGCAGGCCGAGCTTGTTGGTGATGGTCACGGTTCGCTTCTGCATCCCCTCAGTCCTTGACCGGCATGCGCATCACGCCCGCGGTGCCACCGGCGAGCGCCTTGTCGATCACCGCCGCGAGCGGCTCCTCGCGGTAGGTGAGAGCGCGGATGAGCATCGGCAGGTTCACGCCCGCGATCCCCTCGACGCGGCCGGGCTTCAGGAGCCGCGCGGCGACGTTCGAGGGCGTGGCGCCGTAGATGTCGGTCAGCACGAGCACGCCCTGCCCCTGGTCGAGGAAGCGGATGAGGTCCTCGGCCACGGGGATGATCGCCTCGGGGTCGTCGTGGACCGTCACGCCCACCTGCCGCAGGTAGAGCGGCCGCTTGCCGAGCACGTGGCTCGCGCTGTGGATGAGGCTTTCGCCGAAGGCGCCGTGGGCGACGATGAGGATGCCGATCATGGGTGCGTCCCGTTGGACGCCTCCATTTTACGGCATGGCGCTCACGCCGCCCGGATCGGCTTCACCTCGGCGAGCGTCGTGGCGGGCTCGGCCGCCCGCGAGGCGGGGAAGCGGCAGGTGAAGGTGCTCCCCCGCCCCACCTCGCTCTCGATCTCGAGCCGCCCCTGGTGGCGCTGGAGCACGTGCTTGACGATGGCGAGCCCGAGGCCCGTGCCGCCCGTGGAGCGCGAGCGGCTGCGGTCCACGCGGTAGAAGCGCTCCGTGAGCCGCGGGACGTGCTCGGGGGCGATCCCGTCGCCGTTGTCCGTGACGCGGAAGACCGGCGCGCCGCCCTCGAGTGTCCAGGCGACCTCGATGTCGCCGCCCGCCGCGGTGTAGCGGATCGCGTTGGTGACGAGGTTCGAGAAGCAGCTGCGCAGCTCCTCGCGGCTGCCCGTCATCCAGGCGGGCTCGATCCTCGAGGCGATGCGGTGGCGCCCGGCGTTGAGGCTCTCCGCGTCGAGGAGCACCGAGCGCACGAGCGCGGGCACGTCGATCGCCTCCTCGCGCAGCGGATAGCCCGAGTCCTCGAGCCGGGAAAGCATGAGCAGGTCCTCGACGAGGCGCTGCATGCGCTCGGCCTGCTCGGTCATGAGCTCGAGGGAGCGGTTGAAGAGCCTCTCGTCGGCGGTGCGCGCGTCGGTGAGCGTCTCGAGGAAGCCCTTCATCACCGTGAGCGGGGTGCGCAGCTCGTGGGAGACGTTGGCGATGAAGTCGCGGCGCATGGCCTCGAGCCGCTCCCAGCGCGAGACGTCGCGCGACAGCAGCAGCTTCTCGTTGAGCCCGTAGGGGACGAGCTGCACCGAGAGCACCCGGTCGCCCTCCGCGGGGCCCTTGAGCTGGAAAGGCTCGCCGAAGTGCGCGGCGGCGAGGTAGGAGGCGAACATCGGGTGGCGCACGAGGTTCGTGATCGCCTGCTGGCGGTCGCGGCGCAGCGTGAGCCCGAAGTGGTCCTCCGCCGAGGGGTTCATCCACTCGATGCGGTTCTCCTCGTCGAGCACCGTGACGCCGTCGGGCATCGCCTCGCCCGCCTGCCGGAAGCGCAGCAGCATGCCCGAGAGGGCGCGCTGGCTCTGCTTCTCCTTCTTCATGCCCCGGTAGAGGTGGGCGAAGATCTCGCCCCAGGTGCCCGAGGCGTCGGGGGTGCTCTCGAGCGCGGGGTCCTTCAGCCAGCGCAGCAGCCGCCACTGGTTGAGGTAGTGGAACGCGAGGAGGATGAAGAAGACGAGGGCGAGAAAGGCGAAGGCCGCGGCCCGGCCGGCGAGCAATCCGATGAGGAGCGCCGCCGTGCCGGACACCGCCGCGGTGCCGAGCAGCTGCCTCAGCCACTGTCCCATGCCGGAGTCCCTCGGGGTGGTCGCGGCCATTATCCCACGGCCCCCCGGGGGCGCCTCAGGCCTTCGAGAAGCGGTAGCCGCTGCCCCGGATCGTCTGGACGTAGTTCTCGTGGCCGCTGCGCGAGAGCGCGGAGCGCAGGCGCCGGATGTGCACGTCGACCGTGCGTTCCTCGATGAACACGTGGTCGCCCCAGACGTAGTCGAGGAGCTGGGTGCGCGAGTACACCCGGTCGGGGTGCGTGAGGAAGAAGTGCAGGAGCCGGAACTCGGTGGGGCCCATCGCCAGTTCCTTGCCCCTGCCGGTGACGCGGTGCGAGGCGGGGTCGAGCCTCAGGCCGTGGTAGTCGATCGCGTCGTCGGTGATTTCCGGCGCCCGGCGGCGCAGGACCGCCTTGATCCGCGCCTGCAGCTCCTTCACCGAGAAGGGCTTGGTGATGTAGTCGTCGGCGCCGGTCTCGAGCCCCCGGAGCTTGTCCTCCTCGTCGCCGCGGGCGGTGAGCAGGATGATCGGCAGCGCCCGGGTGCGCGATTCGCCGCGTAGCTGCCGGGCGAGCTCGAGGCCGCTTCGCCCCGGGAGCATCCAGTCGAGGAGCACCAGGTCGGGGAGCTCCGCGCGGATCAGCTCGACGGCCTTCTCGGCGCTGTCGGCGGCCACCGGCCGGTGCCCCGCCTGGGCGAGGTTGAGGGCGATCAGCTCCTGGATGGCGGGTTCGTCTTCGACGACGAGGATGCGGGCGGGCATGGCGGCCTTCTCGTGGGTTGCCGCGATGATATTTCAGCCGGGTGACAGGGACATTACAGCCTTTGCTCGGCCCGGGCCGCCCTGAGCGATAATCGGGCCTCACGACCGGCCCGCCCATGGACCCCAAAGCCCCCCGCCCCACCGAGATCAAGCTGCACCAGAAGTCCCGCCTGCTGGAAATCGCCTTCGAGGACGGCCAGCGCTACGAGCTGCCCTGCGAGTACCTGCGCGTCTTCTCGCCCTCCGCGGAGGTGCGCGGCCACGGCCCCGGCCAGGAGGTGCTCCAGGTGGGCAAGCGCGAGGTCGGCATCACCGAGGTCGAGCCCGTGGGGGTGTACGCGGTGAAGCTCGTCTTCACCGACGGCCACGACACGGGGCTCTACTCCTGGGAATACCTCCACGAGCTCGGCGAGCGCCAGGCGACGAACTGGAAGAGCTACCTCGCGCGCCTCGAGCAGGCGGGCGCCTCGCGCGACGCACCCTCTTCCAGGCCCCCTCCCAAGGCGGAAGGGTCGAAGTGAGCGACAAGACCACCCATTTCGGCTACGAGGAGGTGCCGGTCGCCGAGAAGGCCCGGCGCGTGGGCGAGGTCTTCAGCTCGGTCGCCACGAACTACGACCTCATGAACGACCTCATGTCGCTCGGGATGCACCGGCTCTGGAAGCGCTTCGCCGTGGCGATGAGCGGCGTGCGCGAGGGCTCGCGCGTCCTCGACGTGGCGAGCGGCAGCGGCGACCTCGCGCTCGCCTTCGCGAAGCGCGCCGGCCCCACGGGCCAGGTCTGGCTCACCGACATCAACGCCGGCATGCTCGCCGTGGGGCGCGACAAGCTGATCGACGGCGGCTTCTTCCCGCCGCTCGCGCTCTGCGATGGCGAGAGGCTCCCCTTCCCGGGCGACACCTTCGACTGCGTCTCGGTCGCCTTCGGGCTGCGCAACATGACGCACAAGGACCGCGCGCTCGCGGAGATGGCGCGCGTCGCCCGGCCGGGCGGGCGCGTTCTGGTGCTCGAGTTCTCGAAGCCCTGGAAGCCCCTCGCGAAGCCCTACGACACGTTCTCGTTCTCCGTCCTGCCGTGGCTCGGCAAGCACGTCGCGAAGGACGAGGCGGCCTACCGCTACCTCGCCGAGTCGATCCGCATGCACCCGGACCAGGAGACGCTCAAGGCGATGATGCGGGAAGCGGGCCTCGCGAACGTCGAGTACTTCAACCTCACCGGCGGCGTCGTGGCGCTGCACCGGGGATGGAAGGTCTGATGGGCCCGCGCCCGGTCACGGCCGCGCTCAACCACGTGCTGCATTCCACGCCGGTCGCCATGGAGCGGCTCGCCCGCTTCGCCGGGCGCACGGCCGCCTTCCACGTCGGTCCCCTCTCGCTCGCCTTCACGGTCCAGACCACGGGCTGCGTCACCTCGGCGGTGCCCGAGGCCGCGCGCGACCTCGAAGTGAGGCTCTCGCCGTTCCTGCTCCCGCGGCTCGCCGCGAAGGACGAGGCCGCGTTCAAGGAAGTCGAGATGCAAGGCGACGCGGAGTTCGCGCAGGAGGTCTCCTTCCTTGCGCGCAACCTCAGCTGGGACGCGGAGGAGGACCTCTCCCGCCTCGTGGGCGATGCCGCGGCGCACCGCGCGGCCGAGACCGCCCGCGGCGCCGCCGCCTGGGGGCGCGACGCCGCCTGGCGCGTGGCCGAGGGCGCGGCGGAGTACTGGACGGAGGAATCGCCCCTCATCGCCTCGCGCGTGAAGGTCGAGGGGTTCGTCCGCGAGGTCTCGGAGCTGCGCGACGCCGTCGAGCGGCTCGCGAAGCGCATCGAAATGCTGGACGCGGACGATGACCGCCGCTGAGCGCCGCGAACGCCGGAACGCCGCGTAAGTTGAGGCTGCTCCTCGTCGCGCTCCTCGCCCTCGCCGCCGCCACGGCCCACGGGCAGGCGCCGCCGGCCAAGCGCGCCGCCGTCTCCTGGGAGGCGCCCACGGAGCTGCGCGTCCTCTTCGAGAAGCACCTCGTCCCGCCCGAGATCGCGGAAGGAGGCGACGCGCGCGGGGCCTTGCGGCCGTTCGTCCGCGAGGTGAACCGCCGCGTGCCGGAGATCGCCGCCGCCGAGGGCTGGTTCTCGCCGAAGGTGGAAACGCGGATCGAGGGCGAGGGGGCGCAGGCGAAGCTCCTCGTCGCGGTGACGCCGGGCGCGCGCACCACTGTCGCGAAGGTGGAGATCGAGCTCCGGGGCGCGATCGCGGGCGAGGGCATCGAGCTCGACGCCCGGCGCCGGGGCATCCGCGCCGTCTGGCCCCTCGTGGAGGGCAGGCCCTTCCGCAACGCCGACTGGGAGGACGCGAAGAGCCGCACGCTCGACGCCCTGGTCGAGGTGGACTACGCGGCGGCGCGCCTCGTGGAGAGCGAGGCCCGCGTGGACGCCGGCGCGGCCACCGCGAGCCTGAAGATCGTCCTCGACAGCGGGCCCGCCTTCACGCTGGGCGAGCTCGCGGTCTCGGGCCTCGCGCGCTATCCCGCCACGCTCGTGGCGCGCTACAGCGACCTCGATCCCGGCGAGCGCTACGTGAGGGACCGCCTCCTCGACCTCCAGCGCGCGCTGCAGAACTCCGCCTACTTCAACTCCGTGGTCGTCGAGATCGACCGCGACCCTGCGAAGGCCGTGCGCGTGCCCGTCGAGGTGACGGTGGTCGAGCGCCCCGCAGTGAACGTGGGCCTGTCGCTCGGCTACGGTACGGACTCGGGAGCGCGGGGCGAGGTCTCCTACCGGCACCGCAACGTGTTCCACCGGGGGTGGGACATGCAGAGCGCTTTCGCCCTCGACCGCACGCGCCAGATCGGCTACGCGGACTTCTACCTGCCGCCGCGCACCTTCGGCGGGCCCTTCGGCGACGAGCCCGCGACGCGCGACAGCCTCGGCACCCTGGTCGAGCGCACCTCCAACCAGAACCTCGTCACGCGCCGCATCGCGTTCGCCGCGTATCGCGCCTTCAAGGTGGATACCGCGGACTACCGCGTGGGGCTGAGCTACCAGTTCGAGCGCAAGGTGCCCCAGGGCGCCGCGGAGGAGCTTGCGCGCGCGCTCGCCCCGGTCGCCTCGGCCACCTGGCGCACCGTGGACAACGTGCTCGATCCGACGCGCGGCGGCGTTCTCAATGTGAACGTCGCGGCGGCGGCGAACGCCTTCTTCTCCGACCAGGACTTCGTCAAGCTCTACGCGCAGTACCAGCACTGGTTCCCGCTCTCGCCCGTGGACCAGCTGCTCCTGCGCGCCGAGGTGGGCCAGACGGTCGCCGCGAGCCGCTCGGGCATCCCGCAGGACTTCCTCTTCCGCGCGGGCGGCACGCGCTCGAACCGCGGCTACGCCTACGAGAGCCTCGGCGCGCAGGAAGGCGAGGCCATCGTCGGCGGCCGCTACCTCGCCACGGCGAGCGTCGAGTACGTGCGCTGGTTCTCGCGCGAGTGGGGCGGGGCGCTCTTCGTCGACGTGGGCGACGCCGCGGACGCGCGCGCGGAGCTCGGCGCGAACGCGAGCTACGGGTTCGGCGCGCGCTGGCGCACGCCCGCGGGCCCGCTCGCCTTCGACCTCGCCTACGCGGAAGGCGAGCGCAAGTGGCGCGTCTCCTTCTCCGTCTCGGTGGCCTTCTGAGATGAGCGCGCGCCTTCGCCCGCCCGAGCGCGGATTCGTCCGCGTGACGCTGCTGGGGCTCGCCGCGGTCGCCGCCATCGCGGTCGCGATCGCCGCGTGGCTCGCGTTCACGACGGCGGGCGCGCGCTTCGTGCTCACCACGGCGGGGCTCTCCGCCGAGGGGCTCGAGGGCAGCCTCGCGGGCACGCTGCGCGCGCAGGCCCTCGGGTTCGAATCGCCGAAGCTGCGCCTGCGCGTGGCGAAGCCCGAGATCAACTGGTCGCCGATGGCGCTCTTCGCCGGGCGCGTGCAGCTCGACCGCGTGAGCGCCGCCGAGGTCGAGGTGGCGAGCGCTCCATCGAAGGAGCCGGCGCGCCCTCCCGCCACGCTCGTGCCGCCGTTCCCGGTGCGCGTCGAGCGCGCGGCCCTCGGCGTGCTGCGCATCGCGACGATGGGCGCGAAGCCCGGCGATTCCATCGTGGAGTTTCGCGACATCGCGTTTCGCGGCGAGGGCAACGCCGCCGCGTGGATCGTCGGCAACCTGGAGGCCGCGACGGTCGCGGGGCGCGCGAGCGTTCGCGGCACCATCGGCACGCTCTCGCCGTTCCCGCTGGATGCGACGGGCGAGCTCGCGGGCGAGCGCGGGGCCGTGCGGCACCGCGTCTCGGCGACGGCGAAGGGCTCGCTCGCGAAGATCGACCTGCGGGCGAAGGGCGAGTCGGGCGGCATCGCGGGCGACGCATCCGCCGACCTCGAGCCCTACGCGCCGCAGCCCGTGCGCCGGCTCGTGGCGAAGCTCTCGGGCGTGGACGTGGCGGCGTTCTTCGGCGCCCCGAGGACGAAGCTCGCGATCGACGCGGACCTCGCGCCCGAGGGCGAGGCGCTCGCGGGCAAGGTCGCGGTGGTGAACGCCGAACCCGCGTCCCTCGACCGCGGCGGCATCCCGGTCACGCGGCTCGCGGGAAGGCTCCGGCTCGCGAAGGGCCGCTACGAGATCGCGGGTGCGGCGATCGCGCTCGCGAACGGCGGCGCGGCGAAGGGCGACGGCGTGTTCGCCGACGGGCGGCTCCGCGCGAAGGTGGACGTCACGGGCCTCGACCTCGCGACCTGGCACGCGAAGCTCCGCCCGACGAAGCTCGCGGGCGCGATCGCCGCCGACACGGGCGCCGATGCGCAGCGCTTCGACGTGGACCTGAAGGAGCCGCGCTTCGAGATCGCCGGGCGCGCGCAGTTCGCGGGCGGGCGCTTCGTCGTGGAAACCGCCCGCGTCGCGCGCGGCGCCTCGGTCCTGGAAGCGCGCGGCTCGATCGCGCTCTCGGGAAAGCGCGACTTCGAGGCCGCGGGCACGCTCACGCACTTCGATCCTTCCGCGTTCGCGAGCGCCCCCGCGGGCGACCTCAACGCGACGCTCGCGATGAAGGGTGTCCTCGATCCCGCGCTCGCCGGAGAGGCGACGCTGGACTTCGGGGAGAGCCGGCTCGCCGGAATGCCCGCCGGCGGCCAGGCCGCGTTCGCCGTCGCCGCGAAGCGCCTCGAGCGGGTGGACGCGAACCTGAACCTCGGCGAGACGCGGCTCGACGCGAAGGGCGCGTTCGGCCGGCCGGGCGACGCGCTGCGCATCGCGTTCCGCTCGCCGGACCTGGTGCCGCTGGGCAAGGCGCTCGGACTCGCCATCGCGGGGCGAGTCGATCTCGAGGCGGCCGCGACCGGCACGCTCGAGGCCCCCGCGGGTAGCGTGGAGATCAAGGCGGCGGCGCTCGAGCTTCCCGGCGGGCTCACGCTCGCCTCCGCGGAATCGAAGGTCGAGATCGGGCCGGAAGCCGACAGCCGCGTCGCGGGCACGATCGCGATCCGCGGGCTCAGGCGCCGCGGCGGTGCGGCCCTGGTCGAAGGCGCGAGCGCGACGCTCTCGGGCACCCGCTCCGACCACCGCATCGCCATCGAATCGCGCGCCTCGAAGGAGTGGTCGGGAACGCTCGCGCTGCAAGGCGGGCTCTCCGCGGGCGCCGCGCCGCTCGCGTGGGACGGCCGCGTCGCGTCGTTCGCCGCCGAGGGACCGGTTCCCTTCGCGCTCGCCGCGCCCGCCGAGCTCCGCGCGAGCGCGCGCCGCGTCGAGCTGGGCGAGGCTACGCTCAAGGGCGAATGGGGCGAGGCACGCCTCGCGCGAACCCTGTGGACGCCGGAAGCGATCGAGGCGAAAGGGACGGGACGCGGCGTGCCGGTGCGCACCATCGCGCGGCTACTCCGGCTCCCCGCGTCGCCGCGCTCCACGCTCGCCGTCGCGGCCGACTGGGACCTGCGCCTCGCCGAGACCGTGGAAGGCTCTTTCCGCCTGCGCCGCGAGGATGGCGACCTGCGCGTGGGCGAGCCGCGCGTGGCGCTCGGGCTCACGAGGCTCGACGCCTCGCTCGAGGCCTCCGGTGGCGAGGTGCGCGCGGCGCTCGCGATCGAGGGGGCCACGCTCGGCCGCATCGCCGGGCGCGCGACGACGCGTCTCGCTCGCGAAGGCGGCGGATGGACGCTGCCCGCGGGCGCGCCGCTCGACGGTGCGCGGGAAGTGGATGTGCCGTGACTGCGCGGGGCCGCCGCGGGGATCGGCCCCGACGCGGAGCTCGACGGGCGCCTGAAGGGATCGGTGCAGCTCGGCGGTACGGTGGAGGATCCCGCGTGGACCGGCGGGTTGCGCGCCGAAGGGGTGAAGCTGCACGAGCCGCTCGCCGGCGTCACGATCGACGAGGGCGGCGCCGAGGTGGCGTTCGACAATCGCGAGGTGCGCCTCGCGCGCTTCGAGCTCGCGAGCGCCTGGCATCCCTCGCAGCGCGTCGCGCGCCGCCTCGAGGGCGTCACGCGCGCCGCGAAAGGGACGATCCAGGCGAGCGGCACCCTCGACCTCGGCACCCGCGCGGGCGCCATCGTCGTGCGCGCGGACGGCTTTCCGGCGACGCAACTCCCGAACCGCTTCCTCGCGGTCTCCGGCGAGACGCGCATCGAGGCGAAGGCGACCGAGCTCGCGGTGACGGGCGCGTTGCGCGCGGACGCGGGCTTTTTCGGGATCGCCGCGGCGGCGCCGCCTTCCGTCTCCGACGACGTGGTCGTCGTGCGCGAAGGCGAGGCGGCGGGCGCTCGCCTGGGCCCGCGCATCGGCCTCGACCTGCGCGTGAGCCTGGGCGATCGCCTCTTCTTCACGGGGCGGGGGCTGCGCACCCAGCTCGCGGGCGACGTGCGCCTGCGCGGCGAGCCGGGCAAGGGGCTCGCGGCGAGCGGCTCGATCCGCACCGTGGGCGGCACCTACGACGCCTACGGCCAGCAGCTCGCGATCGAGCGCGGCGTGCTGAACTTCCAGGGCACGCTCGAGAACCCGGGCCTCAATGTGCTCGCGGTGCGCACCGGGATGCCGGTCGTCGCGGGCGTGGAGATTCTCGGCACCGTCGCGCGGCCCAAGGCGCGGCTCTACTCCTCGCCGGAAGTCCCCGACCACGAGAAGCTCTCGTGGCTCGTCCTCGGCCGCGGCCCCGCGCAGGCTTCCGAGGGCGACGTGGCCACGCTCCTCGCCGCGGCGAACGCGCTGATGGGCGACGAGCGCGTGGGCCGGCGGCTCGTCGGCGCCTTCCCCATCGACCACGTGCGCGTGGGCCGCGACGAGGGCACGAGCGCTCTGGGGGCGTTGCCGCAGAGCACGATCGCGGGGAAGACCGGCTCGACCTCGGGCGCGGAAGTGGTGAGCGTGGGCAAGCGCCTCACCAAGGACCTCTACGTCTCCTACCAGCAGAGCCTCGCCGACGCCGAGCAGACGCTGCGCGTGAGCTGGCAGGTCACCCAGGCCTTCCAGCTGATCCTCAAGGCCGGGGACAAGCCCGGGCTCGACGCGGTCTACCGCTTCACGTTCGAGTAGCTACCCGCAGGTCCCCACCCACCCGCAGGCGCTGCAGAAGTCGCAGCCGTCCTTGCGGATGACGGTGAGGTTGCCGCACTCGCCGCAGCGCCGGCCCTTCATGAGCGCGGGTTCGTCGTCGCGGCGCGGGGACTCGAGCACGCCCATCTCCTGGCGCGGGAAGCCGCGCTCGTCGAGGACGCCGAGCATCGCGTAGCGGTGGATCACGAGGCGCGCGAGGTAGGCGACCGTCGAGGGCCAGTTCTGCTGGCGCCGCTCGCCGGGCACGAAGGCCATGAAGTCGCCGAGCGGCTCGGAGTAGTCGAGGAGCTTCCTGAGCTTCATGCCGATCCACGCCGGGTCGATCACGCGCATGTCGAGCGAAAGCAGCCGCGTGAGCCCGTCGAGCGCGCGCGGATAGTGCCCCGAGAGCCAGATCGAGTACGGGCGCGTGCCGCCGTCGGGCATGTGCATCTCCTTCAGCCCCAGCACGAACTCCTCGCCCGAGGCGGGGTTCGAGATGTCCACCGTCCAGGCGAGCGTGCCGTCCGTGCCGGTGCGCGGCTCGTCGAGGCTGAACATCGCGTTCAGGAGCGGCGAGGGGCCCGCGTCGTCGAAGGCGTGGAGCTGCTCGCATCGCCAGCGCACGACCTGCGCGAGCGCGGAGACCATGCTCGGCACGCGCTGCTTCTCGCCGTGGGGCGGCATGCGCAATTCGAGGGCGTCGTCGCCCACCGTCGCGGCGAGGTCGTCGAGCTTCATCCTGAGCCAGGCGCGGTCGTTCGCGCGCATGTCCATGGAAAGCGTCTTCGCGACCGCGCCGAGCCCCCGGGGCTGCTCCGCGCCGTTCACCCAGACCTCGAACGGGAAGGCGCGGCGGTCCTCGTTCTCGACGTGGCCGATGAAGAGCGCGAACTTGCCCTGCGGGTAGTCGACCATGTAGGTCCACGCGGGGTTGCCCTGCGGCAGCTCCGGGCGCCCCGGCCAGCGCAGGCTCGCGAGCACGGGCTCGGGCAGCGTCTTGATCGCGAGGCGCCGGTTCATCGCCTCGATGGGCAGCTCCGCGGCCCGGACGGGTTTCGCGGGCTCGGCCGTGAGCACCGCGCCCAGCACGCTGTTGGGCCGGTAGGTGGCGAGCCCCTTGAGCCCCGCCTTCCATCCCGAAAGGTAGAGCCCCTCGAACTCCGCATACGGGTAGTCCTCGGGGACGTTCACCGTCTTCGAGATGCTCGTGTCGATGAAGGGCGCGACGGCCGCCACCATCGCCTTGTGCGCCTCGGCGGAGATCTCGAGCGCGGTCACGAACCACTCCGGCAGCTTCGCCTCCTCGCCGTACAGGTGCCGGAAGAGGCGGAAGGCGTGGTCCTCGACGCGGAACTCCTTGTGCGTGCCGTCGGCCATGCGCTTCTTGCGCGTGTAGGTCCAGGAGAACGGCGGCTCGATGCCGTTCGAGGCGTTGTCGGCGAAGGCGAGCGAGATCGTGCCCGTGGGCGCGATCGAGAGGAGGTGGGAATTGCGGATGCCGTGCTTGCGGATGCGGTCCTTGAGCTCCTGCGGCAGGCGCGAGGCGAAGTTGCCGCCCGAGAGGTAGAGGTCGGCATTGAAGAGCGGGAAGGGCCCGCGCTCGCGCGCGAGCTCCACGGAGGCCGCGTAGGCGCGGTCGCGCATGTATTCGGCGATGCGTGCGCCCATCGCGCGCGCCTCGTCCGTGTCGTAGCGAAGCCGCAGCATCAGCAGCGCGTCGCCCAGCCCCGTGAACCCGAGCCCCACGCGGCGCTTGGCCATCGCCTCGTCGCGTTGCGCTTCCAGCGGCCAGGGCGTCACGTCGAGGACGTTGTCGAGCATGCGGATCGCGGCGTCGATCACCTTTCCGAAGCGCTCGAAGTCGAATCGGGCCTTCTCCTCGAAGGGATCGCGGACAAACAGGGAAATGTTGATGGAGCCGAGGTCGCAGCAGCCATAGGCGGGGAGCGGCTCCTCCGCGCAGGGGTTGGTGGCCTCGATCGTCTCGCAGTAGTAGAGGTTGTTGTCGCGGTTGATGCGGTCGAGGAAGAGGATGCCCGGCTCCGCGTGGTCGTACGTGGAGCGCATGACCTGGTCCCAGAGGTCGCGCGCGGGGACCTTGCGGTAGACCCACAGGCCGTCGCCGCGCTTGTAGGCGCCGGCGTCCTTCACTTCCTTCGAGGGCTCGGCCTTGTGAACGAGCTCGATGCTGCCGCCGGACTCGACGGCGCGCATGAATTCGTCGGTCACTCCGACGGAAACGTTGAAGTTCGTGAGCGCGCCCTCGTCCTTCGCGTGGATGAAGCGCTCGATGTCCGGGTGGTCGCATCGGAGCACCCCCATCTGCGCGCCGCGCCGCGCGCCGGCGGACTCCACCGTCTCGCAGGACTGGTCGAAGACGCGCATGTAGGAAACCGGCCCGCTCGCGCGCGAGTTGGTGCCCTTCACCCACGCGCCCTCGGGGCGGATCGAGGAGAAGTCGTAGCCCACGCCACCGCCGCGGCGCATCGTCTCCGCGGCCTCGGTGAGCGCGAGGTAGATGCCCGGCTTGCCGTCGACGACATCGCGGATGGAATCGCCCACGGGCTGGACGAAGCAGTTGATGAGCGTGGCGGAGAGCTCCGTGCCCGCCGCCGAGTTGATGCGCCCCGCGGGAATGAAGCCCGACTCCTGCGCCTCGAGGAACTTCGCCTCCCATTTCGCGCGGTCCGCCTCGGCCTCCGCGGCCGCCAGCGCTCCCGCCACGCGCGCGCGGACTTCCTTGACCGTGAGCTCCCCACCCTTGGCGTACTTCTCGACCAGCACCTCGGCGCTGATTTCCTGGGCTGGAAGGGTGGCGGCGGTCCCGCGCTTGCGAGACGACGTGAGGTTCATGCTGTATCCCCCTGTTTCAACTTGATTATCTTAGCCCTCCGCAGGCGCGGGGGGAAACTGAATTCTTGAGGGGGGGTCCCCCCGCTGCCTTGACCTATATCAAGTGGGTACGAAGTCGCCCAGCCCCAAGCGATTGTGGTTTAAGGTTTGCTTGCGCCGAACGACCCATAGCACGCAACGGGCCATGGCCCGGCCAATTCAATAGGAGTTGCGATGAACCGGGAAGTTGCGACCCTCGCGGGTGGGTGTTTCTGGTGCCTCGAGGCGGTGTTCGACCAGGTGAAGGGCGTGGAGTCCGTGGAATCGGGCTACATGGGCGGCGCGCGCCCCGACCCGACCTATGAGCAAGTGTGCGCCGGAACGACGGGGCATGCCGAGGTCGTCCAGTTGACCTTCGATCCCGCGGTGGTGACGTTCCGCGACCTGCTCGAGATCTTCTTCACGATCCACGATCCCACGACGCCCGGCCGCCAGGGCAACGACGTGGGCACCCAGTACCGCTCGGCGATCTTCCATCACTCGCCGGAGCAGAAGCGCGCGGCCGAGGAGGTGATCGCGAACCTCACGCGGGCGAAGCTCTGGCCCGACCCGATCGTGACCGAGGTCGTGCCCGCCTCGACGTTCTACGTCGCCGAGGACTACCACCAGGAGTACTTCGAGCGCGTGGGCGCCTCGAACCCCTATTGCACCTTCGTGGTGGAGCCCAAGGTCGCCAAGTTCCGCAGGCATTTCCTGGAGCGGCTGAAGAAGTAGGGGGGGCGGCGAGCGGTTAGAATCGCGGTTGCATGCGCTTCTTCCGCTCGCTCCGCATCTTCTTCACCATCGGCCGCTACGGTCTCGACGAGTTCCTCGCCGGGCCGGGGAGCGGGCTGATCCGCTTCGCGTTCCGCGTCGCGTTCTTCTGGGCGGACCGCTCGCGCCCGAGGGGCGAGCGGCTGCGCCTCGCGCTCGAGTCCCTCGGGCCCATCTTCGTCAAGTTCGGACAGCTCCTCTCGGTGCGCCCGGACCTGATTCCCGAGGACGTCACCACCGAGCTCTCGAAGCTGCAGGACAACGTGCCGCCGTTCCCCGCCGAGGGCGTGATCGCCACGCTCGAGCGCGCCTACGGCAGGCCCCACGCCGAGGTCTTCCGCACCTTCGACCTCGCGCCGATCGCGAGCGCCTCGGTCGCGCAGGTGCACTTCGCGACGCTCCCCGACGGGCGCGAGGTGGCGGTGAAGATCCTGCGCCCCGGGATCGCGCAGACGATCGCCAAGGACATCGCGCTGCTCTACGTGATCGCCGGGCTCGTGGAGCACGTCTTCCCCGACGGCAAGCGCCTGCGGCCCCGCGAGGTGGTCGAGGAGTTCGAGAAGACCATCGGCGACGAGCTCGACCTCGTGCGCGAGGCCGCGAGCATGAGCACCGTGCGCCGGAACTTCGCCGGCAGCCCCATCCTCTACGTGCCCGAGCCCTACTGGGACTGGTGCACGCGCGAGGTCATGGTGATGGAGCGCATCGACGCGATGCCCGTGAACGCGGTCGACGAGTTGCGCCGCGCGGGCATCGACATCGCGCAGCTCGCGCGCAACGGCGTCGAGATCTTCTTCACCCAGGTCTTCCGCGACGGCTTCTTCCACGCCGACATGCACCCGGGCAACATCTTCGTCGCGCGCGACGGCCGCTACTGCGGCATCGACTACGGGATCATGGGCTCGCTCAACGACGCGGACAAGAACTACCTCGCGGTGAACTTCATGGCCTTCTTCAACCGCGACTACCGCAAGGTGGCGATCGCCCACGTGGACGCGGGCTGGGTTCCCGCCGGAACGCGCGTCGACGAGTTCGAGGGCGCGATCCGCTCGGTGTGCGAGCCGATCTTCGACCGGCCGCTGAAGGAGATCTACTTCGGCAAGCTCCTCATGCGCCTCTTCGAGGTCTCGCGTCGCTTCCGCATGCCGATCCAGCCCCAGCTCGTGCTGCTGCAGAAGACGCTCCTGCAGGTCGAGGGGCTCGGCCGCCAGCTCGACCCGGACCTGGACCTGCGGCGCACCGCGCAGCCGATCCTCGAGCGCTGGATGAACGAGCAGGTCGGCCCGCGCGGCTTCCTGCGCCAGATGCGCGAGGAGGCGCCGCTCTGGGCCCGGGCGCTTCCGCAGCTGCCGCGCCTCGTGCACCGCGTGTTGAACGACAACGCGCCGCAGCGGCTCGAGGAGGCGATCCGCGCCCTCGCCGAGGCGCAGGCGCGGCAAAGCCGGACGCTGCTCGCCATCGCCGCGATCCTCGCGATCATGGTGGTGGCCTACTTCTTCATCCACTAACGCAGTTTCTGGGTGAAGGCCGCGGGTTCCTTGCGCGCCTGGCGGATCGCGCGCTCGACGGCCGGGGCGACCACGAAGGCGTCGAAGGCGCGCTGGCGCTTCGGGTCGGCCCCGGCGAACTTCTCTCTCCAGTCCTTCAGGTCCACGCGTTTCTTCGCCTCCTCGACGGGAAGATCCGTCGCGGCGGCGGCCTTCGCCCGCTCGACGATCGCGGCGAGCAGCCCCTGGACCTCGCGCAGATAGTCGCGGCTGCCTTGGGGCGCGCCGTGGCTGAGGAATAGCGTGTCGGCGGCGAGGGCGTCGAGCCTGCCCAGCGTTTCGATCCACCGGTCGTAGTAGGACCCGAACATGAAGGGGATCGGCCAGACGAGCAGGTCCCCCGTCGCGACGATGCGCTCCTTCGGCAGGAACACCACCACGTCCCCGCGCGTGTTGCCGAGGCCCAGCCAGCGGATCTCGACGGTGCGATCGCCGCGGCGCAGCACCAGGTGGTCCTCGAAGGTGAGGTCCGGGGGCACGTCGACGACGGCGCGCAGCTCCGGAATGCCCGAGCGCATGAGCGCCACGATCTCGGCGGCGCGCACCTTGCGCTCTTCCGCGAGGGGCTTGCCGTCGTCGTCCTTGCCCGTGGCGACCCAGCGCTCGTACTTCTCGGCCGTCTTCTCCATGTTGGCGATGTTGTCGGGGCGCGGGACCATGCTCTGTTCGATCGCGTCGGTCCGCGTGTGGGTGTGCGCGATGAACTCGACGCCGGGAAAGAGCTCGCGGTAGACGGCGTTGCCGTTGATGTGGTCGTCGTGCCAATGCGTGTTCACCACGTAGCGCACGGGCTTCGGCGTGATCTTGCGCAACTCGGCGATCATCGTCCGCGCGGAGGAGGGGAGCAGTCCGCTGTCGACGACCACCACGTCGCGGTCGTTCACGATGAAGAGCGCGTTGCCCTCGATGGGATCTTGCAGCGCGTCCTTCCACACGAACCCGTGCACGCCTTCGGCGAGCGTGACGATCTCGTACGCCTTCGTCGCCGCGCTCGCCGTCGCCGCCAGGACAACGCCGCCCGCGGCGGCCAGCACCCGAAAAACCCGCCTCATGAGGCCCCCATCGCGAAACGCACTGAATACCACGCCCCCCCACCCGCCGTGTCGCGATCCGTTACAGAAAATAAATGGGGACAGTCCCCATTTATCCTCTGTAACACGTGTTACAGCGCTTAAATGGGGACTGTCCCCATTTAATCGGCTGGTCAGCGGTCGTCGAGCTCCAGCAGCACGGGCTGGTGGTCGGAGGCGCGCGTCTGCAGGTCCACGGAGATCGCGCGCACGCGCTTCGCGAGGTCTTCGCTCACGAACACGAAGTCGCAGCAGTACGGCTCCTTCGAGTAGGTGGCGTCGTGCAGGCAGAAGGTCGGCTCGTGCGCCCGGCGGCCGTGGACGAGGGCCCAGCTGTCCCGGTAGGCGGGCGCCTGGCCGTCGAGCGGGCGCTGGATCTCGTCGTAGGCGGGATGCTCGGGCCGGAAGTTGAAGTCCGCGGTGAGGATCGCCGAGGCGGTGTGGTCCATGCGGTCGAAGGGCCCGCCCTCGGCCGTGGGAAAGCCGGGGCGCGCGGCGCGCCCGCAGGCCTCCTCGTGCAGCTCCCGCAGGCGCCGCGCCTGTGCCATCCGCTGGACGTCGGAGTAGTACTCGAGGTGCGTGGTCGTCACGCGCAAGGGCCCGAGGGGTGCCGCGAGCGTCGCCTCGATCGCCACCCGCGGCATCGAGTCCTTGCCCGGGTCCGCGGGCCAGGGGAGCATGTGCCGGCGCACCGAGAGCACGGGATAGCGCGAGAAGAGCATGTTGCCGAAGCGCCGCCGCCGGCCGCCCGGACCCGCGACGTCGGGTCCGATCCCCGCGATCGCGGTGTGCCCGGGAAGAAGCGAGGCGAGCCGCGCGAACTGGTCGCCGTCGTCGTTGCCGCCGAGGCCCGGGAAGTTGTCCGCCACCTCCTGCACGCAGAAGACGTCGAAGTCCGCCCACTCGCGCGCGGTGGCGACGATCCGCCCGAGATCGACCGCGCCATCGATCCCGCGGCCCCACTGGATGTTCCAGGTGATCAGCTTCATGGGACGGAATCCTACCCTTTTGCTACACTCGCCCGCGATCCTTCCGCCCCGCCGCCATGACCGCCCTCGTCGCCTTCGTCCTGCTCTACCTCGCCGTCACCATCGCCATCGGCCTCTACGCGACGAAGTTCGTCTCGAACGCCAAGGACTACCTCGTCGCCGGGCGCAACCTCCCGCTCTACATGAACGTCGCCACGGTGTTCGCCACCTGGTTCGGCGCGGAGACGGTGCTCTCTGTCTCGGCGACCTTCGTGAAGGACGGGCTCGGGGGCATTCCCGCCGACCCCTTCGGCGCCACCTTCTGCCTGGTGTTCGTCGCGCTCTTCTTCGCCCGCGCCTTCTACCGCATGGACCTGCTCACCATCGGCGACTTCTACAAGAAGCGCTACGGCAAGGGCGTGGAGGTCCTCACCAGCATCGCGGTCACGCTTTCCTACCTCGGGTGGACCTCGGCGCAGCTCACGGCGCTCGGCATCGTCTTCAACACGCTCTCGCAGGGCGCGATCACGCTCGACCAGGGCATCCTCCTCGGCGCGGTGGTGGTGCTCGTCTACACGACGCTCGGCGGCATGTGGTCCGTCGCCCTCACCGACCTCTTCCAGTCCGTGATCATCGTGCTCGGGCTCTTCTACGTCGCCTTCCTCGTCTCGGGCATGGCGGGCGGCGTGGGGGCGGTCGTGAGCCACGCCTCCGAGGCGGGCAAGTTCCAGTTCTGGCCGACCGGGGGCAGCAAGGAGTGGTGGGCCTTCGTCGCGGCCTGGGCCACGCTCGCCATCGGCTCGATCCCGCAGCAGGACGTCTTCCAGCGCGTGACGAGCGCGAAGAACGAGAACACGGCGGTGCGCGGCTCGCTCCTTGGCGCCGCGGCCTACTTCCTTTTCGCCTTCGTGCCGATCTTCCTCGCCTACGCGGCCCTCCTCGTCGACCCGAAGGTGACTTCCGAGCTCCTGAAGAGCGAAGGGCGCGAGGTGCAGCTGATCCTGCCGCAGCTCGTCCTCAACCACACGCCGCTCTTCGCGCAGGTGATGTTCTTCGGCGCGCTCCTCTCCGCCATCCTCTCCACCGCCTCCGGCGCGCTGCTCGCCCCCACGGCGCTCTTCACGGAGAACGTGATGAAGCCCCTCTTCGGCGAGATGGGCGACAAACGCTTCCTCCTCACGCTTCGCGTGACGCTCGTGTTCTTCACCGCGGGCGTGCTGGTCTTCGCGCTCAACAACACGAGCACGATGTACGAGATGGTGCAGAACGCCTACAAGGTCACGCTCGTGGGCGCCTTCGTGCCCCTCGTGTGCGGGATCTACTGGCGCAAGGCCTCGACGCAGGGCGCGCTCGTCTCCGCGCTCCTCGGGCTGGTGGCCTGGGGCATCTGCGAGAAGTTCTTCGCCGAGGCGGAGGTGCCGCCGCAGATGGTCGGCCTCTTCGCCTCCATCGCCGGGATGATCGGCGGCTCCTACGCGCCGCAGCTCGTGCGCGACGCGCGCCAGACCCACCACGCGCGCGCCTGAACGGCGCCGGGCCGGGTCTCGCGCCGGGCCGATGTTAGCGGTATCATTCGGGCCATGAAGGAGAGGCCCCTTTTGACGACCGGGAAGCCGGCCCCGGCGCGGCGCGCGCGGCGCGGCGGGACGGCCCTCACGCTCGCCGACGTGGCGCGGATCGCGGGGGTCTCCCCCATCACGGTCTCGCGCGCGATCAACTCGCCCGGGCAGCTCACCGCGGACACGCTCGCGAAGGTCCGCGAGGCGGTCGAGCGCACGGGCTACGTGCCCAACCGGCTCGCCGGCGGGCTCGCCTCCAACCGCAGCCGGCTCGTGGCCGCGATCGTGCCCACGATCGCGAGCCCCGTCTTCCTCGAGACCGTGAAGTCGCTCACCGACGCCTTCGCCGAGGCGGGCTTCCAGGTGATGCTCGGCGAGAGCGGCTACGACGGAACGCGCGAGGACGCGCTCCTCGACGCGATCATCGGGCGGCGCCCCGACGGCGTGGTCCTCACCGGCGTCATGCACTCGCCCGAGGGGCGCCGGCGCCTCGCGGCCGCGGCGATTCCCGTGGTCGAGACCTGGGACCTCACGCCCACGCCGATCGACATGCTCGTGGGCTTCTCCCACGCGAAGGCGGGCGCGGCGGCGGCCGAATACCTCCACGGCCGCGGCGCGCGCCGCCTCGCGATGATCTCCGCCGACGACTACCGCGCGGGGCTGCGGAGCGCCGGCTTCATCGAGGCCGCCCACCGGCTCGGCAGCGGCAAGGTGCCGGTGCGCCTGGTGCACGCGCCGACCACGATCGGCGAGGGGCGGCGGGCGCTCGCCGCGCTCCTCGGGCGCCACCCCGAAGTCGACGCGGTCTTCTGCAGCTCGGACCTCCTGGCGCTGGGCGCGCTCATCGAGGCGAAGGCGCTGGGCGTGGCCGTCCCCGGGCGGCTGCGGGTCTTCGGCTTCGGGGGCCTCGACTTCGCGCGGGACACGGACCCGCCGCTCTCCACGGTGCGCGTCGACGGCGTGGCGATCGGGCGCACCGCCGCGCAGTTCATCCTCGACCGCGTGGCCGGGCGCCCGGTGGCCTCCCGGATCGTCGACCTCGGCTTCTCCCTCGTCCCTCGCGAGAGCGCCTAGGCGGAACGCGGGCGGGGTTGACAGCCGGCGGATGATAGCGCTACCATCCGACGCGCCCTACCCACCCGCCCGGAGCCCTCCGTGAAGACCTCGCCCGTAACGCCGGCCGACCTCGCCGCATCCGTGATCGCCGTTCCCCCGCTCGCCCGGCGCGCCGATCTCGCGCTCGCGCCCGCGGAGAACCGGAAGCTCATCGCGCACCTGGAAGCGGGCGGCGTGAGCACATTGATGTACGGCGGCAACGCCAACTTCTACCACCTGCCCCTTTCCGAATACGCCGCGACGCTCGACTTCCTGGCGCAGGCGGCGGCGCCAGGCACCTGGGTGATTCCCTCGGCGGGCGCAGACTACGGCAAGCTCGTCGACCAGGCGGCGATCCTGCGCGAGCGCGGCTTCCCCACGGCGATGGCGCTGCCCTTCGGCCAGCCCTCGAACGACGCGGGCGTGGCCACGGCGCTCAGGCGCTTCGCCGACCGGCTCGGCAAGCCCGTGATCGCCTACGTGAAGGCGATGGGCTACCTCGAGCCCGCCACGCTCGGCGCGCTCGCCCGCGACGGCGTGGTCTGCGCGATCAAGTACGCGATCGTGCGCGACGACCCCGCGAAGGACGCGTACCTCGAGCGCCTCGTCGAAGCCGTGGACCGCGACCTCGTCATCAGCGGCATCGGCGAGCGTCCCGCGATCGTGCACCTGCGCGACTTCGGCCTGAAGAGCTTCACCTCGGGCTCGGTGTGCGTGGCCCCGCGCGGCTCCACGGCGCTGCTCGCCGCACTGAAGGCCCGGCGCTACGAGGAGGCGGCGGCGCTCCGCGCGCCCTACCTCCCGCTCGAGGACCAGCGCGACGCCCTCGGCCCCATCCGCGTGCTCCACGACGCGGTGACGCTCGCCGGGATCGCCGACATGGGGCCGCTGCTGCCGATGATCGCCAATCTCGATGCGGGCGAGCGCCCCGCGGTGCAGGCCGCCGCCGCCGCGCTCCTCGCCCACGACCGCAGCCTCGGCCCCGCCCGGGCCGCGGCCTGACGCCCACCGCCGCACCGTACCCGCCCACCAGGAGGACACGCCATGAAGAACGCCAAGCCGCACTCGATCACGCTTCGCCTGCTCGCCGCCGCGGCGGCGCTTTGCGCGCTGCTGCCCGGCGCCGCGACCGCGCAGTACCCGACGCGCACCGTCACGATCGTCGTGCCCTTCCCGCCGGGCGGGGCCTCGGACATCTCGGCGCGCACGATCGCCCAGAAGCTCTCCGAGTCCCTCGGCCAGACGGTGATCATCGAGAACAAGGCCGGGGCGAACGGCTCGATCGGCGCCACCACGGTGGCGAAGGCGAAGCCCGACGGCTACACGCTGCTCGTGGGCTCGATCGGCGTGTTCTCGATCAACCCCGTCCTCTACAAGGACCCCGCCTACGATCCGAAGCGCGACTTCGACCTGCTGAGCGTGATCGTGCGCACACCGAACGCGCTGGTCACGAGCCCGAAGTTTCCCGCCAACACCGTGGCCGAGCTGATCGACTACCTGAAGAAGAACCCGAACAAGGTCTCGTTCGCCTCCTCGGGCACCGGCTCCTCGGACCACCTCACCGCGGCGCTCTTCTGGCAGAAGACCGGCACCACCGGCATCCACGTGCCGTACAAGGGCGGTGGCCCGGCCCACACCGACCTCATGGGCGGCAACGCCGACGTGTCCTTCCAGAACCTGGGCTCGATCGCGAACTACGTGCGCTCCGGGAAGATGAAGCTCCTCGCGGTGACCGCGGACAAGCGCGACGCGACCTTCCCGAACGTGCCGACGATGGCCGAAGCGGGCGTGCAGGGCCTCGAGGTGTTCTCCTGGCAGGCGATCGCCGCGCCCAAGGGTCTGCCGAAGGAAGTTGCCGACAAGCTCACGCCCGCGGTCGTGGCGGCGATCAAGGATCCGGCGGTCACGAAGAAGTTCAACGACATCGGCTTCGAGGTGGTCGGCACGGGGAGCGCGGAGTTCGCGAAGTTCCTCGATGCCGAGCTCGCGCGCTGGAAGGGCGTGGTCGAGGCGGGCGGGATCAAGCAAAGTGACTGAACGCCGCAAGAAGCCCGAGGAGCTGCGCAGCCACCGCTGGTACGGCGCGAAGGACCTGCGCGCCTTCGGGCACCGCTCGCGCACCGCGCAGATGGGCTATGCCCGCTCGGACTACGCGGGCAAGCCCGTCATCGCGATCGTCAACACCTGGAGCGACATCAACCCCTGCCACACGCACTTCCGCGAGCGCGCGGAGGAGGTGAAGCGAGGCGTCTGGCAGGCGGGGGGCTTCCCCGTCGAGATGCCCGCGCTCTCGCTTTCGGAACCGTTCCAGAAGCCCACGACGATGCTCTACCGCAACCTCCTCGCGATGGAGACCGAGGAGCTGCTCCGCAGCTACCCCGCCGACGGCTGCGTGCTGATGGGCGGCTGCGACAAGACCACGCCCGCGCTCGTCATGGGCGCGCTCTCCATGAACCTGCCGACGATCTTCATGCCGGCGGGGCCGATGCTGCGCGGCGACTTCAAGGGCGGCGTCCTCGGCAGCGGCAGCGACACCTGGAAGTACTGGGCGGAGCTGCGCGCCGGCAACATCACCGAGGAGGAATGGAAGGGCGTGGAGGACGGGATCGCGCGCTCGCCGGGGCACTGCATGACCATGGGCACGGCCTCGACGATGACGAGCGCGGTCGAGGCGATGGGGCTCACGCTTCCCGGCGCCGCCTCCATCCCCGCGCCGGACTCGCGCCACGCCCAGATGGCGACGCTCACGGGCAAGCGCATCGTCGACATGGTGTGGGAGGACCTCAAGGTCCGCGACCTCGTGGACGCGCGCGCGATCGACAACGCCGTGACGGCGGTGCTCGCGCTCGGCGGCTCCACCAACGCGATCGTCCACCTGATCGCCGTCGCGCGCCGCGCGGGCGTGGCGCTCGACCTCGAGCGCTTCGACGCGCTCGCCCGCCGCGTGCCCGTGCTCGCCGACATCCGCCCGTCGGGCCGCTTCCTCATGGAGGACTTCTTCTATGCGGGGGGGCTGCGCGGCCTGCTCTCGCGGCTCGGCGACCTCCTCGACCTCTCCGCGCGCACGGCCAACGGCGCGAGCCTCGGCGAGAACCTCGCAGGCGCCGCCGTCCACAACGACGAGGTGATCCGGCCGCGCGAGCGGCCCCTCGTCGAGCGCGACGGCCTCGCGGTGCTGCGCGGCAGCCTCGCGCCCTCGGGCGCGGTCGTCAAGCCGCCGGCGATGGAGGCGCGGCTGCAGAAGCACACGGGGCGCGCGGTGGTCTTCTCGAGCTACGACGACATGGCCGCGCGCATCGACGACCCGGCGCTCGCGATCGACGCCGACAGCGTGATCGTGCTCCAGAACGCGGGCCCGCAGGGCGCGCCGGGCATGCCCGAGTGGGGGCAGCTCCCCATCCCGAAGAAGCTCCTGCAGCAGGGCGTGCGCGACATGCTGCGCATCTCGGATGCGCGCATGAGCGGCACGAGCTACGGCGCGTGCGTGCTGCACGTGGCGCCGGAATCCGCCGTCGGCGGCCCCCTCGCGCTCGTGAAGGACGGCGACCGGATCGCGATCGACGTCCCCGCGCGGCGCCTCGACCTGCTGGTGGACGAGGCCGAGATCGCGCGCCGGCGCGCCGCCTGGAAGGCCCCGGCGCCGCACTACGGGCGCGGCTTCGGCGCGCTCTACCTCAAGCACGTGACGCAGGCCGACCAGGGCTGCGATTTCGACTTCCTCGAGGCGGGCCCGGCCACGCCCGAGCCGGAGATCCACTGATGACGACCGCGACGAAGCCCGTCCACCGCAACTGGATCGGCGGGCAATGGGTGGAGGCCACCGGCGCGCGGCCGAACGTGAACCCCTCGGACACGACGGACATCGTGGGCGAATACGCCCAGGCCGACGCCGCGCAGGCGCGCTCGGCGATCGCCGCCGCGCGCGAGGCCTTCCCGAAATGGGCCGCCGCCACGCCGCAGGCGCGCTGCGACGCTCTCGACTTCATCGGTTCCGAGATCCTCGCGCGCAAGGCCGAGCTCGGCGACCTCCTCGCGCGCGAGGAAGGAAAGACGCTGCCCGAGGCGATCGGCGAAGTCGCGCGCGCCGGGCAGATCTTCAAGTTCTTCGCGGGCGAGGCGCTGCGCATCCCCGGCGAGCGGCTCGCCTCGGTGCGCCCCGGCCTCGACGTGGAGGTCACCCGCGAGCCCGTGGGCGTCGTGGGCATCATCACGCCGTGGAACTTCCCCATCGCGATCCCCGCGTGGAAGGCCGCGCCCGCGCTCGCCTACGGCAATTGCGTCGTGCTCAAGCCCGCCGACCTCGTGCCGGGGTCCGCCTGGGCGCTCGCGGAGATCGCGAGCCGCTCGGGCCTGCCGCCCGGGGTCTTCAACCTCGCGATGGGCCGCGGCAGCGTCGTCGGGCAGGCGCTGCTCGAGGACGCGCGCGTGGACGCGATCACCTTCACCGGCTCGCAGGCGACGGGCACGAAGGTCGCGCAGGCCGCGGTCGCGCGCCTCGCGAAGTTCCAGCTCGAGATGGGCGGCAAGAACCCGCTCGTCGTGGTGGACGACGCGGACCTCGCGGTGGCGGTCGAATGCGCCGTGCAGGGCGCGTTCTACTCGACGGGGCAGCGCTGCACGGCCTCGAGCCGGCTCGTCGTCACCGCGGGCATCCACGACCGGTTCGTGGCCGCGCTCACCGAGCGGGTCCGTTCCCTCGTGGTGGGCGATGCGCGCGCGAAGGACACGCAGATCGGCCCCGTCGTGGACCAATCGCAGCTCGACCAGGACTTGCGCTACCTCGCGATCGGCCGCGCCGAGGGCGCCACGCTCGCCTGCGGGGGCGAGGTGCTCGAGCGCGCGAAGCCCGGTTTCTTCCTCTCGCCGGCGCTCTTCACCGGCGCCGCCTCCGCGATGCGCACGAGCCGCGAGGAGATCTTCGGCCCCGTGGCGAGCGTGATCCGCGTGAAGGACTACGAGGAGGCGCTCGCCACCGCGAACGACACGGAGTTCGGCCTCTCCGCGGGGATCTGCACCACCTCGCTCAAGCTCGCCACGCACTTCAAGCGCCACGCCCAGGCGGGCATGGTGATGGTGAACGTCCCGACGGCGGGGGTGGACTACCACGTGCCCTTCGGCGGGCGGAAGGGCTCGAGCTTCGGCCCGCGCGAGCAGGGCCGGCACGCCGCCGAGTTCTACACGACGGTCAAGACCGCCTACACCGCCGCCTGATTCGCCTCCCCCGCGCCTCGCGCGCGGCCCTCACCCCGCCGGGGCGCGCGCTCGCTCGCCCCAGATCGCCTCTTCGGTGAAGCCCAGCTCGGCGAAGTCCGCCGCGCGCAGCCCCGCCTCGTTGGTGCAGAAGAATTCGTCGAGCTGCGGGGGCTTCACGGCCGTGCCCGCGAGCATGGCGTGGACCTGGCCGCGGTGGTGGATGTCGTGCTCGAAGAGGTGGGCGAGGATGCGGCGCAGCCAGTCGCGCTCGAGGCCCGTGCGGCGCGGCAGCAGCACCGTGGCGTCGAGCCGCGCGTCGTCGAGGCCGGCGCAAAGCGCGATGAGTCGCCGGTCGGCCGCGAGCTGCTCGCGGGCGAGGTCGGCCGCGCGCTCGAAGGGCTCCTCGGGCTCGTAGTGGCGCCCGGGGTTCTCGTGCGGGGGCAGCCCCGCGAGGCTGCGCTCGAGGATCTCGAGGTAGTACCAGTCCACCGTCAATATATGGTTGAGCGTCGCCTTGAGGGACGGGAAGAAGCTCGTCCGGCGGGCGACGAACTCCTCCTGCGGGAGCGCCACGCAGGCCTTCAGCAGGCGGTGGTTCGCCCAGGCGTTGTTGCAGGCCTCGGTGAGGAAGTGGTGGGCGAGGGACTGGGGGGCGGCCATGGCGGTCGGGACGGGGTTCGCGGGCGGGCAGTATTGCACGCCCGGGCCCCCGGATGGCGCATTCCGGGGGCCCGTTCGCCCCGCCCATTCCGGCCGGCTGCGCTTCATCCCCCGATTCCTCCGTTTCGTCGCTTCCGGCTTCCGCCCTGCCCGGCGGGGGCGGAGACTGCGCTCATGTTGCAAGCCGGCGCCAAACCCGCGACAAGCAGTCGCCGGCAAGACAGCGAAACCCAGGAGAACAACATGTCCACGTACAAGCAAGCCGGCAGCAACAGCGCCTACGCCGTGTCCGCCGTCGTCACCAGCGTCATCGCCGGATGGTTCCTCGTCGCGGCCGGCGCCATCGCCGCGGGCACCGCTCCGGAGCGATTCAGCGCCACGCCCCCGGCGAGCCAGTCCGTGTCCGCCGCCGAACAGAGCCTGCGCCCCGATACGCGCCTCGCGATCACCGTCGTCGCCAAGCGCCACGCCTGAGTACTCCTTGGCTCTCCCGATGCCCGGTCTCCGACCGGGCTTTTTTTTGCCGCCGGAAAATGGGGACAGTCCCTATTTATCGCTTGTAACAGTCCGGGAGCGTGCCGATTGTTACAAGCGATAAATAGGGACTGTCCCCATTTTCCGGCTCCGTTCACTCCCGGATTTCCGCAGTTCGTCGCTTTCCGCTATCGGCCGCCGCGGCGCGCTCCTAAGCTGGCCTCCAATGCATTCACGCCCCGGCCATCGGGGCCCCGGAGGAGGCAGCCATGAACAAGTTCACCCGACTCGAAACCGCGTCCGTCCTGTCGATCGCGGCCATCTTCACCGGGCTCGCGCTCGGGATCTTCGTCGGTCCCGTGCAGGGCGCCCCCGCCGCCCAGCGCGCGGCCGAAGCCGCACCCGCTTCCGTGGTGACCACGGCCACCGGCGAGGGCCGCTTCAAGGTGGTCGTCACCGCCCGGCGCCTCGCGCCCGCCAACCCCTAGGCCGGCAACGCTCCACCTCCCCCCCGGAGCCCGTTGCCACTCCCGCGCCCGGCCATGGCCGGGCGCTTTTTTTCCGCCCATGGCCGGCAAAGCGCGTTTCGTCGCAAGTTCCTTGGGAACCCCCCCGGGCCCCCCTACGCTGGTTGCCGGTGCGACGAAGGCCGGCCCATACTTCGCAGGCCGCCCGGACGCAGCCGGGGGGGAATAGCCGTGAACCGATACGCCTACCTGTTCGAGGGCCTGACCGTCTCGCGCGTCGCGTGGGTGACCGCCATCTGCGCGGCGGCCACCGGCACGGTCGTCTGGTTCTTCCTGAATACCTACCTGGACCTGCTGGTCACCGCGCTGTGCGTGGGCTACACCAGCATGATCCTCTTCACGGTCGCCGGGAACCTGCGCCAGGCGCGCATTCCCCGCGAGGCGATGCAGCTCGCCGCGATCGTCGCGGGCTCGGTGCTCGGCACCGTGCTCGCGGGCTTCGTGAAGGGCCGCGACTTCACGCAGATGTTCACCGAGCGCCTCGCGGGCGTGACGATCAGCATGAGCCTGGGGATCGGCTTCGGCTGCGTGGCCGTGGCCGCCTACATCCTCCGCGAGAAGCACGCCCGCGACCAGGCCCGGATCTCGCGCGCCGAGGCCGAGCGCCACCAGCTCGAGAAGAACGTGCTCCAGGCGCGGCTGCAGCTCATGCAGGCGCAGGTCGAGCCCCACTTCCTCTTCAACACGCTCGCCAACGTGCAGCACCTCGTGGAGACCGACCCGCCCTCGGCCTCGAGGATGCTCGAGAGCCTCATCCGCTACCTGCGCGCGGCGCTGCCGCAGATGCGCGAGGCGCAGACCAACCTCGGGCGCGAGGTCGACATGGCGAAGGCCTTCCTCGAGATCCACCGCATGCGCATGGGCTCGCGACTCGCCTTCCGGATCGAGGTCCCCGAGGAGCTGCGCGGCCGGAACTTCCCGCCGATGATGCTCATCTCGCTCGTGGAGAACGCCGTGAAGCACGGCGTGGATCCCTGCTGCGAGGCGGGCAACATCACGATCGCGGCGCGCGATGCGCTCGGAAAGCTCGTCGTGTCCGTCACCGACACGGGCGCGGGCATCATCCCCAAGAAGGGCACGGGCGTGGGGCTCGCGAACATCAGGGAGCGGCTCAGGACCTTCTACGGCAGCTCCGCCCGCCTGGTGATGGAGGAGAACGCGCCCCGCGGCGTGATCGCCTCCATCGAGATCGACGACGGCTTGCCGGCCACGGTCGCGGGCGCGTCGCGACCCGACGCGGCGGTGCCGGCCTGATCGCCATGGGCTCGCCGGCCGGCAACAACGCGGGAGTCGCCATGGCCGATCGCGGCCGCGCGAGCGCCGTCATCGCGGACGACGAGCCCCTGCTGCGCGCGCAGCTGAAGACCCGGCTTGCCAGGCTCTGGCCGGAGCTCGCGATCGTCCACGAGATGGAGAACGGGCGCGACGTCGACGCCGTCCTCGAGCAGCACGCGCCCACGTTCTTCTTCCTCGACATCCACATGCCCGGCGTGGACGGGCTCGAGGCCGCGCGCGCGATCGGCCGGCGCGCCCACGTGGTCTTCGTCACCGCCTACGACCAGTACGCCGTCGAAGCCTTCGAGCGCGGCGCCGTCGACTACGTGCTCAAGCCCTTCGAGGAGGAGCGCCTCGCGCTCACCGTCGAGCGCCTGAAGGAGCGTCTCTCGGGCTCTCCGCCCGCCCTCGACGAGCTGGTCGAGAGGCTCGCCGGCCGCCTCGGCGGCGGGGGCGCCCACCTGCGCTGGATCAAGGCCTCCGTCGGCCAGCACGTGCGCCTGATCCCCGTGGAGGAGATCCTCTTCTTCCAGTCCGACGAGAAGTACACGCGGGTGGTGACGGGCGAGGCCGAGGTCCTGATCCGCAAGCCCATCAAGGAGCTCCTCGAGGAGCTCGACCCGCTCAAGTTCTGGCAGGTCCACCGCGCCACCATCGTGAACGTGGACCACATCGCCTCGGTCCGCCGCGGGCTCAAGGACCAGGCCGAGATCGCCCTCAAGGACCACCGCGAGACCCTCATCGTCTCGCGCGCCTTCACCCACCTCTTCAAGCAGATGTGACACGGCCCGCGGCCTCGGGGGAGGAGCCGCCGCATGACGATACCGGACCGGAAAGCCGCCGCCCTCGCCGCGACCTCGAACCCTCTTTCGGAGAGCGAGATCGCGGTGCTCGAGGCCCTGGCGAGCGAAGGCGCGCCGATCGTCGCCCGGCTCGCGAGCGGCGTGACGGCATTCCGCACGCGACTCCTGTTCGTGGATCCCGAAAGGCGCTTCCTCCTCATCAAGGCGAGCGACGACACCGCCGCCAACGCGACCCTCCTCGCCGGCGCGCGCGCGAACCTGCTCGCCGTCCTGGATGAGTGGCGAATCGAGTTCTCGGCCGAGTCGCCGCGGCCCGACGTGCACGGCGGGGCGAGGGCCGTGCGGCTCGCGTTTCCCGCGGCGGTCTCGATCGGCCGGCGCCGCCAGCAGGAGCGTGCGCCGGTGCCCAGGCAGTCTTCCCTGCGCTGCTTCGGCCGCTCCGTCGCCGGCGCCGCGTTCGAGGCCGCCGTCACCGACGTGAGCGAGGGGGGCATCGGCCTGCTGCAGGAGTTCACGGAGCACCCCCCGGAACCGGGGACGCGCTTCGCCGGGTGCCGGCTCGAGCGCCCGGGAATGGACCCGGTCGCCGTGGACCTGGAAGTGCGCTACGCGGAGCCCGTGGCGCTTCCCGACGGCCGGCCGGGACTGAAAGTCGGCTACCGCTTCCTGGACCCCGCGCCGGAAACCCTCGCGCTGATCGGCGAATTCCTCCGCGCCACGCGTTGAGTTCGAGCCCCGGGCGGGTGGCCTGACCCCCCGCCTTGCCCTGCCAGTCGTCGGTCCCCCTGGCCGTTCGCCCCCCGTCTTCTGCATTCCGGCGTCCCGTCCTATCGCGACCCGCCCGGGTGCCTTACCTTGCACGGCGTCGGGTCGCCAGGGGGCGGCCCGGGGACTTTTGGGGGAGGGCAGGCATGTCGCTCATCGAATCGCTCGGGATCTCCACGGCGGAGGTGATCATGGTCTTCGGCATCCTGGCCTTCTCGTTCGCGACGGCGATCGTCGCCCTGCTCTCCGATTCCTGAGGCCGAGGCTCCCGGTCCGGAATTCCGGGACAATGGGGTCAGCAAACGCTCACATTCCATGAAGTCGCTCTCCAACTTCCTCCACAAGACGCCCTGGTGGGCCCTGCTCGCCGGGGGGCTCGCCGCGTTCGTGGCCCTGGCCGTCTTCGTGACGCCCTTCCACATCATCCAGTACCGGAAGGACGGCGCCACGCCCGAGGAGACCCGCGCCATCAAGCGCGAGATCGACAACGCCTTCGCCGAGAACGCGATCGACGTCGCCCGCGGCGTCATCCTGAGCCTGAGGGGCGCGACCAGCGATGCCGAGCGGCGCGCCGAGCTCACCGACGCGCTCCAGGAACTCGACAATGCCCGCGAGGAACTGCGCAGCGCCGGGCGCGAGGTGCTGCGCGCCAAGCGCGAGGCCCTCGAGACGACCCAGGAAGCGGTGAAATCGGCTTCCGAGTCGATCCAGGAGGCGAGCCGCCAGGCCGAGCGCGCCCTCAAGGACGCCGGCGTCGACAACGCGCGCGTGAAGAAGGCCCTCGAGGATTCGCTCAAGGCGGCGAAGGAAGCCGAGGAGGAGGCGCGCAGGAGCCTCGAATCCGGCTCGGGCAAGCGCATCGTCATCGGCATGAGCGGGAACAAGGACAAGCCCCTGCTCGACGTCGAGGTCGGCGATGCCACGCCCGGCCAGAAGGCGGGCATCGAGATCGCGGCTTCCGGCGATACCGCCTCGGGCCCGAAGGGGCCCTCGATCCGCATCGATTCCGACGGCATCCGCGCCGGTGTCGCGCCGGTGCCCCCGGTCCCGCCGATCGCCCAGGCGCCCGGAGCGAGCGTGCCGCCCGCGCCCCCCGCGCCGCCCGCGCTCCCCTCGGTGGACCCGGTGCCGCCGCTGCCGCCGCTGCCGCCGGAGCTGCGCAGCCAGATCCGCGAGAAGGTGACGGGCGACATGTACCGGATCGCCACGGGCGCGGCGCTGATCCTGATCCTGCTGCCGATCTTCGTGCTCGCGGTGATCTCGAAGTTCTTCATCGACCGCTCGCGCGCGGCCCAGCGGCTCGCGGAACTCAAGCGCAAGGAGGCGGAATTCCACCGCATGGGCCAGCAGGTGACGGAGGCGAAGCTCCAGGCGCTGCAGGCGCAGGTCGAGCCGCACTTCCTCTACAACACGCTCGCGAGCGTGCAGGCGCTCACCGAGGTCGACCCGCAGCAGGCGAACGCCATGACGGGCCACCTCATCCAGTACCTGAGGAACGCGCTGCCCAAGATGCGCGAGGGCGTGTCCACCGTCGGGCAGGAAGTCGAGCTGGTGCGCGCCTACCTGAACATCCTCCAGATGCGCATGGGCAAGCGCCTCGCGTTCGAGATCACCGTGCCGGCGAGCCTCACCGGCGTGCCCTTCCCGCCGCTGATGCTGCCCTCGCTCGTCGAGAACTGCATCAAGCACGGCCTCGAGCCCCTGCGCGAGGGCGGCTCCGTGCACATCGGCGCCCAGGCGCAGGACGGGAAGCTGCGCCTCACGGTGGCCGACACCGGCCGCGGCTTCGGCGAGTCGATCGGCGACGGCGTGGGCCTCACCAACATCCGCGAGCGGCTCCTCGCGCTCTACGGCGAGGCGGGCAAGCTCATCCTCGAGGAGAACAGCCCGCGCGGCGTGATCGCGACGATCGAGGTGCCCCTCGAGGGCGCCCGCCCGGCCCCGGCGCCCCCCGCTTCCGAGGCCCCCGAGCCCGCCGCGCCGGCGAAGCCCGTGGGCGCCGCGGCGAAGACGCTGCACGTCATGGGCGCGGCCGAGCGCGCCTGGCGCAAGACCCTTTCCTTCGCCTTCGTCGCGATGGTCATCGTCGCGGCGGTGGTCGCGGGCCTCGGGATCTTCGGCACCGCCACGGGCATCTTCCCCGTGGAGATCGGCGACGAGAAGATCACCGGGGCGGGAGGCGCGCTCATCGGCACCGCGGGCATCGCGGTCGGGTTCGCCGCGGTGGTGCTCGCGCTCGCGATCGTGGTCGCCGTGCTCTACGGGCTCGGGTTCGTGATGGTCGGCATCCTGATCTTCGTGCCGGTCGTGATCCTGATCGCGCTCGTGCCCCCGCTCGCCCCGTTCATCCTCGTCGGGCTCTTCATCTGGTGGCTCGTGCGCAGGAGCCGGAAGCGCGGCGAGGCGCGGGCCCCGAAGGTCGAGCCGACGCTGGGCGCGGCGGGCGCCGTCGAGCCCGCGACCCCGGCCCCGCCGCCCGATTCTCCGCCCCCGGTGCCGCCGCAAGCGCCCGACCGGTAGAATCGGCGCCATGCCGACCGCGACCGTCGCACCGGGTCGCGAACGCGCCGTGACGGACCAGACCGGACTTCCGCGCCCAGAGACATGACCGCAAGACCCACCGCCATCGTCGCGGAAGACGAGGAGATTCTCAGGAAGCAGCTCGAGGGCAAGCTCGCGAAGCTCTGGCCCGAGCTCGAGATCATCGCTTCCGTCGGCGACGGCGCCGCGGCGCTCGAGGCGCTCGAGGACCGCCGGCCCGACTTCATGTTCCTCGACATCCAGATGCCCGAGATGACGGGCGTGGAGGTCGCGCGCCTCGTGGCGGGGCGCGCCCACGTCGTCTTCGTGACCGCCTACGACCAGTACGCGATCGAGGCCTTCGAGACGGGCGCGGTGGACTACATCCTCAAGCCCGCCACCGACGAGCGACTCGCGCTCACGATCGAGCGGCTGAAGGCGAAGCTCTCCACGCCCCCGGTGGACCTCAACGCCGTGCTCGCGAAGATCCACCAGGGCCTGGGCGGGACGAAGGAGCGCCTCAAGTGGATCAAGGCCTCCATCGGCCAGAACCTGCGCCTCATCCCGGTCGCCGAGGTGCTCTTCTTCCAGTCCGACGAGAAGTACACCCGGGTGGTGACCGCCGAGCTCGAGGCGCTCATCAAGACGCCGATCCGCGAGATCCTCGACGGCCTCGACCCCGAGGAGTTCTGGCAGATCCACCGCTCCACGGTCGTGAACGTGAACGCCATCGCCGGCGTGACGCGCGATTTCCGCGGCCAGGCGCACGTGAGGATCAAGGGCAAGGACGAGTCGCTCGTCGTCTCGCGCATCTACTCCCACCTCTTCAAGCAGATGTGACCGCTCCCCGATGATCTACGCGCTCCAGCACCGCGTCCCGAGGCTCCTCGGCAACAACTTCGTCGCGCCCAACGCGGCCGTGATCGGCTCCGTGGTCCTCGGGGCGAACGCGAGCATCTGGTGGAACGTGACGCTGCGCGGGGACAACGACGGCATCGAGATCGGCGAGAACGTGAACGTGCAGGACGGCTCCGTCATCCACACGGACGAGGGGATCGGCGTCGCCCTGCACCGGAACGTGAGCGTCGGGCACCTCGCGATGCTCCACGGCTGCACCATCGGCGAGAACTCCCTCATCGGCATCGGCGCGGTGGTGCTCAACCGCGCGGTGGTGGGCCGCGACTGCCTCATCGGCGCCGGCGCCCTGGTTCCCGAGGGCAAGGTCATCCCGGACGGTTCGCTCGTGCTGGGCACGCCCGGCAAGGTCGTGCGCGCTCTCACGCCCGAGGAGATCGGGAGGAACGCCTGGATCGCCCGGCACTACGTGGAGCAGGCCGCGCGCTACCTCTCGGGGCTGCGCGCCACGTGACGACGGCCGCGGGCGCCCCGGCCACGCCGTACCGCTACCGGGGGTCGCTCGCCGTCTGCGCGCTGCTGATCGCCTACGCGAGCCTCTACCCGTTCACGCCGCTGCGCCCGCCGGGTCCCGGGTGGCTCGCCGACTTCCTGCGGCCGAGGTACATCACCGCCTTCGACGTCCTCCTCAACGCGCTCGCCTACCTCCCGCTCGGCGCGCTCGCCTGCCTCGCGCTGCGCAACTCCGGCGCGGGCGCGGCGATCGCCCGGGCGCTCGCGGCCTGCGTGGCCTTCAGCCTCGCGATGGAGGCCTGCCAGCTCTTCGTCGCGAACCGCGTGGCCTCGGTCGCGGACGTGGCCGCCAACGGCGCGGGGGCGCTCGCCGGCGCGCTCGCCTACCGCGATCCCCTCTATTCCCTCGTGACGCGCCCGCTCGGGGCGCTTCGCGAGCGGGTCGTGATCCCCGGCGCCTGGGGCGACGCGGGCCTCGTGCTCGTCGCGCTGTGGCTGGTCGCGCAGCTCAACCCCGCGCTGCCCTTCTTCGAGGCGGGCAACATCCCCCTCGGGTCCGGCGACGCGGTGCGCCTCGAGGTGCTGCAGGCCGCCGCCGTGGGGCTGAGCGCCTGCGGCTTCGGCCTGTTCCTCTCGGTCCTGCTCGCCTCCCCGCGGGGGGCGCTGCGCGTGACGCTGCTGCTCCTCACGGCCGCGCTCTGGCTCAAGTTCGCCGCCGCCTCGCTCATGCTGCGCCCGCACCTCTCGGCGGACTGGGTGGACGAGGGGCGGATGCTCGGCCTCGGCGCGGGCCTCGCGCTCTTCCTGCCGCTCAGGCGATTCGGCGCCACGGCGCGGACCTACCTCGCCGCGCTCATGATCCTCGCGGGCGCGCTCTTCTCGAAGATCTTCGGCGCCTACAGCCCGATCGAGGACCTGCTGCGGGTCTTCGCCTGGCCCCATGGGCAGCTCGCGAGCTTCGCCTCGCTCACGCGCTATCTCAACGAGACCTGGCCGCTGCTCGCCCTCGCCTTCCTCGTGGGGCTCTTCGTCCGGGAGCGCCGCGGGGCGGTAGAATCCTGAGCCCTGCCCGCGCCACGGCCGCCCGAGACCGGAACCCGCGATGACCTATTACAAGCACCACGTGTTCTTCTGCGTGAACCAGCGCGAGGCGGGCGAGGCCTGCTGCGGCAACCACGATTCCCAGGCGATGCGCGACTACGCGAAGGACCGCGTGAAGGCGCTCGGCCTCAAGGGCCCGGGCGGCGTGCGCGTGAACTCCGCCGGCTGCATGGACCGCTGCGACGAGGGCCCCTGCGTCGTCGTCTATCCCGAGGGCACCTGGTACACCTGGGTGGACCAGTCCGACATCGACGAGATCGTCGAGGAGCACCTGAAGAACGGCCGCGTCGTCGAGCGGCTGAAGATCTGAAGCGCCCGTGTCCGAGCGAGTGCTGATCCGCGGGGGAGGCGGCGCGATCGAGGTCGCCGCCCGCGTCCCGGATTCGCCCGTCGCGATCGCGGTGGTCGCGCATCCCCACCCGCTCTTCGGCGGGACCATGGACAACAAGGTGGTGACGACCCTCGAGCGCGCCTTCCGCGACCGGGGCGCGGCGACCTTCCGGTTCAACTTCCGCGGCGTGGGCGCCACGGAGGGCGCGCACGACGAGGGGCGCGGGGAGACCGCGGACCTCCTCGACGTCGTGGCCCACGCGGAACAGGCGCTCGGGGCGCTGCCGCTGTGGCTCGCGGGCTTCTCCTTCGGCGGCGCGGTGGCGCTTTCGGCGAGCGCGCGCGCCGAGTTCGCGCGGCTCGTGCTCGTCGCGCCCGCGTTCCGGCGCGTCACCGGCCACGGGCTGGGCGAGGCGCCCGATCCCCGCGACCCGCACCTCGGCGCCCACGGCCGCCACACCTCGAGCAACACCGTGATCGTCCACGGCGACCGCGACGAGACGGTGCCGCTCGCCGACTCCCTCGCCTGGGGCGAGGTGCGCGACGTCCCGGTGCTCGTCGTGCCTGGCGCCGACCACTTCTTCCACCGCAAGCTCCACGTCATCCGCGACGTGGTCGGCCGCCTCGTCTCGTAAAATGGGGACAGTCCCCATTTATTCGCTGTAACACACATTACAGAGCTCAAATGGGGACTGTCCCCAATTTCGTCCTGACGGCGAAGGGACTGCACAAGTCGTACGGGGGGCGCGAGGTGGTCGCGGGGCTCGACCTTGAGCTCGCGCGCGGGGAATGCTACGGGCTCCTCGGGCCCAACGGGGCGGGCAAGACGACCACGCTCCGGATGCTGCTCGGGCTCACGGATCCGGACTCGGGCACGATCGACCTTCTCGGGCATCCCGTGCCCGAGGCCGCGCGCGAAGGCCGCATCCGCGTGGGCGTGGTGCCGCAGGTGGACAACCTCGATCCCGACTTCACCGTGCGCGAGAACCTGCTCGTCTACGGGCGCTACTTCGGGCTGGGCGCGGCGCAGGTGGCCGCGCGCATCCCGGCGCTGCTGGAATTCGCGGCCCTCGAATCGCGTTCGGACAGCCGCATCCAGGAGCTTTCCGGCGGCATGAAGCGCCGCCTCGTGCTCGCGCGCGCCCTCGTGAACGACCCCGACCTCATCTTCCTCGACGAGCCCACGACGGGGCTCGACCCGCAGGCGCGCCACCTCATGTGGGAGAAGCTGCGCCTGCTGCTGCGCCGCGGCAAGACGATCCTGCTCACCACGCACTTCATGGACGAGGCCGAGCGCCTGTGCGACCGCCTGCAGATCATCGACCACGGCCGCATGCTCGCCGAAGGGCCGCCCCATGCGCTCATCGCCGAGCACATCGAGCCCGAGGTGGTCGAGGTCTACGGCGAGGGCGTCGAGGGCTGGTTCAAGGCTCACGGAGCCGCACTCGCCGCCCGCGCCGAGCTGCACGGCGAGACCGCCTTCTGCTACCTGCGCGAGGCGGGCCCCGTGGTCGAGAGCCTGCGCGGCCTCGAGAACCTGCGCTTCGTGCACCGCAAGGCGAATCTCGAGGACCTCTTCCTCAAGCTCACCGGGAGGGAGATGCGCGAATGACACATCGCCTCCCTTTCCCGTGGGAGAGGTCCGGAGAGAGGGCATGAGCCGCCATCTCCTCGCCCTGCCCCGCCTCTCGCGCGCCTGGATCGCGGTCTGGCGGCGCAACTACCTCGTGTGGCGCAAGCTCGCCAGGGAGAGCGTGCTCGGCAACATCGTCGAGCCGCTCTTCTACCTCGTGGGCTTCGGCCTCGGGTTCGGCGCCATGCTTCCCGAGGTCGAGGGCGTGCGCTACATCGCCTTCCTCGCGGGCGGCACGATCTGCTACTCGACCATGCTCTCGGCCTCCTTCGAGGCGCTCTACTCGGGGTTCGCGCGCATGCACGTGCAGCGCACCTGGGAGGGGATCCTGAACGCGCCCGTGGGCCTCGAGGACGTGCTCGTCGCCGAGTGGGTGTGGGCGGCCTCGAAGTCCTTCCTCTCGGGTGTGGCGGTCCTGCTGGTGGCCACGGCGCTGGGACTCGCGCAGTCCTGGACGATGCTCTTCATCGTCCCGCTCGCCTTCCTCATCGGGCTCACCTTCGCGGGGATGGGGCTCGTGATGACCGCGCTCGCGAAGTCCTACGACTTCTTCATGTACTGGTTCACGCTGGTGCTCACGCCCATGATGCTGCTCTCGGGCGTCTTCTATCCGATCGTGAACATGCCCGGGTGGCTGCAGGCGATCGCCTCGGCACTCCCGCTCACCCATGCGATCGCGCTGGGCCGGCCGCTGCTCCTCGGCCGCTGGCCCGAGGCGCCGCTCCTGCACGTCGCCGTGCTCGCGGCCTACGGCCTCGCGGGCTTCGCCCTCGCCGTGGTGCTCTTCCGGCGCCGCCTGCTCAAGTGAATGGAAAATGGGGACAGTCCCCATTTTCTGCCTGTAACAATCGCGCGCCCGTCGATTGTTACAGCCGAAAAATGGGGACTGTCCCCATTTTCCGGGAAGGGTTGGACGAGCGCCGTTAGCGGTACTTGACGGAGCAGCCGTAGGGCGCGGTCGAGGCGACGCTCACGGGCTTGCCGGCCTTGATCTCCTCGAGCGCGGCGGCGACGTAGTTCTTCGCGCCCTTCACGTCGGCGACGTCCGAGGAGCGCTTGTCGTCGATGGCGCCCGCGTAGACCACCTTGCCGCCCGCGTCGATGACGTACATGTGCGGCGTGGTCTTCGCGCCGTAGGCGAGGCCCATGGCGCCGGGCTCGTCCATGAGGTAGCGCGCGGGCGCGGCGCCGAAGTCCTTGAGCTGCGTGGAGAGCTTCGCGGGCTCGGTGTAGTCCGGGGAGCCCTTGTTCGTGGAGTTCACCGCGAGCCACACGACATCCGCCGCGTACTTCTTCTGCAGCGCCTGCATGTTGCCGCTGCGGTAGTGCTTCTGCACGAACGGGCAGCCGAAGTTGTGCCACTCCAGCACGACGGTCTTTCCCTTGTAGTCGGCGAGGCTCACGGGCTTGCCCGAGAGGTCGGTGACCGAGAAGGCGGGGGCGGGCTGGCCGACCACGGCGGCGGCGAGCGCGGCGGAGGGGAAGGCGGAGGCGAGGGCGAGGGCGGCGGCTTTCAGCATGGAGTCTCCGGATGGGTCAGCGTCGGGTGATCGCGGTCGCCGGTTTGGCCGCCGGCAGCCGCGAGAGTTCCTCGATCACGAGGGAAGGGGTGAGCACCTCGGGGAGCAGGCGCGGCGCGCCCTGCCCGGGGGCGTAGAGCGCGTACACGGGCACGGCGTTGCGCCCGAGGGCGGCGAGGGTCCCGGTGATGCGCGGGTCGTGGTTGGTCCAGTCCGCCTTCAGGGGGACGACGCCGCGCTCGGCGAAGGCCTTCACGACGCCCGCGTTGTTGAGGGCGACGCGCTTGTTCACCTGGCAGGTGACGCACCAGGCGGCGGTGAAATCGACGAACACGGGCCGGCCGTCCGCGGAGAGCGCGGCCACCTTCTCCGGCGACCATTCCTGCCACGGGAGCTCCCCCGCCTTCGGCGCGGCGAGCGCGGCGGGCCCGGGCGTGGCGGCACCCGGCCAGGCGAGCCAGAGGCCGAGCGCGGCGAAAAGCGCGGTGAACGCGTGGCGCCACGCGCCCGGCGAATGCGCCCAGCGGCCGTGGATCCACGCGGCGATCGCGATGGCGACGAGGCCCGCGAGGAGCGCGAGCACCGCGTCGTTGCCCGCTTGCGCGCCGAGCACCCACGCGAGCCACGCGACGGTCGCGTAGAGCGGGAAGGCCATCAGCTGGCGGAAGGTCTCCATCCACGCACCGGGCTTCGGGAGCTTGCGGAGCAACGCGGGGAAGAAGGAGAGGAGGAACACGGGCGCGGCCATGCCGACGCCGAGCGCGGCGAAGACCAGGAGCGCGACCGCCGCGGGCTGCGCGAGCGTGAAGCCCACCGCCGCGCCCATGAAGGGCGCCGTGCACGGCGTGGCCACGACGGTGGCGAGCACGCCGGCGAGGAAGGCATCCGCATACCGCCCCTTCGCGGAGAGCTCGGAAGTCATCGACTGCGCGAAGGCGCCCCATTCGAAGACGCCCGAGAGGTTGAGCGCGAGCACGAAGAAGAGCGCGGCGACGAGCGTGACGAACGCGGGCGACTGGAGCTGGAAGCCCCAGCCGAGCTGCACGCCCCCGGCGCGCAGCGCGAGCATCACGCCCGCGAGGGCGAGGAAGGAGACCAGCACGCCCGCGGCGAAGACCGCGCCCTGCGCCCGCAGCGCCCGCGCCTCGCCGTGCGCGTGCTCGACGAAGCCCATCACCTTGATGCCGAGCACCGGGAAGACGCAGGGCATGAGGTTCAGCAGCACGCCCCCGGCGAGCGCGAAGGCGAGCGCGGCGAGCACGCTCGCGCCGAGCTCGCCGCCGCCGCCCACGGGGGCCTCGGGCGCGGGCAGCGCCGCGCCCACCGGCCCGGCGACCGCGATCGCCCGGCGATCGGCGAGGCCGGGCCAGCCGCGCTCGGCCACGAGGACGCCGGCGAGCGTTCCGGCATCCGCGGGCACGGGTTCCATGAGCTTCATCTCGATGCGCAGCCCGCGGCCGTCGCGCGAGAGCGCCTGCGGCGCGGCGTGCTCGACGAAGTTCTCGCGCTCGGGAAAGAACGCCACCTTCGCGGGAGCGAGGGTGCCTTCCGGCGGCATCAGGCGCACGGTGAGGCGGTTGCCGGAGATGCCCGCCGTGAAGCCCCAGCCTTGCGCTTGCGCGGGGAGTGCGGCGCGGGCGCGCGCGAAATCCTTCTCCCATCGCGGGTCGGCGGGCGGCTCGGCGGCCGCGACGGCGAGTGCGAGGTCGAGCTCGCCCTGCTCGGGGATGCAGACCTCCTTGCACACGAGCCAGCGGGCGGCGGCGCGGAGCTGGACGGGACCCGGGGCGGCATTCGCGGGCGGCGTGAGCTCGGAGACGAGCAGCACCTCGTCCTCGTAGCCGTAGTTCATGAGCGGCCCGACGGGAAGGTGCTTCGGGTGCGGCCACTGGATGGGGCCCGCGGTCCAGCCCTCGGGCAGCGTCCACTGGATGCGCGTGGGCAGGCCCGAATCGCCCGGGTTCTTCCAGTAGGTGTGCCAGTGCTCGGCCATCGCGAGCTTGAGGCCCACGGCGAGCGGCTTGCCGGGGACGGCGGCGGCTCGCTCGGAGACCAGGCGCGCCTCCACGTGCTCGGTTTTCACCACGGGCAGGGCGAGGGCCGAGGGGACGAGGGCGGCGGCGGCGAGCGCGAGGAGGCGGGCGAACATCACGTAAGATGGCGGGAGATCAAGGCGTAGAGCCCGTTTCGGGGGGAAAGTTCAGGGTTTCCGGACCCGCGGCCGCGCCCGGGGATGCCGGGGTAGAACAGTGCTTTGGGTCAAGTCCTTCCACATCGTCTTCCTCGAGGCCTGGTACGCGGGCCTATTCTACTTGCCGCTGCTCGTGCCGATCGGGGTCCTCGTGGTCGTGAAGCCCTTCCGGTGAGCGGCCCGCCCCGCGCGAAACGCCCATGAACGCCACGACGGCCCGCGTGGTCCGCAAGGCGGAGTCCGGCCCGGAGAACTTCTACGCGACCTGCCCGCGCGGTCTCGCCGAGGCCCTCGGCGAGGAGCTCGCCGCGCTCGGGGCGACGGAAGTGCGCGCCGACCCCGCGGGCGTCTCCTTCCAGGGGCCGTTCGCGCTCGCCTACGCGGCGAACCTGCACTCGCGCCTCGCCACGCGCGTGCTCTGGCGCGTCTCGCGCTTCGACTACCGCAACGAGCAGGACGTCTACGAGGGCGCGAAGCGCGTGCGCTGGCACTCGCACTTCGGCGTGCAGCGCACCTTCAAGGTGGAGACGAGCGCGGTCAAGAGCCCGCTGAAGAGCCTCGACTTCGTCACGCTGCGCGTGAAGGACGCGGTGGCCGATGCCTTCCGCGACGCGCTCGGCAAGCGCCCCTCGGTGGACGCGCGCGAGCCCGAGGTGCGCGTGCACGCCTTCCTCGACGCGAAGTGGTGCACGCTCTACCTCGACACGAGCGGCGAGCCGCTCTTCAAGCGCGGGCGGCGCGACCACGTGGGGGAGGCGCCGATCAAGAAGAACCTCGCCGCGGGGATCCTGCGGCTCTCCGGATGGACCCCGGGCATCGCGCTCCTCGATCCCATGTGCGGCGGGGGCACCTTCCTCTCGGAGGCGGCGGAGATCGCGCTGGGCCGCGCGCCGGGCCGCGCACGGACTTTCGGCTTCGAGAAGCTCACGCGCTTCGACGCCGCCGCATGGGAGCGCGAGCGCGCGCAGGCCGAGGCCGCCGAGAAGCCCGTGGTCCCGCTCGCGATCCACGGCTCGGACCTCTTCGGCCGCATGCTCGACAACGCGCGGCTGAACCTGAGGGACGCCGGCCTCGAGGCCGCGGTCTCGCTCAAGCAGGTGAACCTGCTCGAGATGTCGCCGCCCGCGCCCACGGGGCTGCTGGTGACCAACCCTCCCTACGGCATGCGCCTGGGCGAGAAGGAGAAGCTCGTCGCGTTCTATCCCGAGCTCGGGAACCTGCTGAAGCAGAAATTCGCGGGCTGGACCGCCTACATCTTCTCGGGCGATCCCGACCTCGCGAAGGGGATTCGCCTGCACGCGACCAAGCGCACCGTGCTCTACAACGGCGCGATCGAATGCCGGCTCTACGAGTACCGGATGGTCGCCGGGGGGAACCGCCCGAAGTGACGGCGGCGATGCTGCTCAAGCTCGCGCTCGTGCCCACGGCGGTGTGGCTCGCGAGCCTCGCCGCGCGCCGCTGGGGCCACGCGGTCTCGGGATACCTCGGCGGCTTCCCGATGATCGGCGGCCCGATCACGCTCTACCTCGCGATCGACCACGGCGTGGAGTTCGCGGCGGCTTCCGCGACGGTCACCCTCGCCGCCATCGCCGGGCAGGGCGCGCACCTCGTCGCCTTCGCGCGCGCCGGAGGCGCGCTCGGGTGGGTGGCGGGGCTCGTGGCGGGGCTCGCCTCCTACGCGGCGATCTCCTTCGGCGTCTCGCGCATCGCGTCCGATCCGCTCACCGCGCTCGCCCTCGCGGTCGCCGGACTCCTTGCCGCCTGGGTGGCGCTTCCGCGCGTGCGCGGCCCGGCCACGCTGCCCGCCGTGCCGCCCGTGGAGCTGTGGTTGCGGCTCGCGGCCGCCTTCGCGCTCGCGGCCTTCATCCTGTGGGGATCGGGCGCCTTCGGACCGGTGGTGAGCGGGATCCTGCTCTCGATGCCGATCACGGGCGCGATCATGCCGCCCTTCACGCTCGCGCTCTACGGCGGGGCTGCCGTCGCGCGGCTGCTGCGCGGGTTCGTCGTGGGGCTGTGCGGCTTCGCCGCGTTCTTCTTCCAATCCACGCGTGAGCGATTGTTACAACGATCGAAAGGGGTCTGACCCCATTTCGTTCACCGCTCCGCGAGGAGCGTGAGGATGTCGTTCACGATCACGTCGGGCATGAGGTAGGCGCTCGAGTAGATCTCGCGCACGCGCGCGCGGCGGTCGAGGAGGAAGACGCGCAGCGTGTGGTCGAGGCGGCGTGGGCCCTCGGTTTCGAGGGCGACAGCCGCGTCCTGGCCGAAGCCTTCGAGCAGGGGCGCGAGGTCGCGCGCGGAAGCCGTCGTCAGGAAGCGCCACGGTGGCGGCGCCTCCCCCGGGGCGAGCGTCTTCGCGAAGAGCCGCATCACCTCGGGCGTGTCGTATTCCGGGTCGAACGAAAGGCTCACCAGGCGCACGCGACGGGCGGCGGGATCGGAGGCGAGCCGCTCGCGCACCTTCGCGAGCGTGGCGAAGGCGAGCGGGCAGCCGGCGGCGTCGGTGCAATGGGTGTAGACGAACGAGAGCAGCGTCACGCGACCCGTGGTGAACTCGCGCAGCGCGCGGGCGCGGCCGTTCTCGTCGAGGACGCGTCCCTCGGGGGCCGGGAGGATCGGCGGGAGCGAGTAGCTGCCCGGCGGCGGCGGCGTGAAGAGCTGCAGCGGGGCGACCACGCGCTCGTCGCCCTGCGCCGCGTGCGCGACGCCCGCCGCGAGAAGGACCGCGGCGAGCGCCGCCCGGAGCATCGTCAGCGCACCGCGGCGGTCGCCACGGGCGCGTCGAGGCGCGCCGACTTCGCGGGCCGCGCCGTGAACTTCATGTGGTGCGCGCGACCGAGCTTCTCCTTCGTGAAGTCGACCTCGAAGGCGCTCCTGAGCTCCTTGCCGTCCCAGTGGAACGCGCGCAGGAACTGCTCGTTGTCGGCTCCGCCCTTGTCCCAGTTCTCGAGCAGCGACGAGGTGATGTAGACGCGCTTGCCGTCCCAGCTCTGGGAGATCATGTTCACCTGCTTGCCGGTCGCCTTCTCGTAGGTCTGCTTCGGCTGCTCGGGGTTCGAGAGGTCGAAGTAGCGGGTCTTGCCGTCCATGAAGGTGTTCACCCACAGGCCCTTGCCGTCGGCGGTGATGCTGATGTCGACCGGGAGCGGGATCTTGGCCGGGTCGCCGATGGTGCCCACCTCCTTCGCCTGCCACTCGCCCTTCGCGTCCTGCTTGACCAGCCAGATCTTCGAGGTGAGCGCGGCCGCGGTGACCGCCCAGTTGTCGCCGGGCTTGAGCGACCAGCGGATCTCGAGCGGCGCGCCCGGCACGGCGAGCACCTTCTTCGGCTTCATCGCCTTCAGGTCCCACACGACCATGGTGTTGCCGAACTTCTTCATCGCCTCGGCGTCCTTCACCACCTCGCCGAGCGGACGCATGTAGTTCGCATAGCCGGTGAAGCTCGAAGTGAGGAGCACGTTCTTCGTCGGGTTGATGGCGAGGTCGTAGCCGTAGCCGTCGCCGCCCCCGGCCGCCGGGATCATGTGCTTCGCGACGAATCCGCCCTTGTTGTTGTAGACCGCGAATCCCGTCACGCCGCCCTTGTCCTTCGTGTTCGAGAGCGTGCCCACGAGCATGCGGCCGGGCATCGCGTAGAAGGTGTGCGGGCCCAGGAGCCCGGTCTTCTCGCCGAGGTCCTTGATCGTGCGCACGAGCTTCGGCTTCGCGGGGTTCGTGCCCACGTCGAAGACGTGGATCAGGTTGTCCGAGAGCCCGCCCGCCCAGAGGTAGCGGCGGTCGTCGGTGAAGCCCATGTGGTGCGCCTCGCCCCGCGAGCCGACGGAGACGGAGTGGATCACCTTCCCGTAGGTCTTCGACTTCGGGTTGGCGTCGATCGTGACGAGCTTGTCCTGGCCGTCGCCGAGGTCCTTCACGCCGAGCGTCCAGACATGGACGAAGTCCTCCTGGCCCTTGATGAGCGCGGAGGTGTAGGGGGAATTGCAGGTCTCGTCGGCGAGGGCGGGAGCGGCCATCGCGGCGAGCAGGGCGGCTGCGGGAACGAGCTTCCTGGTCATGGCGTCCTCCGTGCGGGTTGGGAGAGGGTGGAGCGCCGGCGCGGAAGGCGACTTCCGCATGGGCCGTGAGTCTACTCCTTCGCCCGCGCTCGCGAGGCGCTCAGCGCGGCTGGCGGTAGACCCAGTCGACGAGCGCGTCGAACGCGGGCTGGGCGCGGTTCGCGTGCTCGCCGTTGACGATCATCGCGAGCGCCCAGCGGCGTCCCCGCGCGTCGAGCACATAGCCCGCCACGCTCTGCGCCCCGGTGAGGGTGCCGCCCTTCAGGTGCGCCTGCCCCGTGGCGCCGCCGCCGTTGCGGCTCTTGAGCGTGCCGTCGACCGCGAACACCGGAAGCGACGACATGAGCTCGCTCATCACCGGGCTCGCCCAGGCGCTCCTGAGCACCGCGACGATGGTGGCCGCGCTCGCGCGGTCCGAGCGCGAGAGCCCCGAGCCGTTCTCGAGGGAGAATTCCGGCGCGTCGATCCCCTTCGCCTTCAGCCACTCGCGGACCACGCGCTCGCTCGCCTTCGCCTCGCCGGGCACGGCGGCCTTCTCCGCGGAGAGCGCGAGGAAGAGCTGGCGCGCCATCACGTTGTTCGAGAACTTGTTGATGTCGCGCACGAGGGAAGCGAGCGGTTCGGACTCGTGCCGATACAGGAGCTTCGCGTCGGGGGGTGCCGTGCCCGCGCGCACCTTGCCGGCGAGGGTCCCGCCCGCCTCGCTCCATACCCAGCGGAAGACGCTTTCGGCGTAGCGGTCCGCGTCGAAGACCGAGAGCGGCCAGGTGTTCTCGCCGCATTCCGCGGGATAGGTGCCCGAGAAGGTCGCGGTGGCGAGGAGGCCCCGCTCCTCGATGTCGTACTTCAGCCCCCTGCGCCACGCCCCGCAGGGCTCGGCGACGAGCCGCAGGCGGCTCAGGATCGCGAGATTCGGGAGGTCCGGCTCGGCGGTGACCTTCACGCCCGTGCCCTCGGGCACGAAGCGGAAGGTGACGGCCTTGTAGTTCACGAGGAGCGCATCCGGGCCGACGTTGTAGGCACGGCGCGTCTCTCCGTCGAACCTCCCGGGGTCGTGGGGCGCGGCGGCGAAGTAACCCCGGTCGAGCACGACGTCGCCGCGGATCTCGCGCAGGCCGAGCGCGCGCAACTGGTGCGCGAGCTGCCACATCCGCTCGTAGCCGAGCTTCGGGTCGCCGCCACCCTTGATCACGAGGTCGCCCGCGAGCGCGCCGCTTGCGAGCTCGCCCGCGGCGAGCACCTCGGTGCGGAAGGCGAACGCGGGCCCCAGCAGGTCGAGCCCTGCATAGGTCGTCACGAGCTTCATGACCGAGGCGGGGTTCAGGGGCTTCGTCGCGTTCTGCGCGACGAGCGGCCGGCCGCCTTCCACGGGCTCGACGAACACGCCGACCGCCTCGTGGGGGATGCGGGCGAAGGAGAGCGCTTCGCGCACCGGCGCGGGCAGGTCGCGCGCGAGGGCCGCAGCCGGGGCGAGGAGGGCGAGGGCGAGGAGCGCGCGCTTCACGCCGCGAGGCCCAGGCCGTCGGCGATGGCGAGCCCGGCTTCGACCAGTTTCGCGAACTCGGCCTCGCCCGCCACGTAGGGCGGCATGAAGTACACGGTGTCGCCGATGGGGCGAAGCAGCGCGCCTTTCGCCATCGCGATCTCGAAGGCGCGCCGGGTGAATTCGTGGGCGTCGGTGTTCACCTCGAAGGCCCAGATCATCCCGAGGTGGCGCCATCCCCGCACGGCGCGGTGCGCGGCGAGGGGTGCCGCGAGCGCGGTGAAGGCCTCGGCCTTCGCGCGGTTCGCCGCGATCGCGTCGCCCTGCTCGAGGAGGTCGAGGGTGGCGAGCGCCGCCCGGCACGCGAGCGGGTTGCCCGTGTACGAATGCGAGTGGAGGAACCCCCGCGCGGGATCGTCGTGGTAGAAGCCCGCGTACACGGCATCCGTCGCCAGCACGCACGACAGCGGCAGGTAGCCGCCCGTGAGGCCCTTCGAGAGGCACAGGAGGTCGGGCGCGATGCCCGCCTGCTCGCAGGCGAAGAGCGTTCCCGTGCGCCCGAAGCCGGTCATGATCTCGTCGGCGATCATCAGCACGCCATGGCGCGTGCACGCCTCGCGCGCGCCGCGCAGGTAGTCGGCGTGGTACATGCGCATGCCGCCCGCGCCCTGCACGAGCGGCTCGACGATGAAGGCGGCGATCTCGCCCGGGTGGCTCGCGAAGAGCGCCTCGAGCGCCTCCGCCCCCTGCGCCGCGCACTCCGGGCAGAAGGGGAAGCTGTGGTCGCCCTCGCGGTGGGCCTTCCGCCGGTCGGGGAAGGGCGCGAGGAGCGGTGCGCGCAGCAGCGGCCCGTAGGCGTCGCGGAAGATGGCGACGTCGGTGACCGAGAGCGCGCCCAGGGTCTCGCCGTGGTAGCCGCCCGACAGCGAGACGAAGCGCGTGCGGCTGCGCTCGCCGCGATTCGCGTGCCAGTGGAACGCCATCTTGAGCGCGATCTCCGTGGCGGAGGCGCCGTCGGAAGCGAAGAAGGCGTGGCCGAGGTTGCCCGGTGCGAGGAACGCGAGGCGTTCGGCGAGCGCCACCGCGGGCTCGTGCGTGAAGCCCGCGAGCATCGCGTGCTCGAGCTTGCCCAGCTGGTCCGCGATCGCGGCGTTGATCGCGGGGTTCGCGTGCCCGAAGAGGTTGACCCACCACGAGCTCACGCCGTCCACGAAGCGCCTGCCTTCCGGATCGACGAGCCACGCGCCCTCGCCGCGCGCCACGGGCACGAGCGGGAAGCGCTCGTGCGCCTTCATCTGCGTGCAGGGGTGCCAGACGGCCCGGAGGCTGCGCTCGACGAGGTCGCGGTTGGTCATCGGGGGGGCGGGACTTCTTGAATCAGCAGACCCGCCATTCTAGCCCGGCGCGTGAGTCGACATTGATGGGACGGGTCGAGCGAGCTCGACAGGACTTGTGACCTGGATCAAGTCGTGAGAGATTCTGTGGCGCCATTCCTCGGGTCTAGTGGCCATCAGCCTCGTGGATGGTGCGACCCTGCTCAACTTCGTGGGAATCCTCGGCGATCCGGCATGGACCGTGACCCACGTCGGCGACTTCAACAGTGACGGGAAGAGCGATCTGCTGTGGAGGCATTCATCGGGCGTCGTGGCCGTGAGTCCCATGAATGGCACGGCCTGGACTTCCTTTGCCGGCCTTCTGGCCGATCCCGCCTGGTCCGTGACGCACGTCGCCGATCTCGACGGGGATGCGAAGTCCGATCTGCTCTGGCGGCACAACCCCACGGGATTGGTCTGGGCGTGGCTCATGAACGGAACCGCGGCGAGCGCATCGGCCGTGCTCCTGGATGACGCAGCCTGGACCGTCACGCATGCGGGCGACCTCGACGGCGACGGCAAGGCGGACCTGCTCCTCCGCCACTCGGGGGGAATGGTCTATGGTTTCCTGATGAACGGACTCGCGGTCACCTCGGGCGGCACGGTGCGCGACGAGGCGGCCTGGGCCGTGATCGACTACTGAGGAGATGGCGATGAGGATCCTCGAGGCGCTCCTCCTGCTGGCGGTGGCGCTTATTGCGGCGGCCGGGGCGCAGGCGGGCACGGTCACCTACTTCCACAACGACCTCGTGGGCTCTCCGGTGGTGGCGAGCGACGCCGCGGGCCAGGTGCTGTGGCAGGAGAGCTACCGGCCCTACGGCGAGCGGCTCGCGAACCCGGAGAGCGCCAACCGGCTCTGGTACGCGGGCCACGCGCAGGACGCGCAGACGGGGCTCGTCTGCATGGGGGCGCGCTGGTACGACCCGGTGGCGGGGCGCTTCGTCTCGGTGGACCCGAAGGCGTTCGACGAGGCGAACGTGCAGAGCTTCAACCGCTACGCCTACGCGAACAACAACCCGTACCGATACGTCGATCCGGACGGGCGGGCTGCCGAGACGATCTTCGATGTGATCAGCTTCGGGATCAGCGTCGAGATGTTCCGTCGTGATCCGACGATCGGCAACTTCCTCGGGGCGGCGGTGGACGGGCTCGCGGTCGCCATTCCCTTCATGCCGGGAGGGGTGGGCTCGATCCGCGCGGTGGGAAAGGCGGCGGAGGCGGCGGACACGGCTGTGACTGCGGCAAAGGCGGGGGCACACAATGCGGCGAACGCTTCGAAGCTCGGCAAGCAACTCGCCAGCCAGGAAGGAGTGGCCGAACTACTGAGCGGAGGCGGCAAGGCGATTGCCGGGGCTGGAACGAGTATTCCGCTGCGTGATGCTGGGAGGCTTGTCGGTCAGTATGGCGGGAATGCCAATGACTGGGCCAAGATTTCGAGCACCGCACAAGGGCACCTGCAAACGCACGCCTATCGCAATGTCGTGACAGGCCAGGTCGTTGAGCTCAAGAGTATCGCTCCATGACGCGAGCTTTCGAAGATGAGTCTTCGCCAATGGAACGTGCGATGGAAATTGCGCACCGAACGCTCAATGGTGAATACGATCCCCTACTCGCGTGCCGCAACCTGGCTGATCTCAGGGACCGGCTGCCAAGTGTTCCTAGCGAGACCATGGACGTTTTCGTTGGCGTGGCCTCGGAGGTCGATGGGCTGCCGATTGGAGCCGAACGCAAACAATGGGCCGCTGAGGCATTGCGATCGAAAGACATCGAAGCAGCGGACTATCGAGAGCGCGTTAGGGCGACCGTGGAGGAAGCCCTGCACGGGCTGCTCAAGTCACTTGGCGGCTGGCATTGAGCGAGCATGCTGTCGAAAACTGCCCCAGATTGTCCTGCACGTGTTCGGCTTCTTGCGCAATGTGGTTTCGGGGGATGAGGTCGATGCGTGGAGCCGCCGGGATGCTGGAGGAGACCTGCCCCCCAATCTCATGCGGGCGTGACGTGGCTTCTGCTCGAAAGGGGATAGCTTTGGCGATCCTCGAGGCACTCCTCCTGCTGGCGGTGGCGCTCTTCTCGGCAGCGTCCGCCCGCGCGGGCACGGTCACCTACTACCACAACGACCTCGTGGGCTCTCCGGTGGTGGCGAGCGACGCCGCGGGCCAGGTGCTGTGGCAGGAGAGCTACCGGCC
>JBGAQP010000004.1:108424-161378 GCA_044220635.1 Usitatibacteraceae bacterium
CGACGAGGCGAACGTGCAGAGCTTCAACCGCTACGCCTACGCGAACAACAACCCGTACCGCTACGTCGATCCGGACGGCAGATTCGCGATCGGGATCTTCGCGTGGGAAGTGGCGAGGGTGACGGGGGTGGGCTACGTGATCGGGGTCGCGGCGGACGCGATCGGCCAGGGCGTTGCCTTCGGAGAGGTGGACTGGGGCATGGCGGCGAGATCCTCGGCCGCGATGGCCGGGGCCGAGGCGAGCCTGGTGGCGGGGGTGTTCTCCGGGGCGGGCTTGGTGCGAAGCACGGCTCAGGCCGCAGGGGGCGGGGCAAGGGGTGCCGCGGCAACTGCCAAGGAATTGAACAAGATCGCGCATGTTTTTCCAAGGGCCGAGAAAAACTTGGCAGCCCTCGTCCGTGCGAGCGGTGATTCCGAGCTCGATGCGCTACGTGCAGTTCAATCCGCGGCCAATCGAGCACTTGCCGAAGGGAGAATCGCCGCGGGTCCCAACGGGATACTCCCGGGGAATGGGCTTGGGGCGGTTCTCGACGTGAATGGCACGACGGTGCAGCTTGTCGGTGGCCGGATAGTGAATGGCGTCGTTGAACTAGGCTCGTTTGTGGGCCTGTAAGAGATGAGTGCGATCCAGAAGTCAGGGCTGGAAACCGCCGTACTCGATCGCTTCCACCAGCTTTACGAGGCACAGGGGTTTCCTCCGGCGGATTCAATCGCTGTGTTGCGTCGTGAGAACACCGGCGGCGGCCGATATGTTGACCTTGAGTGCGATTCGCCGGTGCATCTGGACGATGGCTACATCGACCTCGGTGGAGGCTACATTGAGATGAGGGGCATCCCCAATGGGATGATGGCGGTCGTACTTATGAAAGGCGGCCGAGTGAGAACACTGGAGTTCACGGTCTACGGCGGGGATTCGTGGGACGGGGACGAGGCAGAATGGAGGTTGGTATGACTCCACGACGGCATTGAAGAATCGCCGGGACGTCCGACTTGGCAACGCACGGCCAGAGTGACCACGGAGTTCATTCCCGGAGTATCAGCGGAGCAATGAAGGCCACCGAACTTGAGATGGCAGAAATCCGGAGTGTGCTCGCCGATCACACGCTGAATCCGACCAGGACGACCATAGGTTTCGATGCGGTAGTCGTCAGCGATCGCGAATTCATGGGCGTGGGACTGTTGACCGAGTTTCGGCCGACTCTACTGACGAGGCGAAAAATGAGTGTCGCAAACACCGAATTCGTACGGGACGTCGTGTACTTGCTGCGCGAGCGGGGCACCAAGGCAGCCATCGAGAATCGTGCGCGCGACTCCGTTCTTGACGAAGGACGAGAGGCAGCCTTTCGCGAAGTACTTGCGCTGATGCAGAACCAAGCGGACGTTCTTGGCGTGCCGCGACTGGACATCTGCTTGGACGGTTTCGACGCACTTGTTGATGCGCTAGATCCGCCGACGCCCAGACCTGCTGCACCGAGCGCGAACGCTTCGTAAGCGCCTTGCGCCGATACTCCCTGGCGCGCGAGGTGAGGAACTCCCATCCCACTAGGAGAGGACTATGGGCGTGCTGGTGGTGTAGAGGAAACTGATGATCTACCGCTGGGAGATGTCCTCGTACCTCCCCCGACTTCGGAGTGGTCCAGGCGCCGGCCGTCGAGGGCTTGACGCGACATTGCCTCAATCCGGGGAGAGCTTGTTTATCTGCGCCGCGGTGGCCGTGGCCGCCTCGGACGCGAGGGCGGGCAGCGACTCCCGCGGCAGGGCGGCGGCCTCCTCGCCCGCGAGGTGGCACAGCGCGGTGAAGAGGGTGCGGACCTCGACGGCGGCGAGCGCGCCGTCCGTGGTGGCGGGTCCGGAGACGATCGCGGGGCCGGTGGCGTGGACCACGACGCGGGTGCCTGGCTCGAGGAGCGAGGCGGTCCCGGAAGCGTCGCAGTGCTTGGTCAGGCACCGGAGGATCAGCTCCTCCAGCTCGCTCTTTTCCGTGGGTCCCAGCAGCGGCACGGTCGCGCGTTCTTCGTGAAGTGGCGAGACGGCATTTTACGCCTCCCGGGGCCGCGGAAGGGCCCGCTCTGGCATCCGCCGCCGCCGAGTGCTAGCAACACGGCGGAATCCTTTCGTGGCAGAAATGCCACCGAGCACGCAACTTGCTTGGTCTTCGACTGCACGGTGTCGTTTCGGAATTGCTGCCCCGGTCTCCGCCACGAAGGAGGGATTCGAGACATGCAACTGCTCGACTGCATCGAGACGCAATTGATCTCCAACCGGCTGCCGCTCGTCGCGGTGACGCTCGCCGCGGTGCCCTGCGCCAACACGCCCGTGGTGCTGCAGTTGCACTGGCACGGCTTCGTCGAGACGCGGCTCGCCGACGTCACCGACGCGAACGTCGTCGCCTACCAGGCGGTGCCGAGCTCGGCGCTGCAGATCAACGAGCGCTGGGACCGCTTCGACCAGCTCGAGAACGCGGTGCTCGACGTGGCGTGGGAGCTCGGCGCCTGGAACCTCGAGCGCACGGAGGCCCCGCCCTTCATCCGCCCCGGCTCCTCGGCGCGCGAGTCCTTCGAGTGCATGGGCGCCTTCGGTGCGCCGCCGGTGATGCTCGACGGCCAGCCGCCCGTGGTCGCGGAAGTGCCCGACGGCGAGGACCTGATCGAGGCCGCGGGACGCACCGGGTATGTGCAGTGGCTGTTCAGGCCGGTGCGCGGCGGCGTGTGGGCGGAGATCGCCGACGACCTCACGCTCGAGGAGGGAGGCTACCGCAACCCCCCGTGCCCGCACCTGAGCGCACCCACGCGGCCGGGCCGCAGCCGCCGCGTGGTCTACCAGTTCGGCCGCTCCGACAAGCTCGTGGGCTGATCCCCGCGAGCGCGTCCTCGCCTCAAAGCGGCTTTCGGATCGTCATCGCGCCGCGCACCTGCCCGGGGCCGTAGCCCGTCGCGCGGTCGTCGGGATAGAGCGCCTTCAGCTTTTCCTTGACCGCGGGCGTGAGGCGTTCCGCGGTGCCGTGGCAGTTGAGACAGAGCTCCTGCGTGGGCAGCGCCTTCATGTAGCGATACGACTTCTTCCCGCCGTCGGCGACGACCTCGCCCTTCTCGAGGCCCGCGAGCGCTTCGCCTGCGGCCGAGCGCCGGTCGAAGTCCTCGAGCACCGCGCGCTCCCACGCGTCGGGCACGGCCTTCGGGTTGCGGTTCCTGAGGCTCACGCGGCGGATCGCCCAGCCGGTCTCCTCGGAGGCGGCCTTCGCGAGTTGGGGCGCCTTCTCCCGGCACACCGCGATCGCGCCTTCCGGGCCGCTCTTGCCGATCTCCTCCGTGAGGACCTTGAGCAGCTTCGGGGGGACGGAGCCCGCGACCTTGCGGGCCTCCTCGAGGAGGGGGTCGGCGGCGAGCGTGGGCAGCGCGGCGAGGAGGGCGAGGACGAGCAGGGAACGCGGCATGGCGGATCTCCGGAGTGGACGAAAGGAAGTCGAGTCGCCCGTCGCGGAGGCCACTTTCGTCCGAATCTGCCCCGCCGCGTCCACCCGGGCAATCCCCCCGATGGGCGACCCCGGAGGAGCGCGCCGCACGCGAGGCTTGCGCGCGATCAAGCGGCATTGCGAATGAAATGCGAATGTCACAGGCATCGGGGCGGCGCAATGCGACGATGGCGCCCGGCTTCCCGCCCGACCCATGGCCCTCACCGAAACCGATCACGACCTCAAGCTCGACGCCCCGCGCGCCCTCGGCGAGCGCGCCGGGATGCTCCTGCTCATCGTCCTGGTGCCGGCGATCCTCGTCATCGACTACCTCTCGGGCCGGCAGTTCTCGCTGCACCTCTTCTACCTCGTGCCGGTCGGGCTCGCGTCGTGGAGCCTCGGGGCGAGGGCGGGCTACACCATCGCCGGCGCGGCGACGGCCTCGATCGCGTTCGTGGCCTGGACCTCGCGCGCTCCCGGCGGCCTGGGGATCACTGTCTGGGAGATCCTCTGGAGCCTGGGCCTCTTCGTCTTCGTGGCCCACCTCGTGGCGCGCCATCGCTATTTCGTCGACGGCGTGCACGCGCTCGCCCGCGTGGACAACGAGTCGGGCGCGCTTTCGAGGCGCGAGTTCGAGCGGGTGTTCGAGGCCGAGGTGCGCCGCGCCCGGCGCTACCGGCGCGCGGTGGCCGTGGTCCTCGCCGAGCTCGCGGAATCCCGCGAGGGCGCGGCCCGGGCGAAGGGCTTCTTTCCCGCCATGGTCCGCGGGGTCATCGGGGAAGTGCGCGAGGGCGACTCCGTGGGCCGCATCGCGCCTCGGCGCTTCGCGATCCTGCTCATCGAGTGTCCCCTCGCCGAAGCGTCCACCGTGGCGCGGCGCATCCAGATCTCGCTGACCACCCAGCTGCGGCTCCGCAAGGGGACCATCGCCTTCGGCGTCGCCGGCTACGGGGGGCGGAGCCACACGAGCGGGGCGGACCTGATGGCCCTCGCGGACAGCCACCTCCTGATCGCGAAAGGCGGTTCGGGGGTCGCCGAGGGCTCCCTGGACTGAAATCCTCGGTCCGGAATCACGAAAAGCTAGCGATCACTCCGAGATTTCGGCTGTTCCCGTGGTGGAATCCCCAGGAATCCACCATTCGGGATGCGATGCGGGTGCCCAGGGGCGAAGTGGGCCTTGAAATTCCCCATGCGGGAAACTATTATTAGCACTCGCTGCGGGTGAGTGCCAAGCCCGCCATTTGCCGTGCCGGAGCCCCGGCCCCGGCCCAAGACGCGTAACCAGCAAACCTGAGGAGTGAATCCATGAAACTGCGTCCGCTGCACGACCGCGTGATCGTCAAGCGCCTCGAGGAAGAGCGCAAGACCGCCTCCGGCATCGTCATCCCCGATACCGCCGCCGAGAAGCCCGACCAGGGCGAAGTCCTCGCCGTCGGTCCCGGCAAGAAGAACGACGAGGGCAAGCTCTCCCCCGTCGACGTGAAGGTCGGCGACAAGATCCTCTTCGGCAAGTACTCGGGCACCACCGTCAAGATCGACGGCGAGGAGCTGCTCGTGATGCGCGAAGAAGACATCATGGCCGTCGTGGCCTGATCGCCTCCAACCCCATACGAGAGGAATTCCCATGGCAGCCAAAGACGTCAAATTCAAGGAACACGCGCGCGTGCGCATGATCGCCGGCGTGAACATCCTCGCCGACGCCGTCAAGGTCACGCTCGGCCCGAAGGGCCGCAACGTGGTGCTCGAGCGCTCCTTCGGCGCGCCCACCGTCACCAAGGACGGGGTCTCCGTCGCGAAGGAAATCGAGCTCAAGGACAAGTTCGAGAACATGGGCGCCCAGATGGTCAAGGAAGTCGCTTCCAAGACCTCGGACGTCGCCGGTGACGGCACCACCACGGCCACCGTGCTCGCCCAGTCGATCGTGACCGAGGGCATGAAGTACGTCGCCGCGGGCATGAACCCGATGGACCTCAAGCGCGGCATCGACAAGGCCGTGCACGTGACCGTCGAGGAGCTCAAGCGCATCTCCAAGCCCTGCACGACCTCCAAGGAGATCGCCCAGGTCGGCTCGATCTCCGCCAACTCCGACGAGAGCATCGGCAAGATCATCTCCGACGCGATGGACAAGGTCGGCAAGGAAGGCGTCATCACCGTCGAGGACGGCAAGAGCCTTGACAACGAGCTGGAAGTCGTCGAGGGCATGCAGTTCGACCGCGGCTACCTCTCGCCCTACTTCATCAACAACCCCGACAAGCAGGTCGCGATCCTCGACGATCCGTTCGTCCTGCTGCACGACAAGAAGATCTCCAACATCCGCGACCTCCTGCCGGTGCTCGAGCAGGTCGCGAAAGCCGGCCGGCCGCTGCTGATCGTGGCCGAGGACGTGGACGGCGAGGCGCTCGCCACCCTCGTGGTGAACAACCTGCGCGGCATCCTCAAGACCTGCGCCGTGAAGGCCCCGGGCTTCGGCGACCGCAGGAAGGCCATGCTGGAAGACATCGCGATCCTCACCGGCGGCACGGTGATCGCGGAAGAGCTGGGCCTCAAGCTCGAGAACACCCAGCTGAAGGACCTCGGCCGCGCCAAGCGCATCGAGGTGGCCAAGGAAGACACCACGATCATCGACGGCGCCGGCAAGGAAGACGCGATCAAGGCCCGCGTGACGACGATCCGCGCCCAGATCGAGGAAGCCACCAGCGACTACGACAAGGAGAAGCTCCAGGAGCGCGTGGCGAAGCTCGCCGGCGGCGTGGCGCTGATCAAAGTCGGTGCCGCGACGGAAGTCGAGATGAAGGAGAAGAAGGCCCGCGTGGAAGACGCGCTGCACGCGACCCGCGCGGCCGTCGAGGAAGGCATCGTGGCGGGCGGCGGCGTGGCGCTGCTGCGCGCGCGCGACGCGATCGCCAAGACCAAGGGCGACAACCCCGACCAGGAGGCCGGCATCAAGATCGTGCTGCGCGCGATCGAGCAGCCGATGCGCGAGATCGCCCGCAACTCCGGCGACGAGCCCAGCGTGGTCGTGAACAAGGTCCTCGAGGGCAAGGGCAACTTCGGCTTCAACGCCCAGACCGGCGAGTACGGCGACATGGTGGCGATGGGCGTGCTCGATCCCACGAAGGTCACGCGCTGCGCGCTGCAGAACGCGGCCTCCGTCGCGGGCCTCATGCTCACCACCGACGCGATGGTCGCGGAGCTTCCGAAGGACGAGAAGCCCCCGATGCCCGGCGGCGGCATGGGCGGCATTGGCGACATGGACATGTGACCTTCCGAGGGGGCGCGAAACGCGCCCCCGCCGGAAGGTCATCCCCGCGCAGGCGGGGATCCAGCCCGCAACAACGAAAAGCCCCGCCCCGGCGGGGCTTTTCTTCTAGCATCGGGGCATGCAGAGCTTCGACGTCGCGGTGGTCGGCGCCGGCGCCGCCGGCATGATGTGCGCGGCGACCGCGGGGCAGCGCGGCCGGCGCGTGGTCCTCATCGACCACTACCCGAAGCTCGGCGAGAAGATCCGCATCTCGGGCGGGGGGCGGTGCAACTTCACCAACCTCCACGCCGGGCCCGCGAACTTCCTGTCGAGGAACCCCGACTTCTGCCGCTCGGCGCTCGCACGCTACACGCCCGCGCATTTCATCCGCCTCGTGGACGCCCATGGCATCGCCTGGCACGAGAAGAAGCTCGGCCAGCTCTTCTGCGACGCAAGCGCCACGCAGATCGTCGCCATGCTGCGTTCGGAGTGCGACAAGGGGCGCGTGGCGTGGCGCATGCCGTGCGCGGTCGAGGGCGTGGCCCGAGAGGGCGATCGCTTCGCGGTCGCGACTTCCGCGGGGCCCCTCGCGGCGCGCTCGCTCGTCGTCGCGACGGGCGGGCTCACGGTCCCGAAGATCGGCGCCACGCCTTTCGGCTACCGGCTCGCGGAGCAGTTCGGGCTCGCGGTGGTGCCGCCGAAGCCCGCGCTCGTGCCCCTGAGCCTCGATCCCGAATCCCTCGCGCGCTACGGCGACCTGTCGGGCGTTTCCCTCGAAGTCGAGGCCTCGTGCCGCGGGGCGAGCTTCCGCGAGAACGCCCTCTTCACGCACCGCGGCCTCTCCGGCCCCGCGATCCTGCAGGCCTCGTCGTACTGGCAGGACGGGCCCGCCTCGGACCCGATCCACCTGAACCTGCTGCCCGGGCTCGACATCCGCGCCTGGCTCCGGGACGAGCGGCGCTCGAAGGCCCTTCTCACCACGCTTCTCGCCGAGCGCTGGCCCCGCCGCTTCGCGCAGCAATGGGGCGAGGCGCAGGGGCTCGCGCGGCCCGTGGTCCAGCTCACCGACGAGGCGCTCGAGGAGGCCGCGCGCCTGCTCGGCGACTGGCCGGTGAAGCCCTCCGGAACGCTCGGCTACAACAAGGCGGAAGTGACCTTGGGAGGCGTGGACACGCGCGGCCTTTCCTCGAAGACGATGGAATCGAGCGCGGCCCCGGGCCTGTACTTCATCGGCGAGGTCGTGGACGTGACCGGGCAGCTCGGCGGATTCAACTTCCAGTGGGCCTGGGCGTCGGGCCACGCCGCGGGCGAGGCCGCGTAGCGCGCTCAGGCGCGCTTCGGCGGCCGGTCGAAGAAACGGAAGAGCAGCGAGCAGAAGACCACGACGATCACGAAGCGCGTGACGTGCGCTGCGGTGACGAAGGCCACCCCGATCCGGAGCACCTTCGCGGTGATCGACATCTCGGCGATGCCGCCCGGGGCGGCGGCGAGCAGCGCCGTGCCGAGGTAGGCGCCCGCGCCCCAGGCGAGGGCCGCGCCCACGAGAGCCGCGAGCGCGAGGGTGATGAAGATCGCGGGCACGAGGGCCGCGACGAAGCGCGGCGCCTCGCGCAGGAAGCTTCGCTGGAAGCGCGCGCCGAGCGCGCACGCGAGGAGCAGCTGCGCGGCGTTCGACACGGCCACGGGGACCGAGGACAAGTGAACGCCCGCGACCGTGAGGCCGATGCTCGCGAAGAGCGGGCCGATCATGAACGCGGTGGGAATCCGGAGCCTGCGCGCGAAGAGGCCCGCGGCCGCCGCGACCAGCGCGAGCGCGACCAGCCCTCCGGGATCGAAGGGCAGCGCGACCGCGCGATAGTCGTCGCTGCCCGAGAAGCCCGCGAGCGTGATCCCCACGGGCACGAGCGTCACGACGAAGAGCATGCGCATCGAGTGCGAGAGCGCCACGCGGTCGGGGAGCGCGCCGTGCCTCTCGCCGATCGTCGCCATTTCCGCGGCCCCTCCGGGCATGCTGCCGAAGAAGGCCGTCGCCCGGTCCACGCCCGCGGCGCGCGCGAGAAAGGCCCCGCTCGCCGCGCCCACGCCGATGGAGGCGAAGCCGAGCGCGACGAACCAGCCGCCGTAGGCGAGCACTTCCGCGACTACCGGCGGGGTGAAGTAAAGGCCCAGGGTCACGCCGATCGCCGCCTGCCCCGCTTCGCGCCCCAGGGGCGGCGCCGCGAGCGTCGCGCCGGAGAACTGGAAGGCGGCCATCGCCACGAGCGGGCCGATCATCCAGGGCAGCGGGATCCGCAGCCAGGCCGCGGCCGCGCCCGCGGCCGCGCACACCGCGAGCGCGCCCGCGATGGCGGGGAGCTTATGCATGCGCGACCATGGGGCGGATTGGCTTCAGGGGGCGGGAAACGCTATAATTTCAGGCTTTCGCGCGGCGCAACGCCCCGCGAATCAAGGCCAAGTAGCTCAGTTGGTAGAGCAGAGGACTGAAAATCCTTGTGTCGGCGGTTCAATTCCGTCCTTGGCCACCAGAATCCAGCGTAACAGGGCCCGCCTTCCGGCGGGCCCTGCATTTTCGGCGCGGCCATTCCCCCGGGCCGTTGACCAAGGTCAATCCGCCGCATTCCTCCAGGCGCATCGTGGAACCCTAGGGGGAGTGCCGCCATGACCGAAAATCCGATTCGCAGCGTCGAAGAGTTCTACGCCCACGCGATCGCGATCGAGCGCGAGGCGATGGAGCGCTACCGGGAGTTCGAGGCCTATTTCTCCGACCGCGGCGAGCCGGTCCTCGCGGGCCTGTGCCGCAACCTCGCGCAGGGCGAGCACGACCACTACGACCTGCTCGTCGAGGCGGCGAGCGGGCTCACGCTGCCCACCATCCACGCGAGCGAGTACTGCTGGCTCGACCGGAGCTCCCCGGAAGCGGCCCCTCACGAATTCTTCTACCGCGTGGCCTCGCCCCGGCAGCTGCTCGAGATCGCGCTCGAGGCCGAGCGCTGCGCGCGCCGGTTCTTCGGGCGGGTGGCCGAGACCTCGCCTTCGCAGGAGGTTCGCGACCTCGCGCTCGACATGGTTCTCGAGGAGGAGCAGCACGTCGCCTGGGTGACCCAGGCGCTCGAGTATTCCGCGGGCGCGGGGGTGGACTGGGAGCGCATCCTCGCCGGCGGCGCCGGGCCGGGGCTCGCGCTCGGGGCCGAGCGGCGCCTGCGCCGCAGCCCGCCGCCGCCGAAGTAGCCCCGGTTTAAGCAATCGCAAACCGCCTCCCGCCCGCCCGGCTACCATCGGGCGGAAAAGGAGGAGTTTCCCGTGTTCCAGATCCGCATCCACGGCCGCGGCGGCCAGGGCGTCGTCACGGCGGCCGAGATGCTCTCCGTCGCCGCGTTCCTCGAAGGGCGCCACGCGCAGGCCTTTCCGAGCTTCGGCTCGGAGCGCACCGGCGCCCCGGTGGTCGCGTATTGCCGCCTCGACGACCGCGAGATCCGGCTGCGCGAGCCCATCCTCGAGCCCGACGCGATCATCATCCAGGACCCCACCCTTCTGCACCAGGTCGACGTCTTCGGCGGGCTCGCCAAGGGCGGCCATGTCCTCATCAACACCACGCGCACCCTCGAGGCCCTGGGGCTCGGCGACTTCGTGAAGGACTTCCAGCCCAAGCGGGTGTGCACGGTTCCGGCCACCGAGATCGCCATGAAGCACGTGGGCCGGCCGTTGCCCAACGCGGCGCTCCTGGGCGCCTTCGCGGCGGCCACGGGGCTCATCTCCCTCGAGTCGGTGGGAAAGGCGATCCGGGAGAAGTTCCCCGCGAAGATCGCCGAGGCCAACGTCCTCGCCGCCGCCGCCGCCTTCGACCACGTTCGCCGCGAGGCGGGAGCGCTCGAACATGCTCAAGCAGATTGAAGGTTCCCACGCGGTCGCCGAGGCCGTGGCGCTGTGCCGCCCCGAGGTGATCTGCGCCTACCCGATCTCCCCGCAGACGCACATCGTCGAGGGGCTGGGCGAGATGGTGAAGGCGGGGGAGCTCTCCCCCTGCGAGTTCATCAACGTGGAGAGCGAGTTCGCCGCGATGAGCGTGGCGATCGGGGCCTCCGCCGCGGGCGCGCGCGCCTACACCGCGACCGCGAGCCAGGGGCTGCTCTTCATGGCCGAGGCGGTCTTCAACGCCGCGGGCATGGGCCTGCCGATCGTGATGACGGTGGCCAACCGCGCGATCGGCGCGCCGATCAACATCTGGAACGACCACACCGACTCGATGAGCCAGCGCGACTGCGGCTGGATCCAGCTCTTCGCCGAGACCAACCAGGAGGCGCTCGACCTGCACATCCAGGCCTTCCGGCTCGCCGAGGAGCTCTCGATTCCCGTGATGGTCTGCATGGACGGCTTCATCCTCACCCACGCCTACGAGCGCGTGGACATGCCCACGCAGGAGCAGGTGGACGCGTTCCTGCCGCCCTTCGAGCCGCGCCAGGTGCTCGACCCCCAGGAGCCGGTCTCCATGGGCGCGATGGTCGGTCCCGAGGCCTTCATGGAGGTGCGCTACCTCGCTCACGTGAAGCAGATGCAGGCCCTCGACCTCATCCCCGGCTGGGCGGAGGAGTTCCGCAAGGCCTTCGGCCGCGATTCCGGCGGCCTCATGCACGGCTACCGCATGGAAGACGCCGACACGGTGGTGGTCGCCCTCGGCTCGGTGCTGGGCACCATCAAGGACACGGTCGACGCGATGCGCGACCAGGGCCACAGGATCGGGGTCCTGGGCGTCACCTGCTTCCGCCCCTGGCCGACGGCGGCGATCCGCGAGGCGCTCGGACGGGCGAAGAAGGTGATCGTCGTCGAGAAGTCCTTCGGGGTGGGGCTGGGCGGCATCGTCTCGGCGAACGTGCGCACCTCGTACTCCGGCTCGCTCGACGACGTGTACACGGTGATCGCGGGGCTCGGCGGCCGGCCGATCACGCGGGAATCGCTCACGCGGGTGTTTGCGGAGATCGGGCAGGGCAGAGCGCCCGCGCTCACGTTCCTGGACCTCAACCGCGCCGCGGTCGACCGGGCGCTCGCCCGCGAGCGCGAGACGCGGCGCAGCGGCCCCATCGCCGAGGCGCTGCTGCGCGACATCGGCCTCGTCACGGCGCAGCTGCGCTAGGGCGCGGCCGGGGCATGAGCCGTCAAACGGAAAGAGACCCATGAGCTTCCAGCCGGTCAAGTTCTACCAGACGGGCACCTTCACGGTGGGCAACCGCCTGCTGCCCGACACCGAGCGCTCGGTGCAGTCGACCGTGCGCCGCACCAATTCGCTCAACTCCGGCCACCGCGCCTGCCAGGGCTGCGGCGAGGCGCTCGGCGCCCGCTACGCGATCGACGCGGCGATGGAGGCCACTGCCGGCCAGCTCATCGCCGCCAACGCGACCGGCTGCCTCGAGGTCTTCTCGACGCCGTACCCCGAAACCTCGTGGCAGGTTCCCTGGATCCACTCGCTCTTCGGCAACACCGCGGCGGTGGCCACGGGCATCGCCGCCGCCATGCGCGTCAAGGGCCGCGCCGAGGTGCGCGTCGTCGCGCAGGGCGGCGATGGCGGCACGACGGACATCGGCTTCGGGTGCCTCTCGGGAATGTTCGAGAGGAACGACGACGTGCTCTACATCTGCTACGACAACGGCGCCTACATGAACACCGGCGTGCAGCGCTCCTCGGCCACGCCGCCGGCGGCGCGGACCGCCACGACGGCCGCGGTCGGCTCCACGCCGGGCAACACCTTCGGCCAGGGCAAGGACCTGCCGACCATCGCCATGGCGCACGGCATTCCCTACGTCGCGACCGCGACCGTGTCGGAGCTGCGCGACCTCGAGGCGAAGGTGCGTCGCGCGATGGAGTTCCGCGGCGCCCGCTACCTGCACATCCTCGTGCCCTGCCCGCTCGGCTGGGGGCACGATTCCTCGCTCACGATCCGCATGGCGCGGCTCGCCCACGAAAGCGGCATCTTCCCGGTGTTCGAGGCCGAGAACGGCGAGGTGACCGGGGTGGCGAGGATCCGCCGCCAGGTGCCCGTCGAGGAGTACCTGAGGCCCCAGAAGCGCTACGCGCACCTCTTTTCGCCAAAACCGCGCGAGGACGTGATCCGGCGCATCCAGGAGAGCGCGAACCGCAACATCCGCAGGTACCGCCTGCTCGAGGAAGCCTGAGAGCATGAGAAAACCCTTCGCCATCACGCTCGACCCGGGCTCCAGCCTCGCCAACCACACGGGCTCGTGGCGCACCAGCCGCCCCGAGTACGTCGACCGCCTGCCGCCGTGCAACAACGCCTGCCCCGCGGGCGAGGACATCCAGGGCTGGCTCTTCCACGCCGAGTCGGGCGACTACGAGGCCGCGTGGCGATCCCTCGTCCGGAACAACCCCCTGCCCGCGGTGATGGGCCGCGTGTGCTACCACCCCTGCGAAGGCGCGTGCAACCGCGCGCAGCTCGATTCCTCCGTGGGCATCAACTCCGTGGAGCATTTCCTCGGCGACGAGGCCCTGCGGCGCGGCTGGAAGTTCGATCCCCCGGCCGCCGCCAGCGGCAAGCGCGTGCTCGTCGTGGGCGCGGGCCCCTCGGGGCTCTCGGCCGCCTACCACCTCGCGCGCCTCGGCCACAAGGTCACGATCCACGAGGCGGGACCCATGGCCGGCGGGATGATGCGCTTCGGCATCCCCAAGTACCGCCTGCCGAGGGACGTCCTCGACGGCGAGGTGCAGCGCATCCTCGACCTCGGCGTGGAGCTCCGGCTCGATGCGAAGGTCGACGACGTGATGGCCACGATGAAGTCCGGGAGATTCGACGCGGTGTTCCTCGCCGTGGGCGCGCACATCGCCAAGCGCGCCTACATTCCCGCCAACGAGGCGGCGAAGATCCTCGACGCGGTGCAGGTGCTTCGCGGCATGGAAGGCGACTCGAAGCCGCTGCTCGGCCGGCGCGTGGTGGTCTACGGGGGCGGCAACACCGCGATCGACGTCGCGCGCACCGCCAAGCGCCTGGGCGCGGAGGAGGCGATGATCGTCTACCGCCGCACGCGCGAGAAGATGCCCGCGCACGACTTCGAGGTGCAGGACGCGCTCGAGGAAGGCGTGCTCATCAAGTGGCTCTCCACGATCAAGGAGGCGGGAGAGGGCGCCATCACCGTCGAGAAGATGCAGCTCGACGCGAAGGGCGTGCCGCAGCCGACCGGGGAATTCGAGAAGCTCGAGGCCGACTCCGTCGTGCTCGCCCTCGGCCAGGACGTGGACCTCTCGCTCCTCGACCGCGTGCCGGGCATGCGGATCGAGGGCGGCGTCGTGAAGGTCGGCCCCAACATGATGACCTCGCACCCCGGCATCTTCGCCGGCGGCGACATGGTGCCCGCCGAGCGCACCGTGACGGTGGCGATCGGCCACGGCAAGAAGGCGGCGCGCCACATCGACGCCTGGCTGCGGGGCGCGGCGTACGACCCGGGCCCGAAGCACGAGCTCGCCGAGTACGCGAGGCTCAACACCTGGTACTACTCGGACGCCTCGAAGACCGTGCGCCCGATCCTCGACCTGCAGAAGCGCATCACCTCCTTCGACGAGGTGGTGATGGCGCTCGACGCGAACACGGCGCTCTTCGAGGCCCGGAGGTGCCTGTCCTGCGGCAACTGCTTCGAGTGCGACAACTGCTACGGGGTGTGCCCCGACAACGCGGTCGTGAAGCTCGGGCCCGGCAACCGCTTCCGCTTCAACTACGACTACTGCAAGGGCTGCGGGGTGTGCGCGGCGGAGTGCCCCTGCGGGGCGATCCGCATGGTTCCCGAGGAGATCTAGCCCGCGCGGAAGAGGCGCTGCGTCTCGAACGCGGAGGCCGGCCAGCGCCCGCCCCGCCAGGCGATCCGGCGCTTGACCGCGAAATCGAAGAGCATGGGGTTGTGGTGCTGGATGTGCGCGAGGCGCCCGACCTCTTCCGCGGCGAGCACGCCCTCGTCGACCAGGGTCTTCAGCGACATCACCGGCACGATCCCCGGGCCGGGATAGTCCGAGCCGTTCACGAGCCTCGGCTGCCACGATTCCGAAGTGAGCAGCCGGCGCAGCGCCCCCGGCTGCCGCCCGCCGATGGTGACCGCCGAGAGGTCCCCGTAGAGCAGATCGACGTATTCGCGCGAGTCCATCAGGCGCGCGAAGAGCTCGAAGCTCGGCCTCGGCGTGCGCCCCGGGCCGCGGTCCGTGTCGAGGAAGTCGCCCTGCATCGCGCAGTGCGCAACGATGACCCGCACGCCCTCCTGGAGCGCCGCGCGAATCCGCAGGGGATTGCCGAGCTCCTGGTCGCCGCCCTCGACGAGTTCGTGCTCCCAGCCCCCGTGGGTGATGAGGGGCAGCCCCGAGCGCGCGAGCGCCCGGTAGAACGGGGCGATGCGCGGGCTCGCGGGATCGATGTTCATGAAGTAGGGGATCCACTTCACCGCCCGCGCCCGATGGGCGACGGCCCAGCGCAGGCGCTCGAGCGCGTCCTCGCGGTAGGGGTGGATCGAGGCGGCCCATTCGAAGCGTTCCGGGTGCGCGCGGGCGACGGCCTCGACGTACGCGTCGGGGACCGTGAACACGGTGCGGCGCCGGTCGAGGCGCCCGGACGCGTCGCGCCAGCCGTCGAGGGCGAGCAGGAGCGCCTTTGCGCCCGGCGGGAACTCCCCGAGGAGGGCGAGGAGCCGCTCCACGTACTGCCGGTTCCAGAGGCTTTCCTCGTAGGGCATGCACGCGGCATTGGCCATCAGCGCGAAGTGCGCGAAGGAGAAGGGGTTGGCGGGCGTGCGCATCGCCGGGTTCACCCAGGGGTCGTCCGGTCCCGGTCCCTCGCCCGCCAGGTGGACATGCGCGTCCATGACGAGCGCCGGGTCGAGGCCCTCCCAGATCCGCGCCGTGAGTTCCGGATCGACGCGGTGGCCCTCGTCGCCGGCGCTCGCGCAGCGGTTGAAGACCTGGAAGGTCCCCAGGCAACCCGGGAGGGCCAGGGCGGGAGCGGCGGCGAGGGCCGCGAGGAAACGGCGTCGGCGGTTCATGCGCGGGGCGGCGCGGCGCGCGGCCGCGGGCGGGAAAATCCTACGCCTTTGCCCCGGGAATGGGGGTGGGTTGCCCTTCCCCCGGCGTTTCCCGACAATAGGCCCGATTTCCCCCAATAACGACAACGAATGACCTTGACCTCTCGGCGCTTCGCGAACGCGGTCGTGCTGAACGCCGTCGGCCGCCTCGACCAGGACACCTGCGACGCCTTCAAGGGCGACCTCATGTCCCACGTCGAGTCCTCGGCGCGCGACGGGGGTGCCATCGTGCTCGACCTCTCCGGGCTCGAGTACGTCTCGAGCGCGGGGCTGCGCTGCTTCATGCTCGCCTCGCGGCAGGCGAAGTCGCAGCAGGGCCGCATCGTCGTGGCGGCGCTGCAGCCGATGGTCCAGGAGATCTTCGAGATCAGCCACTTCAACCTGGTCTTCCAGGTCTTCCCCACGGTGCGCGAGGCCGTGGGGGCGGTCTCCGCGGACGCCGCGGCGGCCTTCGAGAAGAGCTAGCCCGGCCATGCGCGTGCGCTTCTGGGGGACCCGCGGCTCGATCCCCGTCGCCCTCACCGCCGCCGACATCCGCGACCGTCTCGCGCGCGCCCTCGTGCAGGCCTCCGGGCGCAGCTTCGGCTCCTTCGAGGAGGCCCACGCGTTCGCGAGCTCCGAGCTCGATTTCTCGCTCACCCACACCTTCGGCGGCCACACGCCCTGCGTCGAGCTCGACCTCGGCGGCGAGGAATACTTCGTGTGCGACATGGGCAGCGGCGCGCGACCCTTCGGCGTGCACGTGCTCGCGCGCCAGGCGCGCCGGCCGGCGACCGTGAACGTCTTCATGTCCCACGTGCACTGGGACCACATCATGGGCTTCCCCTTCTTCGGTCCGGCCTACGTGCCGGGCACGAAGATCCGCATCCACGGCTGCCACGAGGTCGTCGAGCAGGCCTTCCGCCTGCAGCAGGCCGCGCCCTGCTTCCCCGTGGACTTCGGCCAGCTCGCCGCGACGATCGAGTTCGTGCGGCTCGAGCCCGACAAGCCCGCCGTGGTCTCCGGGCTCACGGTCACCCCGCACCTGCAGCTGCACTCGGGCGACTCCTACGGCTATCGCTTCGAGAAGGACGGCAAGAGCGTGGTGTACTCGACGGACTCCGAGCACAAGCTCGAGAACCGCGCCGAGGCCGAGGCCTTCGCCGCGTTCTTCCGCGAGGCCGACGTCGTGATCTTCGACGCGATGTACGCGCTCGCCGAAGCGATCAGCGTCAAGGCCGACTGGGGCCACTCGAGCAACATCGTCGGCGTCGAGCTCTGCCAGATGGCGCGCGCGAAGCACCTCGTGCTCTTCCACCACGAGCCGGCCAACGACGACGCCACGCTCGAGGGGCTGCTCAAGGAAGCGCGGCGCTTCGAGGAGCTCACGCGCGGCGACCACGCCCTCAAGGTGTCGGCCGCCTACGACGGGATGGAGATCGACCCCTGAACGCCCTGGGCGGAATCCGGGTCCTCGCCCTGGTGCTGCTCGCCGCGTTGTCGCTGCTGCTGGCCCTCTCGCCGCAGCCGGTCGAGCGGGCCCGCCACGCGGTCTTCGACGCCTACCAGCGCCTCTTCCCGCTCGCGCGCACGAGCCAGCCGGTGACGATCGTCGCGATCGACGAGCCCTCGCTCGCCACCTTCGGCCAGTGGCCCTGGCCGCGCACGCGCATCGCGGAGCTCGTGCGGCGCATCTCCGAGGGCAAGCCGATCGCGATCGGCATCGACATCTTCTTTCCCGAGCCCGACCGCTATTCGCCCACGACGGTCGCGGGATCGTTCCCGGGCGCGCCGGCCGAAGTCGCGCGCTGGTTCGAGACGCAGCCCTCGAGCGACCAGATCCTCGCCGACACGATCCGCGGCCGCGAGGTCGTGCTCGGCATCGCCGCGCAGCCCGAGGCGCAGTCGCGCTATCCCGTGCCGCCGCCCGCCGCGCCGATCCGCTTCGTCGGCGGCGACGGCTCGCGCATCGCCGCCTTCCCGGGACACATCGGCAACCTCGAGGTGATCGACCGCGCCGCGGCGGGCCGCGGCCTGATGAACTCGGGCCCCGTCTCCGAGATCGTGCGCCGCTCGCCGCTCGTCGCGCGGATCGGCGAGGGCTTCTACGGCTCGCTCGCGATCGAGTCGCTGCGCGTCGGGATCGGCGGCGGCCTTTCCGTCGCCGACCGGGGCATGGACCTCATCGACGTCGGCTTCGGGGAGGTCTCGGCCCGCGCCCAGGCCGACGGGACGGCGTGGATCCGGTTCGGCCGCCACACGAGCGATCGCTTCGTTTCCGCGCACGACGTGCTGCTCGGCCGCGTGGCGCCCGAGACGTTCAAGGACAAGGTGGCGCTCGTGGGCATCACGGGGCTGGGGCTCCTCGACCACAAGACCACGCCGCTCGGCGAGCTCGTCCCCGGCGTCGAGGTCCACGCGCAGATCGTGGAGAACCTGGTGGCCGGGGTGAACCTTTCCCGGCCGAGCATCGCCCCGCGCGTGGAAGCCGTGATGCTCATCGCCTGCGGGTTCCTGCTCATCGCCTTCCTCCCGCGAACGCGCGCGGTGCGCGGCGCCGCGGTGCTGGCGGGCGTCGTCTCCCTGATGCTCGCCGCGGGGGTCGCCCTGTTCCTCTTTTACGGTCTCCTGTTCGACCCGGTCCTGCCGGCGATCGGCGCCGCGATCCTGTTCGCAGCGATGCTCGTGGGCACGCTCGCGGAGTCCGAGCACCAGCGGCGTCTGCTGCGCGACCAGGCCGCGCGCATGGCCGGCGAGCTCGACGCCGCGCGCCGCATCCAGATGGGCCTGCTGCCCGACCCCGGCGAAGAGTTCGCCACCGAGCGGCGATTCCGCGTGGCGGCGCTCCTCGAACCCGCGCGCACCGTGGGCGGCGACTTCTACGACTGCTTCCGGCTCGATGGCCGGCGCATCTTCCTCGTGGTCGCCGACGTCTCGGGCAAGGGGCTGCCGGCCGCGCTCTTCATGGCCTCGGTGAAATCGCACCTCAAGAGCGCGGCGCTGCGCGGCGGGGAAGTCGGCGTGATGCTCTCGCGCGCCCAGGAGGAGATCGGCCGCGAGAACCCGGAGCTTCTCTTCGTGACCGCGTTCGCGGCGGTGCTCGATCCGGCCACGGGCGAGCTCGAGTTCGCCAACGCCGGCCATGAGCCGCCGTTCGTGCGCAAGCTCCGGGGGGCGCCCGAGCGGCTCTCGCACGCGGGCGGCCCGCCGCTTTGCGTGATGGACGGTTACGTCTACCCGACCTGGAGGCGCCAGCTCGCGCCCGGCGAGTGGCTCTGCGTGGTCACCGACGGGGCCACGGAGGCGATGAACGTTCGCAAGGAGTTCTTCGGCTCCGAGCGCCTGAAGATCGCGCTCGGCTGGATGCCCGAGAGCGCCGCGCCCGACGAGCTCATCCGCAAGCTGCGCGACGACGTGCACCGCTTCGCCGAGGGCGCCGAGCCCGCCGACGACCTGACGCTGCTCGCGCTGCGTTGGGAAGGAGCCTGATCGATCCGGGGCCGGCCCCCGGCGGACTCAACGGACGTTGATCTCGACGCGGCGGTTGCGCGGCTCGGGGACGTTGTCTTCCGTGGGGATCAGGAGCTCGCGCTTTCCGCGCCCGGCGGCGGCGACGCGCTCGGCCGGGATGCCCAGGCCCACGAGCATCTCGCGCAGGCGCTCGGCCCGGGCGAGCGAGAGCTTGTCGTTGTACGAAAGGCCGCCCACGGAATCGGTGTGGCCGATGACGACGATGTCGGGCAGCGGGCGGCGCTTGAGCTCGGAGAAGACCTTCTCGAGCTCGACCTTGGACTCCACCGTGAGCTCGTCCTTGCCCTCGAGGAAATAGAGCATGAACTTCGCCGGCCGGCCCGGAAGCGACTGGAGGGTGCCGCCGAACTCGCGCTGCACCTCGTCGGGGGAAAGCCGCGTCGGCTGCGAGTCGCCCTCGCTCGTGATGCGCTCGGCCGCGTAGGGCGAGTCGAGCACGTGCGTCTGGCCTTCGCGGTGGATCGCGATCGCGCCCTTGTGCCCGTCCTCGCTCGGCAGGACCGCGAAGAGCTCCGGGGCCCTCGGGGCCCTTCCGGCACACGCACTGAGGATTACGGCGAGGAGGAGGGGTACGAGGGCTTTCAAATGGCGGTGTTCCTAGGGGCTCTTGGCGGGCGACTCGTCGACCTGGACGACGAATTCCGTGCCCCGCACGCCCATGACGGCCGAGGGGGTCCGGATCTTCATGGATTCCGGCGACTGCTTGACCATTTTGCCTGAAACCGCCGCAAGTTTCCCCTTCTTGAGGGAGCCCTCGAACTCGCCCGCGTGGGTGGTCGTGTCGAAGCTGTACTTGTCGATCGCGAACACGCTGTTCGGCCCGACCGAGACGAGGCTGTTGTCGGTGAAGGTGATGCCCGCGGAGCCGTCGGCCCCGGTCAGCACCACGTCGGAGGCCTGGATGCCCATGCCCACGGTGGCCGGCCGCTTCTGGCCCGCCCGCTCGACCTGCACGGAGCCCTTGGAAACCTTGATCTGCCCGACGTCGGCCGCGACCGCGGTCCCTGCGAAGGCGACAAACGCCGCCATGATCAATGCCTTGTTCATCACTGCCTCCTGAGCCGATGGGCCCCTTTGGGGGGGGGTACCGTGACTCTATAATGCCCAAATGAACGAATCTGTGAACGCCATCACAACCCGGGTGGGGATGTTTCCCTCCCGGCTCGAGGCCTGGAAGTCGGCCCGGGAGTTCATCGAGGGCTTCTGCGCGGGGGCCGGGATCGGTCGCAACCCCTGCCTCAAGCTGAACCTGGTGATCGAGGAGCTCTTCCTCAACACGGTGAAGCACGGCCAGCGCGGGGGGAGCGATGCGCCGGTCTGGATCACGCTTTCGGCCCGGGGCGGGGAGGTTTCCCTCACCTACGAGGACCGTTCCGGGCCCTTCAACCCCTTCGCCAGCACGACCCGCGAGATGCTCGAGGCCCTCGCCGAAACCCGCCGCGAGGGCGGCCTCGGCGTGATCCTCGCCCACGGCCTCACCACCTCGTCCGAGTACGCCTACCTCTTCGGCCGCAACCGCATCCGCCTCACCCTCGCCTGAACCGGGGCCCGGCCTCCTCATGACGCCTGTAACACGGGTTGCGGGGGCGTCGGGGAGTCCGCCTCCCCCTTCCTAGTCGATTCCGAAGAAGGTCCGGATCCGGGCGAGGATGTCGTCGTGCGGGGCGCGGGCGCGGCCGGCGGCTTCCGATGACTCCTTGCGCCAGGTGAGCTCGGTCTGGCGCGAGGCGAGCACCTCGGACATCGCCTGGGCGATGTCGGGCCGGGCCTTGATGATCTGCGCGAACCCGGTCTTGTCGAGCCGGTAGCAGACGACGTCGGTGCGCGCCGTGACGGTCGCGCGCCGCGGCTCGCCCGTCATCATGCCCATCTCGCCGAAGACGCTTCCGGGCCGCAGCGTGCTCACCGCCTGGCGCCCCTCGGGAGTTTCGACCCACACGTCGGCATCGCCCGAGACGATGAGGTAGAGCCAGTGGGCGACCGCCCCCTGGCGGGTGATCACGTCGCCCGCGACGAAGGGCGCGTAGACCAGGTGTCCGGCGAGCGAGCGGCGCTCGTCGTCGGAGAGCGAGGCGAAGAGCGCGACGGAGGCGAGCGCGGACACGCGGCGGGCCTCGTCCGCCGCCCGGGCGGCCTCGCGGTGCGCCTCGTTGTCCTTGATGTGGAGCTCCTCCTGGTAGGGCACGCCGAGCTTCATCCCGTGGCGCTCGAGGGCGGCGACCGCGTGGGCGCGCACCTCGCTGTCGGTGCCGTCGTCGGGCCCCGGGTCGTCGAGCCAGTAGCGCAGCGCGTAGCGGCCCACGCGCGGGCCGACTTCCATCAGCACGGCGTTGGGCGGGGGATCGGAGGCGACGTGCGCGATCGCGGCGTTGGTGACCGCCGCCTCGAGCACCGCGCACACCTCGCGCGGCGGCGAGGCGAGGTCCACCGTCACCCAGACCCAGCGGCGCCAGACGGTGCGCCCGTCGGCGCGCGCGCCGATCAGCTGGAAGCGGTTCTTCATGAGCCAGCTGTTGGGCACGATCGCGGTCTCGCGGTTGCGCGTGACGATCGCGGTGTGGCGCCAGCGCACCTCGACCACGCGCCCGCTCAGGTCGTCGACCTTGACCCAGTCGCCCACGCGGATCGAGTTGTCGAGCTGCAGCACGAGGCCGCCGAGGATGTTTCCGAGCGTCTCCTGCATCGAGAAGGCGACGATCGCGGTGATCACCGCGGAAGTCGTCACGAGGCTCGCGAGCTCGACCCCGGCGAGCCGCAGCCACACGAGTCCCCAGCCGATGAAGAGTCCCGCCGTGATCAGGTCCTCGACGATGCGCGCGGGGACGACGTGCACGGCCGGCAGGATCACGCGGAAGAGCAGGAGCCCGCCCAGGCGGACGAGGACGATGCCGATCAGCACGCTCGCCGCGTCGGCGACGATCGCGGCGGCCGCCGTCGCGCCCAGGGAGGCGATCGCGCCGTCGGCGAGCTCGGCGGCCAGGCAGGCGAGCAGCAGCAGGAGGGCGTTGCGCACGCTCGCGCGGTCGGCGGGGCGCAGCGCGAGCAGGACGAGGCCGATCGCGAGCGCCGCGCCCATCGCCCAGGCCATCTCGGGCCGGATGAGGATCGGGACGCTCATCGGCGCTCGCGCGGCCTCAGAGCTGCGACTCGAGCCAGTCGCACAGCCGTTGCAGGACCTCGATGCGGGCGTGCAGCTTGTCGTTGCCCGCGATCACGTTCCAGGGCGCGAGGTCCGTCGAGGTGCGTTCGACCATGTCGCAGATCGCGCGCTCGTAGGCGGGCCACTTCTTGCGGTTGCGCCAGTCCTCGGCGGTGATCTTGAAGCGCTTGTGGGCGATCTTCTCGCGCTCCTTGAAGCGCCGCAGCTGCTCGTCGAGGGAGACGGCGAGCCAGAACTTGGCGACCACGGCGCCCGCGTCGATCAACTGCGCCTCGAAGTCGTTGATCTCGTTGTAGGCGCGCATCCAGTCGGACTCCGCGCAGAAGCCCTCGACGCGCTCGACGAGCACGCGCCCGTACCAGGAGCGGTCGAATATGACCGCCTTGCCGTGGCCGGGGAGGTGGCGCCAGAAGCGCCAGAGGTAGGGCTGCGCGCGCTCCTCGTCGGACGGCGCGGCGACCGGGATGACGTGGTAGAAGCGCGCGTCGAGCGCCTGGGTGATGCGCCGGATGGTGCTGCCCTTGCCCGCCGCGTCCATGCCCTCGAAGACCATGATGAGGGAGCGGCTGCGCATCGCCTTCGAGCGCGTGAGGAGCGCGAGCCGCCCCTGGAGCTCGTCCAGCTTCGCGGCGTACTTCTTGCGCGTGAGCGTGGCCGAGTAGTCGAGGGTGTTGAGGAGGTCGCGCCCGTCGAGCGGGGGCTTGGGGATCGGGGCCTGCGGCGGGATCGCCGGGCGCTTGCCCTCGAGCCGGTGGTGCAGCGCCTCGAGCAGGAGGTTGCCGGCGGTGAGCGCGCGGTACTCGGGGTCCGCGCCCTCGATCACGTACCAGGGCGCAAGGCCGGTGCTCGTCACGCGCAACGCGTCCTCGCTCACGTCGCGGAAGGTGTCGTAGATCTTGAATCGCTCCCAGTCGAGCTTGGTCACGCGCCAGGCGGTCTTCTTGTCCGCGGAAAGCTTCTTCAGGCGCTTCTTCTGCGCGCTCTTGGAGAGGTGGAACCAGAGCTTGAGCACGAGCGCGCCCTCGGCGGCGAGCATCAGCTCGAAGCGGCGGATGCGCTCCAGGTCGCGCTCGAACTCCGCGCGCTTGATCCGGCCCATGACGCGCTCGACGATGGGCTCGGTGTACCAGGAGCCGAAGAGGATGCCGATGCGCCCCTTCGGGGGGAGCGAACGCCAGTAGCGCCACATGGGCGGGCGGCTCGCCTCCTCGGCGGTGGGCGGGGCGAAGGCGTAGGTGTGGATGTGGCGCGGGTCCATCCACTCGTTGAAGAGGTTGACCGTCTCGCCCTTGCCGGCGCCGTCGACGCCGCCGACGATCACCACCACGGGGAAGTCGGCGCGCTTGAGCAGGTCGTACTGCGCCTCGAGCAGCGCGCGGCGCAGCTTCGGCTCCTCGCGCTTGTAGCGGCCCTTGTCGAGCTTGTGGCCGATTTCGGCGGATTCGAACACGGTGGTGGATCCTCCTGGGTCGGGGGGCTCGCCCGCGGCGCGGGGGGTCCCGGGCTAGCTGCGCGGCCCGGCCTCCGGCCCGCGCGAGACGACCTTGCAGACCTCCGGCGGGCAGGCGAAGCGATAGTAGGTGAGGTTCAGGTGGACCGCGACGTCGTCGATCTCCTCGCCGCCCCACCGCAGGCCGAGGGAATCGTTCCAGCGCGCGACCCAGGCGCGCAGCGCGGCGAAGTCGCCCGCCACGCGCTTCGCGCGCCCGTGCACGCTCGCCGCATGGCAGCCGCCGCAGCGCGACTCGTAGAGCTGGCGGCCGCGTTCGGCGTCCGCGGCCGAGGCGGTCCGGCTCGAGACGAGGAAGAGCACGGCAGCGAGCGCGGCGAGCGCGAGGATGATCCAGTGATGTTTTTTCATGGGCTTGCGGATGCGCCTGCCCCCACCGGTCCAGTCTCGCACCCGGGTGTGAGCACGCGCTTGCGCGAGATCAAACGGCCTCCGCGCCCGGGGGCTTGCGGCGCCAGAAGCGCTTCGTCCGGGCGAGGCGCTCGACGGGGGCCTGCAGCGCGGCGAGGTCCGCGCGGGTCGAGGCGGCGAGCCAGCCGCGGGCGAAATCCCGGAAGTCTCCCGGGGGCGCGAGCTCGGCGAGCAGGCGCTCGGCGTTCGCGGCGTCGTTCGCGTGGCCGAGGGCGCCCTGCAGGAGTGCGAGCGTCTCGGTGTAGTCCTCGACGCGCTTCGCCTTGAAGAGCGAGCCCAGGCCCTCGACGCCGTAGCGAAGGCGCTTCGCGTCGAGCCTGAGGCGGTGGCGCTCCGCGGGCGAGAGCCGCGCCACGTGGGCGCTGTCGGCGATGAGCCGCCGGTGGCGCTTGCGGATGCACTTCGAGGCGAAGTCGAGGAGCGGCTCCGGGGGCCCGGCGTCGCCGGCGGCCGGGTCGCCGGTCGCGAGCCAGCGCCCGATGTCGAGCAGGTGGCGTGCGTAGTCGGGCGCCGAGATCGCCGCGCGCGCGGCCTCGCGGGCGCGGCGCCGGCGCGCCTGCACCCGGCCCGAGATCGAGCGCGCGAGGGTCCGGTCGCCCCAGGCGCTCACCATGGGCGGCAGCGTTTCCGTGGCGAACACGTCCCAGTCGCGCGCTTCTCCCAGCGCCCGCCCCACCGCGGCGAGCCCCTCGTTCCAGCGCGCCGCGCGCGCCGGGCCGATCACCTCGCGGAACAGGCGGATCGCCGCGCGCAGCCGCCGCAGCCCCACGCGAAGCTGGTGGACGAACTCCGGGTCGCGAGTCGCGAGCAGCCCTTCCTCGTTCGCCTCCAGGTGGCGCATCGCCCCGGCGACGACCGCGCGCGCGGCCTGCGGGGGCGACATCGCCGCCTCGAGCGCCACGGGGCGGGCCTTCTCGGGCCGGAGCGCGGTGCCGTGGAAGAGCCGGTAGCCGCGCTCGGCCTTCGAGACGGCGCAGGGCCGCATCCGGGTGCCGTCGAGGAGCGCTTCGGCGAGGGCGAAAGCCGCCTCGACGGGACCCTCGAGGAGCTCGACCTCGACCTCGCAGACGGCCTCGCGCCGCTCGCCCGAGACGACCTCGCCGCGGTCGAGCACGACCTCGAGGCGCGAACCCGGCGCGGGCTCCACCACCCAGGCCTCGCGCTCCACCTCGACCGTGAAGACGGCGAGCAGGCGCTCGTGCAGCGTCTCCACCCCCGGCAGGCGCGCGAAGGGCGTGGCCGCGAAGAGCGAGAGGTCCACCTCCGGGCCCGGTCGCGGGAACTCCCACTCCTCGCGCAGGTGCAGGCCCCCGGAGCCGCTCGCGCCCGCCTTCACCGCCTGCATCCAGCGGCCCGCGGCGCGGCGCAGGCGCAGGGCGTAGCCCGCCGCCTCGAGCTCGGCCCCGGCCGTGTCGAGGAAGATCGAGCGCAGGCGCCGGCGCGTGGGGCGAACGGCCGCGAGTGCGGGCGAGCCGCGCAGCCGCCCCGCGTCGCGCGGATCGAGCGAGAGCTTGATCTCGGTCTCGGTCATGCGCGGGCCTCAGAGCGCGGTGCGCGCGCGCCAGAGCTCGGGAAAGAGGACCACCTCGAGCATCCGCTTGAGGTAGTTCACGCCCGAGGTCCCGCCCGTGCCGCGCTTCCAGCCGATGACGCGCTCCACCGTCGTCGCGTGCCGGAAGCGCCACTGGCGGAAGGCGTCCTCGAGGTCGACGAGCTTCTCGGCGAGCTCGTAGAGCTCCCAGTGCTCGCCCGTCGAGCGGTACACCTCGACCCAGGCGCGGCAGACCGACTCGTCGTAGGCCGTGGGCTTCGACCAGTCGCGCTCGAGGCGCGCGGCGTCGACCGCGAGCCCGCGCCGCGCGAGCACCCGCACGGCCTCGTCGTAGAGCGAGGGCTCGCCGAGCAGCCGCTCGAGGGGTGCGAGCAGGTCGGCGCGGTGGCGGTGGGGGCCGAGCAGGACCGCGCTCTTGTTGCCGAGGGCGAACTCGATCATGCGGTACTGGTAGGACTGGAATCCCGAGGCGTTGCCGAGCGCGTCGCGAAACGACGAGTACTCCGCGGGGGTGAGGGTCGCGAGGACGTCCCAGGACTGGTTGAGCTGCGCCATGATGCGCGCGACCCGCGCGAGCATCTTGAAGGCGGGCTGCAGGTCGCCGGCGCGCACGCGCTCGCGCGCGGCGAGCAGCTCGTGCAGCACGAGCTTCATCCAGAGCTCGGACGCCTGGTGCTGCACGATGAAGAGCATCTCGTTGTGGTCCCCCGAGCGGGGGGCCTGCGCCGAGAGCACGCGGTCGAGCTGCAGGTAGTCCCCGTAGCTCATCTCGCCGGCGAAATCGAGGCGGGCGCCGTCGGCGGGAACTTCGGTGGGATCGCTCATGGCGGGGAACGCGGAGGGGCTGGGCGCTGTCTGCCGGGGCAGGGGCGCGGCAGCGGTCGGTTTCGGCACAGTCTAGCCGATGTGCGCCGGTAAGGCCGGCGAGCGCCGCGCGACCCATCACCTCGGGGGCGCTTTGCTATGATCGGGCGGAAATCCGCCCGGGGCGCCCGCCCGTATCCCCAGTGAAGACCGGCCGGAGGACCACCCGCGAAATGCACGCCACCCTGCCCCTGCTCGCCGCCACCGATTTCCCGCCGATCCGGCGCCGCGCCCTCGAGACGGTGCAGGCGAACCTCGGCTACGTCTGCAACCAGTCCTGCCTGCACTGCCACGTGAACGCGGGCCCCACGCGCACCGAGTCGATGTCGCTCGAGACCGTGAACCAGGTCCTGGGCTTTCTCGCCGCGAGCGGGGCGAGGCGGCTCGACCTCACGGGCGGCGCCCCGGAGCTCAACCCCCATTTCCGCCACCTCGTCGAGCGCGCCCGCGCCCTCGGGGCAGGGGTCATCGACCGCTGCAACCTCACGGTCCTCTTCGAGGAAGGGCAGGAGGACCTCGCGGAATTCCTCGCGGCGAACCGCGTCGAGATCGTGGCCTCGCTTCCCTGCTACACCGAGGAGCTTGTCGACCGCCAGCGCGGCAAGGGCGTCTACGACCGGAGCATCGAGGCGCTCAGGCGCCTGAACGCCCTGGGCTACGGGCGGGGCGAGCCCGGCCTCGCGCTCACGCTCGTCTACAACCCCCAGGGCCCGAGCCTGCCGCCCGCGCAGGAGCGGCTCGAGGCCGACTACCGGCGAATCCTCGGGGAGCGCTTCGGCGTGGCCTTCGACCGCCTCTACGCGCTCGCCAACATGCCGATCCAGCGCTTCGGCTCCACGCTCATCTCGAAGGGCGAGTTCAACGCGTACATGAAGCTCCTGCGAGGGGCGCACCGCGACCGGAACCTGGAGGATGTCATGTGCCGCACGCTCGTCTCCGTGGACTGGCAGGGCTACCTCTACGACTGCGACTTCAACCAGATGCTGGGTCTGCCGATCGCCGCCGGGGCGCGTGCGCGCGCGCACCTGCGCGACCTGCTGGGCCGCGACCTCTCCGGAAACCCCATCGTCGTGCGCGACCATTGCTACGGCTGCACCGCGGGGCAGGGCTCCTCGTGCGGCGGGGCGCTCGCCTGAGATGGGCGCTCCCACCGCCCTTCGCGCCGCGAATCCCGAACCCGGGCCGGGGCGCGCCTGCCCGACGAGCTACCGCTACCCCCCGAAGTCGCTCGCGCGCGAGCCCGAGCTCGAGGCCGAGGCGATCTACGTCGCCGGCGGCCTCTACGGCAACGTCGAGGCGCTCGACGCACTCCTCGCGCTCGTCGGGCGCGAGCGGGGCCGCGCGGCGCTCGTCTTCAACGGCGACTTCCACTGGTTCGACGTCGAGCCCGCGGACTTCGAGCGGGTCGGCCGCGCCGCGCTCGCGCACCACGCGATCCGCGGCAACGTGGAGACCGAGATCGCGGGCGAGGAAAGCGGCGCGGGCTGCGGCTGCGCCTATCCCGCCGACGTGGGCGACGCGGACGTGGCGCGCTCCAACGAGATCCTCGCGCGGCTGCGCGAGACCGCGCGCGCGCTCCCGGAGCTGCGCCGCCGCCAGGGCGATCTCGCCATGAACCTGGTCGCCCGCGTCGGCGAGGCGCGCGTCGCGATCGTCCACGGCGACGCCGCTTCCCTCGCGGGCTGGGGTTTCGCCCACGACCGCCTCGACGATCCTGCGCACGCGCGCTGGATCGAGAGCGCGTTCGCCGACGCCGGGGTCGACGTCTTCGCCTCCAGCCACACCTGCCTTCCGGCCTGCCGGCGCTTCGCCTTCGCCAGCGGCACGGGCACGGTCGTCAACAACGGCGCGGCCGGCATGCCCAACTTCGCGGGCACGCATTTCGGGGTGGTCACGCGCATCGCCTGCGAGCCCGCGCCCGGCGCGCTCTACGGCGTGGTCGAGCGCGGCGTGCACGTGCAGGCGCTCGGACTCGACTACGACGCGGCGGCGTGGAAGCGCCGCTTCCTCGCGAGCTGGCCCGAGGGCTCGCCCGCCCACGACTCGTACTTCCGGCGCATCGCCGGCGGCCCCCGCCATGGCCTCGCCGAAGCGCTCCCGAAAGCCGCCTGAGCGCGGCGCCCGCGCGGCCAAGCGCCTGAACCTCGCCTTGCAGGGCGGCGGCTCGCACGGCGCCTTCGCGTGGGGAATCCTCGACCGTTTCCTCGAGGACGGGCGCCTCGACATCGAGGGGATCTCGGGCACGAGCGCGGGCTCGGTCAACGCCGTGGTCCTCGCCTACGGGCGGCATGTGGGCGGCGCCGAGGGCGCGCGCGAGGCGCTCGAGGCCTTCTGGCGCGCGCTCGCGGCGAGCGGGCCGCAACTGCCGATGCACCCGCTCGCGCTGCACGCCTTCAAGGCGTTCTCGGGCGCCTTCTCGCCCTACCAGTGGAACCCGCTGAACCTCAACCCCCTGCGCGAGCTCCTCGAGCGCCACGTCGATTTCGCGGAGCTGCACCGCTGCCGCTCGACGAAGCTCTTCCTCTCGGCGACCAACGTGCGCACCGGCAAGGTGCGGGTCTTCTCCAACGAGGAGATCGGCGCGGACACCGTCGTCGCCTCGGCATGCCTGCCGCAGGTCTTCCAGGCGGTCGAGATCGACGGCGAGGCCTACTGGGACGGCGGCTACATGGGCAACCCCGTGCTCTTCCCGCTCTTCTACGAGACCGAGGCGCGCGACGTGGTGATCGTGCACATCAACCCGATCTTCCGCCCCGGGATTCCGCGCACGCCCCAGGAGATCGAGGACCGGGTGAACGAGATCACCTTCAACTCCTCGCTCATCAAGGAACTGCGGGCGGTCGCCTTCGTGCAGAAGCTGCTGGGCGACGGCTGGCTGAAGGAGGAGTTCCGCGGCGCGCTCAAGAACGTCCTCGTCCACTCGATCCGCGCCGACGAGGTGCTCGCGGACCTGCCGCTCGCGAGCAAGTTCTCGACCGACTGGGGCTTCCTCACGGACCTTCGCGACCGCGGGCGCGAGGCCGCGGGCGAGTGGCTCGGGCGCCACTTCGACGACCTGGGCGTGCGCTCGAGCGTGGACCTGCGAAAGGAGTTCCTGTGACGCGAGACCCCTCCCGGAGCCGCCCATGAAACCCGGAAAAGCCCTCCTCCTCGTCCTCGTCGCGGCGGGCATCGCCGCGTTCTTCGCCCTCGACCTCGGGCGCTTCCTCTCGCTCGAGTACTTCAAGGGCCAGCAGGCCGCGATCGAGGGCTACTTCCGCGCCCATCCCTTCGAGGCCGCGGCGATCTACTTCGCGGTCTACGTCGCCGTGACGGGGCTGTCGCTCCCCGGGGCCGCGATCCTCACGCTCGCCGGGGGCGCGATCTTCGGGCTCCTGTGGGGAACGCTGATCATCTCCTTCGCCTCCTCGATCGGCGCCACGCTCGCCTTCCTCGCCTCGCGCTTCGTGCTGCGCGACTGGGTGCAGGCGAAGTTCGGCGACAAGTTGAAGCCCGTGAACGAGGGCGTGGCGAGGGAAGGGGCGTTCTACCTCTTCGCGCTGCGGCTGGTGCCCGCGTTCCCGTTCTTCGTCATCAACCTGGTCATGGGGCTGACTCCGATCGCCACGCGCACCTTCTACTGGGTGAGCCAGGCCGGGATGCTCGCGGGGACCATCGTCTACGTGTACGCGGGCACGCAGCTCGCGGCGATCACCTCCCTCCGGGGCATCCTCTCGCCGGGGCTCGTCTCGGCGTTCGTCCTGCTCGGGGTCTTTCCCTTCGTCGCCAAGCGCGCGCTGGAGGCGATCAAGGCCCGCAAGGTCTACGCGAAATGGCCGCGCCCGGCGAAGTTCGACCGCAACGTCGTGGTGATCGGCGCGGGCTCCGCGGGGCTGGTCAGCGCCTACATCGCCGCCGCGGTGAAGGCGAAGGTCACGCTCGTCGAGAAGCACCGCATGGGCGGCGATTGCCTCAACACCGGCTGCGTGCCCTCGAAGGCGCTCATCCGCACGGCGAAGCTGCTCTCGCACATCCGCCGCGCGAAGGACTTCGGCGTGCGCTCGGCCAGCGCGGAGTTCGACTTCGCCGAGGCGATGGAGCGCGTCCAGTCCGTGGTGAAGGCGATCGAGCCCCACGATTCCGTCGAGCGCTACACGGGGCTCGGCGTCGAGTGCCTCGCGGGCACGGCGCGCATCACGGGCCCGTGGACGGTCGAGGTCGCGCTCGGCGACGGCACGAAGCGCACGCTCGCGACGAAGTCGATCGTGATCGCCGCGGGGGCGCGGCCCTTCGTGCCGCCGATCCCGGGGCTCGCCGAGGCCCGCCCGCTCACTTCGGACAACGTCTGGAGCCTGAGGAAGCTCCCGCCGCGCCTCGTGGTGCTGGGCGGCGGCCCGATCGGCTCGGAGCTCACCCAGGCCTTCGCGCGCCTGGGGTCGAAGGTGACCCAGGTCGAGATGCTCCCGCGCATCCTCGCGCGCGAGGACCCCGAGATCTCCGCGATGGTGCAGAAGAGCTTCGAGGCCGACGGCGTCGAGGTGCTCGTCGGGCACAAGGCGAAGCGGGTCGAGACCTCGGGCGGCGAGAAGGTCCTCGTCGTGGAGCACGCGGGAAGCGAAAGGCCCATCGCCTTCGACGAGATCCTCGTCGCGGTGGGGCGGGTCGCGAACACCGAGGGCTACGGGCTCGAGGAGCTCGGCATCCCCGTCACGAAGTCGCGCACGGTGGAAGTGAACGAGTTCCTCGAGACGGCGTACCCGAACATTCTCGCCTGCGGCGACGTCGCCGGCCCCTACCAGTTCACGCACACCGCCGCGCACATGGCGTGGTACGCCTCGGTGAACGCGCTCTTCGGGCGCTTCCGGCGCTTCAAGGTGGACTACTCCGTGATCCCCTGGGCGACCTTCACCGAGCCCGAGGTGGCGCGCGTGGGGCTGAACGAGCAGGAAGCGAAGGAGAAGGGCGTCGCCTGCGTGGTCACCACCTACGGCATCGACGACCTCGACCGGGCGATCGCCGACGGCGAGGCGCACGGGCTCGTGAAGGTGCTCACGAAGCCCGGGACCGACACGATCCTGGGCGTGACCATCGCCGGGGAGCACGCGGGCGACCTCATCGCGGAGTACGTCGCCGCGATGCGCCACGGGATCGGACTGAACAGGGTCCTCGGGACCATCCACATCTACCCGACGCTCGCCGAGGCCAACAAGTACGCCGCGGGCGCGTGGAAGCGCTCCACCGTGACGCACGGGCAGATGGACTTCCTCGCGGCCTTCCACGACTGGGCGCGCGGCGCCGCGGGCCTCGCGGGCGTGATCGGCAAGGTGTCGGCGCTCCTCGGCGACAAGCGCGCCTACCACCAGAGCGCCGCCGGGCACGGCGATGATTGAGCCCGCGCGATGATCTCGATCGTCATCCCGGTCCTCGACGAGGAGCGGGCGCTCGCGGCCACGCTCGATGCGGCGCTCGCCCAGCCGCGGATCGCGCAGGTCCTGGTCGTCGACGGCGGCAGCCGCGACGCGACGGTCGCGATCGCGAGCGCACGCCGCGGCACGCGGGTGCTCCGGGCGCCGTGCGGCCGCGCCGCCCAGATGAACGCCGGAGCCCGCGAGGCTCTTGGCGACTGGATCCTGTTCCTGCACGCGGACACGATCCTGCCGCCCGGGGCGACCGCGCTCATCGCCGCGCTGGGCCGCGAGGCGCAGGCCGGGTGCTTCCGCCAGGCTTTCGACGCCGGCGGCCCGATGCTCGCCGCGATCTCCTGGCTGCACAACGCGCGCTGCCGGCGCACGCGCATCATGTACGGGGACCAGGCGATGTTCGTGCGCCGCGAGGCGTTCCTCGCCGCCGGGGGATTCCCCGAGGTGCGCGAGCTCGAGGACGTGCTGCTGTCGGAGCGCCTCCGGAAGATCGCGCCGCCGGTGCTGCTCGAAGCGACAGTCGTCACCTCCGCGCGCCGGTTCCTCGCGCACGGCGTCCTCGCGAGCTTCCTGCGCGTCCTCGCCATCCTCGTGCAGCACGAGCTCGGGTTGCGCACGGCCCTCGGCCGGCGCTTCTTCGAGCCCGTGCGCTGACCCCACGGAGATCCCATGCAAATGCTGCGCACGCTGCTCGCCGCCGCCGCGCTCCTCGTTCCCGCCGGGGCGCTCGCCTACTTCGACCACTCCCACAAGGCCTGGGACGCGCTGGTGAAGAAGCACGTGGTCCTCGTCGACGGCGGCAAGGCCTCGAAGGTGCGTTACGCGCAGTTCGCGAAGGACCGCGCCGCGCTCCAGGCCTACCTCGCCGAGCTCTCCGCCGTGGGCGAGGCCGAGTTCAACGCCTGGGGCAAGCCCAACCGCATGGCCTTCCTCATCAACGCCTACAACGCCTTCACCGTCGAGCTGATCCTCACGAAGTACCCGGACCTCAGGTCGATCCGCGACCTCGGCAACATCGTCTTCAACAGCCCGTGGAAGAAGAAGTTCTTCACCCTCCTCGGGCGCGAGTCGTACCTCGACCGGATCGAGCACGAGATGCTCAGGAAACCCGGCGCCTACGACGAGCCGCGCGTGCACTATGCGGTGAACTGCGCCTCGATCGGCTGCCCGATGCTGCGCGAGGAGGCCTACGTGCCGGGGCGCCTCGAGGCCCAGCTCGAGGAGCAGGCGCGGCGCTTCCTCTCGGACCGCAGCCGCAACCGCTTCAATCCCGCGACGGGCCGGCTCGAGGTCTCCGAGATCTTCAACTGGTTCAAGGAGGACTGGACGAGCGGCTACCGGGGGATCGGATCCGCGGGCCCGATCACCTCGCGCGAGCAGTACTTCGGCCGCTACGCCGATCTCCTCGCCGATCGCCCCGAGCACCGCAAGCTCGTCTCCGAGGGCCGCGCGGGCATCGAGCACCTCGACTACGACTGGTCGCTCAACGACGCGCGCTGAGCGGCCGGCCCGGGACCGGGCGGGCTAGAATCGCCCCATGGCCCCGTCGCTTTCCATCGTCGTTCCCGCGCTCGACGAAGCCCCGATCATCGCCGCCGCGCTCGAGCGGTTACAGCCGATTCGCTCGAAGGGCGTGGAGCTGATCGTCGCCGACGGCGGCAGCGGGGACGCGACCGCGGAGCTCGCCCGCCCCCTCGCCGACCGCGTGCTCGTCGCGAGCCGCGGGCGCGCTTCCCAGATGAACGCGGGCGCGCGCCTCGCGCGCGGCGAGGTCCTGCTGTTCCTGCACGCCGACACGACGCTTCCGCCCGGCGGCGCCGAGGCCGCGCTCGAGGGTCTCGAGGCGCTCGGCCGGGCCTGGGGGCGATTCGACGTGACCATCGCGGGGAACGATCCTCTCCTCGCCGTGGTCGCATTCTTCATGAACCTGCGCTCGCGCCTCACGGGCATCGCCACCGGCGACCAGGCGATCTTCGTCCGGCGCGAGGCCTTCGAGCGCGCCGGGGGCTATCCCGAAATCCCGCTCATGGAGGACCTCGCGCTCGCCAAGGCCCTCAAGCGCATCTCGCGGCCGCTGTGCCTGCGCGAGCGCGTCCTCACCTCCGGAAGGCGCTGGGAGAAGCGCGGCACGCTCGCCACCGTGTGGCTGATGTGGCGGCTGCGGCTCGCCTACTTCCTCGGCGCCGATCCCCGGCGCCTCGCCCGGCGTTATGACGGCGAACGCACGGCGCCCTGAGCCCGCCCGCATCGCGGTCTTCGCGAAGGCGCCCGTGGTGGGGGAGGTGAAGACGCGCCTCGTGCCGCTGCTCGGGGCCGAGGGCGCGGCGGCGCTGCACGCCGGCCTCGTGCGCCACGCCATCGCCACCGCGATCGCCGCCGGCGCGGGCGAAGTCGAGCTCTGGTGCGCGCCCACCGAGGAGCACCCGTTCTTCGCCGACTGCGCGCGCGAATCCGGCGTGCGCCTGCGCCGCCAGGAAGGCGCGGACCTGGGCGCGCGCATGCGCCACGCCTTCGAGGCCTCGCTCGCCGCGGGCCGCGCGCTCGTCGTGGTCGGCGCGGATTGCCCCTCGCTCGGCGCGGCGGACCTGCGCGAGGCGGTGGCCGCGCTCGCAACCCACGACGTCGTCGTCTCGCCTGCGGAGGACGGCGGCTACGTTCTGCTCGGCCTCGCGCGCGCGGTGCCGGCGCTCTTCGCGGGCATCGACTGGGGCACGGCCTCGGTGATGGGCCGCACGCGCGCGCTGCTCGCCGCATCGGGCCTCGCCTGGAAGGAGCTCGCCACGCGCTGGGACGTGGACCGCCCCGAGGACTACGCCCGGCTCGTCCGCGAAGGCCTCGTCGAGGAGGTGATGTCGTGAGCGCCGCGCGCCTCGCGCTCGCGGCGCTCGGCGCGGCCGGCCTCGCCTGGGCCGCGGCGAGCACGCAACCGTCGGCGTTCTCCGCCGTCGCTCCGGGCGAGGCGCTGCCGCCGGGCTGGAAGCACCTCACCGTGCCCCCGCACAAGGCCAACACCGTGCGGCTCGTCGCCACCCCCGGCGCGACCGTCCTCGAATCGCGCGCGCGAGCCGCGGCGGGCACCGCGGGATTCGCGCTCGAGGCGGATCCCGCGAGGACCCCGGTCCTCGCCTGGAAGTGGAAGGTGGACCGCGTGATCTCGGCCGCGGACCTGCGCACGAAGAAGGGCGACGACTTCGCCGCCCGCGTCTACGCGACGTTCGACGTGCCGGCCGAAGGCCTCGGTCTCGCCACCCGCGCGAAGATCCGCCTCGCGAGGATCCTCCACGGCGTGCAGATCCCGACGGCGGCGCTGTGTTACGTGTGGGACAACCGCCACCCGGAGGGCACGATCGCGCCCAGTGCGTACACGGAGCGCGTGCGCGTGGTGGTCGCGAGGAGCGGCGGCGCGAGCGTGGGCGAATGGGTGGCGGAGTCCCGCGACCTGGAGGCGGATTTCCGTGCGGCCTTCCCCGAATGGAGGGGGCCGGTGCCGCGCCTCACCGGCATCGCCGCGGGCAACGACACGGACCAGACGGGCGAGACGGCGACCGCGTGGTTCGGCGACTTCCGCCTGGAAGCGAGGCGATGAAGCGGCTCGTGCTCCTGGGCGGCGGCCACGCCCACGTGCAGGTGCTCAAGGAGCTCGGCGAGCGGCCCGACGAGGCCCTGAGCGTTTCCCTCGTCACCCCGCGGCCCGTCCAGTTCTATTCCGGGATGATCCCGGGCGTGATCGCGGGCCACTACACGCTCGACCAGTGCTCGATCGACCTCGTGGCCCTCGCGGGGCGCGCGCACGCCGCCTTCCTCGAGACGCGCGCCGTGCTCGTGAACCCGGACATGCGCGAGGTGATCCTCGCCGACAGCAGCGTGGTCGGCTACGACGTCCTGTCGATCGACGTGGGCTCGCAGCCGGTCGTCGGCAGCGCGCGCGGCGTCGGCCGGCATGCGATCGTCCTGCGCCCCCTCGAGGACCTGGTCGCGAAATGGGAGAAGGTGCTCGCGGCGGCGCGCGAGGGCGCGGTCGGCTCGGTCACGGTCGTGGGTGCCGGGGCCGGGGGCGTGGAGATCGCCTTCGCGATCGACTGGCGCCTGAGAAGCGAGCTCGGCGACGGCGCACCCCATGTGCGCGTCATCACGGACACGCCCGTGCCGATGCCCGACTATCCGGCGAGCACGCGCACGCGTCTGCGGCATCTCGCGATCGGCCGCGGCATCGGCCTGCACACCGGCGTCGCGGTGGCCGAGGTCGGCGCCGGGTTCGTGCGCCTCGCGAGCGGCCTGGAGTTCGCCTCCGACGCCACCTTCTGGGCGACGGGCGCCGGGGCCCCGGATTGGCTGGGCGACTCGGGACTGCGCACCGACGCGCGCGGCTTCCTCGCGGTGGACGACACGATGCAGTCCGTCTCCCATCCCGGCGTCTTCGGCGCGGGCGACTGCGCGACGAACGAGCGCCGCCCGCGGGCCAAGGCGGGCGTGTTCGCGGTCCGCGCGGGCCCGGCGCTCGCGGCCAACCTGCGCGCGGCGCTCGCGGGCGGGCCGCTCGCCGCCCACGTGACGAGCCCGCGCTTCCTGGCGCTGCTTTCCGCGGGCGGGCGCTACGCCGTGGGCTCGTGGGGGCCCTTCTCGTTCGAAGGGGGCTGGGCCTGGCGCTGGAAGGACCGCATCGACCGCGGGTTCGTCGCCCGCTACGCGCCGCCCGCGCCGGCGCCGGGAGGGGGCGTGGCGCGGTGAGGCGCAGGAGCGCGCGCCGGGCCGCGCTCGCGATCGCGGCGATGGCGTTCGCGGCGGACACCGCCGCGCAGACGCTGGGCGACGTGCTCGAAGGCGGCGGCATCCAGCTCTTCGTCGAGAACGACAAGTTCGCGCTCTTCGGGCGCACGGACCAGTGGTACACGAACGGCATCCGCGCCGTGGTGCTGCCGCGCAACCAGGACCAGGCGCTCCTCGACGTGGCGCGGCGCAACGTCCCGGGCCTTTTCTCCGAGGACCAGTCGCTGCGCCTGGGCTTCGCCTTCGGGCAGGACATCTACACGCCCAAGGACATCGGCAACCCCGATCCCCAGCCCTGGGACCGGCCCTGGGCGGGTTGGCTCTACGCGGGCCTCATCGCGCAGGTGAACGACGCGTTCCAGAGCCGCACGCTCGAGCTCGATGTGGGCGCGGTCGGCCCCGCCTCGCAGGCGAGCCCGGTGCAGGTCTGGTGGCACCGGGTGATCGGCGCCGACGAGCCCAGGGGCTGGGCGCACCAGATCGGCAACGAGCCCGGCTTCGTCCTCTCCTACCGGCACCAGCTGCGCTACCAGCTGCGCTGCGACGCGGTCGATCTCCTGCCGTCGCTGGGCGCGGCGCTCGGCAACGTCTTCACGACCGCCTCGCTGGGCGCCACACTTCGCGTGGGGGCCAACATGACCGGCTTCGGCGACGACCGCACGGGCCACACGATGCTCGGCTCGCGCCGCGCGCCCTCGCGCCTCGAGACGCTCGGCGGGACGCTCCCGGAGTGCCCGCAGCGCGCGCGCGAGAAGTGGGAGTGGTACCTCTTCGCCCGCGCGGAGGCGAGGCTGGTGGCCTGGAACATCACGCTCGACGGCAACACCTTCCGCGAGAGCGCGAGCGTGGACCGGCGCTGGCTCGTGGGCGAGGTCTCCGTGGGGTTCTCGGTCCGGTTCCTCGAGCGCTACCGCTTCACCTTCTCGCACAACCGTCGCACCCACGAGTTCGACGCGGTCGACGAGCGGACCGACCGCAGCAAGCCGCGCTTCGGCTCCCTGGTGCTTTCCTGCGAGTACCGCGACTCCCCTGCGGAGTGCCTCTTCCTGTAGCGGCGGCCTACGCCGCCTCGGCCACTTCCCGCGGAACGACGCGCGGCCCGATGCGCACCACCTTCACCATGCGGTTCTGCACCTGGAGGATCTCGACCGGGTGGTCGGCCACGAGCAGCGTCGTTCCCGGCTCGGGGATGTCCTCGAGCTGCTCGAGGACGAGGCCGTTGATGGTCTTGGGCCCGTCGAGCGGGAAGGCGAAGCCCGCCTTGCGGTTGAGGAGCCGCAGCGTGCAGGCGCCGTCGGCGATCACCGCGCCGTCGGCCTCGCGGTTGAAGAGACGCCCGGCGACGGGGGTGCTGGTGAACTCGCCCACGATCTCCTCGAGGATGTCCTGCAGCGTGACGAGCCCGAGGATCTCGCCGTACTCGTCGACCACGAGCGCGACGTGGCGCAGGCGCTCCTGGAAGTTCGTGAGCTGCGCGAGCAGCGCCGTCCCCTCGGGCACGTAGTAGGGCTCCTTCAGGATCTCGCGGATGCGCTCCTTGGTCATCTCCCCGTGCCGCGCGGTGTTCAGGTACTTGCGCACGTGCAGGATCCCGACGACGTTGTCGAGGCCGCCCTCGTAGACCACCAGGCGCGTGTGGTGCGCGGTGGCGATGGCGAGCTCGATGTCCTCGAGCTCGTCGGCGAGGTCGACGCCCTCGATCTGCCCGCGCGGGGTCATCGTGTCGTCGATCGTCATGTCCTCGAGGTCGAAGAGGTTGAGCAGGATCGCGTGGTGCTTCTTCGGGATGTACTTGCCGCCCTCGAGCACGAGCGTGCGCAGCTCCTCCATCGAGAGGTGCTCGTCGTCCGCCCCGCGGGGCTTGATGAACATCATCGCGAGGAGCGAGCGGACGAACAGGTTCACGAACCAGACGACCGGGTAGGCGATGCGCAGCAGCGGCGAGAGCACGTAGCTCGAGGGCAGCGCGATCGCCTCGGGGAAGGTCGCGCCGATCACCTTCGGCGTGATCTCGCTGAAGACGAGGATGAAGAAGGTGATCCCGCCCGTGGCGATCGCGAGCGTCACCTCGCCCTCGCCGAAGAGCCGCACGCAGATCACCGTGGCGAGCACGGAGGAGGCGGAGTTGAGCAGGTTGTTGCCGAGCAGGATCACGCCCAGCAGGCGGTCGGTGTTCTCGAGCAGGCGCTGCGTGAGGCGCGCCGAGCGCCGGCCCTCGCGCACCAGGTGGCGCAGGCGATAGCGGTTGAGCGCCATCATGCTCGTCTCGGCGATCGAGAAGAATCCCGAGACGAGGATGAGCGCGGCGAGCGCCGCGAACAGCCAGCCGATGGGGATGCTTTCCATCAGCCCCGCTGCAGGACGATCTCGAGGACGAACTTGCTGCCGACGTAGGCGAGGAGCAGCAGGACGAAGCCGGCGAGCGTCCAGCGCACCGCCAGGCGCCCGCGCCAGCCGCGCAGCTGCCGGCCCGCGAGGAGCCAGCCGAAGACCACCCACGAGAGGATCCCGAAGACGGTCTTGTGCGTGAAGGTGAGCGGCCGTCCGAAGAGCTGCTCGGAGAAGAAGGTCCCGGTGACGAGCGTGAGGGTGAGCAGGACGAACGCGGCGAAGAGGATGCGGAAGAGCAGCGCCTCCATCTCGAGCAGCGGCGGCAGGCTCCTCAGGAACGGCGGGAGCATCCCGCGGTGGAGCCAGCGTTCCTCGGCGAGCATCACCAGCGCGTGCACGGTCGCCACGATGTACAGGCTGTAGGCGAGCATCGCGATGGCGAAGTGCAGCGTGAAGATCGGCTCGCCCGCGTAGGTGACGACGTGGCGCGAGGGGACCGCCGCCTGCAGCAGCACCGCGGCGAACGCGGCCGGCGCCATCATCCCCTGGATGCTCGCGAGCCCCGGGTAGGCGAGGCTCGCCAGCCAGTAGATGAGCGAGGTGAGCCACACGAGCAGCGAGATCGCGTTCGCCACGCCGAGGTTCAGCCCCTCGGCGGCCACGACGCCGCGGTAGACGAGCATGCCGTGGAGCACGAGCGCCACGGGGACGAGGATCGTGTCCGCGCGCAGCTCCGCCGCGGGCGCGGGCCCCCCGGCGGGCAGGGGCCGCGCGGCGCGCCAGGCGAGGACCGCGAGGACGAGCCAGCAGGCGGCGGTGCTAAGATACAAAACGGAATCGGGCATCTCGAAACCGGCTCCCACGACCCTTCCAGTTTACCCTTTCCCCATGCTCGACGCCCTGACCGAACGCCTGTCGTCCGTCATCAAGACGATGCGCGGGCACGCCCGCCTGACCGAGGCGAACGTCCAGGAGGCGCTGCGCGAAGTGCGCCTCGCGCTCCTCGATGCCGACGCGGGGCTGCCGGTGGTGAAGGACTTTGTCCAGCGCGTGAAGGACAAGGCCCTCGGCCAGGAAGTCGTCGGCAGCCTCACGCCCGGCCAGGCCTTCGTCGGCGTGGTGCACGACGAGCTCGTGGCCCTCATGGGGGGAACCCACGCCGCGCTCGACCTCGCCACCCAGCCTCCGGCCGTGGTGCTGCTCGCGGGACTGCAGGGCGCGGGCAAGACCACGAGCGCGGGCAAGCTCGCGCGCTGGCTCAAGGCGAACCGGAAGAAGGCCCTGCTGGTGTCCACGGACATCTACCGCCCGGCGGCCATCGACCAGCTCGCCACTCTCGCGGCATCGCTCGAGATCGACCTCTTCGCCTCGGATCCCTCGCAGAAGCCGGTCGAGATCGCCGCCGCCGCGCTCGACTGGGCGCGCAAACACTACTACGACGTGCTGATCGTCGACACCGCCGGGCGGCTCGCGATCGACGAGGCGATGATGGACGAGGTGCGCCGCATCCACGCGGCGGTGAAGCCCGTCGAGACGCTCTTCGTGGTCGATTCCATGCAGGGCCAGGACGCGGTGAACGTGGCGAAGGCCTTCGCCGCGGCGCTGCCGATCACCGGGATCGTGCTCACCAAGCTCGATGGCGACGCGCGCGGGGGCGCGGCGCTGTCGGTGCGTGCGATCACCGGGGCGCCGATCAAGTTCGTCGGCGTCTCCGAGAAGATGGACGGGCTCGAGCCCTTCCACCCCGAGCGCATGGCCTCCCGCATCCTCGGCATGGGCGACATCGTCTCCCTCGTCGAGGAGGCGCGCGCGAAGGTCGACGAGGCCGAGGCGCAGAAGCTCGCCGACAAGTTCAAGAAGGGCAAGGACTTCGACCTCGAGGACTTCAAGACCCAGATCCAGCAGATGAAGAAGATGGGCGGGCTCTCCTCGATGATGGACAAGCTCCCGGCGCAGCTCACGCAGATGGCGAGCGCCTCGCCCGACCTGCAGGAGAAGGCGCTCAGGCGCACCGAGGGCATCATCAATGCGATGACCCCGCTCGAGCGGCGCAAGCCCGAGCTCATCAAGGCCTCGCGCAAGCGCCGCATCGCCACGGGCGCGGGCGTGCAGGTGCAGGAGGTGAACCGCCTGCTCGCGCAGTTCGAGCAGATGCAGAAGATGATGAAGATGATGCGCTCGGGCAGCCTCGCGAAGATGATGCGCGGGATGAAGGGGCGCATCCCGGGGCTGCGCTAGCGTCCCGCCTTCCCGGGCCCGCGGCCGCGACGGCCGCGACGGCGTTCCTCGAGCGCGCAAGCTCCCCCGCCGGCTCGTGAAGGCCCTCGCGCGGCCGGGCCGGGGGTTGCGTTGGTGGGGCCTAAACCCTTATAATCTTTCGCTTTTCACGAAACCTGTTACCCGTTCTCAACGGGAAGGAGCCAACGAATGGTCGTCATCAGAATGGCGCGAGGCGGTGCCCGCAACCGTCCCTTCTACAACATCGTCGTCGCCGACTCGCGCATGCCGCGCGACGGGCGCTTCATCGAGCGCATCGGCTTCTACAATCCCTGCGCGTCGGAGAAGGAGCCCCGGTACCGCATCGAGCTCGACCGCGTCGCGCACTGGGTCTCGAAGGGCGCGCAGCCCTCGGACGCGGTGAGGAAGCTGATCAAGCGTGGCAAGGCCGACGTCGCCGGGAAAACCGCGCCCGCCCAGTAAGGCGGAGCCGCCCCGGTTCGCCGGGGACGAGTCCGGGCTGGTGGTGATGGGGCGGATCACGGCCCCCTTCGGCATCCAGGGCTGGGTCAAGCTCAAGACCTTCACGGAGTCCCCCGACGGCCTCGCGGCCCATCCGCGCTGGTGGCTTCGGGATTCCGGGGGGTGGCGCGAGGCGCGGGTCGAGGACTTCGCGGTGCGCCCCGCGGCGACGGTCGCGAAACTCGCGGGCTGCGACGACCGCGACGCCGCTGAGCGGCTGCGCGGCGCCGAAGTGGCGGTGACCCGGGAAGCGCTCGGGGAGCCGGAGGAAGGAACGCATTACTGGGTCGACCTCGTCGGCCTGGAGGTGGTGAACGCCGGGGGCGAGAGCCTCGGGCGGGTGGAGGGACTGTTCGAGACGGGCGAGACCGACGTCCTCGTGGTCCGCGGCGAAAGGCAGCGCATGATCCCTTTCGTGGCCGATTACGTGAAGTCGGTGGACCGGGAAGCCGGGCGCATCGTGGTCGACTGGGAAGCGGGGTACGACGTCTGATGATGCGCTTCGACGTGGTCACGATCTTCCCGGAGATGTTCGAGGCGCTCACGCGCCACGGCATCACGCGGCGCGCGGCCGAGGAGGGGCTCTTCGACCTCGCGACCTGGAACCCGAGGGACTTCGTCTCCGACCCGCACCGCACCATCGACGACCGGCCCTACGGCGGGGGCCCGGGGATGGTGATGATGGCCGCTCCCCTCGAGGCCGCGATCGACGCGGCGCGGGCGCGGCAGGCGGGATCGGGCGTGGCGGCGCCGAAGGTGCTGCTGATGTCGCCCCAGGGCGAGCGACTGGGCGACGCGAAGGTGCAGTCGCTCGCGGCCGAACCCGGCCTCGTGATCGTGGCCGGGCGCTACGAGGGCGTGGACGAGCGCCTCGTCGCGAAGCGGGTCGACCTGGAAGTGTCGATCGGCGACTACGTCACCTCGGGGGGCGAGCTCCCCGCGATGGTGCTGATCGACTGCATCGTGAGGCGGCTTCCGGGCAGCCTCAACGACGCCGGGAGCGCGAGCGAGGATTCGTTCTCGGCGGGGCTCCTCGACTGGCCGCACTACACGCGGCCCGAGGAGTGGAAGGGCGAGCGGGTGCCGGAGGTGCTGATGTCGGGCAACCACGCGGCCATCGCGCGCTGGCGCCGCAAGGTGGCGCTGGGGCGCACCTGGCAGCGCCGGCCCGACCTGCTCGAAGGGCGTACGCTTTCGAGGGAAGACGCCGCGCTCCTGGAGGAATACCTTCGGGAACGCGGGCAGATGGAGCAGCAACAGCAGCAGTAGGCGAAGTCCCAGAAGAAACCGCGTGCATCAGCCCGAGGGCTGCCCTGCACGGAACGCCGGCGAGCCGGCATGCGAAAGGAAAGCGAAGATGGACCTCATTCGGAAACTCGAGCAGGAAGAGATCGCGCGGCTCGGCCGCAAGATCCCGGATTTCTCCCCGGGCGACACGGTCATCGTCAAGGTGAACGTCGTCGAGGGCGACAAGAAGCGCGAGCAGGCCTACGAGGGCGTGGTGATCGCCAAGAGGAACCGCGGCCTCAACAGCTCCTTCATCGTGCGCAAGATCTCGAGCGGCGAGGGCGTGGAGCGCACGTTCCAGACCCATTCGCCCTCGATCGCCTCGATCGAGGTGAAGCGCAAGGGCCAGGTGCGCCGCGCGAAGCTCTACTACCTGCGCGGGCGCACGGGAAAGGCGGCGAGGATCCGCGAGAAGCTCTCCGCGGCCGTCGAGCGCGAGGTGCTGCCGCCGGTGGAGGAAGGGCAGGAATAGGCCTGCGCGAGCCGCGCCGGACCGGGAAGGGCCGCCTCGCGCGGCCCTTCGCGTCTGCGGGGAGCGGCTCTCAGCCCAGGTCGCGCGCGGCGAAGGTGTCGCAGGCCCCGAGGCTTGCCTGTTCGAAGCCGGTCCGGAACCACCGCACGCGCTGCGCCGAGGTGCCGTGGGTGAAGGCATCGGGCACCACGGTGCCCCGCGACTGGCGCTGCAGACGGTCGTCGCCGATGGCGGCCGCCGCGGCAAGGCCCTCCTCCAGGTCTCCGGGCTCGAGGATGCCCTTGAGGCGCTGCGCCTCGCGCGCCCAGAGGCCCGCGAAGCAGTCCGCCTGCAGTTCCATGCGCACCGAGACGCGATTGAACTCGCGCTCGCTCACGCGCGAGCGCATCGCGTCGACCTTCCGCGAGATCCCGAGGAGCTTCTGCACGTGGTGGCCGACCTCGTGCGCGACCACGTACGCCTGGGCGAAGTCGCCCGGCGCCTTGAAGCGCTCGTGCAGGTCGCGGTAGAAGGCGAGGTCGATGTAGACCTTCTCGTCGCCGGGGCAGTAGAACGGGCCCATCGCCGCCTGCCCCGTCCCGCAGGCCGAGGGCGTGGAGCCGGTGAAGAGCACGAGCGTGGGCTTGCGGTACTCCGAGCCGCCCTCGCGGAAGACGCGTCCCCAGGTGTCCTCGGTGGTCGCGAGCACCTTCGAGACGAAGACCGATTGCGCGTCGCGCGGGGCCGCCTCGCCCGCGGCGGGCGCGGCCTCGCCCTGCGGGGCGGCCACCTGCGCGATGTCGAGGGCCGTCTGCGGGTCGATGCCGAGATACCAGGCGACGATCACGATCACGATCGTGCCGATGCCGATGCCGCCCTTCGCGCCGAGCCCGCCGCGGCGGCGGTCCTCCACCTGGTCGCTTTCTCTCTGGTCGTCGAGCTTCATCGCGCGCTCCCGCTCGCCTGCGTGAAATCCATCGTACGCCGCCTCAGGCGACGGCCGCCATCCACAGCGGCAGCGTCACCATCGAGGCGAGCGTGCCGAGCGTGATCTGCGTGGCGACCGCGCGACCCTCGCCGGTCATGCGCACGGCGAGGATGTAGGCGCTGGAAGCCGTGGGCAGCGACGCCCCGAGGATCGCCACTCCCGCGTCCAGCCCCTTGAGCCCGGTCCATTGCACGAGCGCCCAGGCCGCGAGCGGCACGGCGCCGAGCTTCACGCCGAGCCACCAGGCATGGGCCATGGGCGGTCCCTGGCCGCGCTCGATCCTGAGCGCCGCGCCCACGGAGAGCAGCCCCGCCGGGAGCGAGGTCTGGGCGAGGAGGTTGAGCGTCTGGTCCGCGAATCCCGGCAGCCCCAGTCCCGCGAGGTTCCATCCGAAGCCCGCGAGCGTCGACAGGAGCAGCGGGTTGCGCGCGAGCTCGGCGAGAAGCCCCCCGCGCGAGCTCACGGCGATCGTCGTCACCGCGGCGAGGTTCGCGAGCGGAATCATGGCGCCGAGCATGAGGGAGGCGAGCGCCACCCCCGGCGTGCCGAAGAGGCTTCCGGCCACCGCGAGCCCGACGTAGGTGTTGAAGCGGTAGCCGCACTGCGAGCAGGTGGCGGCGAGCGTGCGCTCGAGACCGAAGAGCGGTCCCGCGACGAGGCTCAACGCGAGGCCCGCCAGGGTGAAGGCGAGGCCCACGCCCACGAGAAGGCCCGCCTGGCCCGGATCGATGGGGGCGAGGGCGAGGGAGCGGAAGAGCAGCGCCGGGAAGAGGACGTAGTAGACGAGCTTCTCCAGCCCCTCCCAGAAGCCGCGCCCGTACTCGAAGCCGCGCGCGAGGACGAAGCCGGCGAGGATCAGCACGAAGTTGGGCAGGATCGCGAGCGTGGTCTGCATCAGGGCGGCCCGCCCTTGCCGAAGGTGTTGTGGTAGTCGTGGCGCGCGGTGTTCACGCGCGACAGCCGCAGCTCCACGGGGCGGTCGCGGAACGTGAGCGCGACGCGGCGCACCTCGAGCAGCGGCGAGCCCGGGGCCACGCCCAGGAGCGCGGCCACCTCGCCCGTGGCGAGCGCGGCGCGCAGCCGCTCGTCGGTGCCGAGCACGTTGATCCCGTAGCGGCTCTGGTAGAGGTGGTAGATGGTGTTTTCGCGCGCGACGAAGATCTTCTCGGTGAGGCCGCGGAAGAGCTCGGCGGGCAGGGTGATGTCGTCGACGATCACGGGCGATCCCCCGAGCGCGAGGAGGTTGCGGATGCGGATCACCTTGTCGTGCGGGGCGAGCGCGAGGGCGCGCGCCTCGTCGGCGTTCGCGCGCCCGCGATGCAAGGCGAGCGTGCGCACCTCGGGATAGTCCTTCGCGCCGTCGCGCCCGACGATGTGGAAGAAGTGGAAGAGCATGCGCCGCCCGTCGTGGGCGGCGACGAACGTGCCCTTGCCCTGGCGGCGAACCAGCGCCTGCTCGGCGACGAGCCGGTCGACGGCCTTGCGGATCGTGCCGATCGCCACGCCGAACTGCGTGGCGAGGCCGGACTCCGAGGGAATGGCGCTGCCCGGCGCCCACAGGCCCGCGGAGATGCCCTCGATCAGGCGAGCGCGCACCTGCTCGTAGAGCGGGCGGTCGGCGGCGGGAAGGCGGCTCGCGGCGCGCCGCGGGAGGGGCTCGGGCACGCTTCGAGCTTAACATGCAACTCATCTAGTTGACCCGGCCCGGCGCCCGGATCGAGAATCGCCTTTCCCCGCGGCAGGCAACTTGAGGAGGCACACGATGATTCACTTCGTCGTCCATGACGAGGGCGATTCGGTCGGCGTGGTCGTCGTCGAAGGCGTGAAGGCCGGCGCGACGCTCTCGGGCTGGATCATGGACCAGGACAGGGACATCACGGTGAAGGCGCTCGCCGACATCCCGATCGGCCACAAGCTCGCGATCAAGCCCCTCGCGAGCGGCGCCACCGTGATCAAGTACGGCACGGACATCGGGCGCACGGTCGCGCCCATCCAGGTGGGCGAGCACGCCCACGTCCACAACATCAAGACGAAGCGCTGGTAGGAGCCCGACGATGGACCTTTCGAAAGCGACATTCCGGGGCTGGCGGCGCGAGAACGGCCGCGTGGGCGTGCGCAACCACGTCGTCATCCTGCCCGTCGACGACCTCTCCAACGCCGCCAGCCTCGCGGTGGAGAACAACGTCAAGGGCACGATGGCGATCCCGCACCCCTACGGTCGGCTGCAGTTCGGCGCCGACCTCGAGCTGCACTTCCGCACGCTCATCGGCACGGGCGCGAACCCCAACGTCGCCGCCGTGATCGTCATCTGCATCGAGGAGCAGTGGGCGAAGAAGGTGGCCGACGGCATCGCCGCCACCGGCAAGCCCGTCGCCTGGTTCGGCATCGAGCAGCACGGCGACCACGACACGATCCTGCGGGCCTCGAAGAAGGCGAAGGAGTTCGTCCAGTGGGCGAGCGAGCTGCAGCGCGAGGAGCGCCCCCTGAAGGACCTGTGGGTGTCGACCAAGTGCGGCGAGTCGGACACGACCTCGGGCTGCGGGGCGAACCCGACGGTGGGCAACGCCTTCGACAAGCTCTATCCCCACGGCACCACGCTCGTCTTCGGCGAGACGACGGAGCTCACGGGCGGGGAGCACCTGGTCGCCGCGCGCTGCCGCACGGACGAGGTGCGAAAGAAGTTCCAGTTCATGTTCGACCGCTACCAGGAGGTCATCAACCGCCACAAGACGAGCGACCTCTCGGATTCCCAGCCCACCAAGGGCAACATCGCCGGCGGCCTCACGACGATCGAGGAGAAGGCGCTCGGCAACATCCAGAAGATCGGGCGCAAGTGCCTGATCGACGGCGTCCTCGACAAGGCCGAGGCGCCGACCGGCCCCGGCCTGTGGTTCATGGACTCGTCCTCGGCCGCCGCGGAGATGGTGACGCTGTGCGCCGCCTCGGGTTACGTCGTGCATTTCTTCCCGACGGGCCAGGGCAACGTGATCGGCAACCCCATCCTGCCGGTGATCAAGCTGTGCGCGAACCCGCGCACGGTGCGCACGATGTCGGAGCACATCGACGTCGACGTCTCGGGGCTGCTGCGCCGCGAGATGTCGCCCGACGAGGCGGGCGATGCCCTCCTCGACTGCATGTTCCGCACCGCCAACGGGCGGCTCACCGCGGCCGAGGCCCTCGGCCACCGCGAGTTCGTGCTCACGCGGCTCTACGAGAGCGCCTGAGCGATGGCGCCGGGCGCGATCCTCGAGGTTCGCGTCTGGCGCGGCGCCGCGGCGGGCGCCTTCCAGTCCTTCGCCGTGCCGCGCGTCGAAAGCCAGACGGTGCTCGACGTGGTCACCCACATCCAGCGCCGGCTCGATCCCACGCTCGCCTACCGCTACGCCTGCCGCGTCGGCATGTGCGGCTCCTGCGCGATGAGCGTGAACGGCCGCGCGCGCTGGACCTGCCGCACCCACGTCGACCGCGTGGCCGCCGGCGGGCGCCTCGAGATCGCCCCGCTCGCGAACCTCCCCGTCGTGAAGGACCTCGTGGCGGACATGGAGCCCTTCTTCGACCGGTGGGCCCGCGCCGGCGGGCGCTTCCAGCCGACGAAGACGCGCGCCGACGGCTTCGCGAAGGTCCGCCCCGACTCGCCCGGGCGGCGCGAGGCCGACGCCGCCATCGAGTGCATCGGCTGCGGCGTGTGCCACGCCTCCTGCGACGTCGTGCGCTGGGTTCCCGGCTACCTCGGGCCCGCCGCGCTCAACCGCGCCTGGACGCTCGTGAACGACGAGCGCGACGGCGCGCGCGGCGCGCGCCTCGCCGCGGTGGCGGGCGACGCGGGCTGCCACGCCTGCCACACGCACATGAGCTGCACGGAGTTCTGCCCGAAGGGCCTCGCGCCCACGCGCTCGATCGCGGGGCTCAAGCGCGCCACGCTCGCGCTCGCCCTGGGGCTCGAGGAGCTGCCGGCGTGAGCGTGCGCCACGAGGTCCGCCTCTGGGCCGCCCAGCGCCTGACGGCGGCGATCCTCGGCCTGTGCGTGATCGTGCATCTCGCCACCATCGTCTACGCCGTGCGCGGCGGGCTCTCGGGCGCCGAGATCCTTGCGCGCACGCGCGCCAACCCCGGGTTCGCCGCCTTCTACGCGGTGTTCGCGGTGAGTGCCGCCCTGCACGCGGCGATCGGCCTGCGCACGATCGCGGCCGAGTGGCTGGGCTTCCGGGGCGAGGCCGCGGAATTCGTGATGACGGTCGCGGGGCTCGTCCTCACGATCGCGGGCCTGCGCGCGGTCTGGGCGCTCTTCGGCGCATGAAGCCCCATCGCGGCCACCCCGCCTGGTGGGCCTTCCTCGTGCACCGCCTCTCGGGCCTCGCGCTCGCGCTCTTCCTGCCCGCGCACTTCCATGTCCTGGGCTCCGCGATCCGCGGCGAGGCCGCGCTCGAGGAGCTCGTGCGCTGGTCCGAGCAGCCCCTCGTGAAGGCGCTCGAGTGGGCCATCGTGGTCGCGCTCGCCGCGCATCTCTCGGGGGGGCTGAGGCTGCTCGCGCTCGAGTTCCTGCCGTGGCGCTCCTGGCAGAAGTCGCTCGCCGCCGTCGCCGCCGGGTTCGCGCTCGCCGCGGGCCTTGCATTCGCGCTCGCCGTGTGAGCGAATTCCGGAACCCGCTGTCCAACATCGACCGCAGAACAAGGAGGAGACCATGAGGAAGTCGATCGGAATCGTTCTCGCCGCCCTCGCGGCGGCGCTCATCCCCGCGCTCGCCGCGGCCCAGGCCTGGCCCGCGAAGTCCGTGAAGATCATCGTCCCCTTCGCCGCCGGCGGCGCGACGGACGTGGTCGCGCGCATCGTCGGGCAGAAGCTGGGCGAGGCCTGGGGCCAGACGGTCGTCGTCGAGAACAAGGCGGGCGCGGGCGGCAACATCGGCGCGGACCTCGTCGCCAAGAGCCCGGGGGACGGCTACACGCTGCTCATGACCTCGGGATCCATCGTCACCGCGAACCCGCACATGTACAAGGTCATGCCCTTCGACGCCGCGAAGGACCTGGTGGCGATCACCAACGTCGCCACCGGCCCGCAAGTGATCGCGGTGCACCCCGACGTCCCCGCGAAGGACCTGAAGGAGTTCATCGCCTGGGCCAAGGCGAACCCGAAGAAGGTGAACTTCGGCTCGGCGGGCGTGGGCACGCAGACGCACCTCGCCGCCGAGAACTTCGCCGCCGCGGCGGGCGTGGACCTCACGCACGTTCCCTACAAGGGCGAGGCCGCCGCGCTCACCGACCTCATCGGCGGCCAGATCCAGATGGCCACGCCCAACTCCGCCGCCGTCGTCGCCTTCGTGCAGCAGGGGAAACTGCGTGCGCTCGGGGTCACCGGGCGCGAGCGCTTCCCGCAGCTGCCCGACGTGCCGACCGTCGCCGAGACGCTCCCGGGATTCGAGAACGCGGGCTGGTTCGGCCTCATGGCGCCCGCGGGCACGCCGCCCGAGGTGATCGAGCGCATCCACCGCGACACGGCGAAGGCGCTCGATTCCGCGGAGATCAAGGAGCGCCTCACCAAGCTCGGCATGGTGGGCGTGGGCAACCCGCCCGCCGCGTTCGCCCAGGCGATCCGCGAGGAAAGCGCGCGCTGGGCGAAGGTGATCCAGGAACGCGGCCTGGGCGGCAAGTAGCGAGCCGATGAAAGTCGATCCCGCCCGGGTCGAGGAGATCGCGCGCGAGCTCTACATCCGCGCGCTCAAGGTGCTGCCGCCCGACGTGAAGGCGGGCTTCGGGCGGCTCGCGGCGGCGGAGACGGGCGCGACCGCGAGGCGGGTCCTCGCCACCATGGTCGAGAACATCGCCGTGGCCGAGCGCACGGACAACCTCCTGTGCCAGGACACCGGCATCCCCATATATAAGGTGGCGATCGGCCGCGGGGTCGAGGTGGATGGGGTGGAGCTCCTCGCGGCGATCCGCCGCGGCTGCGAACGGGCGACCCGCGAGCACCCGCTGCGTTCCTCGGTCGTGCACCCGATCACGCGGGTCAACGAGCACAGCTCCTGCGGCGCCGGCGTGCCGCCCATCCACGTCGAGTTCACGCAGGAGCCCGGGAGGCTCGTGATCGAGATGGTCCCGAAGGGCAGCGGCTCGGAGAACAACTCGTGGCTGCGCATGGCGCTGCCCGCCGAGGGGGTGGGGGCGATCAAGACCTTCGTGGTGGACTGCGTGCTCGAGGCCGGGGGCAAGACCTGCCCGCCCACCATCGTCGGCGTCGGCGTGGGCGGCACGGCGGACCTGTGCGTGGCGCTCGCGAAGAAGGCGGCGACGCGGCCCCTGGGCACGGCCTGCCTTGACCCCGAGGGGGCGAAGCTCGAGCGCGAGCTCGGCGCGGCGGTGAACACGCTCGGCGTCGGCCCCCAGGGCCTCGGGGGCGATTCCACCGCCTTCGCGGTCCACGTCGAGATCGCGGCGACCCACATCACGATGAATCCCGTCGCGGTGAACATGCAGTGCCACTCGGCGCGGCGCGCCTCGGCGACGCTCACCGCCCGCGGCGTGGAATACGGTTTCTAGCGATGGCGCACCACGTCCTCGCCCCGCCGGTCACCGAGGCCCAGGCGCGCAGCCTGCGCGTCGACGACACCGTCACGCTCGAGGGGACGCTCTTCGGCATCCGCGACGCCAACCAGATCGCGCTCTTCGACAAGGGCCGCGCGACGCGCTTCGACCTGCGCGGCCACGCGGCCATCCACACGGCTCCCAATGTGCGGCGCGTCCCGGTGTCGCCGGCGAACCCCGCGGGCTACGAGCCGCTGTGCGTGGGCACCACCACCTCCGCGCGCATGGAGCGGTTCACGCGCCCGCTCATGGAGAAGCTCGGCGTGCGCCTGCTCGTCGGCAAGGGCGGCCTCGGCCCGGCGTCCCTCGCGGCCTTCCGCGATCTCGGCGGCGCGTATCTCGCCGTCATCGGCGGCACCGCCGCCCTCGAGACCACCTGGGTCGAGGCCATCGAGGACGTGGACCTCGACGACCTCAACCCCGAATCCCTGTGGAAATTCCGGGTGCGGGGGTTCGGGCCGCTCCTCGTGGCCATGGACAGCCACGGGGGGAGCCTCTACGCGACGGTCGACCGGGATGCCCGGGCCCGGCGCGAGGACGCCCTCGCCCGCCTGGGCGTCAAGTAGCGCCGCCGGACCCTTTGTTACAAATGGTGCGCCCCGGGTGCCTATCGGCCACGAATAGGGTAAACTCGCGCGTTTCCTGACCGGCAGGGGGTCCCAACCCCCCGGCCGGACACAGATTTCGGGCGCTTCCCACGAGGGGGCGTGAAGAGAACCCGGGACCCGCCCGCCAGAGGGGCCCGGGACGCATCGAGGGGGTTCAAGAGTGGATTACGCGCAATACCAGCGCAACCCGGGCCGGCACCTGCCCAGCATCCTGATGGTGGCGGCCCTGCACGTCATCGTGGGGTATGCCCTCGTCACGGGCCTCGCGCGCAAGGTGGTCGAGGTGATCAAGGCGCCGCTCGAGACCAAGATCATCGAGGAGATCAAGAAGCCGCTCCCCGACACGCCCCCGCCGCCGCCGCCCAAGCTCGCCGCGCCGCCCCCGCCCTTCATCCCGCCGCCGGAAGTCAACATCCAGGTCCCGATCGCCCAGACGGCGCCCACGATCACGACGGTGACCACCACGAAGCCGCCGCCGGGCCCGCCGCCGAAGGCCGTGCCGGTGGAGGCGCCCAAGCCCGCGGTGCGCAAGAACTTCGCCCCGGTGGCGCGCGTGCAGCCGGTCTACCCGCGCCAGGCCAACCGCGACGGGATCCAGGGCCGGGTCATCGCCCACGCCTACGTGCGCGCCGACGGCGGCGTGAGCGAGGTGCGCATCATCTCCGCGAGCCCGCCGCGGGTCTTCGACCGCGAGGTGATCCGCGCGCTGTCGCAGTGGCGCTTCGCCCCGGAGCCCACGGGCTTCATCGCCGAGTTCGAGCTCGAATTCAAGCTCACGGACTGACCGTCCGGCGAGCACCCCGATCAACGCGCAGCACAACACCAGGAAATTGGAGGAAGTCACATGCACCTGATCAGCCGACTGCCCGCGCTGCTCGCGGCCCTTGCCATCGCCTGCGCGCCGGCCGCGCTGCTCACCGCACCGCTCGCCGCGCGCGCACGGCTCTCCCAGCGCCTTGAGCCGATGATAGGTCCGGTCGAGCGCGCAGAAATGCCCCGCGGCGCAGGGCGTCAGCGTCACGGCCCCGCCGGTGGGCGAGCTCTGTCC
>JBGAQP010000050.1:0-1073 GCA_044220635.1 Usitatibacteraceae bacterium
GACGCCGCAGTGGAAAGGGAAGCGTGCCCGATGAACCTCGCGCCCACGGCGAGCACAACCGCCGTGCTCGCGATGGGCGACGCGCTCGCCGTGGCGCTGCTGGAGAAGCGCGGCTTCGGGGAGAGCGACTACGCGATGCACCACCCGGGCGGCGCGCTGGGCAGGAAGCTCCTGCTGCACGTCTCCGACGTGATGCACTCGGGCGAGCGGCTTCCGCGCGTGGGCGTGGGCGCCACCCTCAAGGAAGCGATCCTCGAGATGAGCCAGAAGGGCCTGGGGATGACCGCCATCGTCGACGGCGGGGGCCGCGTGGCGGGCCTCTTCACCGACGGCGACCTGCGGCGCACGCTCGAGCGGCACGAGGACATCCGCGGCCTCAAGGTCGCCGACGTGATGACGCGCAATCCGCGCTCGATCGGCCCCGCGCGCCTGGCCGCGGAGGCCGCGCAGATGATGCAGGCGCACCACGTGAGCGGCAGGCTCCTCGTCGTGGACGAGGGCGGCAAGCTCGTCGGCGCCGTGCACGTGGACGACCTGCTGAAGGCAGGCGTGATCTGATGCCCGACGCCGCGGCGCGCGCAAAGGCGATACGCCTCGCCCTCTTCGACGTGGACGGCGTGCTCACCGACGGGCGCCTGTACTACGGGCCGGACGGCGAGGCCATGAAGGTGTTCAGCATCCTCGACGGCCACGGCCTGAAGATGCTCGCCCGCTCCGGCGTGGCCACTGGCCTGCTCTCCGGCCGGCCGTCACAGGCCGCCGCGGCGCGGGCGCGCGAGCTGGGCATCGCGCACGTGATCCTGGGCGTAGACGACAAGCTCGCCCACTTCGAGGCGCTGCGCGCCCGGCTGGGGCTGGAGGCCTCCCAGTGCGCGTTCGTGGGCGACGACCTTCCCGATGCCCCGGTCCTCTCGCGCTGCGGCCTCGCCGTCGCGGTGGCCAATGCCGTTCCCGAGGTGAAGGCGATGGCCCACCTCGTCACGCGGGCCGGCGGCGGGAGCGGCGCGGTGCGGGAGTTCTGCGAGTTCGTGATGCGCGCCCAAGGCACGCTTGAAGGCGCAGCCGGGCGTCAC
>JBGAQP010000051.1:0-1065 GCA_044220635.1 Usitatibacteraceae bacterium
GTCACCCTCGTCTGTGGCCCGGCCGAACCGCCGGTGGTGCGGCGGGCCGTGCCCGTGCCGGTCCCCGAACCGGCGCCGAGCGCCGAGGCGGAGGTGCCGCAGTGGGCGATCGCCGGCGATACCAAGGCATCGATCCTGCTCGTGGCGCTGGCGAGCGGGCCAAAGAAGACGCGCGAACTGGCCGCCCTTGTATCGGGGCGCGGCGCCACGGTGTGGGGAATACTCAAGTGGCATCGCGACAAGGGCCGCGTGCGCCGCGTTGGGCGGTACTGGCATCTGGTGCCCACCGGCGCGACGCAGGACGACATCCGCGCCGCGATCGCGCTGCTCACCGAAAACGGCTACATCGTGAGGGCGGCGGAGTGAACGACCTTTCCGGAGCCTCAAGCAGCCCCGCGCGCTTGATCGTGTAATGCCAGGTGCGCCCCGCAGGCGCTTTGTCGCCATCTTTCCCCCCAGGGCAAAAAAAGCCGATCAGAATTTCTTGCCGGGCCTACTTACGGGGCGAGTTTATTTTTGCTAAGTCCCCACTCCCGTCCACGGCAAACAATAACGCTTGCCGGGTGGTTTTGCCACCTCGGCGGGTGGCAAAAAGGGCCGATGCCAGTGGGCAAACCCGGCCTCGATTTCCCCTCCGCCCCTGCCAGGCCGCTCTATGTGTTTGATTATATTGGAGGCGGGGGTCGGAATCGAACCGGCGTACACGGCTTTGCAGGCCGCTGCGGCCCTTGTGCAGCGGCGGTATCAACGGCCTGGCACCCGAGCGCATCGACGATCGGAATATTTCCCGGAATAATCTGGATCAAAAAAAGTTGCCTCGCCCCCTTGACAATACACGGAAACCGTGTATCATTAGAACTGTGGATAGACCACAACCGCGCCTCGGGATCGGGGCAAAAGGAGCAGAAAATGAATGTATCCCAGAATGAAGTAAAAGGCTCGCCGGAGGAAGTGGCGGCGATGAGCGACGAAGAGGTCGTTGAAAAACACCATAGGGCCATCATGAGGGCCTTGGCGCGGGTATCCCGCGCCGGGCGGGAGAAGGCGATCGAGCGCCTGGAGAGG
>JBGAQP010000052.1:0-1057 GCA_044220635.1 Usitatibacteraceae bacterium
CCGGCGATGCTGCGCTTCGCCGAGCGCAAGGTCCCGGACAACGTCTACGTCCACGACTTCATCACGCTCTCGGGCGAGAAGATGTCCAAGTCGCGGGGGGTCTCCGTGAGCCCCCAGAAGTACGCCGACCTGGGCCTCAATCCCGAGTGGCTGCGCTACTACATCGCGGCGAAGCTCAACGCCCGCGTCGAGGACATGGACTTCAACCCCGACGATTTCCTCGCCCGGGTCAACTCGGACCTCGTGGGGAAGTACGTGAACATCGCGAGCCGCGCGGCCGGCTTCATCACCAAGCGCTTCAACGGCCGGCTCGCCGAGGAGCCGCTCTCGGCCGGGCGCGAGCTCCAGCACAAGATGCGCGGCCACCTCGCCGCGCCCGCCGCCCCCGCCGCCCAGGACGACCAGGCGAGCGCCATCCTCTTCGAGGTGCGCAGCTTCGCCGAGGCGATCGCCGCCGACTACGACGCGCGCGAGTTCGGCAAGGCGATCCGCCAGGTCATGTTCCTCGCCGACCGCGTCAACCAGTACGTCGACGAGCACAAGCCCTGGGAGATCGCGAAGGAGCCCGGCCAGGACGCGGCGCTGCAGTGGTTCTGCACGCTCTACCTCGAGCTTTTCCGCATCCTCACGATCTACCTGAAGCCGGTCCTGCCGAAGGTCGCGGAGGACGTCGAGGCGTTCCTGGGCCTGCCCAAGCCCCTCACCTGGGAGGACGTGGCCGCGCCGCTGAAGCCCGGGCACGTCGTCCAGCCCTACAGGCACCTGGTCTCGCGCATCGACCCGAAGCAGATCGACCAGCTGCTCGAGCCTCCGGAGGAGGCGAAGCCCGAGGGCGCCAGGCCCGCCGCGGGGGAGGCCGCGGAGTTCCGGCTCGAGCCCGTGGAGCCGCCCAAGCCCCCGGTGATCCTTCCCGTGGGCGAGACGATCTCGATCGACGATTTCGGCCGCATCGACCTCAGGATCGCGCGCATCGTGGACGCGGAGCTCGTGCCCGACGCCGACAAGCTCCTCAAGCTCACGCTCGACATCGGCATCGAGAGCCGCACCGTCTTCGCCG
>JBGAQP010000053.1:0-1000 GCA_044220635.1 Usitatibacteraceae bacterium
CCGACATGCCGGACTGCATACGGGCCAGGGTAGGCATCTTCTACTCCGGAATCCTGGCCGGCTGCAGTTGCGCCGACGACCCCACGCCCGTGGAGCCGCAAAACGAATACTGCGAGGTGCTCGTGTCCATACGCAAGTCAACCGCCGAGGCATCCATCACCCTCGTGGCGGCGTAGGCCGCCACCAGACGGTTTCCCACGAAACCCCATCTCGTCGACATCTCCCCCTGCATCACCAAGGACGGCGCGGAAATCCGCAAACTGATGCATTCCGACCGGAACGGCAATTGCAGCCAGATGAAAGTCAGTCCCGGCGACACGGCGCTGATGTAGCGGCACGAAGATGCCGAGTTGCTTCAAGTCGCGATCATCCGCCGCAGCCCGCGCATCAGACAGCCGACGACGGGCAGCTTCATGTAAAGCTCCTCGGCGGCATCCCAGTAGTCGCGGTGGTAGGTCACCCTGCCTGCCGCATCGAAGCGCAGGTGGCTGACGCCGCGTATGGTCTGGCTGCCTCCGCCGGCCAGGCGCGGCGCGCGGTAGTGGAAGGTCCACACCAGCACCGCGCCGTTGTCGGCGACGATGCGCTCCTCGACACGAAAGCGCGGCTCGGCAACCTGGCGGAACATGTGATCGAAGATACGCCGGATGGCCGGCAGGCCGCGCACCTCGTTGAAAGGGTCCTTGAAGTATGCGTCTTCCGCGTAGAACGCGCCAAAGCGCTCGACGTCGGCGGCGCCGAGGTTTTCGTAGAAGGCGACCAATTCGTCGAGGTTCTGCATCTCAGGCTCCGGTGAGGCGGCGGATCAGCGGAAAGTACAGCCGGTGCGGCAGCAGGCGCAGCAGCTTGACCACGCGCGTGAAGCGCTTCGGGAAGTGGATCTCGAAGGCGTCCGTGGCGAATCCGCGCAAAATCTCGCGCGCCGCCTCGTCAGGGGTAATCAGCGCCGGCATGGCGAAGTCGTTCTGCGCGGTGAGCGTCGTGGCGACGAAGCCGGGGT
>JBGAQP010000005.1:0-158943 GCA_044220635.1 Usitatibacteraceae bacterium
CGGTCAGGGAACTCTGGCCGAACAACAAACCGTCGTCGGCTCGCTCAGCGAAATTGCCGAAACGGTTCAATTCCAACCGATCAAAGCACCGGCTTTGATCGTCATCGGCGAAGTCGTGCGGCTGCGCGCCACGGTGATCGGCTACGGGCCCGGAGAGCGCGTCGAGGGGGCGCGTCACCGGCTCATCTCGGCCTACGAGCGCAACAAGCACCTCAAGCTCGCGCTGCGCCACGTCCCCGAGGGCGTGCAGGTGACCGCCGACGGCGCCGTCATGTTCACGGTGGTGCCGGGGGACGTGAACGCCCTCGCGGGAGAGACGCCGGAAATCGTGGCCGAGCGCGCGCTCGAGCGGTTGCGCACGATCGTCGCCGAGCTCGAGGAACGCGGCGACCCCCAGGCGCTGCTCACCGGCGGCGGCCTCGCCGTGGCCGCCACCCTTCTCTGGGTGCTGCTGTTGCGCGCGATCATGGCCTTCGACCGCTGGGCCGGGAGGCGGCTCACCCGCGCGTTCGCCGAGGGGGCGGAGCGGGTGAAGGTCTCCGGCGTGCGCATGTTCGAGCCGGGCCTGTTCATGCGCAACGTGCGCCGGCTCGTGCGCGTCGCCGCGTGGGGCCTCGCCTTCGTCGTCTCCTTCCTCTGGCTCAACGCCGTCCTCGAGAGCGTGCCGTATACGCGCCCGTGGGGGGAGCGCCTCACCGAGATGCTCGTGAACGTGCTCGTGACCCTGGGCACGGGCGTTCTCGAGGCGATGCCGGGGCTTTTCTTCGTCCTCGTGATCGTGCTCATCGCCCGGCTGGTGGTGCGCGCGGGCGCGAGCGTCTTCGACCGCGTGCGCGAGGAGCGGCTGACGATCGGCTGGCTCGACGCCGACACCGCGCCGCCCACGCGGATGGTCTTCACCGTCATCGTGTGGCTATTCGCGCTGGCGATGGCCTATCCCTACCTCCCGGGCTCGCAGACCCAGGCGTTCCAGGGGCTTTCGGTGCTGGTGGGCCTCATGGTCTCGATCGGCGCCTCGAGCACGGTGGGGCAGGCCGCGAGCGGGCTGATCCTCATGTACACGCGCGCCTACCGCGTCGGGGAGTTCGTCCGCATCCAGGAAACCGAGGGCACGGTGGTCGAGGTGGGCCTGTTCGCCACCCGGGTCCGGACCGGAATGGGCGAGGAAGTGATGCTCCCCAACACGATGGTGCTGGGCAACTCCTCGAAGAACTATTCGCGCGCGGTGCCCGGCACCGGGTTCGTGCTCGACACCGTGGTCACCATCGGCTACGACACGCCCTGGCGCCAGGTGCATGCGATGCTCACGGAGGCGGCCGGGCGGGTGCCCACCATCGCGGCCTCGCCCGCGCCGCGGGTCGTCCAGACCGCGCTCACGGATTTCTACCCGGAGTACCGGCTCGTCGCCTATTCGAAGGCGGAATCGGCGATGCCGCGGGCGGAGGCGATGGGCGCGCTGCACGCGGCGATCCAGGACGTCTTCAACGAGTACGGCGTGCAGATCATGTCGCCGCACTACCTCGGCGACCCGGCGGAGGCGAAGGTGGTGCCGAAGGCGCGCTGGTTCGAGGCGCCCGCCAAGCGCGACGAAAAATAGGGACAGTCCCCATTTTTTCCTTGTAACAATCAGCCGGCGAGTCGATTGTTACAAGGAAAAAATGGGGACTGTCCCTATTTTTCCTTCGCGATCGCCTTGCGGGCGGCTTCGGCGTTGCGCGCCACCACGTCGTTCACGAGCTTGAGCATCGACTCCGGGTTGTAGGTCTCGGAGCGCGTGGCCCAGACGAGCCGGTCGTCGGCGACCGCATAGACGTTGGTGCCCAGCGTCACGATCCGGTCCGTGCGCAGGTAGCCCGGCTCGTGGACCGACGCCCATCCGTAGCCCCAGTAGCCCCCGTACATGCGCCCGTAGGGCGAGGGGACCATGTGCATCGTCCCGGGCACGTAGGTCTGCTCCTTCTCCACGCTCACGATCCGCATGACCACCACGGAGTCGAAGCCGAGTTCCCTCACCTTCGACTTCACTTTCTCGACGTCGCGGATCTCCGCGTCGGCGATCACGCGGTAAGCCGGCGTGGCGCGGGGGATGCGCCGGGCCATCTCGTCCTCGAGGCCGCGGCGCAGCCCCGCATCGGGGTTCTGGAACACGACGAGGATCTTCCGGAACGGGACGCTCGCGAGCGCGGGGTCGCTCCACTGGGAGACGATCTCGGTGCCCGCGCAGGCGGCGAGGACGAGGGCGAGGACGGGGGCGGCGAGCCGGCGCACGGGATTCAGCGCGCGTTGTACGAGCGCAGCTTCTCGAGGTCGGGAACGGTCACCGCGCGGCCGCTGATCGCGATGAGCCCCTGGTGCTCGAGGTCGTGCAGGATGCGCGAGAAATACTCGGGCGTGAGGTTGAGACGGGAGGCGATGACCGCCTTGTTCACCGGGAGGTCCACCACCGCGGTCGCGCCGGGCGCGCAGGGCTCGCCCGAGGTGTCGCCCAGGAGGTAGCCGATCACGCGCTCGGTGGCCGAGGCGAGCGAATACGCCTCGACGTCGCGCACGAGCCCGTGCAGGCGCCGCGAGAGCCCCGCGAGCATGCGGCGGGCGAAGCGCGGGTCGCGCTCGATCTCCTCGAAGACCGCGGCCTTCGAGACGTGCAGCAGGAGGGAGTCGGCGAGCGCGCGCGCGCCCACCGGGTAGGGCATCTCGAGGAAGAGCACCGCCTCGCCGAAGGACATGCCGGGCCCCAGGATCTCGATCACCTTTTCCGCGCCCTGGGGCGAGACCACGGAGAGCTTCACCTGACCGTAGAGGATCACGTGGAAGCCTTCGCAGGCGTCGCCCCGCAGGAAGATGGTCTCGCCCTTCTCCGCGTAGACGCGCCGCGTGCCCGCGGCGATGCGGCCGATCTCCTCCGGCGTGAGGTCGCTGAACAGCGGCAGGTTGAGCAGGAAGTCCTGGACCGGGATGTCCGGACCCTTCATGGCCCCTCTCCCCCAAGGGAAAGGAGCCATTATCGGCGAGAACGCGCCCGCCGGGAAACCGGCCGGCCGGGATCAGCCGCGCGAGCGCGCCTCGATCCAGGCCGTGAGGGCGCAGGCGATCGCCGCGGCGGTCGCGAGGTTGTGCAGCCACGCGCCCACCGGCGGCAGCCCCGGTCCCGCGAGCGCCATGCCGAGGGCCACCAGCACTCCCGTGAGGAGGGCCGTGAACCGGGCCGCCGCGAGCGCCGGCGGCGGCAGCCGCAGGAACCCGCTCGCGAAGGCGATCCAGACGAGGAAGAGCAGGACCCCGAGGACGCGATGCAGGTCGCGCATCCCGGGCGTGGGCTCGATCACGCCGGTGGCGGTCGCCGCGCCGAGCGCCGTCTCGACCGCGAGCACCGCGAGCGCGATGCCGACCCAGCGCGAGGCGCCCGTGTCCGCGGCGGCCGGCCGGGCGCGGTGGCGCGCTCCGGCCTGCAGGGCCCAGGCGAGGGCGAAGAGCGCGAGCCCGCCGGCGAGGTTGCCGAGCGCGATGGACGGCAGCTTCGCCCCGGCGGTCACGACTCCGAGCGCCGAGAGCCCGACGACGAGCGCGACGATGGCGAAGGCGAGCGCGCGCGGCGCGGCGAGCGCGGGCCGGCGGCGCCAGGCGATCGCGGCGATGACGAGCGCCATCACGGCGGCGGCCATGGCCGAGAGGCGGTGGGCGAAGCGTGCGAGGTCGGCGCCTCCCCCGGCGGCTTCCGCGAGCCGCAGCCAGGCGCTCGCGGCCACGACGACGAAGACGAGGGCGGCGAGCGCGAGCCCGAAGCTCGCGAGGAGGCGGTCGTTGCGCAGCGGTTCCACGGTCGCGACCATGTTACCCACCCCGGCGCCGCAGCGCCTGGATCACGACGACCACGAAGGCGAGGCCGCCGAGCACCGCGAGCAGGCCCCCCGCGCCCATGAGCCCCATGCCCGCCACTTCCTGCGGCGTGCGCAGCACCTGCGCGGCGCCGGCGACCTTGCGCTCGACACCGTAGCCGCCCGACCACACGAGGCCGACGATGTGCATGAGCTGCCCGGCGCCGTAGACGACGGGCTGCCAGGCCGCGAGGCGCGAGCGCGGCTCGCCGAATCCCAGGCGCGGCAGCAGGTGGTAGGCGAGCCCCATCATCGCGAGCGTCACGCCCACGATGCAGCCGTGGTAGTGCGCGGGGATGCGCACGTCCGGGCCGCGGATGAGGAAGCCGATGACGCCGCCCGCCGCGAAGAGCGCCATCGAGGCGAGGAGGGCGTTCCTGAGCGGCCGCGTGGCGGGCGTGGTGGGCGGGCGCCTCGCCGCCGCCCAGGCGATCGCGAGCGCGATGGGCGGGATCGCGAAGCCGCCGGCGAGCCGCATGAGCCAGGTGTGCATGCGCTGGTGCTCGACGGAGGCGACGTCGAAGGCGAGGTAGGCGAACGGGGTCGCAAACACCGCGGCCAGCGCGATCGCGAAGGCGAGCATCGCGATCCTCGGCGAGAGCGGCACCGCGAGGCCCGAGGCCGAGGCGAGGGCGAGCCAGCCCACGAGCATGAGCAGCGTGAAGGCGAACTGCAGCACGTGCCCGCCCCCCCAGAAGAGCAGCTCATAGTAGGGGCGTCCCTGGAGCTCGCCGGGAACCGTCGCGTACGACCAGGCGAAGGCGACGATCGCCATGCCCGCGGCGACCGCCGCCGCGTTCAGCCCGAAGCGCAGCGCCGCCGCCCCGTCGGGGCGCGTTCCCACGGGCTCGACCGCCGTGAGGCCGCGGACCACGAGGAGCGCGATGCCCGCGGCGAAGGTGACGAGCCCGGCGAGGAACACGCCGTTGTCGATGACCGGGACGTAGTTGGCGAGCAGCGCCCGGGCGCCGGGCACGAAGGGCGCCACGCACAGGGCCGCCGTGCCCGCCGCGGCGAGCGCGAGCGCGGCCCATCCGGCCTTCGCCGCGCGCGGCGTGCCCGCGAGGCTCCAGAGCGCGCCGCCGAAGGCGAGGAACCACACGAGCACCGAGAGGTCGACGTGCACCACGAGCGCGAGGTGGAAGAAGTCGACGATGGGAATGAGCGACTGGACTTTGGGCGTGCGCGAGGCGACGAGCAGGATCGAGAAAATGCCCGAGGCGGCGAGTGCCAGCACGCCGAGGGCGAGCCAGCCGGTCGCGAGGCGCCCGCGGACGTCGCGGGGCACGGCGAGCTCGTAGCGGGCCGGCACCGCGGCGGCGCGCGGCGCGGGCGTGGCGGTGCGGTTCTCAAGGGGCAGGCTGGACATGGCGGGCGTCCTTTCGGCGCGGGGGATTCAGGGCCGGGTGACCGATCCCGGCGATCTCGGAACGGAAGCGTTCGACCTCGCGGGCGGCGCGCGCGGCGTCGAGCCGGCCCGCGCGCACGACGCGCACGCGTCCGCCGGGCACGACCGGGCGCAGCGCCGGGGCGCGGCGGGCGGCGAGGCGCTCGAGCATCCAGCGCTCGCCGAGACGGAACTCGCAGCCGCCCTCGGGGCAGGCGACGAGCGCCACGCCGTCGGCGCCGCCGCGCAGCGCGTATTCGACGAAGGAGGGCGGCAGCTGCCCGATGCACAGCAGCGAAAAGGTCGCGGTACGCCCATCCTCGAGCGCCTCCACGCCGGCCGCGTGGGCGCAGCCGAAGACGACGAGGCGCCCGGCGCCGGCCTCGCCCCAGCCGTCGAGCGCGCGCTCGAGTCCCGCCCGGAGCGCGCCCACGGGCTCCTCGGGTCGACGGCGGCCATGCGCGGGTGCGGGCGGCCGTCGGTGCGCGCCACCATGACCACGGCCTCGTAGGGACAGTCGGCGAAGCAGCGCGCGCAGCCGTTGCAGTTGTCGAGGTTCACGCGAGCGGCCGGCGCCCGGGGGATGCGCGAGGCGAAGGGCATCGCGGCGAGCACGGCGAGCGCGGCGAGCGCGACGGCCCAGAGCCCCTCGGGCGTGAGCGCGGCCATCGCCGGGTGGGCAAAGAGGAAGAACCAGTCGATCGCGACGCGCGCGGGCCAGGCGGCGGCGTCCATCGCGGGCCTGGCCACGGCGGGCGCGGCGAGCGAGAGCGCGGCGAGCGTGGCGATCGCGGGCAGCGCGAGGCGCGCGGGCGGGTTCGTCACCGCGTGCGCGAGGCGGCGGATGTGCACCCACATCATCGCGAGCATCGCGAGCGGGATGCCGATGTGCAGGAACACGAGCAGCGAGAAGAAGCGGTCGGCGGCGGGCTCGCCGGGCAGGAAGTTGCGCACGAGGGAGCCCGCGAAGAGCGGCAGCGCCTCGAACCATTCCATGGTCGCCACGAGGCTGAAATAGGCGAGGTCGTCGGCCACGAGCCAGTAGCCGCCCACGCCCGAGGCGAGGAGCAGGACCGCGGCGAGGCCCCCCGTGATCCACGCGTAGGTCCGGAAGCCGCCGAAGTGGCGCCGCGCGAGCTCGCGGAGGAGGTGCAGCGCGGTGAGGGCGGCGAGCGCGTCGGAGGCGTAGCGATGCAGGCTCCGCGCGAGCGATCCCGCGGGCCAGCGGTTCGCGTCGAAGTCCATCACCGAGGCGTGCGCCCCCGCGAGGCTCGTGTCGTAGCCCGCGTAGAGCCACAGGCCCGTCGCCGCCACCACCCAGAAGCACAGGAAGGCGAGGGCCCCGAGGTGGCGCAGCGGGTTCAGGGCCGCGCCGAAGGCGGCGTCGAGCAGGTGGTCGGCGCGCGCGAAAAGGGCGTTCATCGCCGGAAGAGGAAGCCGCCGCGCGAGGCGTCGAAGTCGACCACGAGCGCGTCGCCCGCGGCGAGCGCCACCGTCGTCTCGGCGTTCCACTCGAAGGTGCCCTGCGCGTTGTCGGAGAGCCGCGCGCGGATGCGGTGCGTGCCCGCCGGGACCTCGATGCGCCGGTAGATCACCGCGGAGCCGTCGCGCGAAAGGCCCGAGGGCGGGGCGGTCGCCTCGACGACGCGCCCGTCGAGCTCGATGGCGAGCTTCACGGGGGCGCGCTCGCGGGGGCAATCCTCGGCGGCGCGCATGTTGGGCGGGAGCTTCGCGAGTTCTTCGGCGGTCCGCACACGGCAGGGGTGGATGCGCTGGGCGGCGTGGAGCAGGGAGACGCGCACGAGCGCATGGCCGGGTGGCAGAGCCACGTAGGCCGGTTTCGTGGCGAAGTAGCCGAGGAAGGCCGCGAAGCTCCCATAGAGAAAGACCTGGATGGGGATCCGCAGGGCGAGGGGGAGCGCGGTGCTCGCCGGCGCCTTCATGCCCGCCCCCCCAGTTTCACGAGGTCGGCGCCCTCGGAGACCACGCGCGGGGCGAGGCGGAAGGCGTCCGAGAAACAGTCGTCCTGCGCGAGGCCGCGGGCGGCGAAGGCCGGGTGCGCGGCCTCCACCATCTTCGCCGAGCCGCAGGCGTAGATCTGGTAGCCCGAGAGGTCCGGGAAATCGGCGAGGATCGCCTCGTGCACGAGCCCCGTGCGCCCCGTCCACCGGTCCGCCGGCGCGGGCTCGGAGAGCACGGGCACGAAGGTGAAGTTCTCGTGCTCGCGCGCCCAACCCTCGGCCACTTCGCGGAAGTACATGTCGGCGAGCGTGCGCGTGCCCCAGTAGAGCACCATGCGGCGCTTGAGGCCCACGTGGAAGGCGTGCTCGAGCATGCTCTTCACCGGGGCGAAGCCCGTCGCCCCGGCGACGAAGACGATGGGTTTCGCGCCGTCCTCGCGCAGGAAGAACGAGCCCATCGGGCCCTCGAAGCGGATCTCGTCGCCGACCTTCATCGACTCGAAGACGCGGGTCGTGAAGAGCCCGCCCTCGATGCGGCGCACCTGGAGCTCGATCGACTCGTCCCGGTGCGGGGGGTTCGCGAAGGAGAACGCGCGCTTCTGGCCGTCCTCGAGGATCACGTTGATGTACTGGCCGGCGTAGAAGGGGATCTTCTCGCCGGCGGGAAGTGCCAGCGTGATGCCCATCACGTCGGGGGCGAGGCGCTCGAGGCGCTCGACCCGCGCCGTGTGCACCTTCACCGGGTAGCCGCCCGGGGCCGCGGTGGGCTCGTACTCGATCTCGAGGTCGGAGAGCGCCGTGGCGCAGCACAGGAGCGTGGTCCCGGCGCGCCGCTCGTCCTCGGAGAGCGCGCTCTCGAGGTGACCGCGCAGCTCGACCTCGCCGTAGAGCACCGTCGCCTTGCACTTGCCGCAGCCGCCGCTGCGGCAGTCGAAGGGCATCGCGAGCCCCTCGCGCAGCCCCGCGTCGAGCAGCGACTCGTCCTCGCGGAGCGCGAGGATGCGGTTGTCCGGGTGCGCGAGGGCGTGGAAGGTCCTCGGCCCCTTGCGGCCGAAGCGCGGCGGCAGCCACGGCAGCAGCACGAAGAGGAGCGTGGCGCCGCCCACGAGCCCCCAGACCGCGAGCGGCGACCAGCTCCCCAGCAGCGCGTAGGTGGGCAGGTAGAACCAGTCGAAGTCGACGGTCGTCACGGCGGTGGCGAGGTTCGCCTCGCCCTGGGAGAGGGCGGGCCGCGCGATCGAGAGCACGACGAGGGCCACCGTGAGCGGCACGGCGAGCTCCCAGGGCGGCAGCGTCTTCGCCCGCGGCACGCGCTGCGTGTGCACCATCAGGAGCGCGATGACGGCGAGCGGCAGCCCGATGTGCACGAACGAAAGCAACGAGAAGAAGCGGTCGTTCACGCTGTCGGAGGCGAGGAAGTTGCGCACGAGGAGACCCCGGAAAACCGGCAGCGCGTCGAACCACTCGGCGGTGGCGGTGACCGTGTACTGCGCGAGCTTGTCCCAGGGCAGCATGTAGCCGTTGATCCCCGAGGCGTAGACCATCCAGAGCAGCACCGTGCCGCTCACCCAGGAGAACCAGCGCCAGCCGCGGTAGCGGTCGAAGGTGAAGTGCCGCGCGAGGTGCAGCAGCATCGTGAGCACCATGCCGTCGGAGGCGTAGCGGTGCAGGCTCCGGAGGATACCGCCCGCCCAGCGCTGCCCGTGGGTCAGGCGCTCGACGGAGCCGTAGGCCTCGGCCACCCCCGTGTCGAAGAACGCGTAGAGGTAGAGACCGCTCGCGACCACGATCCAGAGCAGGTAGTAGCTCGTCGCCCCGAGGTGGTAGAGCGGGTTCGCGTGCTCGCCGAAGACGCGGTTGGCGAGCGACTCGGCGGCGAGGAAGGCGCGGCGCAGCCCGCCCTGGAGGACGCGGAGCATCTCACGCCGCCCGGGCGCGGCGGCGGTGCCGCAGCCATTCGCGCAGCAGATACTGCAGCACCGCGATCACGATCGAGGCGCCCACGAGGATCTCGAGGACGATGCCGTAGTCGAGCCGGTAGCGCCCGAGCCGCGGGTCGTAGACCGTGCAGAGCACCCGGACCTTCTCGAGGACCTCGGCGAGGCTCGCCGGCGGGGGTGCGGCCTCCCCGGTCACCATCTCCTTGAGGGGGGCGACGAGCATCGGCAGCTCGAAGCTCTCGCCGTAGACCTGGCGCACGACCCGGCCCCTGGCGTCGAGGATCGTCACCTGCGTGAGGTGGTCGAAGCCGCCGGCCGAGGGCCAGTACGAGAAGCCGACGTCCCCGGCGATCCGCGCGAGGGTGGAAGCATCGGGGCTCAGGAACTCCCAGTTCGGGTCGTCGATCCCCATCTGCCGGGCGAAGGCGGCCATCGCGGGCGGCGTGTCGTAGGGCTGGTTGAACCCGATCGTGACCACGTTGAAGCTCGCCGGGCCGAGCGCGGCGCGCGCGGAGCCCACGGCGCGCGCGAGGAAGCGCGTGGTCGTGGGGCACACCTGGGAGCAGGCGGTGTAGACGAAGCTCACGACCAGGGGCTTGCCGCGGTAGCGCTCGAGGGAGACCTCGCGGCCCTCGCGGTCGCGCAGCCGGTGCGCGCCCAGGGTGTTGCCGATGGCGCGCTGGCTGCGCGCGATCGCCGCATCCGTGCCGTCCGGGCCGTCTTCCCCTGGCGTCCGCGCGACACCGGGGAAAACGGCCAGGGCCAGCCCGAGGGCGGCTACCGCCCGAAGCCAGCGCGATCGACACCTTGCGCCCATGGCCCGCGTCAACCCGCGAGCCGGGCGTCGATCATCGCCGTCGTGAGTACCAGCGTGAGTTGCGCGAGCGACGCGTGGAAGTTGGCCATCGCGGCCTTGCGCCCGGGATTGCGGGCAAGCGCGAGGCTGGTCCTCAGGAAGAGGACGCCCCCCAGGGTCGCTCCCATCAGGTAGATCCACCCCATCCCGAAGGCGAGGGGCAGGAAGGAGGCGGCCACGAGCGTCACCGTCCCCGCGAGCACCGCGCGGGCGGCCTTCGCGTCGCCGACCACCACGGGCAGCATCGGCACGCCCGCGGCCTGGTAGTCCTCGCGGCAGGCGATGGCGAGGCTCCAGAAGTGCGGGGGCGTCCAGAGGAAGAGCACGAGCGCGAGGGCGCCGGCTGACCCGCCCACTTCCGCCGGGCTCACGGCCGTGGCGCCCGCGAGCACCGCGAAGCTGCCGGCGAGCCCGCCGATGACGATGTTCCACCAGGTGCGGCGCTTGAGCCACACGGTGTAGACCACGCCGTAGAAGAACGCGCCCAGGAACACGAAGAACGCCGAGAGCGGGTTCACCGCGGCGGCGGTCGCGGCGACCGAGTTGACGAGCAGCAGGGCGATCACCACGAGCCAGAAGGGCCCGTGCTCGAGCCGGCCGGTGACGAAGGGCCGGGCGCGCGTGCGGCGCATGCGCGCGTCGAGGTCGCGCTCGACGTACTGGTTGAAGGCGCCCGCGGCGGCGGATGCGAGCACCACCGAGAGGCCGAGGACCGCGGCCTTCCAGCCGGGGAGGGAGCCCGGCTGGACGGCCAGCCCGGCGATCGCGGTGAAGCCGATCACCAGGCCGATGCGGAGTTTGAACAGGTCGAAGAAGAGGGCGATCGAGGGCATGCGCGGAATGCCTCCATCATGAGAGCGGCCAGACGGTCGAGAGGTACTTCCAGTTGATGAAGTAGTACAGGACGAAGGACACCAGGAAGACCATGGCGAGGACGAAGGTGCCCGGGGCGACGAAGCCCGCGGCGCCGATGCCGGCATGGCCGACGGGGGCCGCCACGACCGGCGCGGGCCTCGCCACGCCCTCGCGGACCGGCACGTGCACGAATCCCGGCGTCTGGATCTTCCTGCCGAAGAAGACCGAGCCCACCGTGATCAGCAGGTACATCACCCCGCCCACGATCGCCGCGAGGCCCGCGATCGCCGTGAGGCCCATCATCAGGTAGGCCGTGCCCGGGAACTCGTGCGGGAGCACCGCGCCCGAGAAGGCCATGTCCCAGTGCCGGCGCGGCACGCCGAGGGTTCCCGCGCCCATCATGAAGAGCGCGAAGGCGCTCATCCCCAGCCCGAAGAGGTAGGGCTGCCACTTGGCCATCCCCGGGAACATGAGCTCGCGGCGGAAGAGCGTGGGGATCAGGAAGTAGGTGAGCGACATGAAGGCGAGCGTGGTGCCCACCACGACGGTCGCGTGGAAGTGCCCCGGCACGTAGAGCGTGTTGTGGATGATGAGGTTCAGCTGCTCCGTGCCCATCATCACGCCCGAGATGCCGCCCAGGAACCCGAAGCCCAGCAGCGAGATGAACATCCCCGAGAACACGGGGTTGCCCCAGGGGGCCTTCCGGAGCCACTCGAAGAGGCCCTTGTTGAAGCCCTTCTGGCGCTGCGCGACCTCGATCGCGCCGGGCACCGTGAGGCCGTGCACCATGGAGGCGAGCACCGCGAGGTACATCGCGTAGCTGGTGTTGAAGATCTTCCAGTTCGAGGTGAGGCCGGGGTCGGCGAGCAGGTGGTGCGCGCTCGCGAGCTGCAGGAAAAGGATGTAGAGCACGAACGCGGCGCGGCTCACCTTCTCGCTCATGGGCTTCGCGCCGAAGGCGATGGCGGCGATCGCGTACCACACCGAGACGTGGGCCGCGACGTTGATCTGCTGCGAGGAGTGGCCGAAGCCCCACCACACCGTGCGGTACATGAGCGAGTCGATGTGCGAGACGAGCCCCACGGACCACAGGAAGGTCGGGATCAGGATGATCGCGCCCGCGGCGATGGTGAACACCGCGATGATCGCGGCGGTGATCGCCCCGAAGGTCACCAGCGGCACCGAGCCGTTGTAGGTGCGCTCGTTCTTGCCGACGATGAGCGTGCCGAAGAACACGAAGCAGGCGACGAGGGCGCCCACGGCGAAGAGGATGAGGCCCAGGTAGAACGCCGGGTGCGCGCCCATCGGCACGTAGGAGGTGAACATGACGCTGGAATCGCCCTTGAACACGGCGATGTTGTTCACGACCGCGCCGACGATCATCAGCCAGAAGGCGACCCAGGCCACCCTGGGCGTGGCGAGCCGGCACTTGAGCAGCACCGAGGCGGCGAAGTAGAGCACCGCGATCTCGAAGAAGATGATCCAGAAGACCAGCATGTCGAGGCCGTGCGCCGTGAGCGCGAGGTAGAACCAGTCGGGCGGCAGCAGCCGAACGGCGGGCCAGCGCGTGAGCGTGACCAGGAGCGCGAGGACCCCGCCGACGAGCAGCGACACGACGCCGGCGACGGCGTTCCAGCGGATGAGCTTCTCGGCGGGCTCGTGGTAGACGAGCCCCGTGGAGGGGCAGGTGCGGAAATTGCGGTTCACGGCCATGGTCGTCGCTCCCCTCTATTTCGGCTTCACGACGTAGAGCTTGCTCGCCATCGTGTGGTGGTTGATGCCGCAATACTCGTTGCAGACGATCGAGTAGGTGCCTTCCTTCGTGGGCGTGAGCGTGATGACGTGCTCGTAGCCGGGATGGACCTGGACGTTGATGTTCTCGGGCTGCAGCGAGAAGCCGTGCAGCCAGTCGGTCGACATCATGTGCAGGCGGTAGGTCTTGCCCTCCTCGAGCTCGAGGATCGGCCACCAGGACCACAGGCGCGCTACGAGGTAGACGTCGGAGCCGGGCACGGGGTGCACCACCGGGATGGCCTGGTCGGTGATCGTGCGCACGGTGTGCTTGTCGACCATGTCCTGGGCCTTCTTGAGGTAGGCCTCGGGGGTCGTGCGGAACGCCTCGTTCGAGAGGTTCTGCTTACCGTAGACGTGCCAGTACGGCATCATGAAGAACATCACCAGGCACCAGATGAAGGCGATGACGATCCAGGTGCCTTCCACGCGGTCCAGGGGCTGCTTCCACCAGACGCGCTGGCTCGGGGGTTCGATGGCGCTCATGTCTTCTTCTCCGGGATAATGGCCGCGCTCACTTGGCGACCGGGATGCCGACGATCTCCATCACGCCCCACACGATGTAGAGGACGGTGGGCATCGCCACGCCGAGGAACAGGAGCAGGAAGGGGTTGTCGATCAGCTGCTGGAACATCGGGATCGGCTCGTCGTCGAGCTCGGGTTCGGGCGGCAGGTTGGTCCCGGGTGTGGCGCTCATGGTGGTCCCCCTTGGAGGTGCGGCCATCGGGCGCCCGGCCCCTTGCCGGACGCTGCAGGCGATTCTGGGCCGGCCCCCTCCAAAGGAAATTGAACCGTTTCAAGAAAAGCCGCCCCGGAGTGTGATGAGATGGATCCCGTGAACTCCGCCGTCCTGGAAACCCCGCTCGGAAGGGCCGGGAACCCCGGCCGCGAGGCCGGGCGCAAGGCCATCGCCGGGTGGCTGCTCGCCTGCTGCGCCCTGGTCTTCGCCATGGTCGTGGTGGGCGGGGTGACGCGCCTCACGCACTCGGGGCTCTCGATCGTCGAATGGCAGCCCCTGGTGGGCACGCTCCCGCCCCTGAACGAGGCGCAGTGGGAGGAGACCTTCGGCAAGTACAAGCTCACCCCGGAGTTCAGGCTGCGAAACCACGACATGACCCTCGAGGGCTTCAAGGGCATCTTCTGGTGGGAGTACTTCCATCGGCTCCTCGGGCGCCTGATCGGGGTCGCTTTTCTGGTCCCGTTCCTCTGGTTCCTCGTCCGCCGGAAAGTGGACCGGCCGCTCGCGTGGAAGCTCGCCGGGATCTTCGTCCTCGGGGGCCTGCAGGGCGCCATGGGCTGGTACATGGTGAAGAGCGGGCTCGTCGCCGACCCCCAGGTGAGCCAGTTCCGGCTCACCGCCCACCTCGGGCTCGCCTTCCTGATCTACGGGGCGATGTTCTGGGTGGCGCTCGACCTCCTCGCCCCGCCCGCGGGGGGCGCGCCCCGGGGATTGCGGCGCTTCGCCACCGCGCTCGTCGCGCTCGTCTTCGTGATGGTGCTGAGCGGCGGGCTCGTGGCGGGCATCCGCGCGGGCTTCGCCTACAACACCTTCCCGCTCATGAACGGGCACTTCATCCCGCCCGAGATCCTGATGATCGAGCCGTGGTGGAAGAACTTCGGCTACAACATGGCCACGGTGCAGTTCGACCACCGGCTGATCGCCTGGGTCCTCGCCTTCCTGGTGCCCGCGATCTGGTGGCGCGTGGTGCGCGAGCCGTCCGTCGCGCGGCCGGCGCGGCTCGCGGCGCACGCGCTCCTCGCCGCGCTCGCCCTGCAGGTCGCCCTGGGGATCGCCACGCTGGTCCTCGTGGTGCCGCTCTCGCTCGCCGCGATCCACCAGGGCGGGGCGGTGGTCGTCTTCAGCGCCGCGCTCTGGCTGCGCCACGCGCTTCGCGCCGAACCGCGCTGATCGCCTTCGCGAGCCGCCCGGGGCTCGACGGGCTCACGCCGGACGCGAATCGTTCCCGCCCGCCCCGTGCTTGTCGAACGGCGAGGCCACGGCGGGCGCCACCCGAACGGCGCGCCTCAACATTCGCGGCAGTGGGTGCGCTCCCAGACCAGGGCGCGCACGGCGAGCTCCGGCGGCTGCGCGGGGAGCGCGGATGGAGACCGCTCGACGATCGCGTCGGTGAGCGCGACGCCCGCGGCCAGGAACGCCGTGAAGGCGAGTCCGGCCAGGGCGCGGCGGGCGAGGGCGGCGGTCATCCGGTGGGCTCCGGGGAAGAGGGGTGACCCGAATCTAGGCCCTCCCCGGGGCCCGCCGCCTTGAACTGGTTCAAGCGCCGCCGGGCCCGCCGAAGCCGGCGCGTTGGTGGCGCGCCGCGATGGACCGGGCGATGCGCTCGAGGCGATCGGAGGGCACCAGCCGCAGCAGCCGCTCGAGCTCGCGCTCTTCGCGCCCGAGATGGAGGCGGTAGAGGGCGGCGAAACGCACCCGGGCCTCGCCGGGCAGGACGGCGTCCAGGCCGTCTGCGAGTCGCGCGAGGGCCGGGCGCAGCGCGAGCCAGAGCGCCGAGAGCTCGCGGTGCTCCACCATGAGGCGCGCGACCAGCTCGTAGGCCTGGGACCGCTCGTCGGGGCGCACCGCGGCGGCGAGCAGCGCCGGGAAGACGTCGATCTCCTCGTCGGGCTGGTGGACCGCGAGCATCAAGTCGAAGAACGCGAGCGCCTTTCGCAGCGGCTCGAGGTCGCGGTCCGCGCGATCGCCGGCGCGCTCGAGGGCCTCCAGGTGGCGCCCGATGTCGCGATGACAGACGGCGAGCAGTTCCGCCGTGCGCTCGTACGCCGTGGATTCTCGGCTCGTTTCGGGCACGCTTCCTCCTGGACTGACCGCGCAAGCTTAGGCAGGCGGGACCACGGGCGGATTAAGGCATTTCAAGGAATCGCGGGTTGTTGATCCAGGCCAAGAAGGCGCGGTCGATTGCGGCGGCAGACTGCCTATGCCGCCCGGGGACCGCGGAATATCCGACACGCGGCGCATTGAACGCGACCCCGCGACCGGCGCAGAATGGACATCCGGCCGCCGGAAGAACGCGGTGCGGACGGGAGGTTCCATGAGCGCACATGGTCTCCGCTTCCCCGCAGGGCTCGCGAGGATGCTGCTCGTCCTCGCGGCCGCCGCATTCCCGGCGCGGGCGGCGCCCGGGATCGACGCCGGGGGGGACCACGCGCTCGCCGTGCGCTCCGACGGGCTTGCCGTCGCCTGGGGCAGCGACGCGAACGGCCAGCTCGGCCAGGGCGCCTTCCTGCAATCGTCCGTTCCCTTCGCGATCGCGGGGCTCGCGGACGTCGCCGCCGTCGCTCCGGGCGAGCGGCATGTGCTCGCGCTCACGCGCTCGGGGCTCGTCTACGCGTGGGGCGGCAATCTCTTGGGGCAGCTCGGCGACGGCACGCGCGTGGACCGCGTCGTGCCCGCGCGCGTGCCTTCGCTCGCCAACGTCGTTGCGATCGCCGCCGGGCCGGCCACCTCGTTCGCGGTGCAGGCCGACGGCTCGCTCTGGGCCTGGGGCGACAACATCCTCGGCGACCTCGGCATCCCCGGGAGCGCCTTCTCCACCGACGTCCCGGTGCGCGTCTCCGGCCTCACGGGCGTCGTCGCGGTCGCCGTGTGCCCCGCGCACGCGCTCGCGCTGCTCCAGGATGGCACGGTATGGGGATGGGGATGGAATCCCGACGGCGCGATCGGCGACGGCACGAGGGAGCCGCGGCTGACGCCGGTGATGGCCCAGGGGATCGCGGGCGTGTCGGCCATCGCTTGCGGGACCGCCCACTCGCTCGCCGTGACGTCCGACGGCGGCGTCTGGTCGTGGGGCGCCAACGACCAAGGGCAGCTGGGCGACGGGACGACCACCGACCGGGTGCTTCCCGCGCGGATCCCGTCCCTGCAGGGCGCGACGAAGGTCGCCGCCGGCTTCTCCTTTTCGCTGGCGCTGCGTGGCGACGGCACCGTGCTCGCGTGGGGATCGAACGCCTTCGGCACGCTCGGCATCGGGTTCACGATCCCCTATGTCCCGCGGCGCACGACGCCCGCCCCGGTGCCCGGCCTCGCCGGCGCGGCGGCGCTCGCCGCCTCGCAATTCCAGGCGCTCGCGCTCCTCGCGAACGGCACGGCGGTGGGGTGGGGCGACAACGCGCAGGGCCAGCTCGGCGACGGCACCACGACCGTTCGGGACGCGCCGGTGGCCGTCGCCGGACCCGCGGGCATCGTGGCGCTGGCGACCTTCGAGAACCTCTCTTTCGCGGTGTACGCGGACGGGACGCTGCGCGGCTTCGGCAGCAACGCGAGCGGGCGGCTCGCGGTGGCGCGCGAGGAAAGCATCGCAGTCCCGATGCCCGTGCCCGGGCTCTTCGGCGTGACGGCGGTCGCGGCGGGCTACCGCTATTCGCTCGCTGCGAAAAGCGACGGGACGGTGTGGGCCTGGGGCCGCAACGATTCCGGCAACCTCGGCGACGGCACCGAGACGGACCGCTCGACCCCCGTGCGCGTCGCCGGCCTCACCGACGTCGCCGCGGTCGCCGCGGGCAGCAACTGGTCGCTCGCGCTCAAGCGCGACGGCACGGTGTGGGCCTGGGGTTTCGGTATGAATTCCTTCCTGCGGCCCGACGGCACCTATTCCGACGGGCTCACGGCGGACCGGATTCCCGAGCTCTCCGACATCGTCGCCATCGAATCGGGCCTGGGCCACGCGCTCGCGCTCAGGCGCGACGGCACGGTCTGGGCGTGGGGCAACAACAGCCGCGGCGAGCTCGGCCGCGGCGTGGCGAACTTCGGCGGGCGCGTCCCGCAGGCGGTCCCGGGGCTCGCGAACGTGGTGGCGATCGCCGCGGGCCTGAGCCAGTCCTTTGCCGTGCGAGCCGACGGAACTCTGTGGGGTTGGGGGGCGAATGCCGATTGCGAGACCTGTCCCTCGCTGCTGGGCGACGGCGGGAGGGCGGACCGCTACTCACCTGTGCGCATCCCCGGCGTCGAGGGCGCCGTCGCGGTCTCGACCTCGCTCTTCGGGAGCCACAGCTTCGCCCTGCTCGGCGACGGCACCGTCATGGGCTGGGGCTACAACTACTACGGGCAGCTCGGCGACGGCACCGACATCGACCGCTCGACGCCGGTGGCGGCCACGGCGTTGCGCAACATCGCGGAAGTGGACGCGGGCTCGGACTTCTCCTTCGTGCGCTACGCGGGCGGCGGCGTGCTCGGCTGGGGCTACAACTACCGCGGGCAGGCGGGTGACGGCACCTTCGCCACGCGCGACACGCCGCAGGTTGTGGTGGGCCCCGCGGGAGCCGGGTACCTCGACCTCACGCCCGAGAACCCGAACGGCATCCAGCCCGAGCGCCTGCCGGCCTTCGGGCTCTTCGCGACTTCGCGCGGGCCCGAGTCCGCGCCGGTGGTGAACGCCTCCGTCGCCTTCCGTCCCGCGGACGTCGGCAGCACGGGCGGCGTCTTCGTCTTCGCCGTCGCGCCCGCGAGCCTCGTGCAGCGCGCCGCGCCGGTCGAGCCGATGGTCGTCGGCAAGGCGCGCCGTCGCGACCGCGCGAAGGCCGATGGCGTCGCTTGCGTGCTCGCGCAACTGAACGCCTCGGGCCAGCTCGTGGGCGTGTCGGCGTCGACGCTGCAGGCCGCAGTCTCGGGCGTGCTCTCCGCGCAGGGCCAGGCGGTCACGGTGTTGAACGGCATTCCCACCGCGCAGGTGGCGGGGACGACTTTCTTCGTCGGCTACGGCGCGAACGGGCAGGGAATGCTCGACGGGGGCACGAACCGCTCGGTGCTGAGCGTGCCCGGCGGCACCGAGTGCAAGCCGCAGCCGCCGCAGACGGGGTGGTGGTGGAACCCGGCCGAAGGCGGGCGCGGCTTCTCGATCGAGACCTCGGGCAACCGCCTCTTCATGGCGGCGTATCTCTACGACGTCTCCGGGCGCGCGAGCTGGCTCGTCTCGGGCGGTCCCACCTCGCTCGACGGCTCGCTCTTCACGGGGCGGTTGCTGAGCGTCGCGAACGGCCAGACGCTGGCAGGCGCCTACCGGAAGCCCGCGCCGATCACGGATGTGGGCGCGGTCACGATGGCCTTCACCGACGCTTCCCACGGCACGCTGGTGTGGCCCGGGGGATCGATTCCGATCGAGCGCTTCAACATCGTGCCCGGGGGGCTCGCGGCCGCGCCGCAGGCGAACCAGCCCGAAAGCGGGTGGTGGTGGAACGCCGCGGAGGACGGGAGAGGGTTCTTCATCGAGTGGCAGAACGGCTCGGTCGATCTCGCGGGCTACATGTACGACGACGCCGGCAATCCCATCTGGTACATCACGGTGCAGCCGACGCCGAACCCGCGCGCGATCGGCGGCAATTGGTGGCAATACGGAGGCGGGCAGACGCTCACGGGCGCGTACCGGCCCGCGACGAGGATCAACGACAACGTCGCGCCCGTGACGGTGCAGTTCTCCGGCCCCGAAAATGCGATCATGACGCTTCCCGGCGGCCGCCAACTGCCCCTCACGAGGTACCGGTTCTGATCCGCGCAATCGCTTCGCTCCTCGCGCTGCTCCTCGCGGCCACGGTCGCCGCGGGCGCGACGCCGTCCGTCGCCACGGGCGACGGCCACAGCGTCGCGCTCCATGCGGATGGCACGGTGCGCGCCTGGGGTACGGATTCCTCGGGCCAGCTCGGCCAGGGACGCACGCTCTCGAACGCGACGCCGGTGGCGATCGCGGGGCTCGCCGACGTGGCGCAGGTCTCCTCGGGCGAGTCCCACGTCGCTGCGCTCAAGCGCGACGGCACCGTGTGGACCTGGGGGCGCAACGACCAGGGCCAGCTCGGCGACGGCACGACGACGAGCCGGTCGACGCCGGGGCCGGTGCCGGGGCTCACGGGAGTCGTGCAGGTTTCCGCCGGCGCCATCCACACCCTCGCCCTCAAGAGCGACGGCACCGTGTGGGGATGGGGCGAGAACTGGAACGGCGAGCTCGGCCAAGCCGAGGCCTCGCGCGTCCCCGTGATGATCCCGGGCCTCGTGGACGTGGCCTCCGTGTCCGCGGGCAACGGGCACGGCCTCGCGCTCAAGCGCGACGGCACGGTGCGCGCCTGGGGCCGCAACGACTTCGGGCAGGTGGGCGACGGCACGACGACGATGCGCCTCGCGCCGATCGTCGTGGAGGGGCTCGCCGGCGTGACCCGGATCTCCGCGGGCGAGCTGCACAGCGTGGCGCTGAAGGGCGACGGCACGCTGTGGGCATGGGGGCGAAACGACTACGGCCAGGTCGGCGATCGCACGACCACGGACCGCAGCCGGCCGGTGGCCGTCTTCGGCCTCACGCAGGTGCGCGGCGTGAGCGCCGGCGCGGGACACACGCTCGCCCACCTCGCCGACGGCAGCGCCTGGGCGTGGGGCAGCGGCTATTCCGGGGAGCTCGGCGACGGACGCCAGACGCCCACGCCGCAGCCCGTGCGCGTGAGCGGGCTGGCGAACGTGACCGCGGTGGACGCGGGCATCTTCATCTCCTTCGCGCTCGCCGCCGACGGCTCGGTGTGGGCCTGGGGAGAGAACGGTCTCGGGCAGCTCGGCGACGGGACCATCGAAGGCAAGCCCACGCCGGTGCGAGTCACGGGCGTGAGCGCCATCGCCTCGATCTCGGCGGGCGGCTTCCACGCCTTCGCGGTGGGCAGCGACGGGCGCGTCTTCGCGTGGGGCGCGAACGACTACGGCGAGCTCGGCGACGGCGTGCGCCCGCTGCGCTCGACGCCCGTCGCGGTCGCGGGCGCGACCGGCATCGCGAAAATCGCCGCGGGTGGAATCCACGTGCTCGCGCTGAAGGCCGACGGCACGCTCATCGCCTGGGGGCACAACGGCGCGGGCGAGCTCGGCGACGGCACGCAGACCAACCGCTCGCGGCCGGTCGCGACCGTCGGCATCGACAACGTGCGCGAGATCTCCGCGGGCTACTACTTCTCGACCGCGCTCCGGAACGACGGCACGGTGTGGGCGTGGGGCACGAACTGGCTGGGGATGCTCGGCACCGGCGACACGCAGAGCGCGCTCACGCCGGTGCGCGTGGGTACGCTCGCCAACATCACCGCGATCTCCTCGGGTGGCGGGCACTCGCTCGCGCTCGCGGCCGACGGCACGGTGTGGGCCTGGGGCGCGAACGACGCGGGGCAGCTCGGCGACGGCACCCTCACGCACCGATTCTCGCCGGTGCGCGTGCCCGGGCTCTCGGGCGTGGTCGCGATCGGCGCGGGCGGCGCGCACTCGCTCGCGGTGAAGTCCGACGGAACCGTCTGGGCCTGGGGCGCGAACTACTCCGGCGAGCTTGGCGACGGGACGACGCTCACGCGCTCCTCGCCGGTCCAGGCGCGCGGCCTCACGGGCGTTGCGGCGGTCGCCGCGGGCGAGGCGTTCTCCCTCGCGCGGAAGGCCGACGGCACCGTGTGGTCCTGGGGTGCGAGCTGGTCGGGGCAGCTCGCCAACGGATCGTGGGAACAGCAGGAGCTCGCCGCGCCGGTTCCCGGGGTCACGGGGGTCGCGGCGATCGCGGCGGGGCGTTCGAACGTGCATCTCCTCAAGGCGGACGGCTCGGTGCTCGCCTCGGGGCTCAACTTCGACGGCCGCCTCGGCGACGGCACCTTCGTGGACCGCTACGCGCCCGTGGTTGTTCTGCGCGACGACGGCGCGGGAAGCCTCGCGACGAACGACTGGTTCCTCGACCTCGATCCCGCGACGGCGACCACGATCGGTGGCGACAAGATTCCCGTGTTCCTCGTGGTCGCCTCGACGGCCAACGGCGCCGTGAACGCCGACATCCGCTATCGCCCCGAGGACGTGGGCACTTCGGGAAGCGTCTTCGTCTTCGCCTCCACGCCCGCGACGAACGTCGCGCGGGCCGCGGACGGGTCCGAGCCGCTCGTGGTGGGCAAGGCGCGGCGCGCGGACGGCGCGAAGGCCGACGTCGCGTGCGTGCTCGCGCAGATGAACGCCTCGGGGCAGCTCGTGGGGGTGTCGGCCTCGACGCTGCAGGCCGCCATCTCGGGCGTGCTCACGGCGCAGGGCCAGAGCGTCACGGTTCTCAACAGCGCGGCGGCGAGCCAGCTCGCGGGCTCGACGCTCTATGTCGGCTACGGCTCGAATTCCAGCGCGATGCTCAACGGGGGCACCAACCGTTCGGTGGTGAGCGTCCCGGGCACCGTGCAGTGCAAGCCCCAGGCCCCGCAGACGGGGTGGTGGTGGAATCCCGCCGAGGGAGGACGCGGGTTCTCCATCGAGACCTCGGGCAACCGGCTCTTCATGGCGGCGTATCTCTACGACGTCTCCGGGCGCGCGAGCTGGCTCGTCTCCGGGGGCCCCACCTCGCTCGACGGCTCGCTTTTCTCGGGCCGACTGCTGAGCGTGGCGAACGGCCAGACCCTCGGTGGCGCGTACCGCAAGCCCGCGCCGATCACCGACGAGGGCGCGGTGACGATGGCCTTCACGGACGCGACGCGCGGAACGCTGGTGTGGCCCGGGGGATCGATTCCGATCGAGCGCTTCAACATCGTGCCGGGCGGGCTCGCCGCGCAGCCGCAGCCGAACCAGCCCGAGAACGGCTGGTGGTGGAACGCCGCGGAGGACGGGAGAGGATTCTTCATCGAGTGGCAGAACGGCTGGGCGGACCTCGCGGGGTACATGTACGACGAGGCGGGCCAGCCGATTTGGTACATCTCGGTCTTCCCGACGCCGGAGGCGCGCAGCTTCAGCGGCAGCTGGTGGGAGTACGGCAACGGGCAGACGCTCACCGGAAGCTACCGGCCCGCGACGCGCGTGAACGAGAACGTGGCCCCCGTGACGGTGCAGTTCTCGGGGCCGGAGACCGCGATCATGACGCTGCCGGGCGGGCGCACGACGACGCTCACGCGCTACCGGTTCTGAGGCTCCGCGCCCGCGACGGCGAGGGAGCTTGACGCACGTCAGCCCCTTTCGCGCCGGAACTCCCAAGCTGGAGGCATGAGGCGTCGGCGGAGAGGCCAGCGATGGGTTCCTTGGTGATCCCGCGAGTCGCTCGCGGCGACGGTGTGCATGCACCCGCCCTCCGGACGTACTCATCCCTGCTGCGCACCGTCGTCCGGGTTTTCGCGATCGTTTCCTGTTGCGCGGCGATCGGCGCCGCGGCCGCGTTCGGGCTCTCCGCGGGCGACGACCACGTGGTGGCCGTGCGATCGGACGGCTCGGTCGTTTCGTGGGGGGCGGATTCCTACGGCCAGCTCGGCCGGGGCCAGCTCCTCAAGTCGCCGGTGCCGCTGCGGATCAACGGCCTCGCGAGCGTGGTGGCCGTGGCGGAAAGCCATGGGCAGGCGCTTGCGCTCACGCGGGAGGGGCGCCTCTACACCTGGGGCCAGTACTGGGCGGGCGAACCGCGCGATTCGGTAGGCAGCGGACGACCGGTTCCGGAGCCCGTGCCCGGAATCGACGGCGTCACGGCGATCGCGACGGGCGACGGTTTCGCCGTCGTGCTTCGCGGCGACGGGACGGTGTGGTCTTGGGGAGGCAACTACCATGGGCAACTCGGCCTCGGGCACGAAGGCGGCACGGTCGCCGCGCCGACCCGGATTCCCTCCCTGAGCGGGATCGTCGCGATCGCTGCCGGCCAGGAGCACGTGCTCGCCGTCGGGCAGGACGGCTCGGTCTGGGCGTGGGGATACAACGGCGACGGAGGCTCGGGCATCTCCGGCGCGCTTGGCGACGGTTCCTCGGTGCTGCGGCGCTCCGCGCCGGTGCGCGTCGCCGGCATGGAAAACGCCATCGCGGTGGCCGCCGGGATCCGCTTCTCGCTCGCCCTGAGGCGCGACGGCACGGTGTGGGCGTGGGGCCTCTCCGGGGTCGGGCAATGCGGGGTCATCGCGACCTCACGCCCGGTCCCTGCCCCGGTTGCCGGATTGAGCGGCATCGTGCGCGTGGCCTCCGGCCGGAGCCACTCCGTGGCACTTCGCTCCGACGGTTCCGTGCTGACCTGGGGGTCGAACCAATGGGGCCAGCTGGGCGCGGGGTTCGGGTTCCTGTCCCGCGCCACCCCGGCCGTGGTTGCCGGCGCGTCGGCGGTCGTCGCCGTCGCGGCGGGTGCGGACCATTCGCTCGTCCTCGACGGTTCGGGCCGGCCCTTCGCCTTCGGCCTCAACAACGAGGGCCAGCTCGGAATCGGCAACGAGGCCTACAGCGCCATGCCGCTCGCGGTGTCGGGGCTCGCGGGCGTCGCGGCGCTCGCGGCCGGCAACCGGACTTCCTACGCGGTGCTCGGCGACGGCTCGGTCCGGGCCTGGGGCAGCAACCGGGTCTCGCAGCTGGGCGTCGCGTTCCTCGCGAACAGCTCGGTGCCGACGCCCGTGATCCTCATCGACGACGTCGTGTCCGTGGCCGCGGGCGGCGCGTACAGCCTGGCGGTGCGTCGCGATGGAACGGTGTGGGGCTGGGGGCGCAACGACGGCGGCCAGCTGGCCGACGCGACGCTCTCGGACCGCTCGTCTCCGGTCCGGGTGCGCGGCCTGGTCCGGGCCGTCGCGGTGGCCGCATCGTCGTCCGTCGGCTACCTGTCGGCGGCGCTGCTCTCCGACGGCACGGTCTGGCACTGGGGATGGACCACGCGATCGCGGAACCCGCCCTTCGCGGGCACGCCGCAACCTGCCGGATCGCTGGATCCGGTCCGAGTCGCCGGGTTGTCCGACATCGTGTCGATCGCGCTGGGATTCCGCCACGGGCTCGCCCTCGCCCGGAACGGCGCCGTCTGGTCCTGGGGTGTCAACTACGCGGGGCAACTCGGCACCGGCGGCACATCCACGCAGTTCGAGGGCACGGGCCGCCAGGTCCCCGGCCTGTCCGGCATCGTCGCCATCGGCGCGGCCGCGAACGAGTCCTACGCGCTGGCAGCCGACGGGCGCGTCTACGCCTGGGGAGAGGGCGTGCTCGGCGAGGGCGGACACTCGGAGCGGCACAGCCCGGTCGCGTTGACGACGATCGCCGGGGTCTCCGCCCTGCATGCCGGCGGGAGCCTCATGCCGTCGAAGATCGCCGAACTGCGCGACGGCACGGTGCGCGCCTGGGGTGGAAACAACTTCCGGGGAGCGCTCGGCGACGGGTCCAATGGCGAGCGGTTGACGCCGACTCCGATTCCCGGCATCTCCTCGCTCGCCGCGGCGGCCCCTTCAAGCGAGTTCACGGTCGTCGCCCTCCAGGGTGGCGCAACCCTCGGCTCGGGCTACAACGTCTCCGGAATGCTGGGCGACGGGACCTATGCGAATCGCTACCGGCATGCCGCCGTCCTCGGGGTCGGGGGGACGGGAGTTCTCGACCTGAGCCCCGAGGATCCCCCGCTCGCTCCCGAGAACCGGTTGCCCGTCTTCGAAGTGAGGGCGGCCGGCGACGTGAACGACGCGATCCCGACGATCACCGGAGACATCCGGTTCCGGCCGGCGGATGCGGGAACCTCCGGGAGCGTGTACGTGTTCGCCGTCGCGCCCGCGGACGCCGTCGCGGCGACGACAGGTTCCGGCGAGCCCACGACCGTGGGCGAGGCGCGATCCCGCGACGGGGGCAAGGCCGATGCCGTGCCTTGCGTGCTCGCGCAACTGAATGCCTCGGGGCAACTCGCGGCATTGTCCGCCTCGAGCCTCCAGGCGTACGTGACCGGCGTGCTTTCCGCGCAGGGGCAGAGCGTCACGATCCTGAGCGGCGTGCCCGCCGCCGCGATCGCCGGGGCGACGTTCTACGTGGGCTACGGGGCGAGCGGGCAGGCGATGCTCGACGCGGGAGTGAACCGAAGCGCGGTCAGCGTGCCGGGAACGCGCGAGTGCAAGCCGCAGGCGCCGCAGACGGGCTGGTGGTGGAACCCGGCCGAGGGCGGGCGCGGCTTCTCGATCGAGACGAGCGGCAACCGGCTCTTCATGGCGGCGTATCTCTACGACGTCTCGGGCCGCGCCACCTGGCTCGTCTCCGGGGGCCCCACTTCGCTCGACGGCTCGCTCTACACGGGCCGGCTGCTCTCGGTGGCCAACGGCCAGACGCTCGCCGGGGCGTACCGGAAACCCGCGCCGATCACCGACGAGGGCGCGGTGACGATGGCCTTCACGGACGCGACGCGCGGAACGCTGGTGTGGCCCGGGGGATCGATCCCGATCGAGCGCTTCAATATCGTGCCGGGCGGGCTCGCCGCGCAGCCGCAGCCGAACCAGCCCGAGAACGGCTGGTGGTGGAACGCCGCGGAGGACGGGCGGGGTTTCTTCATCGAGTGGCAGAACGGCTGGGCGGACCTCGCGGGCTACATGTACGACGACGCGGGCAACCCCGTCTGGTACATCTCGGTCTTCCCGACGCCGGAGGCGCGCAGCTTCAGCGGCAGCTGGTGGGAGTACGGCAACGGGCAGACGCTCACCGGAAGCTACCGGCCCGCGACGCGCGTGAACGAGAACGTGGCCCCCGTGACGGTGCAGTTCTCGGGCCCCGACACCGCGATCCTGACCCTGCCGGGTGGGCGGCCTCTCGCCCTGACTCGCTATCGCTTCTGAAGAGAGGACATCCATGCCCGCGAAATCGCCTTCGATCGCATCGCCGCGCATCCTCCGATCCCTTCTCCGCAGGTTCCTCGCCGCGCTTGCCGCGGCGGGCTTGATCGCGGGCGGCGTCGATGCCGCCACGCCGCAGCTGTGCACGGGCGGCGCGCACAGCCTCGCGCTGCGCAGCGACGGCCGCGTCCTCGCCTGGGGCTGGGACGGCTTCGGCCAGCTCGGCCAGGGACGCCTGCTCTTCCGCGCGGCCGCCGCGCAAGTCACCAGCCTCTCGGGTATCCGCTCGGTGTCCTCGCGCTTCGGCGGGCACGCGCTCGCGGTGGCGAGCGACGGGCGGCTCCACGCGTGGGGATCGAACGACAACGGCCAGCTGGGCGACGGCACGCGCATCTACCGGGGTAACTCCGTCGTCACCGCGCTCGTCTCGGGAGTCAGCGCGGCCTCGGCGGGCGGGGGATTCTCGATGGCGCTCGCCCAGGACGGCACCGTCTGGAGCTGGGGCGCGAACCAGTACGGGATGCTCGGCGACGGGACCACGACGCCGCGCGCGACGCCCGCGCGCGTCGCGGGGCTCACCGACATCGTCGCCATCTCCGCGGCGAACTACCACGCGCTCGCGCTTCGCCGCGACGGCACCGTCTGGGCCTGGGGCCGCAATTCCTACGGCCAGCTCGGCACGGGCGGCACGACCGACTCGTTGCGGCCGGTGCAGGTGCCCGGGCTCACGAACGCGGTCGGGATCTCCGCGGCCAACGGTTGGTCCGTGGCGGTGCGGGGCGACGGCACGGTGTGGGCGTGGGGACGCAACAACCTCGCGCAGCTCGGGGTGGCCGGCATCCCGGCCCGCGCGACGCCCGCCGCGATTCCGGGCCTCACCCAGGTCGTGTCGGTCTCGGCCCTCGGCGCCCATGGTCTCGCGCTGCGCCTCGACAGCACCGTCTGGGGATGGGGCAACAACGGCTGGGGACAGCTCGGCCTCGGCCCGGGCACCGCCAGCGCCACGCCGCGGGCCCCGGTCGCGATCCCGTCGCTCGCCGGGATCCTCGCGATCTCCGCCGGCGACCAGCATTCCCTCGTCCTGCGGACCGACGGCGCCGTCCTCGGCTTCGGCTACAACGCCTGGGGCGAGCTCGGGCTCGACAACGCGCGCTACCCGTATCTCGAGTCGCCGGCGGCCATCCCCGGCGCCTCCGGCGCCGCGGGCCTCAACGCGGGATTCGAGGTGAGCTTCCTCGTCGTGCGCGGCTCCGTCGTCGGCTTCGGCAAGAACAATTACCAGCAGCTCGCGAGCGGCCTCGCCACGCCCCAGAACCAGACGACGCCGCTTCTCGTCCCGGCGCTCGACGGTGTGGCCTCGATCGCCTGCGGCATGTTCGCGAGCTACGCGGTGAAGGCGGACGGCACGCTCTGGGCCTGGGGCGACAACGAGTGGGCGGCGATGGGCGACGGCACCTTCGTGTCGCGCTCCACGCCCGCGCGCGTCGCCGGCGTGCCCGCGATCACGCGGGTCTCCGCCGCCTATTCCTCCTACGCGAGCAACGACGAGCCGCACCATGTCCTCGCCCTCGACCAGTCGGGGCGCGTGTGGGCCTGGGGCGCGAACACCTCGGGACAGCTCGGCACCGGCGGGGGCTCGTCGATGGTCCCGGTTGCCGTCACCTCGCTTCCGGTCATCGCGGAAGTCGCCGCGGGCGCCTACCACTCGCTCGCGCGCGACGCGCAGGGCCGCGCGTGGGCCTGGGGCAACAACGGCAACGGCGAGCTGGGCGACGGGACCACGACGGGGCGCACCACGCCGGTCCAGGTCCCGGGTCTTGCGACGGTGACGCACGTGGCCGCGGGCTGGAACTGGTCGCTCGCGACGACGGCCGACGGCCGCGCGTGGTCCTGGGGCGAGGACTACCGCGGCCAGCTCGGCACGGGCGCGAGCGCGGACCAGCACGCGCCGGTGGCGCTTCCGACGCTCGCCGGCGTGCAGGCGATCGCGGCGGGCTCGGATCACGGGCTCGCGGTGCTCGGCGACGGGAGCCTCTGGGCGTGGGGCAACAACGGGAGCGGCGCGGTGGGCGACGGCACCGGGACCGACCGCGTGCGTCCCGTGCGCATCGCGCCGGCGGCGAGCACGCTCACGGCCGTCGCGGGCAACGGCTTCTCGCTCGCTTCGATCCCCGGCGGCGGCGCCCTCGCGTGGGGATTCAACTTCAACGGCGAACTGGGCGACGGCACGCTCGCCACGCGCTTCGCGCCGCAGCTCGTCCTCGGCGCCGGCGGCAGCGGCTACCTCGCCCTTTCGCTCGACGCGCCCCTGCAGGTTCCCGCGGGCAAGATCGCCGCGTTCCCGCTGGTCGCCTCGGGCAGCGCCACGGATGCCGCGGCGAACGTCTCGGCGAGCGTGACCTTCCGCGCCCAGGACCAGGGGACCGTGGCGAGCGTCTACGTGTTCGCGCTGGCACCCCCCGCGATCGTGCGTCCCGCGGCGGGCGATGGCGAGCCGCTCGCGGCCGGCAAGGCGGTCCCGCGCGAGGGCGCGAAGGCGGACGCGCCGGCGTGCGTTCTCGCGCAATTGAACGCCTCGGGCCAGCTGCAGGCGGTTTCCGCCTCGGGCCTGCAGGCCTATGTCTCCGGCGTGCTTTCGGCACAGGGGCAGGCGGTGACCGTCCTCGACGGCGTGCCGACCTCGCAGGTCGCGGGCGCGACCTTCTACGTGGGCTACGGCGCGAACGGCCAGGCGATGCTCGACGCGGGCACGAACCGCTCGGTCGCGAGCATCCAGGGCAGCGTCGAGTGCAAGCCGCAGGCGCCGCAGACGGGCTGGTGGTGGAACCCCGCGGAGGGCGGGCGCGGCTTCTCCATCGAGACCTCGGGCAACCGCCTCTTCATGGCGGCGTATCTCTACGACGTGTCGGGGCGCGCGAGCTGGCTCGTCGCGGGCGGTCCCACCTCGCTCGACGGATCGATCTTCAACGCGCGGCTGCTCTCGGTCGCCAACGGCCAGACGCTCGGCGGCCCGTACGTGAAGCCCGCGCCGATCACCGACGAGGGCGCGGTGACGATGGCCTTCACGGACGCGACGCGCGGCACGTTGGTGTGGCCCGGGGGATCGATCCCGATCGAGCGCTTCAACATCGTGACCGGGGGGCTCGCGGCGCAACCGCAGGTGAACCAGCCCGAGTCCGGGTGGTGGTGGAACGCCGCGGAGGACGGGAGAGGATTCTTCATCGAGTGGCAGAACGGCTGGGCGGACCTCGCCGGCTACATGTACGACGACGCGGGCAACCCGATCTGGTACATCTCGGTCTACGCGACACCCAACCCGCTCGCTTTCGGCGGCAACTGGTGGCAGTACGGCAACGGGCAGACGCTCTCGGGCGCGTACCGGCCCGCGACGCGCGTGAACGAGAACGTGGCCCCCGTGACGGTGCAGTTCTCGGGGCCGGAGACCGCGATCATGACGCTGCCGGGCGGGCGCACCACGACCCTCACGCGCTACCGGTTCTAGCGGCCAAGGGTAAACTTCGGGGCTGGGAGACCTCGAATGATGCGCATCCGCCCGCTGTTCGCCCCGCTGATCGGCCTGTTCGTCGTTCTCGCGGGCCTTCCCGCGTCCGGCGCGGACCGCGCCGCCGAGATCGTGAGCCTGGAAGGCCGCGGCGAATTTCGCGAGGCCCAGCAGGCGAGCTGGAGCCTCGCCAAGGTCAGGCAGGAGCTCTTCCCGACGAATTTCGTGCGCACGGGCGACCTTTCGCGCATGGCGGTGCTCTTCGTCGACCGCACGCAGGTGCGCCTCGCCCCCAACAGCGTGCTGCAGATCAAGGAAGCCGGCGGCACCCGCGACGCGAAGACGATCCTCAACCTCAACTCCGGGCGCAGCTGGGTGCAGTCGAAGACCGCGCCCAGGGGGCTGGTGATGGAAACGCCCTCGGCGCTCGCCGCGATCCGCGGCACCGACTGGGAAATGGCGGTGGACGCCGAAGGGCGCGCCACGCTCTCGGTGTTCAGCGGCGAGGTCGAACTATCCAACGAGCACGGATCGGTCGTCGTGAACCGCGGCGAGCAGGCGCGCGCCGAGAAGGGCAAGGCGCCGGTGAAGCTCCTGGTGACGGTCTCGCGCGAGCGCGTGCAGTGGGTTTCCTCCGTGACGGTGGATCCGGAGCGCTACGCGGAGACGCGCGGCGCGGGCCGGCCCGAGGCGGCGCCGGTGCAGGCGGTCGTGGCGCTCGTGCGCGAGCAGCGCCTCGCGGAAGCGTACGCGAGGCTGCGGGCCGCGATCGCGGGCGAGGCCGGGGGCGTGGCGGTCGCGCACCTGCTGCTCGCCGATTTCGAGGCCTATCGCGGCGAGCTCGCCGCGGCGAACGCAGCGCTCGCCGCCGCGATGCCGCGCTTTCCGGGCGACGAGCGCTTCGCGGCGGGCCTCGCGCGCATGGCGCTGCTCGACGGCGAGAGCGCCCGGTCGCTCGAGCTCGCGCGCGCCGCCGCGGCGCGCTCCGCGCGGTCCGTCGAAGCCTGGCTCGCCGTCGGGGACGCGGCGCGGCTCGAGGGTCTCGCGAAGGAATCGGCGGACGCCTACCAGAGCGCCATCGACCTCGCGGCGGGCGACGCGCGGGGCTGGCACGGCCTGGGCGTGGTCGAGGGCGAGCGCGAGAACCTGCGGCGCGCGAAATCGCTGCTCGGCAAGGCCCGGGAGCTCGATCCCGGGCGCGCGGAGACCGCGGCGGAGCTGGGCACGGTGTCCACGCTCGCCGGCAACCTGGAAGAGGCGAGGGCGGCCTTCGGGCAGGCGCTCGAGCGCTCGCCCGATCATTACGTGGCCTGGACGGGCCTCGGGATCCTCGAGCTTCGCAGCGGCCGCCTCGAGGCGGCCACGCAGGCGCTGCTCAAGGCCTCGCTCGTCGAGCCGAACTACTCGCGCGCTCACCTCTACCTCGCGGCGGCCCACTACCAGGCCGAGCGGCGCGAGGCCGCGCAGGAGGAGCTGCGCCGCGCCGCGGAAACCGACCCGCGCGATCCGATGCCGCACCTCATGGCGGGGATCATCCACCTCGACGCGATCGAGCCCGTGGCGGCCGCCCGCGAGGCGCGCGAGGCGCTCGTGCGGCTGCCCTACCTCAAGTCGCCCAGCGCGATCGCCGACAACCAGAAGGGCATCGCCAACGTGGGCAGCGCGCTCGCCTTCATGGGGCTCGAGGCCTGGTCGAGGAGCAGCGCGCAGGATTCCTACCTGCCATTCTGGGGCGCGAGCCACCTGTTCCTCGCCGACCGCTACCCGGGCGAGTTCGCGCGCCGCTCCGAGCTCATGCAGGGCTTCGTCACGGAGCCCACCGCCTTCGGCGCCTCGAACCGCTTCCAGTCGCTCGTGCCCTCGCCCGGGCACCACGCGACCGCCGCGGCGCATTACAGCCGCAGCGACGACAATGCGCTCACGGAAGCGGTCTTCAACGCGAACGGCATGGACAGTTCCGTCTTCCCGGCGAGCTATTTCGTCGAGGCGATCGGCTCGCGTTACACGCCGCGCAGCAACCCCTTCGAGGCTACGGGCAGGACATTCACCGCGGCGGCGGGGGCGAAGCCCGCCCACGACCTGTCGCTCTTCGTCTACGCGAACCGCCTCGACATCGATTCCGACATCGGCCGCCCGGGTGAGACGGGCGACTTCATCCACATCGAGGGCGCGTCCTCGCGCCTCGACGTCGGCGCGCGCTACGCGCGTTCCGCGGACGAGGCCTTCTGGCTGAAGGCCGGGGCGACCCGGGAGGACTCGACCGCCCGGACCCTGTCGGGGATCTACCTGCCGGAATTCGCGCTCGTGCAGCAATCGGACTTCCAGATCGAGCCGCAGGCGAGCGACGCCGCCTTCCGCCACACCAGGCGCCGGGCCGACGGCTTCGAGTTCACCTGGGGCGCGGAGACCTCGCGCGAGGACTTCCGCGGCCGGCTGGTGCGCGATTCGGGCATCCGCTTCCCCGACACGGTGGTCTACCGCGACAGCCTCGACGAGCGCGACCTCGACAAGTCGCGCTCCGTCTACGCGATCGCGCGCGTCGCGGGAGCCGGGGCCACCGGGGAGTTCGGCGCCGTCTGGCGCGACTACCGGAAGGACCGCGACATCCTCGCGACCTTCGAGTCGGGCACCGTGCCCGGCGACGAGCACTACCGGCGCCGCGGCACGGACCTGCGCGGCGGCCTCGTCTGGCGCCCCGCCGAGGGCCACGGGGTGCGCCTCGCCTGCCTGCGCTGGCTCCGGCCCATCGCGCTCGACTCGCTCATGCCCGTCGCGGTGGCGGGCGTGCCGATCGACGACCAGCTCGTGCTCCCGGGGGGTGAGATGCGCCAGTGCCGCGCCCAGTGGGAGTGGACGATCTCGCCGCGCGCGTTCGCGACGATGCACTACCAGGAAGCGCGGGTGGAGAATCTCTACTCGCCGCTCATCGGGCCCCTCAACGCCCGGCGCGACATCACCAACCTCGACCGGCTGCGCAACCGCGTGCTCACGCCCCCCGGCCGGCCCGACGAGCTCGAGGACCTGCCCGTGTATTCCACCGGCCTCGCGAAACGCTTCCACGCGGCCTACGAGCGCACCCTCGGGGAATCGGCGGCGCTGAGGATGCACTACGAGTACCAGGAGAGCGAGAATCGCGGCCCGTTCTACGCCGGCCTGCGCATCCCCTACCTGCCGCGACACCACGCCGACATCGGCCTTACCTGGTCGCCGGGCTGGCGCAGCTTCGTGACCGTCGCCGGGGCCTGGCGGAGCGTCCGCTACGCGGACGAGGGAAATTTCGTCGCGCTCCAGCAGGGCTGGGACGCGCTGGTCAAGGTCTACGTGGAGAGCGCGGACAAGCGCTGGGCCGTCGAGGCCTTCGCCTACAACCTCCTCAAGAAAGAGTATTCCGACGTCTTCGGCGTCATCCTGAGCTGGCGTTTCTGACGCGGCGATGCGCGGCTTCCTCGCCACCGCCTCCGCGCTGCTGCGCCGCCCGGCCGGGGAGCCGGGTTCCGGGGTGCCCTGGCGGCTCGCCGCCGCGGTCGCCTCCGGCCTCTTCGCGCTGATCGCCGCGCTCTCGTTCTCCGCGGCGTGGAGGAGCCTCGAGCTCAAGGGCTTCGACGCGCTCTCGGTGGCCACGGCGACGGGCAAGTCGCAGTTGCCGATCACGATCGTGGGCATCGACGAGGCCTCCTTCGCCGAGGTCGGGCGGCAGTGGCCCTGGCCGCGCGGACTGCACGCGAAGCTCCTCGACCAGCTCGCGGCCTCGGGCGCGCTCGTCGTGGTCTTCGACGTGGTGCTCGCGGAATCCTCGAGCGAGGCCGAGGACCGCGCGCTCGCGGAAGCGGTGCGTGCGAGCGGCAACGTCGTCATGGCCGCGGACATGGCCTACCAGGAGTCGGCCTACGCGCGCCAGTGGATGCGCGTGGACCCGCACCCCTGGTTCCGCGCCGCGGGCGCGCGCACGGGGCTCGCGACCGTCACGCTCGACCGCGACCTCGTGGTGCGCAGCCTTCCCGAGGGCGGCGACATCCTCTGGCGCGAGATCGTGCGCAAGGCGAACGAACGCGCCCCGGGGCTCATCAAGGAGCCCGATCCCATTCCCGGCGCGATGATCCGCTACGCGGGGCCGGACCACACCTTTCCCTTCGTCTCCTACTATCAGGCGCTCGCCGCCGACACGCACCTGCCGCCGGGCGCCTTCCAGGACCAGATCGTGATCGTGGGACGCGACGTGAAGGCCTCCACGGACGCGCAGGCCGCGCAGGCCGACCTCTTCGCCACGCCCTTCACCGCGGGCACGGGCTGGCTCACGCCGGGCGCGGAGGTGCACGCGAACATCCTCGAGACCGCGATCTCGGGGCGCGCGGTCGTGCCGGTCGCCGAGGCCTGGCGCCTCGCGCTCATCGCGCTCGCCGCCGCGCTCTCCGCGCTCGCGATGCGGCGCTGGCGGCCGATCCTCGGCCTCGCCGCGGGCCTCGCGCTCGGGGCGGCGGTCGTCGCCGGGGGATACTGGCTCTTCGCCGAGCGTTCCCTGTGGCTGCCGGTGGCGGGGGCGCTCGCGGCGATCGCGGCGACCTACGTCGCCTTCGGCGGCATCGCCTTCCTCGCCGAGAGCCGCCGCCGCGCCGAGGTGCGCCGCGCCTTCTCGCTCTATGTGTCCCCGGAAGTCGTCGACCACGTGCTCGCCCATCCCGAGCGGCTCAAGCTCGGCGGCGAGCGCCGGCGCATCACCGCGCTCTTCACGGACCTCGCGGGCTTCACGACGATCAGCGAGAAGCACGGGCCCGAGGAGGTCGCGCGGGTGCTGCAGCAGCATTTCACGCGCGCCTCCGACATCGTCAAGCGCCGGCGCGGCACGCTCACGCAGTTCATCGGCGACGCGCTCATGGCGATCTGGGGCGCGCCCCTCGACGATGCGGAGCACGCGGCCCACGCCTGCCTCGCGGCGCGCGAGATGCAGGCGGACATGGAGCTGCTTCGCCGGGAGCTCCGGGAGCAGGGTCTGCCCGAGATCCGCATGCGCGTGGGGCTGCACAGCTGCGACGCGGTGGTCGGCAACCTCGGCGCCGCGGACCGCTTCGCCTACACCGCGATCGGCGACGGCGTGAACCTCGCTTCCCGGCTCGAGGGCGTGAACAAGCTCTTCGGGACGGGAATCCTGCTGAGCGGGGAGACGGCAGGCGCACTGCCGCCGGGAGAGCCCCTGCGGAGCGTCGGGCGCGTCATCGTCAAGGGCAAGAGCGAGCCCGTGGACGTCTTCACCTTCGACGACGACGAGACGGTGCGGCGGCTCTCCGCCGAGGGCCTCGAGGCCTACGGCCGCCGCGACTGGGACGGCGCCGAGCGCGCCTTCGGCGCCATCGCGCAGCGCCGCGACGGCGACGGCGTGGCGCGGCACTACCTCGGCCTCATCGCCGGCTACCGCCGCGACCCTCCCGCCGCCGGCTGGACCCCCGCCGAATCCCTCGACAAGCTCTGAAAATGGGGACAGTCCCCATTTAAACCTTGTAACACGTATTACATCGATTAAATGGGGACTGTCCCCATTTTCCGGATTCTTTGGTATGGTGGTGCGCATACCTAGAAGTACAACCGCGACAACACGATGCGCACGCCCCTTGGGCGCCTCTTCATTGGCGCCGTCTCCGCCTCCTTGTGCCTCGCGGCCGCGCCGGCCGCGGCGCAATCCCCCACCCCTTTTCCCCAGGTCGCCTTCGGCGGCTTCCACGGCTGCGCGCTTTCCGCCGCGGGCGCGGTGAGCTGCTGGGGCGAAAACACGCGCGGCCAGCTCGGCGACGGCTCGGGGGTCGACAAGCGCAGCACGCCGAAGGGCGTGACAGGGCTCGGCAGCGGCGTGGCAGCGATCGCCTCGGGCTACCTGCACAGCTGCGCGCTCACGACCGCCGGCGGCGTTCGCTGCTGGGGCGAGAACGCCTCGGGCCAGCTCGGCGACGGCACGCTGACGCGGCGCACGACGCCTTCCACCGTCTTCGGGCTCTCGAGCGGAGTCGTCGCGATCGCGGCCGGCGGCAACCACAGCTGCGCGTTGCTCGCGAGCGGAGGGCTGCGCTGCTGGGGCGAGAACGTCTACGGGCAGCTCGGCGCAGGCGACGGGTCCTTCGGCGTGAACCGCAGCAATCCCGTCCCCGTGAGCGGATTCTCCACGGGTGCGATCTCGGTTTCCGTTGGCGGGCACCACACCTGCGCGGTCCGGGCCGACGGCACCCTCTGGTGCTGGGGACAGAACTGGGCGCGGCAACTCGGCACGAGCGCGGTCTCGCGCCCGGAGGACGTGCCGCGGCAGGTGATGCTGCCCTCGGCCGCCGCGAAGGTCTCGCTCGGCTGGGAGCACAGCTGCGCGTTGCTCGCCTCGGGCGGCGCGATGTGCTGGGGGCTCAACGACCACGGCCAGCTCGGCAACCCGCCCATCGGCACGCCCACGACGGGGCCGGTCGACGTGCTGGGGCTCACGGGCGGCGTGGCCGCGATCTCCGCGGGCTACTACCACAACTGCGCGCTCACGACGGGCGGCGGGACGGTCTGCTGGGGCAGCAATTCCTTCCAGGAGCGCGGCATGCTGGGCGACGGGACGGCGACGGACCGCCTGACGCCGCAGGTCGTCGGTCTCGCAGGCGGCGCGCTCTTCGTCGAAGCGGGGGCGGGAAACTCCGCCGCCGTGGCGAGCGACGGCTCGGTGCTCGCCTGGGGATCCAATCGCAATGGCGAGGTGGGCGACGGCACCTTCATCGACCGCTGGACGCCGCAGCTCGTCTCGGGCATCGACGGCGCGGGCTACCTCGACCTCACGCCCGCGGACGGCCAGCAGCTCCCGGCAACCCGCGGTGCGGCCTTCCCCGTCGTCTCCACGGCTTCCAACGATGGCAGCGCGGTCTTCGCGACCTCGCGCATCCAGTTCCGAGCCGAGGACCTGGGCAAGACGGCGAGCGTCTACGTCTTCGCGCTCGCGCCGCAGGACAAGGTGCGGCCCGCGGCGGGTCCCGTGGCTTCCGAGCCCCTCGTGCTCGCCGGCAAGGCGCGCGACGACGCGAAGGCCGACCCCGTGCCCTGCGTGCTCGCGCAGCTCACCGCCTCGGGGCAGCTGCAGCAGGTCTCGGCCTCGAACGTGCAGGCCTACGTGACGGGCGTGCTCTCGGCGCAGGGCGCCACGGTGAACCTCCTGAACGGCGTGAACCCGGCGAACGTGGCGGGCTCGACCTTTTACGTCGGCTACGGCACGAACCCCTCGCAGGCGACCGACGGTGGCAACAACCGCAGCGTCGTCTCGGTGCCCGGGTCCCGCGAGTGCAGGCCGCAGCCGCCGCAGACCGGCTGGTGGTGGAACCCGGCCGAAGGCGGGCGCGGCTACTCGATCGAGACCTCGGGCAACCGCCTCTTCATGGCGGCCTTTCTCTACGACGCGGGCGGGCGGGCCACCTGGTCCGTCGCCTCCGGGCCGACGACCTTCGACGGCTCGCTCTTCACGGGGCGGCTCCTCGAGGTCGCCAACGGACAGACGCTCACGGGGGCGTACCGCAAGCCCGCGCCGATCACGGACCTCGGCTCCGTCACGCTCGCCTTCACGGACGCGACGCGCGGAACGCTCGTCTGGCCGGGCGGGGCCGTTCCCATCGAGCGCTTCAACATCGTGCCCAACGGCCTGAAGCTCCCCGCGCAGGTCAACCAGCCCGAGACCGGCTGGTGGTGGAATCCGCAGGAGGACGGCCGCGGCTTCTTCATCGAGTGGCAGGGCGGGAGCGCGGACCTCGCGGGCTACATGTACGACGACGCGGGCAATCCCGTCTGGTACATATCGGTCTTCCCGACGCCGGACCCGCGCCGCTTCGACGGGACCTGGTGGCTCTACGGCGGCGGCCAGTCGATGACGGGCGCCTATCGCCCCGCCACGCGCATCAACGACAACGTGGGCCCCGCGACCATCCGGTTCAGCGGCGCCTCGGAAGCGATCCTCACCCTGCCCGGCGGCGCGACCACCCGCTTCACCCGCTACCGCTTCTGAGCTTGGTGAAATTGGGGACAGTCCCCATTTAATGCTTGTAATAATCTGACCGGTCACCTGATTGTTACAACGATTAAATGGGGACTGTCCCCATTTTCATGGCCGAGCATTCCCAGGCGCTGTTCCGGTTCCACGACGAGCTCGGCGAGCTACTCGCCGCGGAGCGGCGCGGTCGCGCGTTCGCGATTCCCATCGACCGCGCGCGCTCGGTGAAGGACGCGATCGAATCGGTGGGCGTCCCGCACACGGAGGTGGACCTCGTCGTCGTCGACGGGGCCGCGGTCGGGCTCGGCCACCGGCTGCGCGGGGGCGAGGCGGTCGAGGTCCATCCGCGCCACGATCCCGCGCTTTTCCCCGGCGCCGCGGCGCTCAAGCCGCCCATGGCGGGCGCCCCGCTCTTCGTCGCCGACACCCACCTGGGCAAGCTCGCGCGGCACCTGCGCATGGCGGGCTTCGACTGCGCGTGGGACAACGCCTGGGACGACGACGAGATCGCCGCGATCGCGGGTGTGCGCGCGGCCGCGATCCTCACGCGCGACAAGGGCCTGCTCATGCGCCGCGAGGTCGCGCGCGGCCGTTTCGTGCGCGCGACCGAGTCCGAGGCGCAGCTCGCCGAGGTGGTGAAGGCCTTCGGCCTCGCGCCCCTCATGCGGCCCTTCACGCGCTGCCGCGAGTGCAACGTCGCGCTGGAGGAGGTCTCGCGCGAGTCCGTGCTCGGGCGCCTGCCGCCGAAGGTGCGCGAGCTCTACACGAGCTTCAAGCGTTGCCCGGGGTGCGAGCGCGTGTACTGGGAGGGCTCCCACTACGCGCGGATGCGGGGCGTGCTCGCCCGCCTGTAGCGGGGCCGGTCAGCGCAGGGGCCGCCAGGGCGCGAGGAGCTCGGCGGCGCCGTCCCAGAAGATCTGCACGCCGATGCACAGCAGGATGAACGCCGAGAGCCTCAGGAAGACCGCGGTGCCCGCGGGGCCGAGGAAGCGCACGAGGTGCGCGGCATAGCGGAAGGCGAGGAAGATCGCGAGCGCCACGGCGGCGTTGCCGAGCGCCGCGCCGAGCGCGGTGGCGAGCGCGGGCACGCCGGAAGAGGGCAGGCTCGCGCCGAGGGTGATCGCGATCGAGACCGAGCCCGGCCCCACGGTGATCGGGAAGCTCAAGGGGTAGAAGGCGCGGCCCGCGACCTGCTCGGGGCTGAGGTGACGCGTCGCACCGGGTGAATCGGCGGCCGCGCCTTCCTCGGCGGCGAGCAGGCGCCAGGCCGTGGCCGCTACCAGCACGCCGCCGCCCACGCGCACCACCGGGATCGAGATGTCGAAGAAGGCGAGGATGTAGGAGCCCACGAAGGTCGCCGTGAGCAGCAGCAGGAAGCAGTTCATGCCCACGCGCCGCGCCATGGCGTGGCGCTGCGCGCTCTCGAGCCCCGAGGTCAGCGCGAGGAAGATCGGCGCATTGCCCGGCGGGTTCGTGATCGGGATGAGTGCTGCGACCGTCACCAGGAAAGTGCGTGCGAGCGGGTAGACCTCGAACTCCACGTGGGCTAGTCCGTGCAGTCGAGGTAGGCGCTGCGGTGCTCGTAGGCCGAGGCGTTCTTCACCACCGAGCCGCAGATGTAGGTGACCTCGAGGGACTTGCGGGCGCCCGGGGCGGGGTCGCCGCAGATCGCGTTGCTCACGTCCACGGAGGCGCTCATGCGGCCGTTCACGCGGCGCGCGAGCCAGTGGGTCGCGTTGCAGGCCTTAGACGTGGTGCCGTAGCTCGCGTTCGAGACCGTGATGGGTCCCGTGGGCTTCGAGGCCGCCGCCGCGGCGGCCGCTGCCGCGGCGGCGTTGCGCTTGTCCGACTCGCCCGCGGCCTGCCGGTAGCCCGCGGCGAAGCCTTCCTGGAAGCCGCGGCGGTAGCCTTCGTTGAATTCCTCACCCCGGTCCGGATCCCCGGAGGGCGGGTTGAGCGCGAGGACGATGCCGAGGAATGCGCTGGCGAGCATGGAAGGAAGCTCCTTGGGGTTCAGGGCTGGCGCAGGTGCCAGGCCCGGGGCCGCGTGAAGGTCTCGATGCCGTAGGTGGAGAGCGTGATCCCGATGCCCGAATGCCCGACTCCGGACCAGGGCAGCGCCGGGCTCACGCGGTCGCAGCAATTCCAGTAGGAGGAGCCGCTGCGCACCTGCGCGAGCACCTTCTCGGCGCGCCTGCGGCTCGCGGTGTACACGCCCGCCGTGAGGCCGTACTCGGTGTCGTTCATGAGGCGCACGGCCTCGGCGTCGTCCTTCACGGGCATCAGGCCGATGATCGGGCCGAAGCTCTCCTCGCGCATCACCGCCATCGAGTGGTTCACGTCCACGAGCACGGTGGGCTCGAACCAGGCGCCCTTGCCCTTCACGCGCTTGCCGCCCGTGAGGACGCGGGCGCCGCGCTTCCTCGCGTCGGCGACCTGCGCTTCCAGCACCTTCAGCTGTGGCGCGCGGGTGAGGGGGCCGATGGTGGTCTTCTCGTCCGTGGGGTCCCCGAGGCGATAGCCCTTCACCTCCTTCACGAAGGCATCCACGAACGGCTCGAAGGCCTTCTCGTGCACGTAGATGCGCTCGACCGAGCAGCAGCTCTGGCCGGTGTTGTAGAAGGCGCCGTCGGCGATGCCCGCCGCCGCCTTCGCGATGTCCACGTCCTCGCAGACGTACACCGGGTCCTTGCCGCCGAGCTCGAGCTGCAGCTTCACCATGCGAGCGCGCACCGCCTCGGCGATCTTCCGGCCGGTCGCGTAGGAGCCGGTGAAGAACACGCCGTCCACGGGCTGCCGGAGGAGTGCGGCGCCCACTTCGCCCGCGCCCACGAGGGCGATGAATGCGTCGTCGGGCACGCCGCCCGCGTGCAGCATCCGCGCGATGGCGAGCCCCGTGAGCGTGGCGTACTCCGAGGGCTTGTAGAGCACGGCATTGCCCGCGAGCAGCGCCGGCACGAAGACGTTGGCGCCCACGAAGTACGGGTAGTTCCAGGCCGAGATGTTGGCGACCACGCCCAGGGGCTCGTGGGTGATGCGTTCCTCCATCGCCGCGCCCTTGCCGCCCGAGACCTTGCGCGGCCGCAGCGTCCTCGCCGTCTCGGCGAGGAAGAAGTCGATGCGCCCGAGCAGGCCCTTCAATTCGTTGCGCGATTGCGCGATCGGCTTGCCCACCTCCGTGGTGAGGATGGTGGCGAGCTCCTCGGCGTGCTCGACGACCTTCGCTCGGAAGGCGGCGATGGCCGCGCGCCGCTTCGCGAGGGGCGTGCCCGCCCACCGGGGCTGCGCGGCGCGCGCGCGTTCGTACTTGGCCTTGACGGAGCCCGCGTCGTCGGCGGGGAGGCGGGCCACGGTCTTCCCGTTGGCCGGATTGGCGATCTTGAGGGTGGGCATGGGTCGTTTCGTCTCGCGGCCCCGGGCTCGGGAGCCGATCGGTGGATTCCGGCCTCGGCCGGCGGTGCGTTCAGGCGGCGCGGATGGCCTCGACGGGCGAGGGCTTCCCGGTCTTCTTGCGGTGCCGGCACGCCGACACGAAGGCCTCGAGCATGGGCTTGCCGTCGAGCAGGGCCGGGTCCCCGGGGTCCATGAACTCGGGATGCCATTGCACGCCGATCACGAAGCTCGGCCCCTTCCAGCGCAGCGCCTCGACGATGCCGTCGGGGTTGGAGCGCGCCTCGACGACGAGGTCCCGGCCCACGCCCTTCACCGCCTGGTGGTGGATCGTGTTGATGCGCGCCGTGGACAGCTGCGGGTAGAGGCGCGCGAGCCAGGTGCCGGGCAGCAGCTGGACCTCGTGGAAATTGTGCTCGTAGCGGTTCTCGTCGCGGTGCACGAGCGTCTCGGGGATCTGCGTGCCGATGTCCTGGTAGAGGGTCCCGCCGAGGGCGACGTTGATGAGCTGGCAGCCGCGGCAGATCCCGAAGACGGGCTTGCCCTGGCGCACGAACTCCTCGAAGAGCTCGATCTCGTAGCGGTCGCGGATGCGGTCCCCCGACCACGCGGGATTGAGGGGCGACTCGCCGTAGGTCTCCGGGGCGATGTCCGCCCCGCCCTGCAGGACGAGGCCGTCGAGCTGGTCCACGTAGTCCTTCACCCGGAGGGTCCTCGGCAGATGGGGCGAGGCGAGGCTCATCTCCGGGATCATGAAGGCGAGCACCTCGCCCGACATCACCCAGTTGGCCACCGACTGCTCGAGGTACTGCACGGTCTTCGTGGGCAGGAAGAACCGCCGCGGGTCCGGGTACAGGAGGCGGGCGGAGATGCCGATCTTCAGCGGTTCCATGGCGAGACTATATCGCGTCGGCGAAAATCCGCCGGAAATCGTCCGCGGTGCAGGGCTTCGGGTTGGTCTGGTGGCAGGTGTCGGCCACCGCGATCTCGACCAGGCGCGGGATGTGCCCCGCCTTCACGCCGAGCGTGCCCAGCTTCGCGGGGATGCCGATCGCGGCCTTCAGCGAGGCGAGCCAGGCCACGAAGGACTGGGCGGTGGATCCCGCGCCGCACACGCGCGCGAGCTCCGCCATCCTCAGCCGGGCCGCCTCGAGGTTGAAGAGCATCACGTGGTCGATCATCACGCCGTTGGCGAGGCCGTGGTGCATGTCCACGACGGTGCCCAGCGCGTGGGCGCAGGAGTGCACGGCGCCGAGGTCCTTCTGGAACGCGACGGCCCCCATCATGGAGGCCATCATCATGTCGGAGCGCGCCTCGAGGTTGCCCGGCTCCGTGACCGCCTTCACCAGCGCCCGCGCGGCGATGCGCGCGCCCTCGAGCGCGATGCCGTCGCACATCGGGTGGTAGGCGGGCGAGAGGTAGCTCTCGACGTTGTGGGTGAGGGCGTCCATGCCGGTGGACGCCGTGACCTTCGCGGGCAGGCCGAGGGTGAGCTCGGGATCGGCGAAAACCGCCTTCGCGAGGAGCGCGGGCGAGAAGACGATCTTCTTCACGTGCGTCGTGTCGTGGGAGATCACCGAGGAGCGGCCCACCTCCGAGCCCGTGCCGCTCGTCGTGGGCAGGGCGATGAAGTGGGGCAGGGCGTTCACGATGGGGCGCACGTTCGGGTGGTCCCAGGCGTACTCGAGGACGTCGCCGTCGTGAACCGCCATCAGCGCCACGACCTTGGCCACGTCGAGCGCCGCGCCCCCGCCGAAGCCGATCACGCAGTCGGCGCGGTGCGCCTTGAAAGCGGCCACGCCGCCGTCCACCTGGCTGCGCGTGGGGTTGCCGAAGACGCCGCCGTAGACCTCGACCGCGAGCCCGGCGAGCCCCGAGCGGAACTCCGCGAGCACGGGGAGCGCGGCAAGCCCCTTGTCCGTGACGATGAGCGGCCGCGCGAGCCCCAGGGACTTGAGGTGGTCGTCGACGAGCCGGCGCGCGCCGGCCCCGAAGTGGATGCGAGTGGGGAAGCTGAACTGGGAAATGGCCATCGAGGCTCCGGGTCGATCGGGGGCGAACGGGAGTATAGCCGCGCCACCTCGCCTCCATCGACCGTCCCGGGCCGTGCAGCGGCGGCCCCGGCGCCCATGGCGGCGGTTTGCCGAAGATCAAATGGCGGGCGGCGGAAAGCCCCGAAGATGGCACCAACGCCGGGATTCCGGGCCCGGGCGGGTCCCGCCCGCGAGTGAGCCCAAGAGATCCGTAACCGGCGGGGGGCCATCGCATGCCGCAAGCCACAGGCGCTTCGGGCTTCGAGATCGTCGCCCGGGAAGATTTCTCGGACGTCACCTATCTGCTGGAGATCCGCCATCCCCTGATGGCGCGGGCCGCGAAGCCCGGGCAGTTCGCGATCGTCATGGAGCACGCGGAAGGCGAGCGCATCCCCCTCACGCTCGCCGACTTCGACCCCGCGAAGGGCACGATCACGCTCGTCATCCAGGCGGTCGGCAAGACCACCCGGGAGATGCAGGCGAACTGCAAGGTCGGCACGCGGCTCTTCGCCGTCGTCGGCCCCATGGGGATCCCCAGCCACCTCGGCACTGCGAAGAAGGTGGTCTGCGTGGGCGGCGGCCTCGGGGTCGCGCCCGTCTATCCCCAGGCGCGGGCCTGCAAGCAGGCGGGCGCCTACGTGATCGGGGTCGTGGGTTTCCGCAACCGCGGCCTCATGTTCTGGCAGGACAAGTTCAAGGCCGTGTGCGACGAGCTGATCGTGTGCACCGACGACGGCTCCGCGGGCATCAAGGGCCTCGTGACCGCGGGCATCGAGCAGGCGATCGCGAAGCACCCCGACGTCGACGAGGTCATCGCGATCGGCCCGCCCATCATGATGAAGGGCTGCGCCGAGGCGACCCGCCCGCACGGCATCCGCACGATGGTGAGCCTGAACCCCGTCATGGTGGACGGCACCGGGATGTGCGGCGGCTGCCGCGTGAAGGTGGGCGAATCGGTGAAGTTCGCCTGCGTGGACGGCCCCGACTTCGACGGCCACGAGGTCGACTTCGACGACCTCATGGCACGCCTCGCGCGCTTCCGGCCCACCGAGAAGGAAGCCCTCCAGCGCTGGGAGGAGAGCTGCCGCCTGCGCGGGACCGAGGCGCTCGAGAAGGCCGGGGCCGCGATCGCGCAAACCGCCGCCGCCGAGGCCGAGCCCGAGCTCGAGCTCGACGACCGACCTTCCACCGACGGCTGAGCCCCGGCCCGCCGCCACCGCCCGCGAGGAGCCCCCTTGGCCAAGAAGAAGACGATCCGGACCATCCCGCAGCAGCGCACCCCGATGCGCGAGCAGGAGCCGGCGGTGCGCGCGAAGAACTTCGAGGAGGTGACTCTCGGCTATTCGCGCGAGGAGGCGCTGGTCGAGTCCGAGCGCTGCCTCATGTGCGCCGACGAGCCCTGCGTGCGCGGCTGCCCCGTGGGCATCGACATTCCCGGCTTCATCCGCAAGATCAACGAGAAGAACTTCCACGGCGCCTACGACGTCATCACCGACACGAACCTCCTGCCCGCCGTGTGCGGGCGCGTTTGCCCGCAGGAGAGCCAGTGCGAGGGCGTGTGCACCGTGGGCGAGTCGCTCGAGCCCGTCGCGATCGGGCGCCTGGAGCGCTTCGTGGGCGACATGGCCGTGAAGGACGGCTGGGCGAACGTCCCCTACATCGAGCCCAGCGGCTTCCGCGTGGGCATCGTCGGCTCCGGCCCCGCGGGCATGGCCTGCGCGGCCGACATGGCGAAGGCCGGCTGCGAGGTCGTGGTCTACGAGGCCTTCCACACGCCCGGCGGCGTGCTCAAGTACGGCATCCCCGACTTCCGCCTGCCCAACGAGGTGATCGACGTCGAGATCGACAAGCTCGCGAAGCTCGGCATCCGCTTCGAGTGCAACACGCTCGTCGGCCGGCTCTTCACGATCGAGCAGATGGTCACGGAGCTCGGCTTCCACGCGGTCTTCATCGGCACCGGCGCGGGCTACCCCAGCTTCATGGGCATCCCGGGAGAGTCGCTCAACGGCGTGCTCTCCGCGAACGAGCTGCTCACCCGCTGCAACCTCATGCGCGCGCGGGACTTCCCGAAATTCGACACGCCGCTGCAGCCCGGCCGGCGCGTGGCCGTCATCGGCGCGGGCAACACGGCGATGGACGCGATGCGCGTGAGCCTGCGCCTGGGCGCGGAGAAGGTGCTGTGCATCTACCGGCGCACCCGCACGGAGGCCCCGGCGCGGGTCGAGGAGATCCACCACGCGGGCGAGGAGGGCGTGGAGTTCCACTGGCTCACGAGCCCCGTGGAGATCCTGGGCGACAACGACAAGCGCGTGCGGGCGATCCGCTGCATCCGGATGGAGCTCGGCGAGCCCGACGACTCGGGGCGCCGCCGGCCGGTGGCCGTGCCCGGCAGCGAGTTCGAGGTGGAGTGCGACAGCGTCGTCTACGCCATCGGCACGAACGCGAACCCCATCCTCGGCCAGACCTCGAAGCTCAAGCTCGACAAGCGCGGCTACATCGCCGCCGGCGACGACCTCCAGACCTCGATCCCGGGCGTCTTCGCCGGGGGCGACATCGTCACGGGCGCGGCCACGGTCATCCAGGCCATGGGCGCCGGGCGCAAGGCCGCCCGCGGCATGAAGAAGTGGCTGGGCCTGCGCGACACCGAGACCATCTACCAGGAAGCGCCCCCCGCGGGGCTCTTCGGCCTCAACCCGGAGGAGCGCAACTATGCACGCGTTCGCATCGCCTAGCATCCCGCGGGAGCGGGAAGCGGTCACGATCGACGAGCACATCGTCGAGGTGATCAGCGATTCCGGCGAGGGGGCGCAACGCTGCGGCCAGTCCCTCGGGGCGATCGCCGCGCGCATGGGCAACGGCATCTGGACCACCGAGATCATCCCGGCGGAGATCCAGCCCCCGGCGAGGAGCGTGGCGGGGGCGAGCGGCATCCGCATCCGCATGGGCTCGGGCCCGGTCACCAACGGCGGCGACGAGACCGACCTCGTGGTCGCCTTCAACGAGCAGGTGCTGCTCGGGCGCGTGCGCGCGGGCGAGCTCAAGCCCGGCTGCACGATCCTGCTCGAGAGCATGTGGCGCGAGCACCGCGATCCCAAGATCGTCGCCTCCTACGCGGAGACCGTGAAGACGCTGCGCGAGGCCGGCTACAGGCTCTACGAGCTGGCGCTGGAAGCCGCCTGCTCGAAGCTCGTGGCCGATTCGCGCCGCGGCAAGAACATGTTCGTGCTGGGAATCCTGTGCAGCATCTACAGCCTCGACCCGAAGATCGCGAAGGAGCAGGTCGCGCTCACCTTCGGCAAGAAGGACGCGAAGGTCGTGCAGGTGAACCAGGGGCTGGTGGAGGCCGGCCGCGCCTGGGCGGAGGAGAACCTCGACTTCAAGTACCGCATCCCGGTGACTCCGGTGAAGGAGCCCCAGATCGTCGTGAACGGCAACACCGCGCTCGCCCTCGGCGTGCTCGCCTCGGGCATGGACATCTGCGCGATGTACCCGATCACGCCCGCGACCTCGGCCTCGCACTACCTCTCGGAGTGCTTCGAGCGGGTGGGCGGCCTCGTGCACCAGGCCGAGGACGAGATCGCGGCCTGCGCCTTCGCCGTGGGCGCCTCCTACGCCGGCAAGTGCGCGGTGACCATCACCTCGGGACCCGGCTACTCGCTCAAGCAGGAAGCCATCGGGCTCGCGGTCATGGCCGAGATCCCGCTGGTGGTGATCAACGTGCAGCGCGGCGGCCCCTCGACCGGGCAGCCCACGAAGGCCGAGCAGAGCGACCTGCTCACCTCGGTCTTCGGCAGCCACGGCGACGCGCCCAAGGTGGTGATGGCGGTCTCCTCCATCGAGGACTGCTTCTACTCGGTGATCACGGCGCGCAAGATCGCGGAGACCTTCAACACGGTGGTGGTGGTGCTCTCGGACGCGAGCCTCGCGACGGCGCAGCAGCCCTTCCCGAGGCCGAGGTTCAGCGAGGAATGGCTCGCCCCCCCGGTGGACCAGACGCCGGTGCCCGCGGGCGCGCTGCCCTACGACTGGGACCCGGTCACCGGGATCGCCCGGCGCTTCGTCCCCGGGCAGCCCGGCGGCATGCACACGCTCACCGGCCTCGCGCACGACCGCGCGAGCAAGGTGGCCTACGACCCGACGATCAACGAGGAAGGGCTGCGCGCCCGCAGCCTCAAGCTCGCGGCGCTGCAGAAGACGCTGAGGGCCCCGCCCGTCTTCGGCGACCCCACGGGCGACCTGCTCGTGATCGGCTGGGGCAGCACCCAGGGCACGATCGAGGAGGCGGTGGCGCGCGCGCGCAAGGAAGGCCTGCGGGTTTCCGCGCTCCACATGAAGTACATCCAGCCCCTGCCCTCCGGGATCGGCGCGATCCTCCGGGGATTCCGGCAGGTGATGACGGTCGAGACCAACTGGTCGGACCGACCCGAGGACGAGATCATCGACGAGGACAACCGGCGCTACTCGCAGCTCGCCCTGATCCTTCGCTCGCGCTACCTGGTGGACATCGACTGCTGGAGCCAGGCGCGGGGCCAGCCGATCAAGCCGGGCACGATCGTCGAGGTGATCCGCCGCAAGCTCGCGCAAGCGCCGAAGGAACCGCGATGACGATGCCCGTCACCCAATGCATCATCAAGCTCCACGAGGAGCACCACAACCTCGAGGACTTCCAGGGCGGGGTGCCGCGCTGGTGCAGCGGCTGCGGCGACAACGCCATCCTCGCCGCCGTGCAGCGCCTGTGCCGCGACGAGAACCTGAGCCCCGAGCGCACGGTGTTCGTCTCCGGCATCGGGTGCTCGAGCCGCTTCCCGCACTACATGAAGACCTACGGCTTCCACGGCATCCACGGCCGGGCCTTCCCGGTGGCCGAGGGCGTCAAGATGGCGCGGCCCGACCTCAAGGTGTTCGTCAACACCGGCGACGGCGACTGCTGCTCGATCGGCGCGGCGCACTGGATCCACGCGATCCGCTACAACATGGACATGACCGTGATCCTGCACGACAACCACGTGTACGGGCTCACGAAGAAGCAGGCCTCGCCGACCTCGCCCGTCGGGATGAAGAGCAACACGACGCCCCGGGGCTCCTACCTCGAGGCCCTGAACCCCCTGACGGTGACGCTCGGCGTGCAGAACGTGTCGTTCGTGGCGCAGGCCGTGGACTGGATCCCGGAAGTGCTCTTCGACATCGTCAACGCCGCCTACCACCACAAGGGCTTCTCCTTCATCCGGATCATCCAGCGCTGCCCCGAGTTCCTGCCCAAGATGTTCGAGCCCTGGCTCGCGGACCCCGGAAAGACCGTGATCCTCACCCACGAGGACGGGCTCACGCTCTCGCCCGAGCTCGCGCGCACCTACAAGAACCAGATCGCCCACGACCCGGCGAACATCGACCGCGCGCGCGAGATCGCCTCGAGCGAGGACCCCATCCCCGTGGGCATCCTCTACCGCAACCCCGAGGTGCCCTGCTACGAGGACATCCGCGGCGCGGGACGGATGCGCACCGCGCCGCAGATCCGCGCCGGGCTCGAGGCCGAGCTCGACAAGTTCACCGTCTGGCCGGCGCGACAATGACCATGGACATGGCCACCGGATTCAACGAGCAACGGGTCTTCCACGCGACGAGCCGCCTCGAGGGCGAGGGCGTGGAGCCCATCGACGGGCTGGGACTCGTCCCGGCGCTCTTCGCGCCCTACCGCGACCTCGCGAAGCTGCGCCACGACTTTCCCGTCGTGCTCGTGCGCGACGACAGGGGCCCGGGCCCGGTGCGCTCCCTGAGCGCGCTCGTGGACCAGGTGCTGTGCGAGGTGGCGCCCAGGGGGATGGCGGGCGAGCGCCTGCGCAAGCACGCCCTGCGCCTCGAGCGCGCGATCCGGGAGCGCTCGCTCCGGGGCGATGCGGGCCTGCTTTCGGAATTCTGGGAGGAGGCGGCCGCGAGGATCGGCTCGCCCGCCGAGGAGAACGCCGAGGAAGTGCTCAAGTACACGGCGACGGCGCTCAAGCTCGACGGCGAGGTGATCGCCTGCGACGCGGCGATGCCCGCGAAGGTCCTCACCCACGCCTGGGAGGAGGCGCACGCCGCGAAGGAGAAGGCGTTCCGCGCCCTCGTCGACGCGCTCGTCGTGCGGCTCTCCGACATCCTGCGCGCGGCCTTCATCCATTCCGAGGCCGGGGCGCAGCCCGACGCGCTGCGCGCCTCGGTGGGATCGCCCCGCGGCGAGGAGTTCGACTTCGCCGTGATGTCGAAGCTGGTCGGTCGCCGCGCGCCGCGCGACGAGCTGCCCGCGGCGCGGCGCCGGCGCATCGAATGGGCGCTGGAGGCGCTGCGCGCGCAGCGCTTCTTCCCCGACCGCAAGTCCGCCCCCGCGCCCGAGAGCGTGGACGCCTACGAGTTCCGCTGCGCGGACTGCGCGAGCGCGGCGCTCGCCTTCGGCATGCGCCTTCCCGCCCTCGTGGACACCGTCAAGGCGATCGCCATCGCCGAGCTGGAGGCGGACGGCCGCTACGACGAGGCGCACCACGACGCGTACTTCGAGGGCTTCGGCGAGCAGGACCTGACGGCCGACGACCTCGCGCTCTTCCCCGACTACCTCGTGTGCATCGACCCCGGGCGCAACGCCGCGCCGGAGAACGCGAACCTGATGGAGATGCTCTCCTCGGGCCTGCCGGTGAAGGTGCTGGTGGAGACGGGCGACGCGCTGGAGGAGGCCGCGATCGGCGCCGGGCGCTTCGCGTTCGGCGTGCGCAGCACCCGCTGGGCGATGACCGCCACGGGACTGGGCGGCGTCTTCGTGCTCCAGGCGCCGGGATCGAACCTCTACGCGTTGAAGGAGCGGCTCGCCGCGGGGCTGCGGCACCGCGGACCGGCCCTCTTCAGCGTCTTCGCGGGCGCGGAGAACCCCGCCGCGGCGCTGCCCCCCTACCTCACCGCGGCCGCGGCGATGCAGTCGCGCGCCTTCCCGAGCTTCAGCTACGACCCGCACGCCGGCGCGAACCTCGCCGCGCGCTTCTCCTTCGAGAACAACCCGCAGCCCGAGGCCGACTGGCCCGTGGCGAGCCTCGAGTACGCCGACGAGCAGCTGCAGCGCGTGACCGAGAGCCCCGCGTTCACCTTCGCCGACTTCGCGCTCTGCGACCGGCGCTACGCCGGGCATTTCGCCCGCGTGCCCAGGGAGCGCTGGAACGCGGGGATGCTGCCGGTGGCCGAATGGCTGGCGCTCGACGAGGCCGCCGCCGCCGATAGCGTGCCCTACCTCCTCGCCGTGAACGCGGCGAACGTGCTGCACCGCGTCATCGTCGACGCCCGCCTGATGCAGGCCACACGCCGCGCGCTCCTGCTGTGGCGCCGGCTGCAGGAGCAGGGCGGGATCCACAATTCGTACGCCGAGCGCCTGCTCGCGCGCGAGAAGGCCGCGTGGGAAGCCGAGAAGGAGAAGGAGATCGAGGCGCTCAAGGCCGCGGGGGCGAAGGCGCCCGCGGCCGCGGTGCCCGCCGCCGCGTCGGCGATCGCGGCCGAGAGCGCGCTCGCCACGGCGCCCGCCGAAGAGGCCGCCCCCGCCCGCGACCCGGACGTCGCCTGGATCGAGACCGCGCGCTGCCCGAGCTGCAACGAGTGCCAGCTCATCAACGACAGGATGTTCCTCTACAACGAGAACAAGCAGGCCTACCTCGGCGACCTGAAGGCGGGCACCTACCGGCAGATGGTGGAGGCCGCCGAGAGCTGCCAGGTCTCGATCATCCATCCCGGCAAGCCCTGGAACCCGAAGGAGCCCGGGCTCGAGGACTTGATCGAGCGCGCCAAACCCTTCATTTGAGGCGCGGCAGGCTCCGGGCCGAGCCCGGAGGTTGACTCCGGTCAAAAAAGCGCCGGTCCCCTCCCGCTACCTTGGGGCTGTCCGCAACGGCGAGGACCGGAGGAGACGGATGTACAGCCAACGCATTCGCAGCGTCATGGAGCCCGGGAAGCTGCTGCTCGCCGGCCCGGAGACCACCGTGACCGAGGCGGCGAAGCTCATGGCGAAGAAGAACGTCGGCGCGATCGTCGTGGTGGAGGGCGGGCGCGTGGTCGGCATCTTCACCGAGCGCGACGCCGTCCACCGCGTCATCGCGAAGGGCCTGGGGGCGCGCACCACGCGCATCGCGGAGGTCATGACGCCCTCGCCGAAGACCATCGGCCCGAACGAGACCTTCGGGCAGGCGCTCCTCGCCATGTACGAGGGGGGATTCCGCCACCTCCCGGTCGTCGAGAAGGACAAGCCCATCGGGATCGTCTCGGCCCGCAGCGCCCTCGACCCCGACCTCGAGGAGTTCGTCGCCGAGGCCCAGCGGCGCATTCACATCCGCTGAGGCGCCCGGCCGGGACCGCCGCCCGGTCAGATGATCTCGAAGTAGCGCTTGAGCTCCCAGTCGGTCACGGCGTCGAGCCACTGGCGCCATTCCCACTCGCGGGTGGCCGCGAAGTGGTCGACGAAGTCGTCGCCGAACCAGTCGCGGGCGACCTTCGACTTCTGGAAGATGCGCGTGGTCTCGATGAGGGTGCGCGGGGCGCGGGGCACGTTCTCGGCGCCCTGGTTCGTGCCCGTGATCGGCTTCGTGGTGAGCTTGAGTCCCTTGGCCACCCCGTCGAGGCCAGCGGCGATGACCGCGGCCGTGGCGAGGTAGGGGTTCATGTCCGCGCCGGGGCAGCGGGTCTCGAGGCGCGTCGACTTGGGCGAGCCCGGGATCACCCGGAAGGAGGCCGTGCGATTGTCGACGCCCCAGGTGGGCTTCACTGGCGCCCAGAAGCCGTCGACGAGGCGCTTGTAGGAGTTGATCGTCGGCCAGATCATCGGCGCCATCTCGAGGAGCACCGCGAGCTGGCCCGCGAGGTAGGACTCGAAGAGCTTCGACATGCCGTGGCGGCCCTTCGCGTCGAAGAAGAGGTTCCTCTTCCCGTCGGAGAGGCTCTGGTGCAGGTGGCCCGAGCAGCCCGGGTACTGCGCGCTCCACTTGGCCATGAAGGAGGGCATGATCCCGTAGCGCGCGCCGATCTCCTTGGCGGCGGTCTTGAAGAGGATCGCGCGGTCGGCGGCTTCCAGCGCCTCGGAGAAGAGGATCGCGGCCTCGTAGACGCCCGGGCCGGTCTCGGTGTGCAGGCCCTCGATCGGCACGCCGAAGACGGCGAGGTCGTCCATGAGGGCGTTGAAGTACTCGCGGCTGTGATTGGCCCGCAGGAGCGAATAGCCGAACATGCCCGGCGTGAGGGGGGTGGGTCCCACGCCCTTCTTCTCCGCCCAGCTCTGCGGGGTCTCGGCGAAATTGAAGAACTCGTACTCGGCGCCCACCATCACCTCGAAGCCCATCTTCCTGGCGCGCTCGAGGACGCGCTTGAGGACCTGCCGCGGGCAGATGGGGTGGGGCGAGCCGTCCTTCGCCACGAAGTCGCCGAGGAAGAAGGGCACGCCCCCGTCCCAGGGCACGGTGCGGTAGGTGGAGAGGTCGAGGCGCGCGATCGCGTCCGGGAAGCCGTAGTGCCAGCCCGTGAGCTTGGTGTTGTCGTAGCACTGGTCGCCGGAATCCCAGCCGAAGACCACGTCGCAGAAGCCGAAGCCGCCCTCGACGGCGGAGAAGAACTTGTCGCGGTGGATGTACTTGCCGCGCAGGATCCCGTCGATGTCGGAGACGGCCACCTTCACCTTGCCGATCGTCGACTTGCGGATCGCCTCGACGATGGCGGCAGAGTCCTTCCTCGCGGCGCTCTGGGTCTTCTTCACGCTCCCCTCCCCGGGAATCGGTTGGCTCGCGGCCCGCGCGCTCGGCCGGCCGAGCCGAAAGACTACGCGATTGCGGTGCGCGCCGCGATCCCCAGGAAATGCTCGAGCGGGGGCGTGGCCGCGCCGGGGACCTTGGCGCGGTCGTCCCAGCGGCGAAGCCGCAACGCGTCGTCGGCGTGGGGCCTCGCGAGGAAGGCCTCGGTTTCCGCGCGGGTGAAGACGCCGCCCTGCAGCGTGAGGCTGCGGCGCGAGTCGGGCGACAGGGCCTCGTAGTAGTCGGGCTCGAGCGCGCAGAGCGCCCGCTTCGCGTCCACGTGCAGGCGGATCGGCTCGAGCACCTCGGCGGAGAAGAGGCCGCGCAGGAACGGGATCGCGAAGTACTGGTGCCTGTCGTCGATGCCGCGCGCGCTGGGCGTTTCCCCCTGCAGGTTCATGAGGTGCCCGAGGTCGTGGAGGAAGGCCGCGGTGACGAGCGCGTTCGGCGCGCCTTCGCGCTCGGCGAGCATCCCCGTCTGCAGCGCGTGCTCGGCCTGGCTCACGCCCTCGCCGTTGTAGGCGATGTGCCCGTGGTCGCGCAGGAGCCTGTCGATGTCGGCGATCCGCAGGGCCATGGGCTCACTTCAGCTTGCCGGCGAGGCGGTTGTCGAGGGCCTGGTGCATGCCGGTGGCCGCGCCCGTGGCGGACTTCAGGCGCGTGCGGCGAAGCTGCCCGGCCTGCTCGAGGATCGGGTAGGCGGTGGAGCACACGAACGAGTTGATCCGCCGCAGGTCGCTGATGATGTCCAGGTGCAGCGAGCTCGTCTCGATCGACTGCACCGTCTGGCCCGAGAGGCGGTCGAGGTGGCTCTCGGCGTAGCTCCTCTCGAGCGCGCTGAACCTCTCCTTCTCCGCGAGCAGCAGCTTCGCGCTCTCCACGTCGCCGTTGAGGAACACCGACAGGCTCAGGCGCAGGTTCGCCACGAGCTTGCCGTTGAGGTCCTCGATCTCCTGCATGCCCGCCTCCGAGAAGGAGAGCTTGTGGGCGATCTTCTTGTCGCGCAGGTCCTCGAGGATGCGCTCGACGATGTCGCCCACGTGCTCGAGGTTGATGGTGAGCGAGATGATCTCCGCCCAGCGCCGGCCGTCCTTCTCGTCGAGCGCCTCGCGGCTGATCTGCGTGAGGTAGAGCTTGACCGCGGTGTAGAGGCGGTCGACGTCGTCGTCGAGGCGGATCACCTCGTCCACCTTCTTCGCCTCGTCCTCGCGCATGACCGCGATCATGCCGTTGAGCATCTGCTCGACCGTGTCGCCGATCCGCAGCGTCTCGCGCGCGGCGTTGGCGAGCGCGAGCGCCGGGGTGCCGAGCGCCGCCTCGTCCAGGTGGCGGGGCGCCGCGGCCTGCGCGCCATTGGCGGCGGCGGCCTCGGGGAAGTGGCGGGTCACGAGCGCGGCGACGCGTCCCGTGAGGAAGATGAAGCCCACGGCGAGAGCGACGTTGAAAAGCACGTGGAAGTGCAGCACCTGGCGGCGCGTGTCGTCGTCGAAGCGGGCGATGAACTGCAGGATCCAGGGCAGGGCCAGCGCGAAGACGACGCAGCCGGCGGCCTTGAAGAAGAGGTTGCCGACCGCCACGCGCCGCCCGCCCGCGGTGTTCCAGGTCGAGACCAGGGCCACCAGGGCGCTGCCGAGGTTCGCGCCCAGCACGAGGCACAGCGCCACGGGCACCGTGATGACGCTCGCCGCGGCGAACGCGGCGGTGAGCAGCACCACGGCGAGGCTCGACCAGGAGAGGGCCGTGAGCAGCGCCCCGATCACCATGTCGAGCACGGGATCGCCCGAGAGCGAGGCGAAGAGCACCTTGGTGCCGGTGGACGCGACGATGGGCTTCGTGGCGGCCTGGATGAGCTGGAGAGCCAGGATGATGAGGCCCAGGCCCACCGCCACGCGCCCGAGCTGGCCCGCGCGCGTGTTCTTGCGCGAGAGGAAGAACACCACGCCGAAGAAGATGAGCAGCGGCGAGAGCCAGGCGAGGTCGAGGGAGAACACCTGCGCCATGAGCGCGGTGCCCACGTCCGCGCCGAGCATGATGGCGAGCGCGGGGGCGAGCGCGATCAGGTTCTGCGCGACGAAGGAGCCCGTGATGAGCGCGGTGGCGCTCGAGGACTGCACGAGGCTGGTGACGCCCAGGCCCGCGAGGAAGGCGGAGGCGCGGTTCGAGACGCTCTTCGACAGCACGCGGCGCAGGCTCGCGCCGTAGACGCGCAGGATCCCCGTTCGGACGATGTGGGTGCCCCACACGAGGAGCGCCACGCTGGCGAGAAGGTTGAGGAGCGTCTGCACTTCGGTCTTTCGCGACTCCCGCGGTTTCGCGGCGCGGGAACTGTCACCTCTCTTTATGGGGCTTCCGGGCCCCGGGTCGGATTATGTCACTTTTGTTACAGCGATCAATCCCTCAGGCCCACGGCAGGCTGTAGGTCTTCACGTTCGTGAAGCTCTTCATCGCCTCCTGCACGCCTTCCTTGTAGCCCAGGCCCGAGTCCTTGATGCCGCCGAAGGGCGTGAGCTCCAGGCGGTAGCCGGGCACCTCGCGCACGTTGACGGTGCCGACGTTCAACTCCGCGACGAAGCGGTTGATGTAGTCGAGCCGGTTCGTGCAGACCGCGGAGGACAGGCCGAAGGCGGTGCCGTTCGAGATGGCGATCGCCTCCTCGATCGAGCGGAAGCGGATCACGGGCGAGACCGGCCCGAAGGTCTCCTCGCGCACGACCGTCATGCCGGGCACGACGCGGTCGATGACCGTGGGCGAGTAGAGTGCGCCCCGGCGGACGTTGCCGACGAGCAGCCGCGCGCCCTCGGCGCAGGCCTCGTCGACGCGGGTCTCGAAGAGGCGGGCGGCCGCCTCGTCGATCACGGTTCCCATCTCGATCCCGCGGTCCATCGGGTCGCCGTAGCTCCAGGCCTTCGTCTTCTCCACGAGGAGCTCGACGAAGCGCTCCGCGACGGCCTCGTGCACGAGGATGCGCTTCACCGCGGTGCAGCGCTGGCCGCTGTTCCTGTAGGAGCCCTGGGCGGCGAGGCCCGCGGCCTCCTCGAGGTCCGCGTCCTCCATGACGATGATCGGGTCGTTGCCGCCGAGCTCGAGCACCATCCTCCGGTAGCCCGCCTTCGCGGCGATGGCCTTGCCGATCGCCACGCCGCCCGTGAAGGTGACGAGGTCCGCGTGTTCGTTGGTGACCAGCTCGTCGGCGATCTCGCGCGGGTCGCCCGTGACCACCTGGAGCATCTCCGGCGGAAGCCCCGCCTCGTGGAGCAGGTCCGCGAGGTAGTACGCCGACAGCGGCACCTTCTCCGAGGGCTTGAGCACCATGCGGTTGCCCGTGGCGATCGAGGGGGCGACCTTGTGGGCGACCTGGTTCATCGGGTGGTTGAAGGGCGTGATCGCGGTGATGACGCCGAGCAGGGGATCGCGCTGCGTGAACACGCGCCGCTTCTTGCCGTGGGGCGTGAGGTCGCAGGAGAAGACCTGGCCGTCGTCCTTCAGGGCCTCGGCGGCCGCGAAGTCGAGCACGTCGCACACGCGGCCCACTTCGTAGACCGAGTCCTTCTTGCACAGGCCCGATTCCGCGGTGATGAGGTCGGAGGCCTCCTCCACCCGGCCGCGCAGCGCCGCCGCGGCCTTGCGCAGGATCGTCGCGCGCTCGTAGCGGGTGAGGGTGCACTTCCAGGGGCGCGCGATGGCGAAGGCGCGGCGCACGTCCTCCACGCCGGCGCGGGCGACCGTTCCCACCAGCTCCCCGTTCCAGGGGTTGAAGACTTCCAGCACGCGCTCGCGCGCGAGCTTCTCGCCGCCGATCCTCAGGCCCTCGGCGCGGAAGAGGGGGCTGCGGGGGGGCTTGGGCACCGCGCTCATGCTCCGTGCACCGCCGCGGCGGCCGTGCCGGCGCGCGCGCGGGTTTCCGTGTGGTTGAGCGCGATGTCGAGGATGTCGAAATTGCGCGGCCGCGCCCTGCCGGGAAGGCCGGCGGTGTGGCGGTTGAAGAGCAGCGGCACCGCCTGCTCCGAGATGCCGCCGTGGGAGCGCAGGGGCGCGTCGAGCCCCGAGAGGTCGTGGCGCGAGGCGCTCGTGCCCAGGACCACGTGCCTGCCGGAAACCACGACGAGATCGCCCATGCGGTCGGGCGGGAGCTCGAAGCGCGCGCAGGCCTCCGCGTTGCCGAGCACCAGCTCGATGCCCTGCATCCCGGCGAGGCGATGGGCGATGTCCGAGCGCTCGTCGGCATCGAGGTAGATGGTGGCGAAGGAGCCGAGCGCCCCGTGGTGCACGACGTAGGGATCCGTGATCGGCAGGATCACGCGCGCGCGCCCCGCCCCCATCCACTGGTCGATGAGGTCCTGGAGGTAGATGACGTTGGGCCGGCCGTCGGGAAGCGTCTTCGCGTTCATCCCGTGGTCCGCGGTGAGCGCGATCGCGGCCCCCAGGGCGTCGAGCTTCGCGAGATAGCGGTCCATCATCTCGTAGAACGCATTCGCCCCATCGGTACCCGGCGCGAACTTGTGCTGGACGTAGTCCGTCGTCGACAGGTACATGAGGTCGGGGCGGCGCGTCTCCATGAGCTTCACGCCGGCGGCGAACACGAACTCCGAGAGCGCCGCGCTGTAGACCGAGGGCACGGGCAGGCCGACGAGCTCGAGCACGTTCTCGATGCCGTTTTCGGCGAGCGTGGCCTCCGCCGCCTTCTCCGAGGAGAAGCAGATGCCCGCGAGCTTGTGGCCGAGGAGCTTCCTCAGCTTGTCCTTGGCGGTCACCACCGCGACCTTGGCCCCCGCGTCGGCGAAGGCGGCGAGCACGGTGCCCGCGCGCAGGTACTTCGGGTCGTTCATCATCACTTCCGCGCCCGCCTCGCGGTCGTAGAAGTAGTTGCCGCAGATGCCGTGCACCGCGGGCGGCACGCCGGTGACGATCGAGAGGTTGTTCGGGTTCGTGAAGCTCGGGACCACGCAGTCGCCCTTGAAGACGGAGCCGTAGGCGAGCAGCCTCGCGAGATAGGGCGAGCGCCCCGAGGCGGCGGCCCGCTCGAGGTACTCGTACTCGCAGCCGTCCACGCACACCACGACGAGCGGCTCCGCCATCCAGTGGTAGGTCCGGCCGTTCACGTCGATCGTCTTCATCGTCTCGTCTTCGTCGCGTTGCGGGTTCGCGGGGCCGCGGCCTAGGGATGCTCGCCGCGGGACAGCCGTTGCTGGATGTCGTCGAGGCAGGGCATGACCTCGGCGATGCTGTCGACCACGTAATGGGCTCCGGCCTGCCACATGCGCGTGCAGGCGCGCTCGCGCCGGCGCGCGAAATCGGCGGGATCGAGCTTTCTCACCTCCGCGAGCGGCAATCCGATCTCGTTGCCCGACACCGCGAGGCCGATGGTCCACATGCCGGCGTTGAGGCCTTCCTCGACGCCGGGGGTCGTGTCGTCGATCTTCACGCAGGCCTCGACCGGGGAGACCTGCAGGTTGATCACGTTCTGCAGGCACATGAAGGGGTAGGGGCGGCCGGCGGGCACGTCGCTCGCGCACACGGTGGAATCCGGCGCGTAGCCCTGGCGCGCGGCGTCCTTCAGGTTGATCTCCATCATCTCCCGCAGGTACCCGGTGGTGGAGCCGATCTTCATGCCCCGCTTCCTCATCTCGGCCACCGCCTCGAGCGCCCCGGGGATCATCTCCGAGTACTGCGAGAGGCAGGCGAGCTGCAGGGGGACGAAGTCGGCGAACATCTTCTCGACGTCGGAATCGTCCGGGTAGCGGCCGTGCTGCTGGTGCCAGCGCGCGCGCACGGACTCGAGCTGCGAGATCTTCTGGATGTGCACGCGCTTGTGCGCGCCCATGGGCGCGCGCGCCTCCTCGATGGTGATCGGCACGCCCTTCCTCCGGTAGACCTCGACGAAGACGACGGCGGGCGCCATGCACCCGTAGTCCATGGTCGTGCCGGCCCAGTCGAGGAGGACGGCCTGGATCGGGCCGCGGTAGCGCCTTTGGTAGGTGAAGGACATGGGGGAGGTCTCCCGGGTTCGGGGTCGGCTTCAGGACGCGCCGCGCGCGGCGCGCCTCGGGCGGCCCGGCTCGGGCGACTCGAGGGCGGCGTGCAGGCGGTCCCGGCTCTCCATGGCGTGCGCGTAGAGCAGCCGCGAGGCGCGTTCGCCGTCGCCGGCTTCGAGCGCGTCCACGATCTGCGCATGCTCGCGCGTCGAGATGGGGAAGCTGTCGGCGCCGCGCGCGAGCGTCTCGCGGCGGTAGAGGTGCAGCTCGTTCACGAGGCGGCGGTAGGCCGCGAGCAGCGTCCCGTTGCCGGTGGTCTCGGCGAGCAGGTCGTGGAAGCGGACGTTGAGCGGGTAGTAGTCGTCCACGCTCTTCGCGCGGGCCGCCTGCTGCATCTCCCGCAGCAGGGCCCGAAGCTCGGCGACCCTCGCCGGCGTGACGCGCGCGGCGGCGAGCCGCCCGATCAGCTCGTCGAGCCCCGCGCGGACCTCGTAGATCTCGTCGGCCTCGGCGATCGAGACCTGGCGCACGAAGACGCCGCGGTTCTTCTCGGTGACCACGAGCCCGGCCTGCTCGAGCGCGCGGAACGCCTCGCGCACCGGGCCCCGGGAGACGCTCAGCTCGCCCGCCACGTCGACCTCGTTCAGCTTCTCGCCGGGGGCGAGCTCGCCCGAGAGGATCCGGCGCTCGAGCTCGCGGCGCACGAGGGAAGTGAGGGAATGGCTCTGCAGCAGCTCGATGGCCGCCGAGGCGGGAGGGGGGGAGGAATTCACCATGCCGTCATCCGCGCGGGATAGGATCGCGCTTCTTGACATTAGAAGGTCCGGTTTGTAGATTGTCAACAATCTGACACAAGAGCAGTCTACGGTGCGGCGCATGACGAACGCATGTCAGCCAGCCGCATCACCCAGGAGGGGCGCGGGCCGCGCCCGGTGGCAACGAACCGAGCGCGAGACACCGATGAGCACCGGCGCGAGCCTCGCCATCCGCAAGCTGTCGAAGTCCTTCGGCGCCCCCACCCTGGCGCTCAAGGAGGTCGACCTCGACCTTTCGCCCGGCGAGATGGTGGCGCTCATCGGCGCCTCGGGCTCCGGAAAGTCCACCCTGCTCAGGCACGTCGCGGGATTCGTCGGCGGCGAGCGCGGGTCCGGCGAGCTGCGCGTGGGCGAGCGCGTCATGCAGTCCGACGGGCGCATCGCCCCGGGCATCCGGGGGCTCAGGGCCGACGTCGGCTTCGTCTTCCAGCAGTTCAACCTCGTCGGGCGCCTCACCGTGATGACCAACGTGCTCGTGGGGCTGCTGCCGCGCGTGCCGTGGTGGCGAAGCCTCACGATGCGCTTCACCGCCGCCGAGAGGGCCGAGGCCTGGCTCGCGCTGAAGAGCGTGGGCATCGAGGACCTCGCCTGGCAGCGCGCGAGCACGCTCTCCGGCGGCCAGCAGCAGCGCGTCGCGATCGCTCGCGCGCTCGTGCAGCGCGCCCGCATCATCCTCGCCGACGAGCCCATCGCCTCGCTCGACCCCGAGAGCGCGAGGAACGTGATGGAGATCCTCTCGCGCATCAACCGCGAGCACGGCATCACCGTGCTGGTCTCGCTCCACCAGGTCCAGTTCGCGCGGCGCTACTGCGCGCGCACCGTGGCCCTGAGGCTCGGCGAGGTCGTCTACGACGGCCCGTCGGCGGAGCTCACCGCGCCGCTGCTGCGCAACCTCTACGGCGCCGCGGTCGACGAGATGCTCGACGGCACGGAGGCGATCCACGCCGTGATGAACGACCCCGTCCTCGAGGCCACCCTGGCCGCGCGGGCGAGTGCCTGAAGAAGCCCCAACCGCCGCAACCGAGGAGGAGTATCGACATGAACATCCGCATCCGCGCCGCCCTCGGCGCCGCCGCCGCGCTTTTCGCGGGCGCGGTCGCCGCGCAGGAAATCAACTTCGGCATCATTTCCACCGACAAGAGCGCGGCGATCAAGTCGCTCTGGGACCCGTTCATCGAGGACATGCAGAAGCAGACGGGCCTGAAGGTGAACGCGTTCTTCGCCACCGACTACACCGGGATCATCGAGGCCCAGCGCTTCAACAAGGTGCAGGTCGCCTGGTACGGCAACAAGAGCGCCATCGAGGCCGTGGACCGCGCCAACGGCGAGGTGTTCGCGCAGTTCATCGACCTGCACGGCACGCCCGGCTACTACAGCTACATCATCACCCACCGCGACAGCCCCCTCAATTCGCTCGACGACATGTTCAAGCGCGGCAAGGAGCTGAGCTTCGGCGCCGGCGACCCGCAGTCGACCTCGGGCACCCTGGTTCCCGGCTACTACGTCTTCACGCAGCGCGGCCTCGAGGCGAAGGACGTCTTCAAGGTGGTCCGCCCCGCCTCGCACGGCGTGAACCTGCTCGCGGTGCTCAACAAGCAGGTGGACGTGGCGACCAACAACAGCGAGGAGCTCGACAAGCTCAAGCTCAAGGACCCGGCCAAGCGCGCGGAGGTGAAGATCCTCTGGACTTCCCCCCTCATCCCGCGCGATCCGCTGGTGTGGCGCAAGGACCTCCCCGCGGACGTGAAGGCGAAGATCAAGAAGTTCGTCACCGGCTACGGCAAGGACGAGCGCGAGAAGGCGATCCTCAAGGGGATGCAGCAGATCGCGGGCTTCCGCGAGTCCACCGACGCGCAGCTCATCCCGATCCGCCAGCTCGAGCTCGCCAAGGACCGCAAGAAGGTCGAGGGCGACGGCACGCTCTCGAGCGCCGAGCGCACCGCCAAGCTCAAGGCGATCGACGACAAGCTCGCCGCGCTCGCCAAACAGGGCCAGTGAGCCGCGCCACGATCCCGGTCCCCCCCGCGGCGCTCGCGCCGCCGGGGGCGGGCAAGCGAACCCTCGCCCAGGCCTGCGGCTGGGCGGCGTTCGCGCTCGTGCTGATGTGGGCCTGGAAGGGCGCGGACATGCGCCCGCTCGACCTCGCCAAGGACTCGGGGAACATGGCGACGTTCCTCACCGAGTTCTTCCCGCCGGATTTCCGCGAATGGCGCTCGTACCTGCGCGAGATGATCGTCACGGTGCACATCGCCGTCTGGGGGACGCTGCTCGCGATCGTGTGCGCCGTCCCCTTCGGGCTGCTGTCGTCGGCGAACATCGTCCCGATGTGGGTCTACCAGCCCGTGCGCCGGCTGATGGACGCCTGCCGCGCGATCAACGAGCTCGTGTTCGCGATGCTCTTCATCGTCGCGGTGGGCCTGGGGCCCTTCGCCGGGGTGCTCGCGCTCTGGGTGCACACGACGGGCACGCTCGCCAAGCTCTTCGCGGAGGCCGTGGAGGCGATCGACCCGCGGCCGGTCGAGGGCGTGCGCGCCACGGGCGCCTCCGCCCTCGAGGAGATCCTCTACGGCGTGATCCCGCAGGTGCTGCCGCTGTGGATCTCCTACTCGCTCTACCGGTTCGAGTCGAACGTGCGCTCGGCCTCCGTCGTGGGCATGGTGGGGGCGGGCGGCATCGGCGTGATCCTCTACGAGGTGATCCGCGGCTTCGAGTACGCCCAGACCTGCGCCGTGATCCTCATCATCATCGTCTTCGTGAGCTCGATCGACCTGCTCTCGGCGCGGGTGCGCAGGATCTTCATCTGACGATGTGGCGCTTCCACAACCCGGTCCGGATCCGCTTCGGCTGGGACGCCCTCGACGCCCTTCCCGAGGCGCTCGGGGGGCGCGAGGCGGTGCTCGTGATCTTCCCCGAGGCGCGCTCGACGGGCCTCGAGGACCGCGTGTCGGCGTTGCTCGGCGCGCGGCTGCGCGAGACGGTCCGCGACGTCGAACCCAATCCCGAGGCCGGCTGGTTCCGCTCGCGCTATGCGGGCTTCTGGTCCCGGAACGCGGGTGCCGCGCTCGTCGCCGTCGGCGGCGGGAGCGTGATCGACACCGCGAAGCTGCTCGCGGCGGGCGTCGCCTCGGGCTCCTTCGAGGACGTCTTCGCCGCCCTCGCCGCGGGCCGCCAGCCCGAGGTGGCGCGGGCCATGCCGCTCGTCGCCGTGCCCACGACGGCGGGGACCGGAAGCGAGGTGACGCCCTGGGCCACGCTCTGGGACCGCGGCTCCGAGACGCCGAGGAAGTACTCGCTGCACGTGGACGAGGCCTGGCCGCGCGAGGCGATCGTGGACCCCGCGCTCGCGCTCTCGGCGCCGATGGCGGTGACGCGCAACAGCGCGCTCGACGCGCTCTCGCACTCGCTCGAGTCGATCTGGAACGTGAACGCGAACCCGGTTTCGGACACGCTCGCGCTGGAAGCGGCGCGCACGGTGATCGCCACGCTCCCGCGCCTGCTCGCCGACCCGGGCAACCGGGAGCTGCGCACCGCGATGTCGCGCGCGAGCCTCATGGCGGGTCTCGCGTTCAGCAACACCCGCACCGCGCTCGCGCATTCCATCTCCTACGAGATGACGCTGCGCCACGGCCTGCCCCACGGCCTCGCCTGCTCCTTCCCGCTGCCCCTCGTCTGGCGGCTCGCGGCCGGGGCGGACGCGGCCCGCGACCGCGTGCTCGAGGGCGTCTTCGGCCCGGGCGTGGCCGAGCCCTGGACGCGGCTCGCGCAGTTCCTGGGGTCGGTCGGCGTCGCGACCGGGTTCCGCGACTACGGCGTCGCGCAGGAAGAAGCGCGCGGAATCGTCGAGTTCGCCCTGGGCGGGGCCCGGGGGCGCAACTTCATCAACCCGGCGCCGCGGCTCGACGAGACCCTCGCCTGAGGCCGGGGTCTTGCGGCGCGGCGCAAAGAGGCGATAATCGCCACTCCGCACCAGAGCATCCCACCCGGCACCGATCCGAAACCCCACCGATCCAGGGAGAAAACGATGAACCACGCCGTTCGCACGCTCGTCCACGCCGTTGCCGCGGTCGCCGCCGCGGGCTTTGCCGCGGGCGCCTGGGCCCAGAAGACCGAGCTGCTCGTCTACACCGCGCTCGAGACCGACCAGCTCAAGGCCTACACCGAATCGTTCCAGAAGACCAACCCGAACCTCGACCTCAAGTTCGTGCGCGATTCCACCGGCGTCATCACGGCGAAGGTGCTCGCGGAGAAGGCGAACCCGCAGGCCGACGTGATCCTGGGCGTGTCCGCCTCCTCGATGGAGGTCTTCAAGGCCGAGGGCCTGCTCGTGCCCTATGCGCCGAAGGGATTCGAGAAGCTCAAGGCGAGCTTCATGGACGGCGGGAAGCCGCCGGCCTGGGTCGGCCAGGACGTGTACGCGGCCACCGTCTGCTACAACACGGTCGAGGGCAAGAAGAAGAACATCCCGAAGCCCGAGAGCTGGGCCGACCTCGCGAAGCCCGTCTACAAGGGCCAGATCACCATGCCCAACCCGGCTTCCAGCGGCACCGGGTTCCTGAGCGTGTCGGGGTGGCTGCAGACCATGGGGGAAAAGAACGCCTGGAGCTACATGGACAAGCTGCACGACAACATCGCGCAGTACACGCACTCGGGCTCGAAGCCCTGCCGGCAATCGGGCGCGGGCGAGTTCGTCGTGGGCATCTCCTTCGACTTCCGCGGCAACGACGTGAAGGCGAAGGGCGCGCCCGTCGAGCTCGTGTTCCCGAAGGAGGGGCTGGGCTGGGACATCGAGGCCTCGGGGATCGTGAAGGGCTCGAAGAAGATGGACGCCGCGAAGAAACTCATGGACTGGGTCGCGACCCAGGAGGCGAACGTCGCCTACGCGAAGAACTTCGCGATCGTCGCCCATCCCGACGTGAAGCCCGCGCTCCCGCACCTGCCCGCGGACCTGGAGAAGAAGCTCATCAAGAACAACTTCGCCTTCGCGGCGAAGAACCGCGACCGGATCCTCGCCGAGTGGCAGAAGCGCTACGCCGCCAAGACGGAGGCGAAGTAGTCGCGTGACCGGCCGCCCGGGGCCGGACAGGCACGCCCCGGCGCGGCCCGCGGACCGCCCGCCCGTCCCGAGCCTGTCGCGGGACGGGCGGGCCTTTCGTTTCCGGGCCCCTTGAACCAGACCGCCCCCGCCGAGTTCCTCGTCCTCGAGCACATCCGCAAGGAGTTCGGCTCCTTCGTCGCGCTCAAGGACGTGAGCCTCGCGGTCCATCCCGGCGAGCTCGTCTGCTTTCTCGGCCCCTCGGGCTGCGGGAAGACGACGCTGCTCAGGATCGTCGCCGGCCTCGAGGTGCAGACCGCCGGGCGGATCACGCAGGCCGGGCGCGACATCTCGCGCCTGCCGCCGATGGAACGCGACTACGGCATCGTCTTCCAGTCGTACGCGCTCTTTCCGAACCTGACGGTCGCCGGGAACGTGGCCTACGGCCTCGTGAACCGGCGCGTGGCCGCGGCCGCGCGCGCCGCGCGCGTGGCCGAGCTCCTCGCGCTCGTGGGCATGCCCGACGCGGGGCCCAAGTACCCGAGCCAGCTCTCCGGGGGCCAGCAGCAGCGGGTGGCGATCGCCCGCGCGCTCGCCACCTCGCCGGGGCTGATGCTCCTCGACGAGCCGCTCTCGGCGCTCGACGCGCGCGTGCGCGTGCGGCTTCGCGGCGAGATCCGCGGCCTGCAGCAGCGCCTGGGCATCACCACCATCCTCGTCACCCACGACCAGGAGGAGGCGCTCTCGATGGCCGACCGGATCGTGGTCATGAACCACGGCGCGATCGAGCAGATCGGCACGCCCGCCGAGGTCTACGGCGATCCGGCCACGCCCTTCGTCGCCGACTTCGTGGGCAAGACCAACCTGCTGCCCGCCGAGGGCGAGGGCGCCCACGGCGTGCGCGTGGGCGAGCGCCGCTTCGCCTGCGAGGTGGGCGAGGCGCTCGGCGGCTCGCCGCGCCTGCGCGTCTTCTTCCGCCCCGAGGACGTGCTCGTGCGCGGCGTGAACGGGGCGACGCCCAACTCCGCCCCGGCCACGGTCGAGAAGGTCGAGTTCCTCGGCGCCTACTCGCGCATCACCCTGCGCATGGAAGGGATCGCGCAGGCCCTGCAGGCCGACCTCTCGGTGAACGACCTCGCGGAGCTCGGCGTGAAGCCCGGCGACACGCTCCGGGTGGCGGTCCCGCCCGAGCGCCTGCGCGTCTTCGAGGCGCCCGCCGCCTGAGCCCCGAGCCGTGAGCGCCCATCCGGAACCCGCCGACGGCTCGGCCGCGCGCCGCAGCCCCGAGTTCGTCGGCGCGGTGTACCTGCCGCGGCTCACGGTGCACTGGACGGACCGCATCGGCAACGCCCTGCTGGTGGCCGCCGGCCTCGGTCTCGCGCTCTTCCTGCTCGCCCCGCTCGTCATGATCCTCGCCAAGAGCGCCCAGGACCGCGCGGGGGACTGGGTCGGGCTCGCGAACTTCTCGCAGTACTTCAGGACGCCCGCGCTCGCGCGCTCCATCTGGAACAGCGTGTGGGTCTCGGGGCTGGTGACGGCGATCACCATCCCGCTCGCCTTCACCTTCGCCTACGCGCTGACCCGCAGCTGCATGCGCTTCAAGACGCTGCTCAGGAACCTCGCCCTCGTGCCGATCCTCGCGCCCTCGCTCCTCGCGGCGATCTCCTTCATCTTCTGGTTCGGAAACCAGGGGCTGCTGAAGGTCCTGCTCGGGGACGCCCAGATCTACGGCGCGCCGGGGATCGTGATCTCGCTCGTCTTCGCGACCTTTCCCCACGCGCTGATGATCCTCATCACCGCGCTCTCGCTCACCGACGCGCGCCTCTACGAGGCCGCCGACGCCCTGGGCACGACGCGCGCGCGCAAGTTCTTCACCATCACGCTGCCCGGCGCGAAGTACGGACTCATCAGCGCCGCGATGGTGGTCTTCACCTACGCGATCAGCGATTTCGGCATCCCGAAGGTGATCGGCGGCAACTTCAACATGCTCGCGACCGACATCTTCAAGCTCGTGATCGGCCTGCAGGACTTCGCGAAGGGGGCGGTCGTCGGGATCATCCTGCTCGTGCCCGTGGCGGTGACCTACCTGGTGGACGCCTGGGTCCAGCGGCGCCAGTCGGCGCTGCTCTCGGCGCGCTCGGTGCCCTACGTGCCGCGGCCCTCGCGCGGCTTCGACTGGGCGATGGCCGCGTACTGCTGGATCCTGGGCGCGCTCATGCTGGCGGTGCTCGGCATGGCGGTGTACGCCTCGTTCATCAAGCTCTGGCCCTACAACTTCGCGCTCTCGCTCGACCACTACCGCATGGGGCTCGTCGAGGCGGGCATCTTCTCGGCGTACGTGAACAGCGTCACCCTCGGCGCGTGGTGCGCGACCGCAGGTGCGGCCTTCATCTTCCTCACGGCCTACCTCCTCGAGAAGAGCCGCGGGATCGACGCCTGGCGACCCTTCGTGCGGCTGATGGCGGTGCTGCCCATGGGCGTGCCGGGCATGGTGCTGGGCCTGGGCTACATCTTCTTCTTCGTCGTCGAGGCGAACCCGCTGCACTTCCTCTACGGGTCGATGGCGATCCTGGTGGTGAACACCACCGTGCACTACTACACCTCCTCGCACCTCACGGCGCTCACCGCCCTCAAGCAGATCGACGGCGAGTTCGAGTCGGTCTCGGCTTCCCTCCGGGTGCCCTTCTGGCGCACCTTCTTCCGCGTGACGGTCCCGGTGTGCCTGCCCACGGTGCTCGAGATCAGCCGCTACCTCTTCGTGAACGCGATGACCACGGTCTCGGCGGTCGTGTTCCTGTACTCGCCCAAGACGATGCCCGCCTCGGTCGCCATCGTGAACCTCGACGAGGCGGGCGACATCGGCGCGGCCGCCGCGATGGCCACGCTCATCGTCGCCACCTCGTCGGCGGTGTGCGTGGTCTATTATTTCCTGCAGGCGTGGATCGAGCGCCGCACGCAGGCCTGGAGACAGTCATGATCCTCGGCAACGACCCCATCCTCCTCACCCCGGGACCGCTCACCACCTCGCTCGCCACGAAGCAGGCGATGCTGCGCGACTGGGGCTCCTGGGACGCCGCCTTCAACGCGATCACGGGCACCATCTGCCGCGACCTCGTGGGGGTCGTCCACGGGGAGGCGACCCACGTGTGCGTGCCGCTGCAGGGCAGCGGGACGTTCTCCGTGGAGGCGGCGCTCGCGAACCTCGTGCCGCGCGGGGGCAAGGTGCTCGTCCCGCAAAACGGCGCCTACTGCCAGCGGATCGTGAGGATCCTGAAGGTCATCGGCCGCGGCCACGCGGCGCTCGACCTGCCCGAGGACAAGCAGCCCACGGGCGCGATGGTGGACGAGGCGCTCCGGGCCGATCCCGCGATCACCCACGTCGCGCAGGTGCATTGCGAGACCGGCACCGGCATCCTCAACCCGCTGCCGGAGATCGCGGAGGCCTGCGCCCGCCACGGCAAGGGCCTCATCGTGGACGCGATGAGCTCGTTCGGCGCGATCGACATCGACGTGTCGCGATACCCCGTGGACGCGGTGGTCGCCGCCTCGGGCAAGTGCATCGAGGGCGTGCCGGGGATGGGCTTCGTGATCGCGAGGAAGGCGGTGCTCGAGAAGAGCCAGGGCAACTCGCACTCCCTCGCCATGGACCTCTTCGACCAGTGGACCTACCTGCAGAAGACCACGCAGTGGCGCTTCACGCCGCCCACCCACGTCGTCGCGGCCTTCCGCGCCGCGCTCGACCAGTTCCTCGCCGAGGGCGGCACGCCGGCGCGGGGAGCGCGCTACGCCCGCAACTGCGAGACGCTCGTCGACGGCATGTCCGCGCTCGGCTTCAAGACGTTCCTGCCGCGCGCCATCCAGGCGCCGGTGATCGTCACCTTCCACGCGCCGGGCGACCCGAACTACGCCTTCAAGCCGTTCTACGACCGGGTGAAGGGGCGGGGCTACATCCTCTACCCCGGCAAGCTCACGCAGGTCGAGACCTTCCGCGTGGGCTGCATCGGCGCGATCGACGCGAACGAGATGCGCAACGTCGTCTCCGCGATCGCCGAGACCCTCAGGGAAATGGGCGTGACGAAGATGGCGCCCCTCAAGGCCGCGGCCTGAGGCGAAGGCGGGAGGTACCCATGCGCATCGGCGTTCCGAGGGAGATCAAGGACCACGAGTACCGCGTCGGCCTCACGCCGTCCTCGGCGCGCGAGGCGGTCGCGCTGGGCCACCAGGTGCTCGTCGAGCGCGGCGCGGGCGCCGGGATCGGCGCGGCCGACGCCGCCTACCAGAAGGCGGGCGCGACCATCGTGGCGGACGCGGGCGAGGTCTTCGGCGCCGCCGAGATGATCGTGAAGGTGAAGGAGCCGCAGCCGGTGGAGATCCGCAGGCTGCGCGACGGGCAGGTCCTCTTCACCTACCTGCACCTCGCCCCGGACCCGCAGCAGTGCAAGGGCCTCATGGACAGCGGCGCGATCTGCATCGCCTACGAGACCGTCACGCAGGCCGGCGGCGGGCTGCCGCTGCTCGCGCCCATGTCGGAAGTCGCCGGGCGCATGGCCGTGCACGCCGGCGCCCACTGCCTCGAGAAGGCCCAGGGCGGCATGGGGACGCTCCTCGGGGGCGTGGCGGGCGTGCCGCCGGCCAAGATCGCGATCCTCGGCGCGGGCGTGGTGGGCTCGAACGCCGCGCAGATGGCGGTGGGCTCCGGCGCGGTGGTGGTGGTGATCGACCGCAACATCGACGCGCTTCGCCGCATGGACCGGCTGCTGGGCGCCCGGGTGATCACGGTGTTCTCCAACCGCGACAACATCGAGTCGCACGTGCGCTCCGCGGATCTCGTGGTCGGAGGCGTGCTCGTGCCGGGCGCGGCGGCGCCCAAGCTCGTCTCGGCGGCGCTCGTCGGGGAGATGAAGCCCGGCGCCGTCGTCGTGGACGTGGCGATCGACCAGGGCGGCTGCTTCGAGACCTCGCGCCCCACGACCCATTCGGATCCGACCTTCAAGGTCGGGGAAGTGGTGCATTACTGCGTGGCGAACATGCCCGGGGCGGTGCCGCGCACCTCGACCTACGCGCTCAACAACGCGACGCTGCCCTTCGTGCTCCGGCTCGCCGAGCTCGGCTGGCGGCGCGCGCTCGGCCGGGACCCGCACCTGCGCAACGGCCTCAACGTGTGCAGCGGCAAGGTGACCTGCCGCGAGGTGGCCGAGGCGCTCGGCCACGCGTACTACGACCCGGCGCCCCTGCTCGCCTGAGCGGGCCGCGGCAACCCGATCGGCGAGCGCCCCATGGCCCGTTTCGACCTGGCCGTCGTCGGCGCGGGCCTCGTCGGCCTCGCGCACGCGCTGGCGGGCGCGCGCCGGGGCCTGCGCGTCGCGGTGCTCGAGCGCGATCCGCACGCCGGCGGCGCGTCGATCCGCAACTTCGGCTTCGTCACGGTGACCGGGCAGGCGGCGGGCGAGGCGCGCCGCCGCTCGCTTCGCTCGCGCGACGTGTGGGCGGAAATCGCGCCGCAGGCGGGCATCGAGGTGCTCCAGAGAGGCGCCATCGTCGTCGCCGAGCGGCCGGAGGCGCTCGCCGTGCTGTCGGAACTCGCGGCGGGGCCCCTCGGCGAGGACTGCGCCCTGCTCGACGCGGCCGAGGCGCGCCGGCGACTTCCGGCGCTCGCCGCGACGGTCGCCGGCGCGCTGTGGAGCCCCCACGAGCTGCGCGTCGAGCCGCGCGAGGCGATCGCCCGGCTCGCGCGCTGGCTCGCCGAACGCCACGGCGTCACTTTCCACTGGGGCACGGCGGCGCTGGGCATCGAGGAGGGCGGCGTTCGCCACGCCGGCGGGGGCATCGAGGCGGGCGCGGTCGTGCGCGCGCCGGGCTCCGAGGTCGCGGCGCTCGCGCCGGAGGTCGCGAGGCGCGCGGGGCTCTCGCAGTGCACGCTGCAGATGGTGCGCACCCGGGCGCAGCCCGCGTCCTGGCGGCTTCCCGCCGTGCTGATGTCGGACCTGAGCCTCGTGCGCTACGAGGCCTTCGCCGCGCAGCCCTCGGCGGGGCGGCTGCGCGAGTGCCTCGCGCGCGAGAACCCGGCCGCGCTCGCCCACGGCGTGCACCTCATCGTGGCGCAGTCGGCGGACGGCTCTCTCGTGGTCGGCGACTCCCATCGCTACGGGCCGTCGGCGGATCCCTTCGCCTCGGCGGAGGTCGAGGCGCTGATCGTCGCCGAGATGCAGCGCCTGCTCGCGCCTCCCGCGCCGGAGATCGCCGAGCGCTGGGTCGGCGCCTATCCCGTGGCCGAGGCGGGGACCCTCGTCGCCGAGCCCCTGGGGGCGCGCTCGCGCCTCGTCGCCGTGACGGGCGGCACCGGCATGAGCATGGCCTTCGCGATCGCCGAGGAGACGATCGCGGAGCTCTTCGGCTGAGCGCGATGCACTCCCAGGTCCCCGATTCCCCGCCTTCGCCCTGGATCGGGCGCTGGGCGGGCCTCGTGCGCCCGGGGGGCGAGGTGCTCGACCTCGCCTGCGGCGGCGGGCGGCACGCGCGCTACCTCGCGCGGCTCGGTTTCGAGGTCGAGGCCGTCGACCGCGACCCGGCGCTCTTCCCCGACCCGCCGGCGGGCGTGCGCGTGCTCGGCGCGGACCTCGAGGCGGGGCCCTGGCCTTTCGAGGGGCGCCAGTTCGATGCGATCGTCGTGGCGAACTACCTGCACCGGCCGCTCCTGCCGACCCTCGTGGCGAGCCTCGGGCCTGGCGGCATCCTCCTCTACGAGACCTTCGCGCGCGGCAACGAGCGCTTCGGAAAGCCCTCGAACCCGGCCTTCCTCCTCGAGCCCGGCGAGCTGCTCGAGGCGGTGCGCGGGCGGCTGCGCGTGCTCGCCTACGAGGACCTCACGGTCGAAAGTCCCCGGCCCGCCGCGATCCAGCGGATCTGCGCCCGGAGGGAGCAGCCGGCGCCGAAGCCGACCGCGTGAGCGTCCGCTGGACCCCGCGATACGGTAAAATCGCGTTCTTTCAACGGGTAAGGCATTCGGAATGCTGGCCGGCAGCCTGGTCGCCATCGTCACGCCGATGCTCGCCGACGGCGAGCTCGATTTTCCCCGCCTCAAGTCGCTCATCGATTGGCACGTCCAGGAAGGCACGGACGGCATCGTGATCGTCGGCACGACGGGCGAGTCGCCCACGGTGGACGTCGAGGAGCACGGCGCGCTCATCAAGGCCGCCGTCGAGTACGCGGCGGGGCGCGTGCCCGTGATCGCGGGAACGGGCGGGAACTCCACGCGCGAGGCGATCGCGCTCACGAAGTTCGCCCGGTCCGCCGGCGCGGACTATTCGCTCTCGGTGGTGCCCTACTACAACAAGCCGACGCAGGAAGGGCTCTACCGGCACTACCGCGCGATCGCGGAGGCGACCGACCTGCCGATGCTGCTCTACAACGTGCCGTCGCGCACGGTGGCCGATCTCGCGAACGAGACGGTCCTGCGCCTCGCGCAGGTGCCCCACATCGTCGGCATCAAGGACGCCACCTCGAACGTCGAGCGCGCCACCGACCTCATGCGGCGCATGCCGCGGGACTTCCTCGTCTTCAGCGGCAACGACGACGCGGCGCTCGCCTACACGCTGCTCGGCGCGAAGGGCGTGATCTCGGTGACCGCGAACGTCGCCCCGCGCCTCATGCGCGAGATGATCGCGGCGGCCCGCGCGGGCGACTCCGCGAAGGCCATCGCGATCAACAACCGCCTGCTCGGCCTGCACAGGAACCTGTTCCTCGAGTCCAACCCGATCCCCGTGAAGTGGGCGCTCAACCGCATGGGCCGCATCGCCGAGGGCATCCGCCTGCCGCTCACCCCGCTGACGGCTCCGCACCACGAAACCCTGCTCGCCGCGCTCCGCGAGGCGGGCTGCGTCGCCTGAACGAAGGATCCGCACGATGAAGCACCTCCGCCTCGCCCCGCTCGCCGCCGTCCTCGTGCTGGCCGCGGGCTGCTCCGGCTTCGGCAACAAGTCCACCGAATACCGCACCGCCGGAGCGGCCGCTCCCCAGCGCCCGCTCGAGGTCCCGCCCGAGCTCACCGCGCCCACGGTCGAGGACCGCTTCGCGATCCCCGACCCCAAGGCGCAGACGACCTACTCGACCTACAGCCGGGACCGCGGGAGCCCGCAACAGGCCGCGGCGCAGCCCGCGGCGGCCGCCGCGCCCTCCGGCGTCCTGCCGAAGATCGAAGGCGCGCGCCTCGAGCGTTTCGGCGACCAGCGCTGGCTGGTGGTGAAGGGCGAGCCCGCCTCCGTGTGGGCCGCCGCGCGCGAGTTCTGGCTCGATGCCGGCTTCCTGCTGCAACGCGAGATTCCCGAGGCCGGGATCATGGAGACGAACTGGGGGGAGACGCGCGCGAAGATCCCGCAGGGAACGATCCGCGACGCGATCAACAAGTTCCTCGAGGGCTCGTCGACGACCTCCGAGCGCGACAAGTTCCGCACGCGCCTGGAGAAGGGCACGGAGCCGGGCACCACCGAGGTCTTCGTGAGCCACCGCGGCATGCAGGAGGTCTACACCAGCATGGCGCAGGACCGCGCCGTGTGGCAGCCGCGCGAGGCCGACAAGGAGCTCGAGGCGGAGATGCTCGCGCGCATGATGGTCCGCATGGGCTCGGGGGAGCGCCGGACGCTCGCCACCGCCCCGGGCGCGCCCCGGGCCTCGCCCGCGGGCGCCGCGGCCGGCGCGGCCGCGATCCCCGCGGCCAATGCCGTTCTCGAGAACTCGGGCGCGGGGCCGCTGGTCGTGAACGACGGCTTCGACCGCGCGTGGCGGCGCGTCGGCCTCGCCCTCGACCGCGTCGGCTTCACCGTCGAGGACCGCGACCGCTCGAAGGGCGTGTACTTCGTGCGCTACGTCGATCCGGAGTCCGACGTGCTGGAAGGCCAGAAGCAGAGCTACCTCGAGAAGTTCATGTTCTGGAAGCCGGCGCCCAAGCCCGTCCTTCCGCAGTACCGCATCCTCGTCGGCGACGCGGGCGCGAGCATGTCCCAGGTGGAAGTGCAGAACGCCCAGGGCGCGCCGGAGAAGTCCGCGACCGGCAAGAGGATCCTCGCGCTGCTCTACGAACAGCTGAAGTAGGCCGGGGCCGCGCTCCGCGATGGGGCTTCGCTTCGCCTCGCTCGGCAGCGGCAGCTCCGGCAACGCGCTCGTCGTCGAGCGCGGCCGCACGCGGGTCCTGATGGACTGCGGGTTCGCCATGACCGAGGTGACGGCGCGCCTCGCGCGCAAGGGGCTCGCCCCTTCGGACCTCACGGCGATCGTCGTCACCCACGAGCACTCCGATCACCTCGGCGGCGTGGCGCGCTTCGCGCGCCGCCACGCCATTCCCGTCCACATGACGCGAGGCACCGCGCACTGGTTGCCCGAGGACTTCCCCGGCGCGCTCCTGCGCCTGCTCGATCCCCACGGGACCTTCGAGGTCGAGGAGATCGCGATCGAGCCGCTCGCGGTCCCCCACGATGCGCGCGAGCCCGTCCAGTTCCTTTTCTCCGACGGCGCGGTGCGCCTGGGCGTGGTGACCGACCTGGGCAGCTCCACCCCCCACGTCGAGGAAAGGCTCTCGGGGTGCGAGGCGCTGGTGCTCGAGTGCAACCACGACCTCGCGATGCTGATGCGCGGGCCCTATCCGCCGGGGCTCAAGCAGCGCGTCGCCGGCCGCTTCGGCCACCTGGACAACGCCGCCGCCGGCGATCTCCTCTCGCGCCTCGACCGCTCGCGGCTCAAGCACCTGATCGCCGCGCACCTCTCCCGGCAGAACAACCGCCCCGAGCTCGCCGCCGCGTCCCTCGCCGGCGCCGCGGGCTGCGAGGAAGCCTGGATCGGCATCGCCACCCAGGACGAAGGATTCGCCTGGCGGGAGATCTGAGGCGGCTCGGGGTTGGCGCCGGCTCCTGCACGGAGCCGATGTCCGCCCGCCGGCTCGGACCGCCGGCTTGCCGTCCGGTCGAACGCCGTTCCCGCGGCCCCATGAAAGAAGCCGGCCCTCGGGCCGGCTTCTTTCCCTGCGCGAACGACTACTTCTTCGGGGCCTCGGCGGGCTTCGTGTCGGCCTTCGGGGCCTCGGCGGGCTTGGCGGCTTCGGCCGGCTTCGCGGCTTCGGCGGGGGCGCCGGCGGCGGGCGGGGCGGCGGGCGCCTCGGCGGGCTTGGGCGCCTCGGCGGGCTTGGGCGCTTCGGCCTTCGGGGCGGGCGCGGGGGCGGGAGCTTCGGTCTTGCCGCAGGCGACGACGCCGGCGGCGAGCAGCACTGCGAGGAGGTAGGAGGGTTTCATTGTTCGAGGGTCCTTGAACGGAAGTGTTGAGGTCGGTTCGTTGCGGGATCGGCCCGGGATGCTGCGCGGCAACAAGGAACCCGGGCGGCCAGAGGCAACGGCAAATTATAGCAAGAATCGCCTGGCGGCAAAGCCCCGCCCGCGGGAAAAGCCCTGACGGTTCAAAGGCCCAGCGTGGTCGAGGAGACCGCGGGCTCGGACAGTTCCCAGATCTCCTCGAAGCGCTGGAGGATCGGCGTGGCGTCGGCGGGGGAGTGCAGTGCAACAATCGCGCGCGGCTGGTCGTGGTGCAGCTGGTGCCAGACGGAATGGTCGTCGGCGACCAGGAAGGGATCGGCGGCGTCGCGCGCCTGTCCCACCGTGCGGTGGATCTCGATCGCCATCGGGAACTGCCGCAGCAGCATGAGCAGTCGCGGGCACTCGCGCTCGAGGAGCTCGGGCTCGTGCAGCGCGATCTGCAGGCGGTGGGCGCGCCCCGCGACGAAGAAATGACGCAGCCGCTCGGCGCGCGCCGGCGCATTGAAGCCGCGGTTGGCGAGCGTGAAGTCGAAGACGCGGATCGTGCGCTCGGCGGCGCCGATCACCTCGTCGATCGCCGCGAGCGACTCGGCGATGCCCGCGATCTGGCGGTAGCTGGGCTTCGGGGGCTGCTGGCCAGGCGTTTCGGTCACGATCGCTCTCCTTGCTCCGGATGCACGAACCCCTGCAGGTACCAGGCGTGGGCCAGGTCCCAGAAGGACCCGGGCGCGGTGACCGGCGCCGGGAGCGAGCGCGCGTCCGCGAGCTTCCTCAGGAGCGCCCGGGCTTCCGGCGGCGCACGCATCGCCTCGCCGTTCACGAAGAACATCGTGCCAGAAAACAGGAGCCGCGAGCGCCGGTCGAGGGCGAGCCCGCGCCTGGCCGCGCGCTCGGCGAATCGCGCCCGGGTGAGCGCGCGCGCGGGTGCCTCGAACCAGACCTGGGGCTTGGGCTCCGAGAGGAATCGTCCGGCGAACTCGCGCACGTCGCGCGCGCTCCAGCGGATGCCCGCCAGCGCCCGGCGCGCGTGCGCGACCATCGCGGCGGGCACCTCCCCCGGGTGCCGCGCGGGCGCCGCCCCCGGATCCCCGTAGTGCCCGGCGGGCCGCAGGCGCTCGTGAAGGAAGTCGAGGAAGGCCGCGAGCAGTTCCTGGTCGCTCGGCGCGCGCAGGCCCACGGACCAGGTGAGGCATTCGCTCTCGGCCACGCCGTAGTGGGCGACGCCCGGGGGAAGGTAGAGCAGGTCCCCGGGCTCGAGCACCCACTCCTCCTCCGGCACGAAGCGCGCGAGGATCCTGAGCGGCAGGCCGGGGACGAAGGCGAGGTCGCGCTGGCGCGAGACCTGCCAGCGCCGGCGCCCGGCGCCCTGCAGCAGGAAGACGTCGTAGGAATCGACGTGCGGGCCCACCGTGCCGCCGGGCACCGCGTAGCTCACCATGAGGTCGTCGACGCGGGCGTGGGGCAGGAACGCGAAGCGCGCGAGCAGGCGCTCGGCGCGATCGGAAAAGAGGTTCGTGTCCTGCACGAGGACGGTCCAGTCCCGGCGCGGAAGTTGCTTGAACGCGGAGGCGGCAAAGGGGCCGGTTTCGAGGGACCATCTTCCGGCGCGATGGCGAACGAGGCGCGAGGTGGCGTCGGGGGAGGCGGCGAGCGCGAGCACCTCGCGCGGGGAAAGGGGATCGGCGAAGCGCGGGAAGGCGCCGCGCACGAGCAGCGGCTTCTTCTGCCAGTGGCGCCGCATGAACGTCGCGGCGTCGAGGCCGCCGAGGAACGCGGGACGGGCCCTCATCGCGGCGCGGCGCGCGTGCCCGGAGATGGTGCGCGCACGCCCGATTCGGGTGCCGTGTGCCGGTGCTTGCGCGTCATGAAAATGGGCTAGAATTTCCGCGGATCTTCGAGCGAAAGCGCCATGCTACAGGTTGGACAACCCGCACCCGCGTTCTCGCTGCCCGACGCGAGCATGGAAATGATGAGTCTTTCCAGCTACCGGGGCAAGAAGAACGTCGTGCTCTATTTCTATCCCCGGGACGGGACTCCGGGGTGCACGATCCAGGCGATCGACTTCAGCGACCGCGAGTCGGAATTCGCGCGCCTGGACACCGTGGTCTTCGGCGTGTCGCGCGACGACGTGCTCTCCCACGCCGCCTTCCGCGACGAGCACGGCCTCACCGTGCAGCTGCTCGCCGACACCGAGGCCGAGGTCTGCCGCAAGTACGAGGTGATCCAGGAAAAGGTCGTCGACGGCCGCGCGAGGGCGTCGCTGCAGCGCTCGACCTTCATCATCGACAAGAAGGGCATCGTGCGCCACATCCTGCGCGAGGTGAGCCCGCGCAACCACGCCGAGGAGGTCCTCAAGGTCGTCAAGCTGCTGAACGGCCATGCGAATTGAGCGCGGCGCGGTCGTCACGATCGCCTACGAGCTGCGCGACTGCGACGGGAAGCTCCTCGACGAGGAAGACGCGAGCGTCGCGTACCTGCACGGCGGCTTCGGCGGCATCTTCCCGAAGGTCGAGGCCGCGCTCGAGGGCAAGGAGCCGGGGGCCGAGCTGCGCCTGAGCCTCGATCCGGAGGACGCCTTCGGCGAGTACGACGCGCAGCTGCTGCGCGTCGAGCCGCGCGCGAAGTTTCCCGAGGTGCTCGAGGTCGGCATGAGCTTCGAGGGCGTTCCGGGCGAGGGCGACCGGGAATCGCGGATCTACTCGGTCACGGACATCGCGGGCGATTCCGTGGTCGTCGACGGCAACCACCCCCTCGCGGGCGAGCGCCTCTGGTTCGCCTGCACCGTGCGCGAGGTGCGCCCCGCCACCGAGGACGAGCTCGCCCATGGGCACCCCCATGGAGAGCTCGGCGTCGTCCACGCGGAGTGATCGGCGCCGCGCCATTCGCGCGGCTCGAAGCGGTAGAGATCCGCGTCGCCGGGGTCCACGGTCACCCGGACCCAGCCGACCGATGGGCTGCCCATGGTCTCGAGGCGCGTGAGGTTACCCACCCGCTCGCCCTTCGCGTCGCGAAAGGGGCGGTCCACCCGGTAGCCGTGCGTGTCGCCGTGGACGAAGAGGGCGGGGCGCGAGAGTCGCTTCGCCCCCTCGGCGAGCTGCGCGAGCAGGGCGTCGTAGACCTTCCGGTCACTCGATACCCAGGGATTGGCCTGCGCGAAGACCACCAGGCCGCGCCTCGAGCCGTCGGAGGCGAGGGCGAACGCGCGCTCGAGCCAGCGGCGGTTGGCGGCCTGCCGGCAGCGCGCATCGGCGTCGCCCGCCGCATCGAACCCGACATTGTCGTTGCTGCCCACGACGTGGATCGTGGCGAAGACCACGCCGCGATGGATCCACATCCGGTTCTCCGGCAGCCCCGGGCAGCGGCAGCCGGCGGCGCCCGGCTCCGCGCAGCCGTCCTGGACGTCGAGGGGCATGCGTGCGCGCCCGAGCGAGAAGGCGTCGGAGTAGAAGAGCGAGCGCAGGCGGGCGAGCCGCTCGAGGGGATCCATCGCGCCGTTGCTCCTGCGCCGGCAATCGGCCCAGTCGTTGTCGCCGGGCGTGAGCACGAAGGGATGGGCCGAGGCATCGAGCATCCGCCGTCGCTGCTCGAAGAGCGCGTCCGAGCAGCGCGAGCTTGAGCCGGCCTTGAAGTCGCCCACGTGCACGAGGAAGGCGAGCGGCTCGCCTCCCGCCGCGGCGAGCATCGCCTCGAACTGCATCTCCTCGCGCTCGTCGTACGGCGAGTCGCCCATGACGCCGAAGGCGAAGGCCTCTGGGTGCGGGGGCTGGAGGGAGCAGCCGGCGAGGGCGAGGAGCGCCGCGAGCGCCGCCGCCGCCCTATTCATCGACGAGTTTCCTGATCGCGTAGAGCGCCTCGAGCGCCTCCTTCGGCGAGAGCTCGTCGGGCTTCAGGGCCGCGAGCGCCTCGAGCGCCGGGTGGGGCTCGCCTTGCGCGCCCGGCGCGGAGAACAGATCGGGCTGGGCGCCCGCGGGCCGCAGGTGCTTCTCGAGCTCCGCGAGGTGGCGGCGCGCCGCGCGCACCACCTCCCGGGGGATTCCCGCGAGGTGCGCGACGTGGATGCCGTAGGAGCGGTCCGCGGGCCCGCCCTCGAGCTTGTGCAGGAACACGATCTTGTCGCGGTGCTCGATCGCGTCGAGGTGGACGTTGGCGACGTTGGGCAGCGCCGAGGCGAGCTCGGTCAGCTCGAAGTAGTGCGTCGCGAAGAGCGTGTAGCAGCGCGTGGCCTCGGCCAGGTGCCGGGCGATCGCGTAGGCGAGCGCGAGCCCGTCGAAGGTCGAGGTGCCGCGACCGATCTCGTCGACGAGCACCAGGCTTCGGGGCGTGGCGCCGTTCAGGATCGTCGCGGCTTCCGTCATCTCCACCATGAAGGTCGAGCGCCCGCCCGCGAGGTCGTCGGAGGCGCCGATGCGCGTGAAGATGCGGTCGATCGGGCCGAGCCGCGCGGAAGCCGCCGGCACGAACGCGCCGCAATAGGCGAGCAGCGCGATCTGCGCGACCTGGCGCATGTAGGTCGACTTCCCGCCCATGTTGGGCCCGGTGATGAGCAGGAGCTGGCGCGAGCGCGACAGGCTCGTGTCGTTGGGGATGAAGGCCTCGACCTGGCTTTCGACCACGAGGTGGCGGCCGGCCTCGATCTCGATCAGGTCCTCGGCGACGAACTCGGGGCGGACGAGCGCGAGCGATTCGGCCGCGCCGGCGAGCGAGGCGGCGCAGTCGAGGTCCGCGGCCGCGTCCGCGATCTCCTGGAGCCGCGCGAGGTGGCGGCCGAGCTCGGCGACGAGCGCCTCGTAGAGCTCCTTCTCGCGGGCGAGGGAGCGCTCCCCGGCGGCGAGCGCCTTGTCCTCGAAGGCCTTGAGCTCCGGGGTGATGAAGCGCTCGGCGTTCTTCATCGTCTGCCGGCGCTTGTACTCGACCGGCACCTTGTCGAGCTGGCCCTGGGTCACCTCGATGAAGAAGCCGTGGACCCTGTTGAACTCGACCCGGAGGTTCGCGATGCCGGTGCGCTCGCGCTCGCGCTTCTCCATGTCGAGGAGGTAGGCGCTGCAGTCGCCGGCGATCGCGCGCAAGTCGTCGAGCTCGCGGTCGAAGCCGTCGCGGATCACGCCGCCTTCGCGCAGCACCGCGGCGGGCTCCTCGCGCAGCGTCGCGGCGAGCCGCGCGTGGATCTCGGGCGCGGGGCGAAGCGCCCCGGCCGCCCCGGCGAGCGCGGGATGCGCGCCTTCCGAGAGCGCGGCGTGCAGCGCGGGGAGCGTGGCGAGCGTGTCGCGCAGCCCCGCGAGGTCCCGGGGCCGCGCGGTGGCGAGCGCCACGCGCGCGGCGATGCGCTCGACGTCGGACCAGTCGGCGAGGAGCTCCTGGATGCGCGCGTGGCCGGGCGCGGCGCCGCGGTCGAGGAGCGCGGCGATCGCCTCGTGGCGGCGCGCGAGCGGCGCGGTGTCGCGCAAGGGGTGGTGCAGCCGGTGGCGCAGGCGCCGGCTTCCCATCGAGGTCCGGCAGCGGTCGAGGAGCGAGGCGAGCGTGGGCGACTCCGCTCCCGCGATGGTCTCGGTGATCTCGAGGTTGCGGCGCGTGGCCGCGTCCATCAGCACGAACTCGCTCTCGCGCTCGACCTTGAGGCCCGTGACGTGCGGAAGCGCCGATTGCTGCGTGTGGCGGCAATAGGCGACGAGGGCGCCGGCGGCGCCGAGCGCCGGGACGAGGCCCTCCACGCCGTAGCCCGAGAGGTCGTTGGTGCCGAACTGCCGCGCGAGCTCGCGGCGCGCGCCTTCGGGGTCGAAGCGCCAGGCCTCGAGCCTCTTCACGGGCGCGGCGAGGCGCACGGGCGGGTCGACGCCCTCGGGGAGCAGGAGCTCCGCGGGCTGGAGCCGCTCGAGCTCGCCGGCGAGCCGGTCCGCGCCCACTTCCGTCACCCGCAGCGCGCCGCTCGCGAGCGAGAGCCAGGCGATGCCCGCGACGCTCCCGGAAACGCTCGCGGCGACGAGCAGGCTCTCGCGCGTGGCCGGAAGCAGCGCCGAGTCCGTGAGCGTTCCCGGCGTCACGACCCGCGTCACCTTGCGCTCCACCGGGCCCTTCGCGGTCGCCGGGTCGCCGACCTGTTCGCAGATCGCGACCGATTCGCCGAGCTTCACCAGCCGCGCGAGGTACTGCTCGACGGAGTGGTACGGCACGCCGGCCATCCGGATGGGCTGGCCCGCGGATGCGCCGCGCGTGGTGAGCGTGATGTCGAGGAGCTTCGCGGCGCGCTCGGCATCCCCGTAGAACATCTCGTAGAAATCGCCCATCCGGTAGAAGAGCAGCATGTCCGGGAACCCCGCCTTCAGGGCGAGATACTGCTGCATCATCGGCGTATGGCCGGCGGCGGCCTTGCGCGCCAAGCGGGCGTCCGCGGGCGCCGTCGGCGGCTCGGGCGAGTGGGCGGTTTGCGGCCCGCCCGGGTCGTCGGAGATGTTCACGGATCGCGCTATGGCCCCGGCTTCGGACGAGCCTCGGCGTCGGCCCACCCCGCGATGTCGTCGATCAGCGCGGCGAGCGCCTGGTTGAACCCCCGGACCGCGCCGGGGGCGTCGTAGGAGGCGGCGGGCGCGGAACGGGTGAAGGTGCGGCGCGCGCGCACGGCCCGGGTCGCGGGATCCACGAGCTCGGCGGTGATCGTGATGCGCGCCGTTCCCGGCTGTCCCGAGGCGTCGTGGTAGATCTCGTCGAGGTGCGTGTCGAGGCGCAGCGCGTCCTTCGGGCCGCCGCCATCGAGGCGCGCGGCGAGCTGGCGATGGACGCTTCGCTGCGGCCGCTCGGTCCAGCGGTTGAACTGGTAGTAGGCGCGAACGCCGGGCTCCCGGCTGTAGGCGATGTCCTGCGTATCGTAGAAGCCCGACGCCGTCGTCGGCGCCACGGCCAGGGCGGGGCCGGAGCGCGGTCTGGGATCCGCCGCGAGGCCCGCTTCGAGGAGAAAATAGCGATCCGCTTCGCGGGGCCCGGGCAGCGAACAGGCCGCCACGCATGCCGCCAGCAGCAAACCCGTCAATGACTTCATCGCGCGTGCTCCCCGGGGCCGAGGCCGCCCTCGGGCGGCCCGTAGATCATCTGGCGCGGATCGCGCAGGCGATCGGCGGCGGCGCCGAGCGAATCCGCCGCGGAGCGAACCGCCCTCGCGGTTTCCCGCAGGTCCCCGTCGCCGCCGGCGAGCAGCGCATCCATGCGCTGCGAGAGCCGGCCCATGTCGGCGCTCATCTTGCGGACGGCATCGCGGATCTCGGCCACCGAGGCCGTGGCCTCGGAGCCCAGTTTCGCGTAGCGCTCCGAGAGCGTGCGGGCCTCGCCCTGGATGGAGCCGGCGAGCCCCCGCACCTCGTCCGCGGCGCTGCCGAGGGAGCCGAGGGCGGCGTCGGCCTTCGCGAGCGTTTCATCGGCGCGGACGGAAACGCGGCTCAGGTTGCTCAGGATCTCCGTGAACGCCGCGCGGTTCTCGGGCGAGAGGGTGGCGTTCAGCCGCCGCATCGTCTCGCCCGTCTGCTGCGCGAGCTGCGAGAGCGTCTCGGTCATCTGCTGCATGGTCGACTCGCCTTCCCGGATCACCGGCAGCGGCTCGCCCGGCGGCGCCTTGTCGAGCCGCGGGCTGTCCTCGGTGGAGTTCGCGAGCCGGATGGTGGCGAGTCCCGTCACGAGGTGCCGGTCCGCGGTCGCCGTGGTGCTCAGCCGGACCGGGGTCGTCGGATCGACGGAGATGAAGACCTCGACCGCGCCCCTCGAGTCCGACGCGAAGCGAAACGCCGTCACCGACCCCACCCGGATCCCCCGCATCGTGACGTAGCTTCGGGGCTCGAGTCCCTCGAGCGACTGGCGCTGGAAGTAGATCTTGTACAGGCTGGCATCCGCCCCCTCCCCGCTGCTGCGGATCCAATAGGCCGCCGCGGCCAGCAAGGCGATGAGGACGAGCGCGGCGGTGCCGACGAGCGTGTACTTGGCTTCGGGTTCCATGGTCAGGCGCGAATCGCGAAGTATTCCCGCAGCCAGGGGTCGTCCATCCTGCGCACCGTGTCGACGGGCCCGTCGGCGATCACCCGGCCGGCGGACAGGGCGACGACGCGGTCGGCGATCGAGACGATCATGTCCAGGTCGTGCGTCAGGAAGAGCACCGTGAGTCCCAGGCTGTCGGCCAGCGCGCGCAGCAGCCGGTAGAACACGCGCGCCCCCACAGGATCGAGGCCGGAGGTCGGCTCGTCAAGGAACAGCAGGTCGGGCTCGAGGGCGAGCGCGCGGGCGAGCGCCGCGCGCTTGCGCATGCCCCCGGAGAGCTGCGCGGGAAACTTCTCCCCCGCCTCCGGCGGAAGGCCCACCAGGGACAGCTTGAAACCGACCAGGGGCGCGACCAGGTCCTGGGGCAATCCGGTGTGCTCGAGGAAGGGAACCGCGATGTTCTCGGCGAGCGTGAGCGACGAGAAGAGCGCCCCGTCCTGGAAGAGCACCCCGAAGCGAGTCCGCATCTCGTTCATCGCGTCCGGTCCCGCGGTCCACACGTCGGTGCCGAGCAGCTCGATCCGGCCGGCGGTGGGCCGGATCAGGCCGATGATCTCGCGCAGGAGCACGGACTTGCCGCTGCCGCTGCCGCCGATCAGGGCCACCACCTCGCCGCGGCCGATGTCGAAGGACACGCCGTCGTGCACGATCTGGCTGCCGAAGCGGGTGACGATCGAATCGACGCCGAGCACGCGCTCCATTCAGATCCCCAGGCGCTGGAAGGCGACGGCGAAGGCGGCGTCCATGATGATGACCCACACGATGCATTGCACGACGGTGGACGTGGTGTTCTGGCCCAGGCTGCGCGCGTCGCGGCTCACCTGCAGTCCCATGCCGCAGGCGATGATCGCCACGATGGCGGCGAACACGGGCGCCTTGCCCAGGCCGATCACGAAGTGGCGCATCTCCAGCGCGCTGTGCACCCGGTCCATGAAGACTTCCGGGGCGATGTCGAGCTGCCAGGAGCCGATCATCAGGCCCCCCAGGATGCCCGCGACGTCCCCCACGAAGACCAGCAGGGGGAGCGCCACCATGAGCGCCACGAGCCGCGGGATGACCAGCACCTGGATCGGGGAGAGCCCGAGGGTGCTGATCGCGTCGATCTCCTCCTCCACCTTCATCGTGCCGATCTGCGCCGTGAACGCCGCGCCGGAGCGGCCGGCCACGAGCACGGAGCTGAGGATCGGCGAAAGCTCCCGGCAGATGCCCAGCGCGATGCCGTCGGCGACGAACAGGGTCGCGCCGTAGCGCTGCGCCTGGACGCCGAGCACGTAGGCGATCACCACGCCGATCAGGAAATTGACCAGCGCCACGATCGGCACGGCATCCACGCACACGGCCTCGAACTGGGACACCGTCTCCCGGGACCGGAATCGCCCGGGCCTGCGCACGAGGTCGACGAGCTCGAGCGTCACGACGCCGACGAAACCGACGTGCGTCTTCAGCGTCCGGGCGAGCTCGAGGATGGTCGCGCCGATATGCTGCACGAGCCCGAGGTGCCCGGCATGCCCCGCGACGGGCGGCGTCGACATGCGTTCGTACACCAGCGCGAGCAGCCGCTCGTACCGGGGGTCGAAGCCGCGCGAGCTCACCATCGCGCGCGTGCACCCGACGTCCGCCAGGTGCTTGAGGAGCAGGAATCCCGCGGCCGTGTCGAGGGTCTCGAGGCGGCTGCCGTCGAGCACGAAGCGCGTCCGGGCCTGCAGACCCAGCTCGCGCAGCCGCCCCGCGATCGCGACGACGTTGGCGAGCCGCCAGACGCCGCTCAGGTAGAGGACATCGCTGTCGTCCTCCACCCTGCGCTCGATCCACGAGGAGGAAGGAAGGTTCTCAGGCATCGCGGATGGGCCTGTCACGCACGCCCGGCGCGGGGCTCGCCACCGGGCCCGCCCTAGGCCTTCGAGCCGAGCGCGTTGAGGAACGCGCCGAAGAGCTTCGCGTTGGCGGCGAGGATGCGCCCGCTCTCGAGGAAGGTCTCGCCTCCCTGCAGGTCGCCCACGAGCCCGCCCGCCTCGCGCACGAGGAGCGCGCCCGCGGCCATGTCCCAGGGCGAGAGGCCGATCTCCCAGAACCCGTCGACGCGGCCTGCCGCCACCCAGGCGAGGTCGAGCGCGGCCGCGCCCGGCCGGCGCACGCCCGCGGTGCTCTCGATCATGCGGCGGAACATCCCGAGATACTCGTCGAGGTGCGCGAGCTCGCGGAACGGGAAGCCCGTGGCGACGAGCGCGTCGGCCAGGTGGTCGTTGCGGCTCACGCGGATGCGCCGGTCGTTGAGGTACGCGCCCGCCCCGCGCGAGGCGGTGAAGAGCTCGTTGCGGTTCGGGTCGTACACGACCCCGTGCTGGAGCACGCCCTTGTGCGTCATCGCGATCGAGACGCAGTACTGCGGGTTGCCGTGCAGGAAGTTGGTCGTGCCGTCGAGGGGATCGATGATCCAGACGTGCTCGGCCTTCGCGCGGTCCTTGCCGCTTTCCTCGGCGTGGAAGCCGTGGGACGGATACGCGTCGCGCAGCACGCCGATGATCGCCTGCTCGGCCGCGTGGTCGACCTCGGAGACGAAGTCGGCGTGGCGCTTGCGGTGGACGGTGAGCCGGTCGAGGTCGCCCGAGGCGCGGGTGATGAGGCTGCCGGCCTTGCGCGCGGCCTTGACGGCCGTGTTGAGCATCGGGTGCATGGCGGTGGGAAAGAGCGCGAAGGGCTGCGCCGCGGGTCACGAGGGGGCGCGTTCGGTACCGGAATTCTACTATGAACGCCGCCGCGAGGCCCCGCGCCAAAGCCTCCCCGCGCGCCGATGTCGGGCAGAATCGCCCCATGTCCGCGACGAATCTCCTGGGAAGGGTCCGCGTCGTGCTCGTCCGCGCCGCGCATCCGGGCAACATCGGCGCGGCGGCGCGGGCGATGAAGACGATGGGTCTCGCGCGCCTCGACCTCGTCGGGCCGCAGCGCTTCCCCGACCCCGAGGCCGCCGCGCTGGCGGCGGCCGCGGGCGACGTCCTCGCGGCGGCGCGCGTGCACGCGACGCTGGAGGAAGCGCTCGCCGGCTGCGTGCTCGCCGTGGGCTTCACGGCGCGCCCCCGCGACCTCTCCCACCCCCCTGCAAGCGTGCGCGAGGCGGCGCCCCTGGTCCTCGCGTCCGCCGCCACCGGGCCGGTGGCGCTGGTGTTCGGCAACGAGACCAACGGCCTCAGCAACGAGGAGCTGCTGCGCTGCCAGGCGCGTGCGACGATTCCCGCGAACCCGGAATATCCGGCCCTCAATCTCGCCGCGGCGGTCCAGGTGGCCTGCTACGAGCTCGCGAGCGCCGCCCGGGCCTTCGCCCCGCCCGCCGAGCCGGGGCGCGAGCTCGCCACCGCAGAGGAACTCGAGGCCTTCTTCGCGCACCTGGAGCGCTCGCTGCTCGCGAGCGGATTCCTCGACCCGGCCAAGCCCGGGCGCCTCATGGAGCGGATGCGCCGCCTCTACGCCCGCGCCCGCCTCGAGCGCGAGGAGGCGCGAATCCTGCGGGGCATGCTCGCGGCCTTCGAAAGGCCGAAGCGGCGCTAGTCGGCGGCGCGCGCCTCGCGCGCGCGGCGCTCGGCCGGCAGCAGGAGCGCGAGGAGCGCCATCGCAAGCATGACGGCTCCGGCGAAGGCGAAGGCGAACTTCACGCCCGCGAGCTCGATCAGCATGCCGCCGAGCGCCACGCCGGCGCCCAGCCCGCAGACAATGAAGGTCGAGGACCAGGTGAACGCCTCGGTCGCGTACTTCGCCGGCGCGAGTCGCGAGACCAGCACGGACTGCGAGGCGATCGACGGCGCGATCAGCGCGCCCGCGAGGAAGGCCACGACCGCGAAGAGCGCGGGCGAGTCGACGAGCGCGTGCAGGAAGAGGGGCAGCGCCATGAGTCCCATGGCCGCGGCGAACTGGCGCTCCATGGGCGCCCTGAGGTGCAGGCCCCCGTAGAGCGTGCCCCCGGTGGCGCTGCCCATGGCGTTGATCGACAGCAGCACGCCGCCGAAGGCCGGCATCGCGAGCAGCGTCGCGTAGCCGGGATAGCCCACTTCGAGCAGGCCGAAGCACAGGGTCAGCCCGAAGGTCGCGAGGAACACGATGAGCAGCCGGGGCTCCGTGAGCGGGCCCAGCATGTGGCGCTCGGCGTGCGTCTCGCGCCGGAAATAGCCGAGGGCGGGCGAGGCGACGAAGATGAGGAAGGAGACGATGACGACGGCGATCGTGAGGGCGAAGGCCGCCGTGGCTCCCGCCGCGGCGAGCACCGCGGCGGCGATCGCGGGCCCCAGGGTGAAGTTCACCTCGATCGTGATCGCGTCGATGGAAAAGGCCATGCGCCGCTCGTCCTCGTGCTCGAAGCGGTGGCGCCAGAGCGTGCGCGTGAGAACGGTGATCGGCGGGGCGAAGGCGCCCGAGAGCGCGGCCGCGGCGGCGACGAAGGCAAAGCCGAGCCCGAACTCGACGCTCGCGAGGAGGGCGGCCATCGCCACGGGCTGCACGCACCCGGTGACGAGGAGCGGGATCCGGGGCCCGATGCGGTCGATGAGGCGCCCGCCGATGGGTGCCGCGACGGCCATCGCCACGAAGTAGGCGCCGACCGCGCTCCCGGCGAGGGCGAACGAGCCCAGGTTCTCGCGCAGGACCATCAGCATCGCGAAGCCCACCATGCCGATGGGCATGCGCGAGAGCAGCGCCACGACGACGAGCGTGGCGACCCGGGGCTTGCGAAGGAACTCGGCGTACTGGCCGGCGATGCGCTTCACGGGCGGGAAGGGGTTGCCCGGGTGCGCCGGGTCCAATAGTTGATTAGATTACTCGGGAATACTAGACTGAGTCCATCCGATATTCCGCGCCCTGGGGGCCGATTGCGATGTTTCGCCGCGTGCGCGAAGACATAGCCTGCGTGTTCGACCGCGACCCCGCGGCGCGCTCCGTCTGGGAGGTGATCACCTGCTACCCGGGGTTCCACGCGCTGCAGATGCACCGCATCGCCCACGGGCTGTGGGGGATGGGGCTGCGCTGGCTCGCGCGCTACGTCTCGCACGTCTCGCGCTTCCTCACCGGCGTCGAGATCCACCCGGGCGCGACCATCGGCCGGCGCGTGTTCATCGACCACGGGATGGGGGTGGTGATCGGCGAGACCGCCGAGATCGGCGACGATTGCACGCTCTACCACGGCGTCACCCTCGGCGGCGTCTCCTGGAACAAGGGCAAGCGACACCCGACGCTCGGCAAGGGCGTGGTCGTGGGCGCCGGCGCGAAGATCCTCGGGCCCTTCGAGGTCGGCGACGGCGCGAAGGTGGGCTCGAACTCCGTCGTGGTGAAGCCCGTTCCGGCGGGCGCCACGGTCGTGGGCATACCCGCGCGGCTGGTCGACGCCGCGGCGGCGAAGGCCGAGGCGGACCGCATGAGCTTCGACGCCTATGCGGTGAGCGCGGACATGGACGACCCGGTCAACCGGGTGCTCGTCACGCTCGGTTCGCGCACCGAGGACATCGACGGCCGCCTGGCCGAGATCCTGAGGCGCCTGGAGAGCCTGGAAGTCGGAACCGGCGAGACCGGAGAGGACCGCAAGGCTGCCGGCGGCCGAGGGTAGTCTCCGGCCCGGGAACGGTTCCATAGTTGACTGATTCAGTCGGAATTCCTATACTTGAGTAATTCGCTCGGGATTGCACGGTGGCCCGGGCGCCATTGAGCGGGGGCCCCATGAGACTGACGACCAAAGGACGCTTCGCGGTGACCGCGATGCTCGATCTCGCCCTGAATTCGACCCACGGGCCGGTCACGCTCGCGGGCATCAGCGCGCGGCAGAAGATCTCGCTGTCCTACCTCGAGCAGCTCTTCGGGAAGCTGCGCCGGCGTGCGCTCGTCGAGAGCGTTCGCGGCCCGGGCGGCGGCTACCACCTCGCGCGGCCCGCCACCGAGGTTTCCGTCGCCGACATCATCCAGGCGGTCGAGGAGCCCATTGATTCGACGCAATGCGGCGGGCGGGAGAATTGCCACGATAACCACCGCTGCATGACCCACGACCTGTGGGAGGAGCTCAACGCCACCGTGTACGGCTTTCTCGCGGGCGTGAAGCTCTCCCAGCTGGTCGAGCAGCAACGCGCGAAGCCCGTCTCGCTGGTCCGGGGGCGCCCGCCCGCCGCCTTGCCGCACCCCGCGACCGCCTGAGTCGGCGCCCGCGAAGCGAGCCCCAGGAGTCCCGACCATGACACCCGACGCCAAGCACCCCATCTACCTCGATTACTCCGCGACCACGCCGGTCGACCCGCGCGTGGCGCAGAAGATGATCCCCTGGCTCACCGAGCACTTCGGCAACCCCGCCTCGCGCAGCCACGCCTACGGCTGGGAGGCCGAGGAAGCCGTGGAGAACGCCCGCGCCGAAGTCGCCAGGCTCGTGAACTGCGACCCGAAGGAGATCGTCTGGACCTCCGGGGCGACGGAATCCGACAACCTCGCGCTCAAGGGCGCGGCGCACTTCTACAAGCCCAAGGGCAGGCACCTCGTGACGGTGAAGACCGAGCACAAGGCCGTCCTCGACACCATGAGGGAGCTCGAAAGGGAGGGCTTCGAGGTCACCTACCTGGAGCCCGAGCCCGACGGCCTCGTGACGCTCGCGAAGTTCGAGCAATCGCTGCGCCCGGACACGATCGTCGCCTCGGTGATGATGGTGAACAACGAGATCGGCGTGATCCAGCCGATCGCGCAGATGGGCGAGATCCTCCGCGCGAAGGGCGTGATCTTCCACGTGGACGCCGCCCAGGCCACCGGCAAGGTGCCCATCGACCTCGCGAAGCTCAAGGTCGACCTGATGAGCTTCTCGGCGCACAAGACCTACGGGCCGAAGGGCATCGGCGCGCTCTACGTGCGCAGGAAGCCCCGCGTGCGGCTCGAGGCGCAGATGCACGGCGGCGGCCACGAGAAGGGCCTGCGCTCGGGGACGCTCGCCACGCACCAGATCGTGGGCATGGGGGAGGCCTTCCGCATCGCCCGCGAGGAGATGGCCACCGAGAACGAGCGCGTGCGGATGCTGCGCGACCGCCTGCTCGCGGGGCTGCGCGACATCGAGGAGGTCTACGTGAACGGCGACCTCGAGCATCGCGTGCCCCACAACCTCAACGTGAGCTTCAACTTCGTCGAGGGCGAATCGCTCATCATGGGCATCAAGGAGCTCGCCGTCTCCTCGGGCTCGGCGTGCACCTCGGCCTCGCTCGAGCCCTCGTACGTGCTGCGGGCGCTGGGCCGCAACGACGAACTCGCCCACAGCTCGATCCGCTTCTCCATCGGACGCTACACGACGGTGGAGGACATCGACTTCGCGGTGAAGCTGCTGCGCGAGCGCATCGGCAAGCTCCGGGAGATGAGCCCGCTCTGGGAGATGTACAAGGAAGGCATCGACTTGAACACCGTGCAGTGGGCCGCACATTGAACGCATAGGCATCGAGGAACACCGCCATGGCATACAGCGACAAGGTCATCGACCACTACGAGCACCCGAGGAACGTCGGCTCCTTCGCGAAGGACGAGCAGGGGGTCGCCACCGGCATGGTGGGCGCGCCCGCCTGCGGCGACGTGATGAAGCTGCAGATCAAGGTGGGCCCCGACGGGATCATCGAGGACGCGCGCTTCAAGACCTACGGCTGCGGCTCGGCCATCGCCTCGTCCTCGCTCGTCACCGAGTGGGTGAAGGGCAAGACCCTCGACGAGGCGGAGACGATCCGCAACACCCAGATCGCCGAGGAGCTCGCGCTCCCGCCCGTGAAGATCCACTGCTCGATCCTCGCCGAGGACGCGATCAAGGCGGCGATCGCCGACTACCGCAAGAAGCACGGGGCGCCGGCCGACGCCGACCCGGCGAAGAAGGCGGCGGACTGACATGGCCGTCACCCTGACCGACCGCGCCGCAGAGCACGTCCAGGCCTTCATCGCCAAGCGCGGCAAGGGCATCGGACTCCGGCTCGGCGTGAAGACGACGGGCTGCTCGGGCCTCGCCTACAAGATCGAGTTCGCCGACGAGGCCCGGCCCGAGGACCGCGAGTTCGAGAGCCACGGCGTGCGCGTGCTCGTCGACCCCAAGAGCCTCGCCTACCTCGACGGCACGGAGCTCGACTTCGTGCGCGAGGGGCTCAACGAAGGCTTCAAGTTCAACAACCCGAACGAGAAGGACCGCTGCGGCTGCGGGGAGTCGTTCAACGTCTGAACGCCCGCCCGGCCCCGAGCGGAAGGCAGGGGGCGGCGCGCCGCCCCCTTTTTGCGACCATGACCCCGGAAATCGCCAGGAACCACTTCGAGCTGCTCGGCCTGCCGGTCGCCTACGCGATCGACCCCGCCCGCCTCGAGCAGGGCTACCGGGACCTGCAGTCGCGCGTGCACCCGGACCGTTTCGCCTCGGCCCCGGAGACCGAAAGGCGCCTGTCGATGCAGTGGGCCACGCAGGCGAACGAAGCCTACCGGACGCTGCGCGACCCCGTGGGCCGCGCGCGCTACCTCCTCGCCCTGAAGGGCTACGACACGGGCGAGGAATCCAACACCGCGATGCCGCCGGATTTCCTCATGCAGCAGATGGAGTGGCGCGAGTCCGTCGCGGGCGCCCGGGCGACGCGCGACGCGCGCGCGCTCGAGCGGCTGCGCTCGGAGATCGCGAACGAGCACCGCGAGATGATCGCGCTCCTCGGGCGCGCGATCGACGGGGATGCGAACTTCGACGCGGGCTGCTCGCTCGTGCGCAAGCTCCGGTTCCTCGAGAAGCTCGACCACGAGATCGACGAGGCTCTCGAGATGCTGCGCGAGGGGGGGCATTGAGCCCGCGGCCCGCGACCGTGGCGCGCATCGAGGCGGCGCACCGCTTCGGCGCGATCTACGGCGGCAGCCTCGCGAGCCACCTGCCGATGGCGCTCGTGGCCCTCGACCGCATGGGCGCGGACGACGAGCGCATCCGGCGCTTCGCCGAGGCCCAGGAGGCGAAGCTCGAGCCGATCCCGCCGCAGCGCGCGGCGATCCGCCCCGGCGACGAGGACCGCTTCCTCGGGGCGGCCGAGGCCTTTCCGGCGTGGGTGGACTACTTCGCCGCGCGCATGGCGGCCGAGGGCGCGCATGCGCTCCTCGGCCAGTGGGCGGACCGTTTCGCGAAAGCGCCGGCGAGCGGCGCCTTCCACGGCCTCATCCGCACGGCCTATGCCCTCGAGTCGGGCAGCGAGCGCGAGCTCGCCCATGCGCTCGCCTACTGGGCCGCGGTCTTCGAGCCCCTGGGGGAGCCGCCCGCGGCCGCGGGGAACGCGGGCGCCGACGAGATCCTCGCCGCGATCGCCCTCGACCCGGCGCACGCCGGGAACCGCCCGCAGGGACGGAACATCGCCGAGCGCACGAGGAATGCCGCGACGATTCCGGGCTTCCGGGCGCTGGCCGGGCGCATCGACCCGGGGCAGCTTCGCGTGGACGCGATCGCCGCCGCGCTCATCGCCGCGTACTGCGCCTCGGGCAATTTCACCGTCCTGCACGCGGTCACGGGCTGCCACGCCTGGCGCAGCCTCGCGCCCTTCCTGCGCTCGGGGCGCGAGGGGCTCGCCGAGCTCTGGCAGGCGGTGCTCGCCGCCTACCTGGGCGCCGGAAGCCCTCCCGTCGAGGGCTGGGCGCTCGCGGCGTCGGACTCGCTCGGCTGGCCGGAGATCCACCGGCGCGCCTGCGCCTGCGACGACGAGCACGACGTCAAGTTCGCCTACAGCTGCTGGCGCGAATGGCAGTGCTACGGCGACGACCTCTACCGGCGGGCCGCGAGCGCGCGCGTCTGCGCCGCCACCCGGCAGGCTCCGGCCTGCTGAGCGCACGCGATTCCGATCCGCCACGACATGTCCCTCCTGCAGATCTCCGAACCCGGCCAGTCTCCCGAGCCGCACCAGCGGCGGCTCGCCGTGGGCATCGACCTGGGCACCACGCATTCGCTCGTCGCGACGCTCAGGAGCGGCGCGGCGGCGGTGATCCCCGACGAACGCGGCCGCCGGCTCCTGCCCTCGGTGGTGCGCTACCACCGCGATGGCCGCGTCGAGGTGGGCCACGCGGCGCGCACCGCGCAGGCCGAGGACCCCGCGAACACGATCGTCTCGGTCAAGCGCTTCATGGGGCGCGGCGTGGCGGACGTGGCGCGCTACGGGGCCCTGCCTTACCGTTTCGTCGATGCGCCCGGCATGGTCGCGATCGAGACCTCCGTGGGCACGCGATCCCCGGTCCAGGTCTCCGCCGAAATCCTCAAGGTGCTGCGCGTTCGCGCCGAGGAGGCGCTCGGCGGCGAGCTCGTGGGCGCGGTGGTCACCGTGCCCGCGTACTTCGACGACGCGCAGCGCCAGGCGACCAAGGACGCGGCACGGCTCGCCGGCCTCAACGTGCTGCGGCTGCTCAACGAGCCGACCGCCGCGGCCATCGCCTACGGGCTCGACAACGCCTCCGAGGGCACCTTCGCGATCTTCGACCTCGGCGGGGGCACTTTCGACATCTCGATCCTCAAGCTCACCCGCGGCGTCTTCGAGGTGCTCTCGACCAACGGCGACTCGGCCCTCGGCGGCGACGACTTCGACCAGGCGATCGCGACCCACTGGCGCGTGGGCCACGGACTGGCCGATGCCGGCGGCGGGGACACGCGGCGCCTGCTCGCCGCGGCGCGTGAAGTCAAGGAACGCCTGTCCACCGAAGCCGAGGCCGACGCGCAGGTGACGCTCTCCTGGGGCCAGAAGCTGCACCTGCACCTCACGCGCGCGGAGTTCGAGGCGTTCACCGCGCCCCTCGTGCAGAAGACGCTCGGGCCCACGCGCAAGGCCCTGCGCGACGCCCGCCTCGGGATCGGGGAGGTCGACGGCGTGGTGCTCGTGGGCGGGGCCACGCGCATGCCGCACCTGCAGCGCGCGATCGAGGCGTTCTTCGCCAAGCCCCCGCTGAAGAACCTCGATCCCGACGAGGTGGTGGCGCTCGGCGCGGCGATCCAGGCCAACGTGCTCGCGGGCAACCGCGTCGCCGGCGACGATTGGCTGCTCCTCGACGTGATCCCGCTCTCGCTGGGCCTGGAGACCATGGGCGGCCTCGTCGAGCGCGTCATCCCGCGCAACTCCACGATCCCGGTCGCCCGGGCTCAGGAGTTCACCACCTTCCGCGACGGGCAGACCGCGATGGCGATCCACGTCGTGCAGGGCGAGCGCGAGCTCGTGGCCGACTGCCGCTCGCTCGCGCGCTTCGAGCTGCGCGGCATCCCGCCGATGGTCGCGGGTGCGGCGCGCATCCAGGTGACCTTCCAGGTGGACGCCGACGGCCTGCTCTCCGTGTCGGCGCGCGAGAAGACCACGGGCGTGGAATCGGCGATCGTGGTGAAGCCCTCCTACGGCCTGAGCGACGGCGAGGTGGCGCGCATGCTCGAGGAGGGATTCGCACACGCCGCCGAGGACCGCGACGCCCGCGCGCTCGCCGAGCAGCGCGTGGAGGCCGAGGCGCTGCTCGCCTCGATCCGCGCCGCGCTCGCGAAGGACGGCGAGTTGCTCGCCGAGGACGAGCGCGCCGCGGTCGGCGCGCGCATCGACGCCCTCGAGGCCGCGCGCGCCACGACCGACCATCGCGCCGTGAAGGCCGCGATCGAGACGCTCAACCGCGCGACGGAGGCCTTCGCCGCGCGCCGCATGGACCGCGCGATCACCGGCGCCCTGGCCGGGCGGCGCGTCGACGAGGTGGCCCCGAAGTGACCCGCCTCACGGTCCTGCCGCACGAGGCGCTCTGCCCGGAGGGGAAAGTGATCGAGGCCACGCCCGGGCGCTCGATCTGCGATACGCTCCTCGATGCGGGCATCGCGATCGAGCACGCCTGCGAGAAGAGCTGCGCCTGCACGACCTGCCACGTGGTCGTGCGTGAGGGCTTCGACGCCCTCGAACCCGCCACGGAGAAGGAGGACGACCTCCTCGACAAGGCCTGGGGGCTCGAGCTCACCTCGCGGCTCTCCTGCCAGGCGAAGGTGGGGTCCGGGCCCCTCACCATCGAGATTCCCCGCTACACGATCAACCAGGTCGCGGAGGGCAAGCGATGAAGTGGACCGACACGGGCGAGATCGCGATCGCGCTCGCCGAGAAGTTTCCCGACACCGACCCGACGAAGGTCAACTTCGTGGACCTCTACCACTGGGTCCTCGGCCTCGAGGGCTTCGCGGACGATCCCAAGCGCTCCGGCGAGAAGATCCTCGAGGCGATCCAGATGGCCTGGATCGAGGAAGCGCAGTAGGCGGGCGCCCGCGCGGGCCGGGGCCCGCGGCGACACGGTAGAATGGCGCCGCCCGGCCTTGCCGGGTCCCTCACGCCATCCCCATCCCGGACCAGGAGACCCCATGAATCTCGCGACGGCCTTCGCAGCCGCCACCCTTTGCGCAGTCCTCGGCGGCACGCCCGCCTGGGCGGACGCCATCGCCGACATCAAGAAGCGCGGCACGATCCGCTTCGGCTATTCGGAAACCTCGGCGCCGTTCTCGTTCAAGGGCAAGGAGGGCGTGCCCGTGGGCTACTCCGTCGAGCTCTGCAAGCGCGTCGCCGCCGGCATCCAGGCGGCGGCGGGCGCGGGCTCCCTCAAGCTCGAGTGGGTGCCCCTCACGCCCGCCACGCGTCTGGATGCGGTCGCCTCCGGCAAGGTGGACGTCGAGTGCGGCACGACCACGGCCACGCTCGCGCGCCGCGAGAAGGTGGACTTCAGCCTGCCGATCTTCCTCGACTCGGCGTCGATCATGGCGAGGCGCTCGACCGCCTCGACGGTGCCCGAGCTCCAGGGCAGGAAAGTGGCGGCCGCCGAAGGCACGACGACGCTCGCCGCGATCGAGCGCGGGCTCGCCAAGCGCTTCGTGAAGGCGGAGATCGTGAAGGTGAAGACGGTCGCCGAGGGCTTCGAGGCCCTCAAGGCGGGCAAGGTCGACGCGCTCGCCGGGGACCGCACGGCGCTCGTCGGAACCTTCCTGCTCGGCGGCGGCGCGGAGGGCCTCACCGTCCTTTCCGAGGAGTTCTCCTACGAGCCCTACGCGCTCGTGCTGCCCCGCGGGGACGCCGCGCTGCGCCTCGCGGTGGACCGTGTCCTCGCGCAGCTCTACCGCAGCGGCGAGATCGAGGCGGTCTACACGCAGTGGCTCGCGCCGCTGGGCCGGCCGACGCCGGCGCTGCTCGCGATGTACATGGTGAGCGCCATCCCCGAGTAGCCCCGCCGGGTCCCGGAAAGCGGCGAGGGGCGGCATCGCCGCCCCTCGCTCGCCCCGGGCGCTCAGTTGGCGGTGATCGTGAGCTTGCCCGCCTTGTCGATCTCGATGTCGCCCTTGACGAAGGCGACGTTGTAGCCCTTCTCCTTCAGCTTGTGGTAGGCCATCTCGGCGCGGATGCCCGTCGAGCAGTGCGCGACGATGCGCTTGTCCTTCGGGATCTCGGCGAGCCGGGCGAGGATCTCCTCGTCGGGTACGAGCTTCGCGCCCTTGATCATCCCGGCATTCGCCTCGTCGTTGTTGCGCACGTCGAGGATCAGGGTGTCGGGCGGCGTGCTCGCCGCGAGCTTGCGGAAGGCCTCGATGCCGATGTCGCCGGGGCGGGGCTTGGGCGCGTAGGCGACCTTCGTCGCGAGCGCTCCCGTCTCGACCGGGAAGCCCGCGGCCTTCCAGCCGGCGAAGCCGCCGGGGATCACCGTGACGTTGGGGTAGCCCGCCTGCGTGATCGCCTTCGCCACGTCCATGGCGGCCTTCCCGCCGTCCGCGTCGTAGACCATGATCGGCGGCTTGAGCTTCCTGTCGGGGAAGCCCGCGAGGGCGCTCTTCACCTGGTTCGGCGCGATCGCGACGGCACCCTTGATGAAGCCGGCCTGCGCCTCGGCGGGGGCCCGCGCGTCGATCAGCACGTGCGGGATCTCCTTGTCGAGCCAGGCCTGCTTGAGGTGCGCGCCGGCGAGGACGCCGACGTTCTTCTGCGTCCACTCGGGCCAGCCTTCGCGGTAGACCCTCACGTTGGTGTAGCCCATCGCCTCGGCGCGCCGCAGCGAGTTGGGGCTCAGCATGCAGGTGACGCCCTGGCAGAAGAACACCACGAGCTTCGCCTTGTCGGCCGGCAGCTTCTCGGCGGCGAGCGCGTCGAACCCCTTGGTCGTGAACGGGAGGTTGATCGCGGTGGGGATCGTGCCTTCCTGGACGCGCGGCAGCGGTCGCGAATCGACCAGCAGGTAGTTGCCCTTCTCGGGCCCCTGGGCGACGAGCTTCGCGACGTCGTCGTACTTGACGAGCTTCTCGGGAGCGATCTTGATCGGGCCCTTGAAGTAGATCGCGCTCGCGGTCTTCACGCCGTCCTTTTCCGTGAAGACGATGCGGGATTCGTGGCCCTTGCGGATCTCGCGCAGCGCTTCCGCCGTCTTGGGATCGCCCGCCTCGACCACCTTGATGGTCTTGGGATCGAACCGCACGATCTCGGTGGCGGCGTCGATCTTCAGCTGGATCGACTGGGACTTGAACGCGACGTTCTCGAACCAGCCGGAAAGCTCGCCGGGGGCGGCCTTGTGGCAGTTGGTGCAGAACTGCGGGATCGTGGGCTTGGCGGCGGGCGCGGGGGCCGGCGCCTGAGCCAGGACGGCGGGCGCGAGGCCGGCCGCAAGCCACGCGGCGAGGGTGCGCAATCTCATGGAATGCTCCTTTCGGCGATGAGGAAGGTTCTCGCGAGCCGGCCCGCCGATGCCTCGTGGGCGGCAAGCCGCTCGATCGCCCCCATTGAAGCGCAGCTCGCGACCCTTCAAGGTGATTTATATCAATCTCGGCTTATATATGACCGGATCGATGGACCGGTACCGGGAGCGAGCCTAGTGCGCGGAAGGCCTTGAAAAAAAGGCAAAAAAAAGGGGCAGGAGACCTGCCCCACAAGGCGCACTCTTGAATACAGGAGGGTGACCACCATCGCGGAGGGAAGGCCGCGGCGCTGGTGCTCCCGGGGGGGAGCGATACCCGGAGGAGGGTACCCGGGGTCTTAGGAGCAATCTCGGTGCCAGTCTACGCAAGCCATTGATATTCTTTGGTTTGGATGCGGGAGTGGGCCGAGCGCCCCGGCGAACGAGGTCCCGCGGCGTCGCCGGCGGGCGACAGAACAACCGCGATTGCCCCGCTAAACGATTGATTGCTTGGGCTGAACGCCTGTCGCCGATTGGCGACGACGCGGCCCTATTTGGCCTCGGACTTGAAGACCGCGGCCTCGATCCCGTGGCGCTGGAGCAGCTTGTAGAACTCCGTGCGGTTGCGGCGCGCGAGCTTCGCGGCCTGGGTGACGCTGCCCTTGGTGAGCTTGAGGATACGGGTGAGGTAGTCGCGCTCGAAACGCTTCCTCGCGTCCTCGAACGAGGTCATCTCGTGCATCTCGACCTGGATCGCCTGCTCGACGAAGGCCCGGGGAATGATCTCGGTCGGGCACAGGGCGATCGACTGCTCGACGACGTTGAAGAGCTGGCGCACGTTGCCCGGCCACTTGGCCTTCGCGAGGTGCTCGAGCGCCTCGGGGGCGAAGGCCGACTTCTCGCGGCCGTAGCGGGGCGCGAGCTTCGCGAGGAAATGCTCCGCGAGCATCGGGATGTCCTCGGGGCGCTCGGCGAGCGAGGGCAGGCGCAGCGTCACGACGTTGAGCCGGTAGTAGAGGTCCTCGCGGAAGCCCCCGGTCTCCTTCTCCCGCGCGAGGTCGCGGTGCGTGGCGGAGATGATGCGCACGTCGAAGGGGATCGAGCGCGTGGCGCCGATCGGGCGCACCTCGCGGGTCTCGATCACGCGCAGCAGCTTCACCTGGAGCGCGAGCGGCATGTCGCCGATCTCGTCGAGGAAGAGCGTGCCCTTGTCGGCGGCGACGAAGAGCCCGCGCTGGTCGGCGATGGCCCCGGTGAACGATCCCTTCGTGTGGCCGAAGAGCTCGCTCTCGAGGAGGGTCTCGGGAATCGCGCCGCAGTTGATCGCGACGAAGGGCTGGTTCGCCCGCGGGCTCGCGCGGTGGATGGCGCGGGCGAGCAGCTCCTTGCCCGTGCCGCTCTCGCCCTGGATCAGGATGCTCGCGTCGCCCGCGGCCACGCGCTGGGCCTTCGCGAGCAGGTCCTCGACGAGCGAGGAGCGCGTGACGATGTCCTCGCGCCAGACCTGGCCCACGCCCGCCTGGCGGCTCGCCGAGCCCCCGTGCAGTCGCAGCGCCCGCTCGATCTGCGCGAGGAGCTCCTCGGCGTCGTAGGGCTTGGTGAGGTAGCCGAAGACGCCGCGCTTCACGGCGGCGACCGCGTCCGGGATCGTGCCATGGGCCGTGAGGATGATCACGGGCAGCCCCGGATACGAGGCCTGGATTTCCTGGAAGAGGGCCATGCCGTCCATGCCGTCCATGCGCAGGTCCGTGAGGACGAGGTCCGGGCGGCTCGCGGCGATGGAGGCGAGCGCGCGCTGGCCGCTGTCGACCGCGGTGACCGCGTAGCCGTTCGACTTCAGGCGGATCGCGATCAGGCGCAGCAGGTCCGGGTCGTCGTCGACCAGCAACAGCGAGGCTTTTCCGTCCTTGGGCATCAGCGTTTCGGTTCCTGCCGCGAGGACAGGCTCCTTTCCAGGTTCGTGAGCGCGTCGATCTTCTGCTGCAGGGCCGCGGCCTTCTCCTGCAGGGCGTCCGCGCGCTGCTTCTGCGATTCGAGGGCGCGCCGGTCGTCGCGGGACCGGGTGCCGGCCGCCGCGGCGCTCTCCTTGAGCCGGCGGCGTTCCGATGCCATTCCCAGCAAGAAGCTTGCCATGCCGCGCAGCTCGGCGTCGGCCCGCTCGTCGGCCGCGAGAGGCTCGACCAGCGCGAGGAGCTCGGCCTCGTCCGACTGGGGCGCGGCAGCGAGGGCGAGGGCCACGCGCAGGGTCGCGAGGTCCGCCGGGCGGGCGCGCGCGAGCTCGCGCTGGCGCGCGGTCTCCTCGGCGAGCCCCGCCTCGTCGAGGCCGCGCAGCCGTCCGAGGTAGGCGAGGAGCTCGTCGGCCGCGCTCGGCGCCTTCGCGGCCGGGGGCGCGGGCGCCGACCGGGGGGGCGGCGCGCCGGACTCGAACAGGGCGCAGCCCGGCGCCGCGAGGGCGAGGAGCACGGCGAGCGCGGCGGCCGGGCGGGCCATCAGGCGGCCTCCTCGAAGTCGCGCTTGCGGGGGAAGCGGATGCGGAAGTGGGCCCCCGGGCCCTCGAGGATCTCGACCACGCCCTTGTGCAGGTCCACGTACTCCTTGACGATCGACAGCCCCAGGCCGCTGCCCTTGATCGCCGAGAGCGGCGCGTCCGTGCCGCGGTAGAACGCGTCGAACACCTTGTCGCGCTCCGGCGCGGGGATGCCCGGCCCCTCGTCGAGGACCTCGAAGACGGCGTCGTTGCGGTCCTTGTAGAGCTTGATCGAGACGAGGCCGCGCTCCGGGGAGAACTTGACCGCGTTGGAGAGCAGGTTGTCGAGGAGCACGCGGATCTTCTCCTCGTCGCAGTAGGCGGTCACGTTCTCGCAGTTGAGCTCGACGCGGATGCCGCGCGCGACGATCGCGAGCTTGCGGTCGTTGACCACGCGGCGCACGACGTCGCGCAGCTGCACGATCTTCGCGTCGAGGTAGGAGGCCTGCGCGTGCACCGCGCTGTAGTTGAGCAGGCCCTCGATGAGCTTCCTCAGCTCGATCGAGTTCTCCTGCAGGATGCGCGCGATCTCGCGCTGCTCGGCGTTGAGGTTGCCGACCACGCCCGAGGAGAGCAGGTCCGAGCCCTCGCGCAGCGCCGTGAGCGGGGTCTTCAGCTCGTGGGAGATGTGCTGCAGGAAGCGCGTCTTCTGCGCCTCGAGCGTCACCAGCCGCTGGCGCAGCCAGTCGAGCTGCTCGCCCAGGCGCACCATGTCGCCGGGCCCCTCGATGCGGATGGGCCGGGCGAAGTGGCCCTCGCCCAGCCCGCGGATGCCCGAGCTCACCTGCGTGATCGGGCGCGCGATGAGGAAGGTGAAGGAGGCGATGAGCAGGATCGCGGTGGGGATCATCGCGATCATGAGCCAGAAGACGCGGTTGCGCGACTTCACCGCCTGGGTGCGCAGCTGCTCGATGCCCTCGTCGATCACGGCGTCGCCGTCGCGCACGAGCGCGTGGCCGCGCTCGGAGAGCGCGGTGAAGTCCGCCGCGAGGCGGAAGGAGAGCTCGGGCGAGGGCGGCGAGCGCGCGATCGTCTGCTGGATCGCCTCCTCCTGCCGCAGGATCGCCGCCACCTCCGCGCGCTGCGCGTCCGACAGAGGCATCTCCTCGAGGCCGCGCAGCGTCGCGTGGAAGGTCGCGCGGTGCGCGCGGTAGGCCTCGAGGAAGGACGCCTCGCCCGCGACCGCGTACTGCCGCGCCGAGCGCTCGAGCGCGGTGATCGTGCCCGTGAGCGCGCGGCTCGACTGCGTCACCTTGACCGCGGAGAGCACCGCCTGCTCGGAGAGCGCGGCGAGGCGCTCGAAGGCGACCGCGTTCGAGAAGAGCGCGAAGAGCAGCGGGGCCGCCACGATCGTGAAGCCGATCAGCAGCAGCGAGAGGAAGGATCGGGGATAGCTGAGGCGCATCCGTCGGGAGTCGCGGGAAACCCGGCCATTATCGCCTCCGCGCTCGGCCGGAAGCAAACCGCGCGGGGATGCGGCGGCGTGATAAACTGCCGGAGAATCAATCGCTTGCCGGTCCCCTCATGTACCAATCCGACGCCACCCGATTCCTTCGCGAGCTCCTCGAGGCCAATCCCCAGCTCGTCGAGCTGCAGAAGCGCAACCGCGCCACCTGGTGGGATCGCCCCCAGGATCGCGACGCCCTCGCCGAGCGCGAGGCGGCGAGCGTGCCGGTGCCGCCCTACGCCTACTTTCCCCTGCCCAAAGGATAGGTCGGGCGCCGGAGCGGCTTGCGCTCACTCCGGGAAGAGCGCGAGCAGCCCGTCGAGGCCGGCGAAGTCGAGCGTGTAGTCGACCCGCGAGCGCACGACGGGCTTGGCGCGGTAGGCCACGCTCGTTCCGGCCTCGGCGAGCATCAGCAGGTCGTTCGCCCCGTCGCCGATCGCGAGGACGCGCTCGCGCGCGATTCCGAGCTCGCGCTTGAGCCGCGCCACGTGCGCGGCCTTGCCCTGCGCGTCGACAAGCGGCCCGGTCACGCGCCCGGCGAGCCGGCCCTGCTCGATCACCAGCTCGTTGGCGTAGGCGTGGTCGAGCCCGAGGCGCTCGCGCAGCCGGTCCGTGAAGTAGGTGAACCCCCCGGAGACGAGCAGCGACTTCAGGCCCGCGCGCCGGGCGGCGGCGAGCAGGCGCTCGGCGCCGGGGTTGAGGCGCACGCGTTCCTCGTGGACCCGCGCGAGCACGCCCGCCTCGAGGCCCGCGAGCGCGGCGACCCGGCGCCTGAGGCTCTCGGGCCAGTCGATCTCGCCGCGCATGGCGCTCGCCGTGACCGCGGCGACCTCGGCCTTGCGGCCCGCGAAATCGGCGATCTCGTCGATGCACTCGATCGCGATGAGCGTGGAGTCCATGTCCATCGCGAGCAGCGCGAAGTCGGCGAGCCGGCGGCCCTCGGCGACGAAGCCGTGGTCGAGGCGCGCGGCCTCGCAGGCGGCGGCCACCGCCGGGCGCGTCGCGGGGTCCGCCCCGGTGATGCGGAAGGCCGTCGCCGAGACGCGCTCGATGGCCTGCCCGCGCGCGAGGGCGTGCAGCCGCTTCAGGTCGGGCGTGGAGACCTCTTCGCCCTGGATCACGAGGTTCATGGCTCAGGCCAATCTTCGCAGGAACTGGCGCACCTCGTTCGCGCGCGCCTTGAGGTCGGCGTGCTGGCGCTCGATGCGCACGCGATCCGGCCCCGGCAGTCGGTAGACCGGGCTCGACTTCACGAGGGCGAGCACGCGCTGCGGGTCCACGGGCGGGGCGGGCACGAACTGCACGACGATGCCCGTGGGGCCGGCGTCGATCTTCGCTACACCCAGGGGCGCGCCCTGCACGCGCAGCCGGTGGCACTCGAGGAGCACGCGCGCGGCCTCCGGCAGCGGCCCGAAGCGGTCCACGAACTCCTCGGTGAGCGTCTCGAGCTCGCCGTCCGTCGCGCAGTTCGCGAGCCGCTTGTAGACGACGAGCCGCTCGTGCACGTCGCCGCAGTACGACTCGGGCAGGAGCGCGGGCGCGTGCAGGTTCACCTCGGTGGCGACCGTGAGCGGGCCCGCGAGGTCGGGCTCGCGGCCGGCCTTCAGCGAGCGCACCGCGTGCTCGAGCATCTCGGCGTAGAGCGCGAAGCCCACGTCGTGGATGCCGCCCGACTGGGATTCGCCCAGCACCTCGCCCGCGCCGCGGATCTCGAGGTCGTGCATCGCGAGGTAGAAGCCCGCCCCGAGGTCCTCCATGAGCTGGATCGCCTCGAGGCGCTTCTTCGCCGCGGCCGAGAGCGCGTCCTCGGGAGGCGTGAGGAGGTAGGCGTAGGCCTGGTGGTGCGAGCGGCCCACGCGCCCGCGCAGCTGGTGCAGCTGCGCGAGGCCGAAGCGGTCGGCGCGGTGGATGAGGATCGTGTTCGCGGTCGGCACGTCGATGCCCGTCTCGATGATCGTGGAGCACAGCAGCACGTTCGCGCGCTGGTGGTAGAAGTCGCGCATCACGCGCTCGAGGTCGCGCTCGCGCATCTGCCCGTGGGCGACGGCGATGCGCGCCTCGGGCAGGAGCTTCTCGAGCTCCTCGCGGCGGTTGTCGATCGTCTCGACCTCGTTGTAGAGGTAGTAGGCTTGGCCGCCGCGCTTGAGCTCGCGCAGCACCGCCTCGCGCACGATCCCGGGCGAGAGGCGGTTCACGAAGGTCTTGATCGCGAGCCGCCGCTGGGGGGCGGTGGCGATGACCGAGAAATCGCGCAGGCCCTCGAGCGACATGGCGAGCGTCCTCGGGATCGGCGTGGCGGTGAGCGTGAGGACGTCGACCTCGGCGCGCAGGCGCTTGAGTTCCTCCTTCTGGCGCACGCCGAAGCGGTGCTCCTCGTCGATGATGACGAGCCCGAGCCGGGCGAACGCCACGCCCTTCTGCAGCAGCTTGTGGGTGCCGATGGCGATGTCGACGGTGCCGTCGGCGAGCCCCGCGAGGCTCGCCGCGGACTCGCGGGCGCTGCGGAAGCGCGAGAGCTCGGCGATCCTCACCGGGAAGCCCGCGAAGCGGTCGCCGAAGTTCTGGAAGTGCTGCTCGGCGAGCAGCGTCGTGGGCACGAGGATCGCCACCTGCCGGCCGGCGGCCACGGCGACGAAGGCCGCGCGCATCGCGACCTCGGTCTTGCCGAAGCCGACGTCGCCGCACACGAGGCGGTCCATGGGCCGCCCCGCGGTCATGTCCTGCACGACCGCCGCGATGGCGTTCGCCTGGTCGGGCGTCTCCTCGAACGGGAAGGCGGCGGCGAAGGCCTCGTAGCCCTGCGCGTCGAGCGGGAAGGCGTAGCCCTGGCGCGCCGCGCGGCGCGCGTAGAGGTCGAGGAGCTCCGCGGCCGTGTCGCGGATCTGCTGCGCGGCCTTGCGCCGGGCGCGCTCCCACTGGCCGCTGCCCAGCCGGTGGACGGGCGCGTCCTCGGGCGCGGCGCCGGTGTAGCGGCTGATGACGTGCAGCTGCGAGACCGGCACGTAGAGCTTGTCGCCGCCCTCGTACTCGAGGTGCAGGAACTCCATCGCGCCCTCGCCGAGGTCCATCGTGACGAGCCCCCGGTAGCGGCCGATGCCGTGCTGGCTGTGGACGACGGGGTCGCCCGTCTTCACCTCCGAGAGGTCGCGCAGCATCCCTTCGGCACCCGCGCGCGCCCGGGCGTCGCGCCGCCGCGTCTGGCGGACCTGCCCGGGATAGAGCTCGGCCTCGGTGACCACGGCGAGCCGCTCGCCCGGGAGCGCGAAGCCCGCGGAAAGCGGCCCGTGGGCGAGGGCGAGGCGCGCCGGAGTGCCGAGGAACTGCGCCCAGGTTTCGCAGGCGGCGGCTTCCACGCCGTGCTCGGCGAGGAACTGCGAGATCGTCTCGCGGCGACCCGGCCCCTCGGCCACGACGAGCACCCGGCCGGGAAAGCCCGCGGCGAACCGCCCGAGGGCCGCGAGCGGGTCCGCGGAGCGCCGGTCGACCTCGATCGCGGGCAGCGCCGCCGCGGCCTCGCCGGAGGCCGCCGCCTCGAGGCGCTCGTGCTGCGCGAGCGCGACGAAGAGCTCCTCGACGCCGAGGTAGAGCTGGCGCGGCTCGAGCAGCGGGCGGTCGCGCTCGCCGCGCAGCAGCTCCCAGCGCGACTTGAGGTCGCGCCAGAACGCCTCGGCCGCCTCGGCGACGGCGCCGTGGACCACGCAGGCGGTCCCGGCGGGCAGGTAGTCGAACAGGGTCTCGGTCGCCTCGAAGAAGAGCGGCAGGTAGCACTCCACGCCCGCGGGCGCGAGCCCGTTTGAGACGTCCTTGTAGACGCGGCTGCGGCTCGGGTCGCCCTCGAAACGCTCGCGGAAGCCCGCGCGGAAGCGCGAGCGCCCTTCCTCGTCGAGGGGGAATTCCCGCGCGGGCAGCAGCCGCACCTCGGCGACCGGGTAGATCGAGCGCTGGCTGTCGACGTCGAAGGTGCGGATCGACTCGATCTCCTCGCCGAGGAGGTCCAGGCGGTAGGGGACCGCGCTGCCCGTGGGAAAGAGGTCCACGAGGCCGCCGCGCACGCAGTACTCGCCCGGGCCCATCACCTGCTGGACCGCGGCGTAGCCGGCGAGCGCGAGCTGCCGCCTCAGGGCGGCGAGGTCGAGGCGCGACTTCTGCCGGAGGTGGAACGTGCGTCCCGCGAGGTAGGCGCGCGGCGGCAGTCGTTGCAGCGCCGTGGCGAGCGGCACGACGCCGACGTCGAAGGAGCCGTCGGCGAACTGCCACAGGGTCGCGAGCCGCTCGGAGACGAGGTCCGGGTGCGGGGAGAACTGGTCGTAGGGCAGCGTCTCCCAGTCGGGCAGGCGGTGCACGGCGAGCCCCGGGTCGAACCACGCGATCTCCTCGCGCAGCCGCTCGGCGTCGAGCGCCGAGGCGGCGAGCACGAGCAGCGGCCGGCGATCGCGCGCGAGGCGCGCGAGCCGCAGGGCGTCGGAGGAGCCGGCCGTGCCCGGACCCGCTCTAGCCACGGCGGGCGGCGGTCACGGTGCGCGGCGGCGAGGCGCCGGGGTCAATTCGTCAGGCCGCGACGACCGGGATCTTGCCGATCCTCGCGCGCCATTCGGCGGGGCCGCTCTTGTGCACCGAGTCGCCCGTGGAATCGACCGCGACCGTCACCGGCATGTCGACGACCTCGAACTCGCGGATCGCCTCCATGCCGAGGTCCTCGAAGGCGAGCACGCGGGACTTGCGGATGGCCTTGGAGACGAGGTAGGCGGCCCCGCCCACCGCGATGCAGTAGACGGCCCGGTGCCTGCGGATCGACTCGATCGCCGCGGCCCCGCGCTCGCTCTTGCCCACCATGCCGATGAGCCCGGTCTTCGCGAGCATCGGCTCGACGAACTTGTCCATGCGCGAGCTCGTGGTCGGTCCCGCGGGTCCCACCGCCTCCTCGCGCACCGCGTCCACGGGGCCGACGTAGTAGATGAAGCGGTTGCTGAAGTCCACGGGGAGCTTCTCGCCCTTCGCCAGCATCTCGACGAGGCGCTTGTGGGCGGCGTCGCGCCCCGTGAGCAGCCTGCCCGTGAGCAGCAGGCGCTCGCCCGACTTCCAGGTCGCGATGTCCGCGGGCTTCAGGGTGTCGAGGTTCACGCGCCGGCTCGAGGCGAAGTCGAGGGAGAGCTTCGGCCAGTCGTCGAGCGAGGGCGGGGTGAAGGTGGCGGGCCCCGTGCCGTCGAGCACGAAGTGCGCGTGCCGCGTGGCCGCGCAGTTGGGCAGCAGCGCGACGGGCTTGGAGGCGGCGTGCGTGGGGTAGTCCGTGACCTTCACGTCGAGGACGGTGGAAAGCCCCCCGAGGCCCTGCGCGCCGATGCCCAGCGCGTTCACCTTCTCGTAGAGCTCGAGGCGCAGCTCCTCGGCGCGGTTCGCGGGGCCGCGCGCCATGAGCTCCTGGATGTCGAGCGGCTCCATCATCGCCCACTTCGCCATGAGCATCGCCTTCTCGGGGGTGCCGCCGATGCCGAGCGACAGCAGCCCCGGCGGGCACCAGTCGGCGCCCATGGTCGGCACCACGGAGAGCACCCAGTCGACGATCGAATCGGAAGGCAGCAGCATCGCGAACTTGCTCTTGTTCTCCGAGCCCCCGCCCTTCGCGGCGACGATCACCTCGACCTCATCGCCCGGGACGAGCTCCACGTGCACGACGGCGGGCGTGTTGTCGCCGGTGCTCTTCCTCTTGCCGTCGGGATCGGCGAGCACCGAGGCGCGCAGCGGATTGTCCTTGTCGGTGTAGGCGCGGCGCACGCCCTCGTCGACCATCTGCTGCAGGCTCCTCTTCGCCTCCCAGCGCGCGTCCATGCCCACGCGCACGAAGGCGATCGCGATGCCGGTGTCCTGGCACATCGGCCGGTGGCCCTCGGCGGACATGCGCGAGTTGATGAGGATCTGCGCCATCGCGTCCTTCGCGGCGGGCGAGGGCTCGCGTTTCCACGCCTCGTGCAGCGCGCGGATGTAGTCCACGGGGTGGTAGTAGCTGATGAACTGGAACGCATCGGCGACGGACTGGATGAAATCGGCTTCGCGGATCGTGGCCATGGCGCGCCTTTCAGTGGGACTCGGAGAGCTTGTCGGTTCCGTGGGGCATGAGGCGGTCGGCGCCCGCGATCGCCAGCGCCGAGATGAGGAAGGTGATGTGGATCACGGTCTGGGCGACGAGGACCTTGGGTTCGTAGTGCGCCGCGTTGATGAAGGTCTTCAGCAGGTGGATCGAGGAGATGCCGATGATGGCGGTGGCGAGCTTCACCTTGAGCACCGAGGCGTTCACCGACGAGAGCCACTCGGGCTGGTCGGGGTGGCCCTCGAGCTGCAGGCGCGAGACGAAGGTCTCGTAGCCGCCGACGATCACCATGATGAGCAGGTTCGAGATCATCACCACGTCGATCAGCGCGAGGACGACGAGCATGATGACGGTCTCGTTGAACTGCGGGACGCCGACGTAGCCGATGCTCTTGATCAGCAGCTCGAGCGCCGCCTTGTCGCCGAACATCGCCGAGACCAGGTGGATCAGCTCGACCCAGAAGATGTACACGTAGACGGCCTGGGCGACGATGAGGCCCAGGTAGAGCGGCGCCTGCAGCCACCGCGTCCAGAAGATGAAGCCGCCGAGGGCCTTCAGGGCCGGCGGGCGGCGCGATTCGGTTGGTTTCATGGGTTCCTGGGAGGAAGGAGGCCGCCGGCGTGAGGTCCGCGGCGGCGCGATGCGCGGGGGGTCGTCTCAGGACGCGGAGCGCGAGATCGCGATCGCGGGCGAGATTTCCCGACGCAGGATTTTACCATTGCGGGTGCGCGGAAAATCCTTCGCGAGGTAGACCACCTTGGGGGCCTTGTAAGAGGCGAGGTGCTCGCGCCCGAAGTCGAGGAGCGCATCGGGCGTGACCCCGGCACCCGCGTGCGCGATCACGTAGGCGACCACCAGGAGCTTGTCGGCGCCGGCCGCCTCGCCCACGCAGGCGCAATCGGCGACCGCCGGGTGGCTCTTCATCACGCGCTCGACCTCGTAGGGCGAGACGCGGTAGCCGAAGCTCTTGATGATGTCGTCCTTGCGCCCGAGGAACCAGAGGTAGCCCTCGGCGTCGTAGCGCGCGTAGTCGCCGGTGAAGAACCAGCCGTCGTGCCGGTACTTCGCGGTCTCCTCGGGCTGGTTCCAGTAGCGCAGGAAGAGGCCCGGGTCGGACTCGGGCACGCAGATCATGCCTTCCTCGCCGGGAGGGACCTCGCGCAGGGTCTCGGGGTCGAGCAGGGCGATGGCGTGCCCGGGCTGCGGGAAGCCGGCGCTGCCCGGCCGGATCGGCCGGAACTTGCTCTGCGAGAGGTAGTAGCTGAACTCGCTCATGCCGACGGCCTCGTAGATGTCGAGCCCGAAGCGCGACTTCCACTGGCCGAACACCTCGTCGGAGAGGTGCTCGCCCGCGCTCATGCAGTGGCGCAGCGTCGGCACGTCCGCCTTCGCGAAGGCGGTCTTCTGCAGGATCTGGCGGTAGACCGTGGGCACGCCGATGAAGATCGTCGCCCCGTGCTTGGCGATGAGGCGCGGCCAGGTCGCGGCGTCGTTCGCTCCTTCGTGCGCGATCACGGTCTGGCCGCGGTAGAGCGGGTCCATGAGGGCGGAGCCGAGCACGTAGGTCCAGTTGAACTTTCCCGAGTGGACGATCCGGTCCACGGCCCCGCCGCCGGAGGCGAAGTCGAACCAGTAGACCGCGGCGGGCGAGCGCCCGATGAGCGAGCGGTGCCCGTGCAGCACCCCCTTGGGGTATCCGGTGGTGCCCGAGGTGTAGACGAGGTAGGCGGGATCGTCCACGGCGCTGTCCTCGGCCGGCTCCCAGCGCGCGATCGCCGCGAGGGCGGGCTCGAGGTCGATCGCCTCCACCCCCGGGACCGGCGCCACGTCGCCCGGCCCGGAAAGCAGCGCGAAGCGCAACGATTCCTTGCCCGCGAGCTGCGCTCCCATCCGGCTCCAGGCGGCCTTGTCGATCACGATGGCGCGCGCGCCCGAGTCGTGCGCGAGGTACTCGACCTCCTCGGCGGTGAGCAGCGTCGAGGTGGGCACGCTCACGGCGCCGCGCTTCATCGCGCCGAGAAACGCCGTGGGGTAGTCGAGGCCGTTGGGCAGGCGCACGAGCACGCGCTCGCCGCGTCCGACCCCGAGCGCGCGCAGGAGCTGGGCGAAGCGGCTGGTGCGCGCGGCGAGCTCGCCGTAGGTGATCGCGCTGGTACCGAGGGCGTCGTCCTCGACGATCATCGCGACGCGCGATTCGGCGCCCGTTCCCAGGTGCCGGTCGGTGCAGGCGACCCCGATGTTGAAGCGCGCGGGGACCTCCCACTTCCACTCCGGAAACGGCGCGAACGGGCCCATGCTCGCGCCGGTCAGAGGATGACGCCGTAGGGCCAGTTCTCGCGCACGACCTGGGCGGGGAGCTTGCCGAGGACCTCGATCGCGAAGGCGGTGTCCGCGTCCGAGAGCGCGTGCAGGGCGTGCGCCCTGAGCAGCGTCTGCAGGGCCTTGCCGAACATCGGCGGGTCGAGCATCTCGCCCTGGAACTTGATCGCGCCGCCGAGCAGCGCGTCGGCCTCGATCGCCGCCTTGAGGATCGCGATCTTGGTCTTGATCTCGGAGGGCGAGGGGGTGAAGGCGACCTTGCAGGGATGGATGTGCGAGGGGTGGATCACCTGCTTGCCGGAAAGCCCCAGGGAGGTCTCCTCGCACGCGTGGCGGTAGACCACGCGCGTCTCCTCGTCGCCGTGCAGGTCGAGCCAGCGGCGCACGTCGTCGGGCTCGACGAAGTTCTCGGGCATGGCGATCTGGCCGATGAGGGTCTCCACGCCCCCGATCACGCCCTTGCCGGCGATGCGCGCCTCGAAGAGGATGTCGTGCAGGTAGAACTTGAGCTCCTCGGTCCAGTGGCGCGGCGTGATGTGGATGCCCATCGCCTTGGAGAAGTCGTGGATCCCGAAGACGACGTGCTTCACGGTCGAGTACTGCATCAGGTCGGGGGCGATCTTGAGCGACTTGGGGTGCTCGATGATCGGCTGGATCGTGATGCGGTGGTTGAGGCCGACGAGCACCGCGGACAGGTCGCGGATCTCGGGCGCGCCGTAGGCCTCGCCGGCCTTGGCGAGCATCACCACGTCGAAGTGCGGCGCGAGGTCGCGCACCATCGCGAGGTCCTTCTCGTACTCCTCGGTGCGGAACGGGTTGATGCGCACCGCGATCTGCACCTCCTTCTTGCGCGCGAGCCCCGGGAGCTCGCGGCGCAGGAGCTCGCGGCTCTCGGCCTTCTGCCGGCAGCCGTCCTCCAGGTCGAAGAGCAGCGTGTGCGCGCTCGTCCGGCAGGCGTGCTTCTGGAAGCGCGCGGCCGCCTGCTCGAGGTCCTCGTAGATCCCGAGCGAGGGCGCGTACTTGACCGGCGGGTAGTAGATCTGGATGCCGGGCCAGTAGTCGCCGAGGATCTCGGCGGCGGCCCGGTCGATGGCGGCGGCGTCCGCCGCGGTCGGGGTGGAGGGCAGGGCGGCAGTCATTTCTGTCACCGATTCAAGGAGTTCCCGAATCCGAGGGGCGCCGGCGGGCCGCGTCCCCCGGGCCCCCGGCGGGGGCCTCGGCCTAGCTTGCGCCCGTTGCTGCAGTGCGTCAACGCGTCTTCTATAAGACATCGGACACCCCCCGCGCGGCCGAGGGTTTTCCCGGGGGCCGGGGTCGGCGGGCGGCGGGACCCTGTGCTATAAATCGGGCGAGGACCGGGTTCCGCGCCGTCCCGCCGTCGTTCGAAAAAATCAAGCCGCCGCCGCTCGCCATCGTCCGCGCAATTCCAGGAGGAGTCCCGCATGTCCACCATCGAATCGGTCCTGCAAGAAAAACGCGTCTTCCATCCGCCGGAGAAGTGCGTCCGCGAAGCCACCATCTCCGGGATGGACGCGTACCGCGCGATGTGCCGCGAGGCCGAGCAGGACTTCGAGGGGTTCTGGGCGAAGCTCGCCCGCGAGAACCTGCTCTGGCACAAGCCCTTCACCAAGACCCTCGACGAGTCGAACGCGCCTTTCTACAAGTGGTTCGAGGACGGCCAGCTCAACGCCTCGCACAACTGCCTCGACCGGCACCTGAAGACCCAGCCGAACAAGGTCGCAATCATCTTCGAGGCCGACGACGGCAAGGTCACGAAGATCAGCTACAAGGACCTCTACCACCGCGTCTGCGAGCTCGCCAACGCCCTCAAGCAGCACGGCGTGAAGAAGGGCGACCGCGTGCTCGTCTACATGCCGATGTCGATCGAGGTCGTGGTCGCCATGCAGGCCTGCGCGCGGATCGGCGCCACGCACTCCGTCGTCTTCGGCGGCTTCTCGGCCAAGAGCCTCCAGGAGCGCATCATCGACGCGGGCGCGACCGAGGTGATCACGGCCGACGGGCAGTTCCGCGGCGGCAAGGAGATCCCGCTCAAGCCCGTGGTCGACGAGGCCTTCGCCATGGGCGGCTGCGAGAAGGTGAAGAACGTCATCGTCTACAAGCGCACCGGCTCGAGCGTGCCCATGCAGGCGCCGCGCGACAAGTGGTGGCACGACGTGGTCGCCGGGCAGCCGGGCGATTGCGAGCCCACCTGGGTCGAGGCCGAGCACCCGCTCTTCATCCTCTACACCTCCGGGTCCACGGGCAAGCCCAAGGGCGTGCAGCACTCCACCGGCGGCTACATCCTCTGGGCGATGCTCACGATGAAGTGGGTGTTCGACTACAAGCCGACCGACGTCTTCTGGTGCACCGCGGACGTGGGCTGGGTGACGGGGCACACCTACATCACCTACGGCCCTCTCGCCGTGGGCGCCACCGAGGTGATGTTCGAGGGCGTGCCGACCTACCCGGACGCGGGCCGCTTCTGGAAGATGATCCAGGACCACAAGGTCAACGTGTTCTACACGGCGCCCACGGCGATCCGCTCGCTCATCAAGGCGGGGGGCGAGCTGCCGAAGAAGTACGACCTCTCGAGCCTGAGGATCCTGGGCACCGTCGGCGAGCCGATCAACCCCGAGGCCTGGATGTGGTACCACGAGACCGTCGGGCGCGGGCGCTGCCCGATCGTGGACACCTGGTGGCAGACGGAGACCGGCGGGCACCTCATCTCGCCGCTGCCCGGGGCGACGCCCCTCAAGCCCGGCTCCTGCACCTTCCCCCTGCCGGGGATCATGGCCGACATCGTCGACGAGACCGGGCAGTCGGTCGGGCGCGGCAAGGGCGGGATCCTCGTGCTCAAGCGCCCCTGGCCGGCGATGATCCGCACCATCTGGGGCGACCCGGAGCGCTTCCGGAAGAGCTACTACCCGGAGGACTTCCAGGGGCGTTACTACCTCGCGGGCGACGGTGCGACCTTCGACGAGGAGGGCTACATCCGCATCATGGGCCGGATCGACGACGTGCTGAACGTCTCCGGCCACCGCCTGGGGACGATGGAGATCGAATCCGCGCTCGTGGCGAACACGAAGCTCGTCGCGGAGGCCGCCGTGGTCGGGCGTCCCGACGACCTCACCGGCGAGGCGGTGGTCGCGTTCGTCGTCACCAAGGGGCCGCGCCCGACGGGCGAGGAGGCCAAGGCGATGGCGCGGGAGCTGCGCGACTGGGTCGCGAAGGAGATCGGACCCATCGCCAAGCCCAAGGACATCCGCTTCGGCGACAACCTGCCCAAGACCCGCTCCGGGAAGATCATGCGCCGGCTGCTGCGCGCGATCGCCAAGGGCGAGGCGATCACGCAGGACGTCTCGACGCTGGAGAACCCCGCGATCCTCGACCAGCTCAAGCAGAACCTGTAGCCGCCCGCGCGCCGGGAAACGGGACGGAGCCGCGGGGCGCCGTCCCGTTTTTCCTTTGACGCGCGTCATGCCGCCGGCCCCGGCCCCTGACACACTGCCCCCATGACCGAACGCAAGCCCCCGCCGCTGCTCGTCGCCGCGACCATCGAGGTGCTGCGGCGCCACGCCCCCTTCGACGCGATGGAGGACTCCGACCTCGCGGAGCTCGCGGGGCGGCTGCGGCTGCGCTATTTCGCCAAGGGCGCGGTGATCCTCTCGCCCGCGAGCGGCACGGTGAACACGCTCTTCATCATCCAGCGCGGCGCCGTCAAGGCCGAGGACCCCTCGGCCACCGCGCTCGACCACGCCGTGTTCTCGCTCGCCCCCGGGGAGTGCTTCCCCGTGGGAGCGCTCATCGGGCGACGGCCCACGACGCTGCGCTACGCGGCGTGCATCGACACCTTCTGCTACGTGCTCGAGGAGCCGTCGTTCCAGGTCCTCATGGGCCGCAGCCGCGAGTTCCACGCGTTCTGCACGCGCCGGCTCGCGCACCTGCTCGAGCAGTCGCGCCAGGGCATCCGCCAGACCTACGCGGGACGGGCCTCGAACGAGCTCACGATGGCCTCGCCGCTGCGCGCGGCGCTGCGCCGCGCGCCGGTGACGCTCGCCTCGACCACGATCATCCGCGCCGTGCTCGAGCTGATGAAGGCGAAGCGCATCGGCTCGGTGGTCCTCACGGGCCCGGACGGGGCCCCCGAGGGGATCTTCACCCAGACCGACGTGCTCGACCGCGTGGCGCTCGCGGGGATGGACCTCGCGCGGCCGGTGGCCGACGTGATGACGCGCGATCCCGTGACGCTGCCGGCGACGAGCCCCGCGGCCGAGGCCGCGCACCTCATGGCGCGCCACGGATTCCGGCACGTCGTGGTGATGGACGGCGACCGGCTCGCAGGCGTGATCTCCGAGCGCGACCTCTTCTCGCTGCAGCGCCTGTCGATGCAGGGGCTGCGCAAGGAGATCCGCCAGGCCGACGGCACCGAGGCGCTCGCCTTCGTCGCGCGCGACGTGCGCGCGCTCGCCGCGGCGATGCTCGCCCAGGGCATCGCCGCCGAGCAGCTCACGCAGTTCGTGACCGCGCTGAACGACGCGCTCGTCGTGCGCGCGCTCGAGCTCGCCGGGGAGCGCCACGAGGTGGGCGGCCTCGGCTTCTGCTGGATCGGGCTGGGCAGCGAGGGCCGCATGGAGCAGACGCTCGCCACCGACCAGGACAACGCGATCATCATCCCCGACGAGGTCGAGGGCGGCGTCGCGGCGGCCAAGGAACGCCTGCTCGCCTTCGCGGGCGACGTGAACGTGACGCTCGACGCCTGCGGCTTCCCCTTGTGCAAGGGCGACATCATGGCGAGGAACCCCCAATGGTGCCTGGGCCTCGTGGAATGGAAGGACCGCTTCGACGACTGGATGCGAAACGCCCACCCCGAGGCGCTGCTCAACGCCGCGATCTTCTTCGATTTCCGCGCGCTCGCGGGCGACGCCGCGCTCGCGGAGAAGCTGCGCGCCTTCCTCCTCGGCAAGGTCAAGGACCGGCCCGCGTTCCTGCGCCAGATGGCGGCCAACGCGCTGCAGGTGCGCTCGCCCCTGGGGCTGCTGGGCGAGATCGCCGTCGACGAGTCGGCGGGCGGCACGCTCGACCTGAAGCTCCACGGCTCGCGGCCCTTCGTGGACGTCGCGCGCATCCTCGCGCTCGCCAACGGCGTGGGCGCGACCGCGACCGCCGACCGCCTGCGGCAGGCGGGCTCTCGCGCGCGCATGAGCCCCGACGAGATCGACACGGCGCTCGACGCGTTCCACTTCATCCAGATGCTGCGCCTTCGCAACCAGGACGCCATCGACAAGGGCGCGGGCGGCGGCGCGGGGCCCAACCGGATCGATCCCGGGACGCTCAACTCGCTCGACCGGCGCATCCTCAAGGAGTCGCTGCGCCAGGCGCGCAAGCTCCAGAGCCGCATCGCCCTCGACTACCAGCTGTGAGCGAGCTCTTCCCCTGGGTGCTGCCCTGGCGCCGGCCGCGGCTCGGTCCCGCCGAGGCGCAGGCGCTGCGGCGCTGGAAGGGGCTCGCCGAGCCCGACCGCTCCCGCCCGGCGGCGAGCGGGCGCTGGGTCGTCGTGGACGTGGAGACGAGCGGGCTCGACGCGCAGCGCGACGCGCTCATCGCGATCGGCGCGCTCGCGATGCGCGACGGCGACGTCGACCTCGGCGACAGCTTCGAGGTGGTGCTGCGCCAGGACGCGCCCAGCGCCGACGCGAACATCGAGGTGCACGGCATCGGCGGCACCGAGCAGCTCGAGGGCGAGGAGCCCGCGGCGGCGCTCGCCGCGTTCCTCGCGTTCATCGGCAAGGACCCGCTCGTCGCCTACCACGCGCCCTTCGACGCGCTGATGCTCGCGCGCGCGCTCGCGCGCCACCTGGGCCTTCGCTTCCAGCGCCCCTGGCTCGACCTCGCGGAGGTCGCACCCCTCGCCTGGCCGGGCCTCACGGGGTCGCGGCGCGGCCTCGACGCCTGGCTCGAGGCCCTCCAGATCCCGGTCGCCTTCCGCCACCGCGCGATCGCCGACTGCCTCGCGACCGCCCAGCTCTTCGCGGCGTTCCTGCCGCACGCCCCGCGCCTGGGCGCGCCGAGCGCGGCCGACCTCGTCGATCTCGCCGCCAACCGCCACTGGGTCCGGTGAGCCCGGCCCGGGCGTTGACAAGCGCGGCGCCCCCACCTTTACTAGCGGCGGGAGGGGCGAGGCGCCCCGCGAACCGTCGAGGAGGAGCGCGATGAGGAAGCCGGGCTGGCGTGCCGCGAGGCTCGCGTGCCTTTTCCTGCTCGGCTGCCTCCTCTTCAACTATCCCCTGCTCGCGCTCTTCAACGTGGGCGGCTCGGTGCTCGGGGTGCCGGTCCTCTACGCGTACATCTTCGCCGCCTGGGCGCTGCTCGTGGCGCTGGTCGCCGCGGTGATGGAACGCCGGGACTAGGGGGGTCCCGAGCGTGCTCGCCGGCTGGGTGATCGTCACCGTCTCCTTCGCCTACATCGGGCTGCTCTTCGCGATCGCCTACTACGCCGACAAGCGCGCGGAGGTCGGCCGCTCGGTCATCGCCAATCCCTGGATCTACAGCCTGTCGCTCGCCGTGTACGCCACGGCCTGGACCTTCTACGGCAGCGTCGGGCGCGCGGCGAGCGATGGCGTGGGGTTCCTGCCGATCTACATCGGCCCGACGCTCATGATCGTCCTGTGGTGGTTCGTGGTGCGCAAGATGATCCGCATCGCGAAGTTGAACCGCATCACCTCGCTCGCCGACTTCGTCGCCTCGCGCTACGGCCGCAGCGCCCTCGTGGGCGGGATCGTCACCGTGATCGCGGTGATCGGGATCCTGCCCTACATCTCGCTGCAGCTGAAGGCGGTCTCCAACAGCTTCCAGATCCTGCTCCAGTATCCCGAGATCGTGATGCCGCAGCGCACCGGGTCGCTCGCCGTGATGCAGGACACGGCGTTCTACATCGCGCTCTTCCTCGCGCTCTTCACGATCGCCTTCGGCACCCGCCACCTCGACGCCGCGGAGCGCCACGAGGGCATGGTCGCGGCGATCGCCTTCGAGTCGATCGTCAAGCTCGTCGCCTTCCTCGCCGTCGGCATCTTCGTCACCTTCGCGATGTACGACGGATTCGGGGACGTCTTCGGCCGCGCGGCCCAGCGCCCCGACCTCGAGGTGCTGATGGCCCCGCTCGCGGGAGCGGCGGGGGGCTACGCGAGCTGGGTCTGGCTCACGGTGCTCTCCATGCTCGCGATCGTCTTCCTGCCCCGGCAGTTCCAGGTCGCGGTCATCGAGAACGTCGACGAGAAGCACCTCAAGCGCGCGATGTGGATCTTCCCGACGTACATGATCGCGATCAACCTGTTCGTGCTGCCGATCGCCTTCGGGGGGCTGCTCCACTTCCCGCTGGGCAACGTCGACGCGGACACCTTCGTGCTGACCCTGCCCATGGCGCACCACGCCGAGTGGCTCGCCCTGCTCGTGTTCATCGGCGGGCTGTCCGCCGCCACGGGCATGGTGATCGTCGAGACCATCGCGCTCTCGACGATGGTGTGCAACGACCTCGTGATGCCGGTGCTGCTGCGCATCCGGGCGCTGCGCCTCACCGAGCAGCGCGACCTCTCGAGCCTGCTGCTCGACATCCGGCGCGCGGCGATCGTCGGCATCCTGATGCTCGGCTACTTCTACTACCTGCTCGCGGGCGAGGCCTACGCGCTGGTGTCCATCGGCCTCATCTCCTTCGCGGCGGTCGCGCAGTTCGCCCCGGCCGTGATCGGCGGGCTCTACTGGAAGGGCGGCACCCGGGCGGGGGCGCTCGCGGGCCTGCTCGCGGGCTTCGCCCTGTGGGCGTACACGCTGCTCCTGCCCGCCTTCGCGAAGTCCGACTGGATCGGCGTGGACCTCCTCGCCCACGGCCCCTTCGGGATCGAGCTGCTCAAGCCCACGCAGCTCTTCGGCCTGGCGGGGCTCGATCCCACGACCCACGCGATGATCTGGAGCCTCATCGCCAACGCAGGGCTCTACGTCGCCGTGTCGGTGCTCGGCCGCCAGGGCGCGGCGGAGCACGCCCAGGCCACGCTCTTCGTCGACGTCTTCCGGCAGACCGGCGAGCGCGGGCCGCAGTGGCGCGGGACGGCCTCGGCCTCGGCGCTGCAGACCCTCCTCGGACGCTTCGTCGGCCCCCCGCGTGCGGCCGAGCTCTTCAGCGCGTACGCCCGCGACCGGGGCCTCGAGAGCGTGGCCGAACTCGAGGGCGACGGCGACCTCGTGCGCTTCGCGGAGCTGCAGCTCGCCGGGGCCATCGGCGCGGCCTCCGCGCGCGCGATGGTCGCCACCGTGGCGCAGGAGGAGCCCCTGGGGATCGAGGAGGTGATGACGATCCTCGACGAGGCCTCGCAGGTGATCGCCTACAGCCACCAGCTCGAGGAGAAGCAGAGCGAGCTCGAGGCGGCCACGCGCGACCTGCAGGCGGCCAACGAGCGCCTGAAGGAGCTCGACCGGATGAAGGACGACTTCATCTCGACCGTGACCCACGAGCTGCGCACGCCCCTCACCTCGATCCGCGCCTTCTCCGAGATCCTGCACGACAACCCCGACCTCGACGCCGGCGAGCGCCAGCGCTTCCTGGGGCTCGTGATCAAGGAGTCCGAGCGGCTCACCCGCCTCATCAACCAGGTCCTCGATCTCGCGAAGCTCGAGTCCGGGCTCGCCGAGTGGCATCCCTCGGAGCTCGACCTGCGCGAGATCGTGCGCGAGGCGGTGGAGTCCACGAGCGCGGTGTTCCGCTCGCGCGGCGTGGCGGTCGAGACCCGGATCGCGCCGCTCGTGCCGCCGGTGCGCGCCGACCGCGACCGGCTGATGCAGGTGATCCTGAACCTGCTCTCGAACGCGGTGAAGTTCTCCCCCGAGGGCACCGGGCGGGTGCAGCTGCGCCTCGCCCCCGAGGGCGGGAGCGTGCGCCTCGACGTGGAGGACAACGGCGTGGGCATCAGCCCCGAGCACCAGGCGATGATCTTCGAGAAGTTCCGCCAGGTCGGCGACACGCTCACGCAGAAGCCCGCGGGCACGGGCCTGGGACTGCCCATCTGCCGGCGCATCATCGGCCACTTCGGCGGACGCCTCTGGGTGGCGAGCGCCCCCGGCCGCGGGTCGGTCTTCTCGTTCTCGCTGCCGGCGATCGAGGCCGCCTCGCTCGCCGGGCGGCGGGCGGCGAGCGCCTGAGCGCCGCCCGTGGCCGCCCGCGTGCTGATCGCCGAGGACGAGGAGAGCATCCTCGCCTCCCTCGAGTTCCTGATGCAGCGGGCCGGGTTCGAGCCGCGCGTGGCCCGCGACGGCGAGCAGGCGCTCGCCGAGGTGGCGCGCTTCCGGCCCCGGGTGGTGATCCTCGACCTGATGCTGCCGCTGAAGAGCGGGCTCGAGGTCTGCCGCGCGATCCGCGCCGACCCCGGCCTTCGTGGCACGCGCGTGCTCATGCTCACCGCCAAGGGGGGCGTGAACGAGGTCGCGCGGGGGCTCACGGCGGGGGCCGACGACTACCTCATCAAGCCGTTTTCCACCCACGACCTCGTGGCCCGGGTGCGGGCCCTGGTCGACGACGCCCTGCCCGGCCCCGGGGTCCCGGACGGGGGGCCGCCGCGATGAGCGCCGAGCCCACCGTCTACGTGATCGACGACGACGAGTCGATCCGCGAGCTCCTCGCCTGGCTCATGAAGAGAAACGGCATCCGCGTCGAGACCTTCGCCAACGCCCGCAGCTTCCTCAAGGCCTGGCGCCCGGACGCCCCGGGGTGCCTCGTGCTCGACCTCTACATGCCCGGCATGAGCGGCCTCGACCTGCAGCAGTACCTCATCGACCACGGCATCGAGATGCCGGTCGTCTTCCTCTCGGGGCAGGCGGACGTGCCCAAGGCCGTGCGCGCGGTGAAGAGCGGGGCGATCGACTTCATCGAGAAGCCCTTCGACTACCGGCGGATCGTCGCCGTCGTCCAGGAATGCCTGCGCCGCGACGCGGACGGCCGCGCCCGGCGCCTGCGCCAGAAGGAGCTCTCGGGCAAGCTCTCGAGCCTCACCCAGCGCGAGCGCGAGGTGCTCGACTGCGTGGTCGCGGGCAAGCTCAACCGCGTCATCGCCGAGGAGCTCGACATCAGCATCAAGACCGTCGAGGCCCACCGCGCGAAGATCATGGAGAAGCTCGCCGTGAGCTCGGTCGCCGAGCTGGTCCAGGCCGCGCTCGCCGCCCGCGGGGCCGACCGGGGCGGGGATCCGGCCCCGGCGGGCGGCCGGGCGCCCGAGGCGGGCGGGTAGGGTTTACCCCAATTGGCGGGCCCGCCGCGCGGGGTTTAGCATCAGGCGCCTACTGGAGGGGGGCCACCCAAGAACAAAATCCGGACGGCCGGTCCGGCCCGCTCGCGCGGGACCGGGAATGCCCGGCCGTCACGGGGTGGTGGCTGCACCGACCCAACCTCCCGACCGCCATCGAATACAAGGAGGAAAAGCGATGCAGTTGACTGAAAAGCACATCGACTACTGGCGCAAGAACCTGATGCTGACGGGCGTCCTGCTCTTCATCTGGTTCGTCGCCACGTTCGTCCTGGCCTGGTACGCGGTCCCGCTCGCGGAAATCAAGTTCTTCGGCTGGCCGTTCTCGTTCTACATGGCCGCCCAGGGCTCGCTCATCATCTACGTGGTGATCATCGGCGTTTACGCCTTGCAGATGCGCAAGTGGGACATCGAGCACGATGTCCACGAAGGCGAGGAGGACTAGACCATGGCGAGCGTCAGCCAGAAGACCTTCTACCAGCAGCTGAAGAAGTACTACACGTTCTACACGGGAGGCTTCGTCCTCTTCGTGGTCGCGCTCGCGATCGCGGAGAAGATGGGCATGCCCAACAAGTGGATCGGGTACTGCTTCCTCTTCTTCACGATCCTGCTCTACGCCGGCATCGGGATCATGAGCCGCACCTTCGAGGTCGCGGAGTACTACGTGGCCGGCCGGCGCGTGCCCGCGTTCTTCAACGGCATGGCCACGGGCGCGGACTGGATGAGCGCCGCCTCCTTCATCGGGATGGCGGGCACGCTCTACCTTACGGGCTTCGGGGGGCTGTCCTTCATCATGGGATGGACCGGGGGCTACGTGCTGGTCGCGCTCCTGCTCGCGCCCTACCTGCGCAAGTTCGGCCAGTTCACGATTCCCGACTTCCTGGGGGCCCGTTACGGCGGCAACATCGTGCGCTCGCTGGGCATCATCGGCGCGATCATCGCCTCCTTCACCTACGTGGTGGCGCAGATCTACGGCGTGGGCCTGATCACCAGCCGCTTCACCGGGCTGGAGTTCGGCATCGGGGTGTTCGTCGGCCTCGCCGGCATCCTGGTGTGTTCCTTCCTCGGCGGGATGCGCGCGGTGACTTGGACGCAGGTGGCGCAGTACATCATCCTGATCATCGCCTACATGATCCCGGTGGTCTGGCTCTCCGTGAAGCACACGGGCGTGCCGATCCCGCAAGCGGTCTACGGCGGCGTGCTCGAGAAGCTCACGGAACGCGAGAAGCAGCTCACCGCGGACGCCAAGGAGCTCGAGGTCCGCAAGATCTTCGCCGACCGCGCCAAGGCCGCCGAGGACAAGGTGAAGGCGCTTCCGGGCTCCTACCAGGCCGAGAAGGACGCCGTCACGAAGAAGCTCGAGGACCTGAAGGCCGCATCCGCGCCGCGCGCCGAGATCGAGGCCGCCGAGAAGGCCGTCGCCGGCTTCCCGGCCGACGCCAAGGCTGCCGAGGCCAAGTGGAAGGCGGAGGCCGCGGGTGCCAAGGGCCGCACGGGGCCGCCGCTGCAGCACGCCACGCCCTATCCCGGCAAGGACCAGGCGGCGCGCGACACCTCGCGGCTGAACTTCATCGGCATCGTCTTCTGCATGATGTTCGGCACGGCCGCGCTCCCGCACATCCTGATGCGCTACTACACGACGCCATCGGTGCAGGAGGCGCGCGTCTCGGTGTTCTGGTCGCTCTTCTTCATCTTCCTGCTCTACTTCACGGCGCCCGCACTGGCGGTGCTCGCGAAGTACGACGTCTACACGCAGGTCGTGGGGAAGGCCTTCACGGATCTACCCGCGTGGGTGAAGGCGTGGCAGGCGGTGGACGCGAGCCTGCTCAACATCGTCGACATCAACAAGGACGGCATCGTGCAGCTCGCCGAGATCGTCATCGGCGGCGACATCATCGTGCTGGCGACCCCGGAGATCGCGGGCCTGCCCTACACGATCTCGGGCCTGGTGGCCGCGGGCGGCCTCGCGGCGGCGCTTTCGACCGCCGACGGGCTGCTGCTCACGATCGCCAACGCCCTGTCGCACGACCTGTACTACAAGATCATCAACCCCAACGCCTCGCCCAAGGTGCGCATCACGGTGTCGAAGTTCCTGCTCCTCGGGGTGGCCATCATCGCGGCGTACGTGACCTCGCTCAAGCCGGGGAACATCCTGTTCCTCGTCGGCGCGGCGTTCTCGATCGCGGCGAGCGCGTTCTTCCCGGCCCTGGTCATGGGCATCTTCTGGAAGCGCGCCTCGAAGTGGGGAGCCATCGCCGGCGTCGCGGCGGGGCTGGGGATCTGCCTGTACTACATGGTCCACACGTATCCGACCTTCATCCAGTGGTTCGGCACCACCCCGATCCAGAAATGGTGGGGCCTCGACCCGATCTCCGCGGGCATGATCGGCGTGCCGGTGGGCATCATCACGATCTTCGTGGTGAGCCTCGTCACGCCCGCGCCCGACAAGGAAGTCCAGGAGATGGTCGACCACGTGCGCTACCCGCACCTGAAGGGCGACATCTCGACCGAGGGGACCTGAGCCCCCGTCGGCGTGGCACAATCAGGGCCCGCGCCTCCCGGCGCGGGCCTTTTTCTTTTTCATCATCGGCAGGGCAGGCGAATGGACCTCGAACTCCCGCTGCGGGCGCTGAAGGCGATCGTGGAAGTGGCCGGCTTCGCCTTCATCGGGCAGGCCCTGGTGGCGATCTTCGCCGGCTCGCGCCGGCAGGAGAACTTCGTCTACCAGATCTTCCAGATCCTCACGAACCCGTTCACGAAGGCCACGCGTTTCCTGATGCCGCGCTTCATCCCGGACCGCCACATCCCCTTCGTCGCCTTCGGGCTGCTCCTGTGGGTGTGGTTCTTCACCATCCTCGCGCTCGCGAGCGTGCTGCGCGGGGGCTGACGGGGGCGGGATGATCTTCCGCTACCTCGCGCGCGAGATCCTCGCCACCAGCCTGCTGGTGCTGCTCGCCCTCCTCGCGCTCTTCGCCTTCTTCGACCTCATCCGCGAGCTCGACGACCTCGGGCGGGGCAACTACCGCCTCACGGCGATGCTCGCCTACGTGGCGCTGTCGCTGCCCTCCCACGCCTACGTGATGCTGCCCGCCGCGGGGCTCGTGGGCACGCTCTTCGCGCTCGCGCGGATGTCGGAGCAGTCCGAGCTCACGGTGATGCGCGCCTCGGGCTTCTCGCTCACGCAGCTCGCCGCCCACGTGGCCGGGGCCGGGCTCGCCGTGGCGCTCGCCACGCTCCTCATGGGGGAGTTCGTCGCGCCCCACGCGGAGGACGCGGCGAAGAGCCTGCGCCTCATGGCCACGCGCTCCATCGTCGCGCGCGAGTTCCGCTCGGGATTCTGGGTGAAGGACGACCGCAGCTTCGTGAACATCCAGGACGTGACGCCGGACACGACGCTGCTCAACCTGCGCATCTACGAGTTCGACCCGTCCTTCCGCCTCACCGCGATCAGCCGCGCCGAGAAGGGAACCTGGGCGGGGCAGAACCGCTGGGCTCTCGCCAATGTCGAGCACACCCGCTTCGAGGGCGATCGGGCGGTGCTCGAGCGCCGCGCCGCGGACACCTGGAGCTCGGTGCTCACGCCCGACATCCTCTCGGTGCTCCGGATCGTGCCCGAGCGCCTCTCGGCGCTGAACCTGCGCGCCTATATCGAGCACCTGCGCGACAACCGCCAGAACACGACGCGCTACGAGATCGCGCTGTGGAACAAGCTGCTCTACCCGCTCGCGGCGATCGTGATGATGGTGGTCGCGATCCCGTTCGCGATTTCCGCGGGCCGCGCGGGCGGCCTGGGCCTGAAGATCGTGCTCGGCATCATCATCGGGATGGCCTTCCATTTCTCCGGCCGGCTCTTCTCCCACGTGGGGTTGCTGAACGACTGGCCCGCGCTCTTCTCCGCGGGCATGCCCACGGCGATCTTCGTCGCCGTGGCCGCCGGCGGGATCGCCTGGGCGGAACGCCGCTAGCGCGCGGAAGTCCCGGTCGCCGGGACGAGGGCGGTTCCCGCCATGCGGTCGTGGAGGAACTGGCCGTCGCGGTCGACGAGCGCCCAGGCGAACCCGAGGCCCAGGGCCGCGAGACCGAGGAGCGCGAGCACGTAGCGGTGCAGCGCCCGCCCCGGGCCCACGGGCGCGCCGTCGGCGCGTACCAGGCGCAGGCCCCAGGTCTTCATCGCGAGGGTCTGGCCGCCGCGGACCCAGAACGTGACGAGGTAGGCTCCCGCCACGACGAGGACCCAGAGCTGGAGGAGGTGGCGGCGCGGGCCGGCCGTCGCGTCGCCCACGACCCCGAGGAACGGGAAAGTGGCGAGCAGGACCAGCGCGGCGAGGATCAGAAGCTCGTAGATCGCGCAGGCGAGGCGTCGCGCGAGGCCCGGGGCGCGCAGCCCCACGGGCGGGCTCACTTCGGTCCGGGCGGCGGCCCGGAGGGCGAGGGCGGCTCCGGCGCGGAGGCCGGGGCCGGAGGCTGTGCCTGGCGTTGGAGCCAGCGCTCGCGCAGCTCATGCTGCTTGTCCGGAGGGAGCTTGCGCAGGCCCTGGAAGGTCTCGCGGGCGGCCTTGCGCTGCTCCGGGGTCATCGCCGCCCAGGTGCGGATGCGGTCGTGGAAGCGTTCCTTCTGGACCGGTTGCATCGTGGGGTAGCGCTGCGCGGCCGAGATGAGGCGCCGCTGCTGGTAGCCCGGCAGCTTGTCCCATTCCGCCTCGAGGGGCGCGAGGATCTGGCGTTGCTCGACGCTCAGCTGCGTCCAGGGCGTCTGCGGGGTCTTGGGATCGGTCGCGGCCGCGCCGGCGGCCTGCACGGCCGCGAGCAGCGCGAGGGCGAGGATCAGCCCGAGGACTTTCCGAGCCATGCGCGGAAGTCCTCGTCGAGAAAGGCGTCGGGCGGAAGCTCCTGCGTGAGGAGCTGGGCGTCGAGCTCGCCGAGGTCGGGCTCGCGCGCCGTCTGCAACGCGAGGGCGGCGAGCAGGACGACGACCGGCAGCCAGAGCAGGGAACGCTGGAAGACCGAGTACTTCACGGCCTGGGCCGTCCCGGCGGAGACGGGGATGAGGCCGAGCAGCCGGACGGGCTCGCGGTAGGCGTCCAGGGCCCGCAGTCGCGCGGCCTTGAGGCGGGTGGCCTGCAGTTCGCCGACTTCCCGCGCCGAGCGCTCGAGCCAGGGCTTGAGCCTCGCCGCAAAATCCTTTTCGTTCATAGCGTTATGCCTTTTGATCTCAGGATCTTCGCCAAAGCATGCGTCGCCCGGGAGCAATGCGTTTTCACGCTGCCTTCCGAGCATCCCATGGCCCTGGCCGTTTCGCTGACATCGAACTCCTCCCAGTAACGCAGCAGGAAGGCCTCGCGTTGACGCTCGGGCAGCGCCTTGATCGCCTCCTCGATGACCGCCATGACCTCGGCTTGTTCCAGCCGGTCGGCCGGGGACGCCTTGACGTTCGCGTCATCCTCGACCTCGAGCGCCTCGAGCGGGTCGGCGTCGTCGTCCTCGCCCCCCAACCCGAGGGAGGAGAGCATCGTGGTCCAGGTCGAGCGGACCTTCTGGCGGCGGAAATGGTCGCGGATGCCGTTCTGGAGGATGCGCTGGAAAAGCAGCGGCAGCTCCGCGGCGGGGCGGGCGGCGTAGTTCTCGGCGAGCTTGAGCATCGCATCCTGGACGGCATCGAGCGCCGCTTCCTCCTCCTGGATGGCAAAGACGGCCTGCTTGAACGCGCGCCGCTCGACCGAGGCCAGGAAATCGGCGAGCTCCTTCGCGGTGGCCAGAATCCTTCTCCCGTTGTCTTGCGCGGTGGGGGCGGGGGCGGCGCTTTCCGGCCTTCGCCGGGGCGTGCGCGCATGGTAGCAAACCGCCGGCTCGGACCCCGGCGAGGAGCGACCGGGGCTTCGCCCCGGTTTCCGGCTTGACCAATCGGGGGCCAGCCGCTAAGGTTTTAGGTTCCCCCTTCGAAAACTCACGATTTACAAGGCCTTATGGAACTCAAACTCCCCCCGCTCGCGGAAACCGGCGAAACCCTGACGGGTGCCGAGATCACCATCCGCTGCCTCCAGGAGGAGGGGGTCGAGTACGTCTTCGGCTACCCGGGCGGCGCGGTCCTCTTCATCTACGACGCCCTCTTCAAGCAAAAGAAGCTCAAGCACATCCTCGTGCGCCACGAGCAGGGGGCGCTGCACGCCGCCGACGGCTACGCGCGCGCGACGGGCCGCCCGGGCGTGGCGCTCGTCACGAGCGGGCCCGGGGTCACCAACGCCGTCACCGGCATCGCCACCGCCTACATGGACTCGATCCCGATGGTGGTGATCACCGGCCAGGTGCCCACGCGCGCCATCGGCGAGGACGCCTTCCAGGAGTGCGATACCGTGGGCATCACGCGCCCCTGCGTGAAGCACAACTTCCTGGTGAAGGACGTGAACGAGCTCGCCGTCACCATCAAGAAGGCCTTCATCATCGCCACCACCGGCCGCCCGGGCCCGGTGCTGGTCGACATCCCCAAGGACGTCTCGCAGCAGAGCGCGCGCTTCCACTACCCGGAGAAGCTGCACATGCGCTCGTACAACCCCGTGGTGAAGGGGCACGCGGGGCAGGTGAAGAAGGCGATGCAGCTGCTGCTCGAGGCGCGGCGCCCGATGGTGTACGTGGGCGGCGGCGCGATCCTCGGCAACGCCTCGGCGGAGGTGACCGAGCTCGTGCACCTGCTCGGCTTTCCCTGCACGACGACGCTCATGGGCCTGGGCGCGTTCCCGGGCACCGACGGGCAGTCGGTGGGCATGCTCGGCATGCACGGCACGGTGGAAGCCAACATGGCCATGCAGCACTGCGACGTGCTGCTCGCGGTGGGCGCGCGCTTCGACGACCGCGTGATCGGCAACCCCGCGCATTTCGCGGCCGGCAACCCCGCCCGCAAGATCGTGCATATCGACGTCGACCCCTCCTCGATCTCCAAGCGCGTGCGCGTCGACGTGCCGATCGTCGGCGGCGTGAAGGACGTGCTGACCGACCTGCTCGCGCTGCTCAAGGCGGGCGCCGCGCGGCCCGACGCCGCCGCGCTCGCGGCCTGGTGGGCCGAGATCGCCGCCTGGCGGGCGAAGGACTGCCTGAAGTACGACCGGGCTTCCGCGATCATCAAGCCGCAGTTCGTGGTCGAGAAGCTCTACGAGGTCACGAAGGGCGATGCGTTCGTCACCTCCGACGTCGGCCAGCACCAGATGTGGGCCGCGCAGTTCTACAAGTTCGCGAAGCCCCGGCGCTGGATCAACTCCGGGGGCCTCGGGACGATGGGCGTGGGCCTGCCCTACGCGATGGGCGTGAAGCTCGCCTTCCCGAAGGCGGACGTCGCCTGCGTCACGGGGGAGGCCTCGGTGCAGATGTGCATCCAGGAGCTCTCCACCTGCAAGCAGTACCACCTTCCCGTGAAGCTCGTGAACCTCAACAACCGCTACATGGGCATGGTCCGCCAGTGGCAGGAGTTCTTCCACGGCAACCGCTACAGCGAGTCCTACGTGGACGCGCTGCCCGACTTCGTGAAGCTCGCGGAGGCCTACGGGCACGTCGGCATGCGCATCGAGAAGCCCGCCGACGTCGAAGGGGCGCTGCGCGAGGCCTTCGCGCTCAAGGACCGGCTCGTCTTCCTCGACTTCATCACCGACCAGACCGAGAACGTCTTTCCGATGGTGCCCGGCGGCAAGGGCATCTCGGAGATGATCCTCTCCGAAGACCTCTGAGCGCCGTCCCCGCGACGTCGGGGACCCAACCCAAGCGCGCACGCGGGCCCGTCCGGGGCGCCGCCTGCGCGGGAACGACACCACGACCGCCATGCGCCACCTCCTGTCCATCCTCGTCGAAAACGAAGCGGGCGCGCTCTCGCGCGTCGCCGGGCTCTTCTCCGCCCGCGGCTACAACATCGAGACGCTCACGGTGGCGCCCACCGAGGACGCCACGCTCTCGCGAATGACCATCGTCACCACCGGCTCCGACGAGATCATCGAGCAGATCACCAAGCAGCTGAACAAGCTGGTCGACGTCGTGAAGGTCGTGGATCTCTCGGAGGGCAAGCACATCGAGCGCGAGCTCATGCTCGTGAAGGTGCGTGCCGGCGGCAAGGACCGCGAGGAGGTCAAGCGCACCGCCGACATCTTCCGGGGGCGGATCATCGACGTCACCGACAAGTCCTACACCATCGAGCTCACCGGCACCACGGAGAAGCTCGACGCATTCCTCGATGCGCTCGACCGCAGCGCCATCCTCGAGACCGTGCGCACGGGCGTCTCGGGCATCGGCCGCGGCGAGTGGGTGCTGAAGGTCTGAAGCCACGCCAACCCAACGGGAAACCACCATGAAGGTCTACTACGACAAGGACGCCGACCTCTCCCTCGTGAAGGGCAAGAAGGTCACCATCATCGGCTACGGCTCGCAGGGCCACGCGCACGCGCAGAACCTGAAGGACTCCGGGGTGAAGGTCACCGTGGGGCTGCGGCCGGCAGGCGCCTCCTGGGAGAAGGCGAAGAAGGCGAAGCTCGCGGTGAAGGACGTGGGCGAGGCGGTGAAGGGCGCCGACATCGTCATGATCCTGCTCCCGGACGAGAACCACGCCGCGGTCTACCGCGAGCAGGTCGAGCCCCACATCAAGAAGGGGGCGGCGCTCGCCTTCGCGCACGGCTTCAACATCCACTTCCGCCAGATCCAGCCGCGCGCCGACCTCGACGTGATCATGATCGCCCCCAAGGGCCCCGGCCACCTCGTGCGCTCGACCTATGTCCAGGGCGGGGGCGTTCCCTGCCTCATCGCGATCCACCAGGACGCCTCGCGCAAGGCCAAGGACCTCGCGCTTTCCTACGCGTGCGCGATCGGCGGCACGCGCGGCGGCGTGATCGAGACCAACTTCCGGGAAGAGACCGAAACGGACCTCTTCGGCGAGCAGACGGTGCTCTGCGGCGGGATCGTGGAGCTCATCAAGGCGGGCTACGAGACGCTGGTCGAGGCCGGCTACGCCCCCGAGATGGCCTATTTCGAGTGCCTGCACGAAACCAAGCTCATCGTCGACCTCATCTACGAGGGCGGCATCGCCAACATGAACTACTCGATCTCGAACAACGCCGAGTACGGCGAGTACGTGACCGGCCCGAAGGTGATCGGCCCCGAGGCGAAGCAGGCGATGAGGGAGGCGCTCGCGCGCATCCAGTCGGGCGAGTACGCGCGCGACTTCATCCTCGAGAACCGCGCGGGCGCGCCGATGCTGCTCGCGCGCCGGCGCCTGCTCGCGGAGCATCCCATCGAGCAGGTGGGCGAGAAGCTGCGCGCGATGATGCCCTGGATCCGCAAGAACAAGCTGGTCGACCAGAGCCGCAACTAGCGCATGCCGCCGTACCCGCACCCGATCGTCGCGCGCGAGGGCTGGCCCTTCCTGGCGGCGGCGATCGTCGTCGCCGCGGCCGTGACGGCCTTCGCCGGATGGTGGTCAATCCCCTTCTGGATCGTCGCGCTCTTCGTCCTGCAGTTCTTCCGCGACCCGCCGCGCGAGATTCCCGCGGGCGAGCGCCTGGTGCTCGCCCCGGCCGACGGGCGCATCGTCCAGGTGGGCGCGGCGCGCGACGACTACCTCGGGCGCGAGGCGCTCAAGCTCAGCGTCTTCATGAACGTCTTCAACGTCCACTCCAACCGCTCGCCGGTCGCGGCGGCGGTGGAGAACGTCTGGTACTTCCCGGGCCGTTTCGTGAACGCCGACCTCGACAAGGCCTCGTCCGACAACGAGCGCAACGCCGTGCACCTGCGCACCGCCTCGGGCGCGGACGTGACCTGCGTGCAGGTCGCGGGCCTCATCGCGCGGCGCATCCTCTGCTACGTCGGGCGGGGCGACCGGCTGGCGGCCGGGCAGCGTTTCGGCTTCATCCGCTTCGGGTCGCGCGTCGACGTCTACCTCCCGCCGGGCTCGGTGCCGCGCGTGGCGATCGGCGACAAGGTGAAGGCGGCCTCGAGCGTGCTCGCCGAGCTTCCCGGCCCCGGGGCGGGGGGGACGGGGTGAGCGTGCGCTCGCCCAAGCGCCCGCGCCTGCTGATGGATCCCATCCGCAAGCGCGGCATCTACCTGCTGCCGAACCTCTTCACCACGCTCGCGCTCTTCGCCGGCTTCTACGCGATCGTGCAGGGCATGAACCACGATTTCGAGAAGGCCGCGGTGGCGATCTTCGTGGCGATGGTGCTCGACGGTCTCGACGGGCGGGTCGCCCGCCTGACGCGCACCCAGTCGGCCTTCGGGGCGGAATACGACAGCCTCGCGGACATGGTGTCCTTCGGCGCGGCCCCGGCGCTGGTGATGTACGAGTGGGCGCTGCGCGGCATGGGGCGCCTGGGCTGGATCGCGGCCTTCGTCTACTGCGTGGGGGCGGCGCTGCGCCTCGCGCGCTTCAACACGCAGCTCGCCGTGGCCGACAAGCGCTGGTTCACGGGGCTGCCGAGCCCGGCGGCCGCCGCCCTCGTCGCCGGGATGGTGTGGGTGCTCAACGACTACCAGGTGAAGGGCGGCGAGGTGAAGTGGTGGGCGGCGGCGCTCACGGTGTACGCGGGCGTCACGATGGTCTCGAACGTGAAGTTCTACAGCGGCAAGGACATCAACCTGCGCCGCGCCGTGCCCTTCTGGATGACGATCGTCATCGTCCTGGCGCTCCTGCTCATCTCGATCGAGCCATCCCACGTGCTCTGGGGGCTGATGGTGGCCTACGGCGTGTCGGGATACGTCGGCTGGGTGGTGCAGCGCTGGCGCACGGAGGCGGCCCAGAAGCAGTTCCAGGGACTGCGCGACGCGATCGAGGAGGGCAACATCCTCGCGCTCGCCCGCATGCTCGACGAGACGCCTCCCGACACCGTGGTGGCGGCAGCCGGGCGCACCCCGCTCATGGTCGCCGTCGAGGAGACGAACCTGCCCGCCATCGAGCTGCTCGTGGCCCGCGGCGCCGCGGTCGACCGGCAGGACCAGCGGGGCATGACCGCGCTCGCGATCGCCGCGGAGATGGGCTTCCAGGAGGCGGTGGAGGCGCTGCTCGCGGCGGGTGCGGACCCCAACCTGCGCGACCTCTCGGGCGCCACCCCCCTCGACCTCGCCGAGGAGCACGGCGCCCACGACATCACCGCCACGCTGCTCGCCAACGGCGCGAAATCGGCCAAGGAGCTCGCGCCGCCGCAGCCCTGAGGGCGGCGGTCCGGTTGCCAGGGCGCGGCGAGTCGGGCTATAGTTTCCGCATGGATCCGAACGGCGAACGCCTTTCCCTCCTTCGCCTTCCCGCGGCGGGCCTGCTGGCACTCGGCCTGCTGCTGCGCCTCGCGCGCTAAACACCCCACCCCCCATTCGAGCAGTCCATCCGCCGCCCGGCAGCGCGGGGCGGGGCAGTCCATCCGCAATCCGGAGAACGACCATGCAGGACCAGTTGATCATCTTCGACACGACCATGCGCGACGGCGAGCAGAGCCCGGGCGCTTCGATGACGCGCGACGAGAAGGTCCGCATCGGCAAGCAGCTCGAGCGCCTGCGCGTGGACGTGATCGAGGCGGGCTTCGCCGCGGCGAGCCCGGGCGACTTCGAGGCGATCCAGGCGGTCGCCGAGGCCGTGAAGGACTCCACCGTGTGCTCGCTCGCGCGCGCCAACGAGAACGACATCCGGCGCGCGGGCGAGGCGATCCGCGGCGCCAACTCGGGCCGCGTGCACACCTTCATCGCCACGAGCCCCATCCACATGAAGCACAAGCTGCGCATGCAGCCCGACCAGGTGCTCGAGGCGGCGGTGCGCGCGGTGAAGCTCGCCCGGCAGTTCACCGACGACGTCGAGTTCTCCGCCGAGGACGCGGTGCGCTCCGACGTGGACTTCCTCTGCCGCGTGTTCGAGGCGGCGATCGCGGCGGGCGCGCGCACGATCAACGTGCCCGACACCGTCGGCTACAGCGTCCCGGAGCTCTGGGGAGATCTCTTCCGCCAGCTTCTCGAGCGCGTGCCCAATTCGGACCAGGCGGTCTGGTCCACGCACTGCCACAACGACCTCGGCATGGCGGTCGCCAACTCGCTCGCGGCGGTGCGCGCGGGCGCGCGCCAGGTCGAATGCACCGTCAACGGCCTGGGCGAGCGTGCCGGCAACGCCTCCCTGGAGGAAATCGTGATGGCCGTGCGCACGCGCTCCGACGTCTTCAGGCTGGAAACGCGCATCGACACCACGCAGATCGTGCCCGCGAGCAAGCTGGTGTCGACGATCACGGGCTACCCGGTGCAGCCCAACAAGGCCGTGGTGGGCGCCAATGCCTTCGCGCACGAGTCGGGCATCCACCAGGACGGGGTGCTCAAGCACCGCGAGACCTACGAGATCATGCGCGCGGCGGACGTGGGCTGGGGCGCGAACCGCCTCACGCTCGGCAAGCTCTCGGGGAGGAACGCGTTCAAGACACGGCTCACCGAGCTCGGCATCGCGCTCGCGTCCGAGGAGGCGCTCAACACCGCGTTCGCGAAGTTCAAGGAGCTCGCGGACAAGAAGCGCGAGATCTTCGACGAGGACATCCAGGCGCTCGTCTCCGACGAGGCGGTCACGCCCGAGCCGGAGCACTACAAGCTGGTGGCGCTCACCGCGCACTCCGAGACCGGCGAGTCGCCCTTCGCCCGCGTGGTGATCACCGAGGATGGCGCGGAGCGCCGCGCGGAGGCGCGCGGCGCGGGGCCCGTGGACGCCTCGTTCCAGGCGATCGAGGCGCTTGTGGCGAGCGGAACGGAGCTGCTGCTCTACTCGGTGAACAACATCACGACCGGGACCGACTCGCAGGGCGAGGTGACGGTGCGCCTCACGAAGGGCGGCCGGGTGGTGAACGGCATGGGCTCGGACACCGACATCGTCGTGGCCTCGGCCAAGGCCTACATCAACGCGCTCAACAAGATGGCCGCGCGCGAGCGCATCAACCCGCAGTACGGGGCGGAGGCGCTCTCGCCCTGAAAACGACGATGCCCGGCGGCGCCGGGCATCGTCGGTTCCGGGGCCGTCCGCGGGGTGGTCCCCCGCGGACGGTGGCTCAGCAGCCGCCCTTCTTCTTCTTGCCCTCGGCCGGCTTCGCCTCGGGCTGCTTGGCGATGATCTTGTCCTTGATGTCGTTGTAGACGTTCTCGGGGATGATCTTCTTGTCCACGAGTTCGTTCTTGCCCTTGTAGGGGCGGCCCTTCACGATCGCCTTCGCGCGCACGTCGCCGACGCCCTTGAGCGTGGCGAGCTCCTTCTCGGAGGCGGTGTTGATGTCCATCAGGGCCTCGGCCTTCGGGGCCGCGGCGGCCGGGGCGGCGGCCGGCTTCTTGGCTTCTTCCTTCGCGAATGCGGGCACGGCGAGCGCGGCGAGCGCGATCGCGCCGGCAGCGAGCAGCTTCTTCATGGAGTCTCCTTGGCGTGGATAATGGGGCGGATGCGGCGGCTATTGTAGCCACAATCGCGAGGCCGAGAGCGTGAACCCGGTTCCCGACTTGGCCCTGCCCGACGGCACGCGCGTTGCGCGCCTCGGGCTGGGCACCTGGCACATGGGCGAGCGCCGCGCGAGCCGCGCCGCGGAGGTGGCCGCGCTCCAGCTCGGCATCGAGCTCGGCATGGGGCTCGTCGACACCGCGGAGATGTACGGCGAGGGCGGCGCGGAGGAAGTCGTCGCCGAGGCGATCCGCGGCCGGCGCGATCGCGTCTTCCTCGTGAGCAAGTTCTATCCGCACAACGCCTCGCGCAGGCGCCTGCGCGCCGCCTGCGAGGCTTCGCTCGGCCGGCTGGGCGTCGAGTCGATCGACCTCTACCTGCTGCACTGGCGCGGGGACGTGCCGTTCGCCGAGACCGTGGCGGAGCTCGAGCGCCTCGTGGACCGGGGCCTCGTGCGGCGATGGGGCGTGTCCAACTTCGACGTCGCGGACCTCGAGGCGCTCGCCGCGGTCGCGGGCGGCACCCGCCTCGCGACGAACCAGGTCCTCTACAACCTCGCCCGGCGCGGCGTCGAGCACGACCTGCTCGCCTGGTGCCGCGAGCGCCGGATCCCGACCATGGCTTACTCCCCGATCGAGCAGGGCCGGATCCTCGCCCATGCGGCACTTGGCGCCGTCGCGAAGCGCCTGCGGGCCACCCCGGCGCAGGTCGCGCTCGCGTGGTGCCTTCGCCAGCCCGACGTGCTGGTCATCCCGAAAGCCTCGAACGCCGCGCACGTGCGCGAGAATCGTGCGGCCGCCTCGCTCGCCCTCGACGCGGAAGCGCTCGCGGCCCTCGATCGCGCCTTTCCGCCGCCGCGCGCGAAGCGCCCTCTGGAGATGCTCTGAGCCGTCGCACCGCGGCGACAGGGGCAAAGCGCCACGATTCAGGGGCTTGGCCCGCGGGTCGCGACGCGGCGTTGCCCCGCGGCGACGAATCGGGCCCGGGCGGGGAACGCGGTGATCGGCCCCGAGGCCGCGCCAGCGCTCGCTTTGCGCGCATTTCGCTCGCTCTGGCACGGATCGTGTATGCGCATGGCCTCGTTGATGCCGCGATGAGGAGATGCCATGAAGTACGGAGAGAACCTGTTCGGGCGGCGGGACGTGCGCCCACCGCCGGCCGCGCAACCGGGAACGCCGGCGCACTCGCCCCCGGTCGCCACCGCCCCTGCGGGTCCGAGGCCTGCGGTACCCGCCGCGAACGCCGCCGCAGCCGAGCCCGCCGCCAAGCCCGACGAGCACGGCGGCGCCAAGCTGATCGTCGGGCCCAACATCAAGCTGCGGGGCGTGGAGATCGACGATTGCGACACGCTGGTCGTCGAGGGCCGGGTCGAGGCTACGATGTCGAGCCGCGCGATCCAGATCGCGGAGCACGGGTCGTTCAACGGCAAGGTGGACATCGACGTGGCGGAGGTGCGCGGCACCTTCCAGGGCGAGATGACCGCCCGCAAGCGCCTCGTGATCCACGCCACGGGGCGCGTGGCGGGCAAGATCCGCTACGGCAAGGTGCTGGTGCAGGAGGGCGGGGAACTCACGGGCGAGGTCGCCGCCCTCTCCGAGGGCCCGCCGGACCTGAAGGTCGCCTAGAGGCCGCGCGCGAGCCTGGCGGCGAGCCCCGTGTAGGTCGAGGGCGTGAGGGCGAGCAGGCGCGACTTCGCCTCCGGCGGGATCGCGAGCGCCTCGATGAACGCGTGCAGCTCCGCGGGCGCGATGCCGCCCTTGCCGCGGGTGAGGTCCTTGAGCTTCTCGTAGGAGCCCTCGATGCGGTGCGCGCGCATCACGGTCTGCACCGCCTCGGCGAGCACGTCCCAGCAATCCGCGAGGTCGGCGGCGATCCGCGCAGGGTCCGCCTCGAGCTTGCCGAGGCCCCGAAGGCAGGCGCCGTAGCCGAGCTGGCAATAGCCGAAGGCGACGCCGACGTTGCGAAGCACCGTCGAGTCGGTCAGGTCGCGCTGCCAGCGCGAGATCGGGAGCTTGGCCGACAGGTGGCCGAGGAGCGCGTTCGCGAGCCCGAGGTTGCCCTCGGAATTCTCGAAGTCGATCGGGTTCACCTTGTGGGGCATCGTCGAGGAGCCCACCTCGCCCGCCTTGACCTTCTGGCGGAAGTAGCCGAGCGAGATGTAGCCCCAGAGGTCGCGGTCGAGGTCGAGCAGGATCGTGTTGAGCCGCGCGATCGCGTCGAAGGCTTCCGCGAGCGCGTCGTGCGGCTCGATCTGGATCGTGAGCGGGTTGTAGCCGAGCCCGAGCCCGCTCACGAAGGACTCGGCGAACCGCGGCCAGTCCACGCCCGGGGCGGCCGCGACATGCGCGTTGAAGTTCCCGGTCGCGCCGTTCGCCTTGCCGAGGAACTCCACGGCGGCGAGCCGGCCGCGGGCGCGCTTGAGCCGCCAGGCCACGTTGGCCATCTCCTTGCCGAGCGTGGTGGGCGTGGCGGGCTGGCCGTGGGTGCGGGCGAGCATCGCCGTCTCGGCGTGGGCGCGGGCGAGCTCGCCGAGCCGCGCGAGGATCGCGTCCACGGCCGGCAGCAGCACGGCGTCGCGACCGCCCTTCACCATGAGGGCGTGCGCGAGGTTGTTGATGTCCTCCGAGGTGCAGGCGAAGTGGATGAACTCGGCGGCGGCCGCGAGTTCGGCGTTGCCCCGGAAGCGCTCCCGCATCCAGTACTCGACCGCCTTGACGTCGTGGTTCGTGGTCGCCTCGATCGCCTTGACCGCCTCGGCCTCCGCGAGGCCGAAGGCGGCCGCGGCGGCGTCGAGCTCGGCGATCGCCGCGGGGGACAAGGGCGGCAGCGCCGCGAACGCGGGCTCCGCGGCGAGCGCCTTGAGCCAGGCAATTTCGATGCGCACCCGGTGGCGGATCAGCGCGAACTCGCTGAAATGGTCCTGCAGCGCGCGCGTCTGGCTCGCGTAGCGCCCATCGAGGGGCGAGAGGGCGGTGAGAGGGGAGCTCATGCGCGCTTTCCGGCGGCGATCTTATCACGCGCCCCCGTGCCGGCCGTGCACGGCTGCTATACTCGGCCGCCGCCACCGCCGGAGGATCCATGAAGCTCGTCGCCTCGCTCACCAGTCCCTACGCCCGAAAGGTGCGCGTGATGCTCGCCGAGAAGGGCCTCGCCTTCGAGCTCGTGGAGGAGAACGCCTGGAACGCGGCCACGACCGTGCCGCGCTACAACCCGCTGAACAAGGTCCCGGTGCTGGTGCTCGACGACGGTACCTGCCTCTACGACTCGCGCGTCATCGTCGCCTACCTCGACGGCCTCGCGGCGCCGCCGCTCCTTCCCCCCGCGGGGCTCGAGCGCGCGCTCGCCGCTCGCGCGGAGGCCCTCGCCGACGGGATCGCCGACGCCGCGGTGGCGATCGTGCTCGAGCGGCGCCGCGACGGCGCGCGCCAGGACCCGGCCTGGATCGCGCGCCAGATGGCGAAGGTCGAGGCGGGCACCGCGGCGCTCGCGGCCGAGCTCGGCGAGCGCGATTGGCTGCGCGGCAGCGCGATGACGCACGCCGACCTCGCGGCGGGCTGCGCGCTCTTCTACCTGGAGTTCCGCCTGCCGGAGTTCGCCTGGCGCTCGCGCTTCCCGAAGCTCGCCGCGTACGCCGCTCGGCTGGGTGCGCGTCCGTCCTTCGCCGCCACCCGCCCCCCGGGCTGAGGCCTCAGGCGATCACGCCGCCGCCCAGGCAGGTCTCGCCCCGGTAGAGCACCGCGGACTGCCCGGGCGTCACCGCCCACTGGGGCGCGTCGAAGTCGAGGGCGAAATCCCCGCTCGCGCCCGGCCGGTAGGCGCAGGCGCTGTCGCGCTGCCGATAGCGCGTCTTCGCGCCGTAGGGGCCGTCGCCGGGCGCGGGGGGGCCACCCGCGATCCAGCTCGCGTCGCAGGCGCGCAGGGCCGTCCGCAGGAGCAGGGGGTGCTCGTGGCCCTGCACGACGGTGAGCGTGTTCGTGGCCGGATCCTTGGCCGCGACGTACCACGGTTGGTCGAGCGCATCCCGGCGCCCGCCGATGCCCAGACCCTGGCGCTGGCCGATCGTGTAGTACATGAGGCCGTGATGCTCGCCCAGGCGGCGGCCGTCGGGCGTCACCATCGGGCCCGGCTCGCGCGGCAGGTAGCGCGAGAGGAACTCTCGGAACGGGCGCTCGCCGATGAAGCAGATCCCGGTGGAGTCGCGCTTGGCGTGGTTGGGCAGGCCCGCCTCGCGGGCGATGCGCCGGACCTCGGTCTTCAGCAGGCCGCCGACCGGGAACAGGGTGCGCGAGAGCTGGGACTGGTTGAGGCGATGCAGGAAGTAGCTCTGGTCCTTCGAGGGATCGGCACCCTTGAGCAGCTCGAAGCGCCCGTCGCGCTCGGCGATGCGTGCGTAGTGTCCCGTGGCGATGCGTTGCGCGCCCAGGGCCATGGCGTGGTCGAGGAACGCCTTGAACTTGATCTCGGCATTGCACAGCACGTCGGGATTGGGCGTGCGCCCCGCCCGGTATTCCGCGAGGAAGCTCGCGAACACGCGCTCGCGGTACTCGGCGGCGAAATTCACCGCCTCGATCTCGATGCCGATGCGGTCGGCGACGGCGGCCGCGTCGACCAGGTCCTCGCGGGCGGGGCAGTGGTCGCCCTCGTCGTCGTCCTCCCAGTTCTTCATGAAGAGGCCGACGACCTCGTGGCCCTGGCGCTTGAGCAGCAGGGCGGAGACGGCGGAATCGACCCCTCCGGAAAGCCCGACGACGATCTTCATGGCGCCATTGTAAATGGGGCCGTCGGGCGCGATTCGCGACCCCGAAAACGCGAAGGGCGGGGACGAGCCCCGCCCTTCGGCCGTGCGGCAGCGCGATTACTTCTTCGGCGCTTCGGTCTTCTTCGGCTCGGCCTTCGGGGCCTCGGCCTTGGCCGGCTCGGCCTTCGGGGCCTCGGTCTTCTTCGGCTCGGCCTTCGGGGCTTCCTTCGCGGCTTTCTTGCCGGGCGTCGTCGTCTCCTTCTTCGGGTCGGCCTTCGGGGTTTCGGTCTTCGCCGCTTTCGGGGCTTCGGTCTTCGCCGCATCGGCCTTCGCGGGGGCGGCGGCCTTGGCGGGCTCCGCGGGCTTCGCGGGCTCGGCAGGTTTCGCCGGGGCCTGCGCGAAGGCCGACAGGGAGGCGGTGGCGAACAGCGTGGCGATCAGAACGGACAGTCGTTTCATTGGGTTTCCTGTTGAAATGAAGGGCAAGGCATCCTTGACTGCGCTGGAATCCAGCCTCGTCGCTGGGGTAACGGCCCTGTCACTTCCGCGGTTGACAGCACCCGCTACGAACCCGCGTCGCCGGAGCGGGCGAGCGAGCGCCGCCATTCGGCCGGGGCGACCTCGCGCCATCGACCGGGTTCGAGCCTGCCCAGCTCCCAAGGGCCCACCCGGAAGCGCACCAGCCTCAGGGTTGGAAACCCCACCGCGGCCGTCATGCGCCGAACCTGGCGGTTCCTGCCCTCCTTCAGGCCGATCTCGAGCCAGGCCGTGGGGATGGCCACGCGCCGGCGGATGGGGGGATGGCGCGGCCAGAGCCCCCCGGGCTCGGCGATGGAACGCGCCTGCGCCGGGCGGGTCACGAAGTCGCCGAGGTCGATGCCCGCGCGCAGCCTCCGGAGCGCTTCCTCGCCGGGAATGCCCTCGACCTGGACCCAATAGACCTTCTCGAGCTTGTGGCGCGGGTCGGCGATCCGGGCCTGGAGCCGCCCGTCGTCGGTGAGCAGCACCAGTCCTTCCGAATCCGTGTCGAGCCGCCCGGCGGGGTACACGCCAGGGACGGGCACGAAGTCCTTGAGGGTGGGCTTGCCCTCGCTCGGGCTGAACTGGCACACGACCCCGAAGGGCTTGTTGAGCAGCAGCAGGCGGGTCACGGGTCGGCCGGGGCGGGTGGGGCGCTTTGCTATAATTCCGCGATTGTGCCGACCCGCGCCGTCGCCTGCGGGGAGGCTTCCCCGGCGCACCCCCTCGCGATCCCGAAGACGAAGGCCCGACAGGAGTCCGCATGAGCAAGATCAAGGTCAAGAACCCGGTCGTCGAGATGGACGGCGACGAGATGACCCGCATCATCTGGCAGAAGATCCGCGACCAGCTGATCCTGCCCTATCTCGACATCGACCTGAAGTACTTCGACCTCGGCATCGAGAGCCGCGACCGGACCGACGACAAGGTCACGGTGGACTCGGCGATGGCCACCAAGCAATACGGCGTCGCGGTGAAGTGCGCGACGATCACGCCGGACGAGGCGCGGGTCAAGGAGTTCGGCCTCAAGCAGATGTGGAAAAGCCCGAACGGGACGATTCGCAACATCCTCGACGGCACGATCTTCCGGGAGCCCATCGTGTGCGCCAACGTGCCACGGCTCGTTCCCCACTGGAGCAAACCCGTGGTGGTCGCGCGCCACGGGTTCGGCGACCAGTACCGCGCCTCCGAGATCAAGTTCGACGGCCCGGGCACCGTGAAGCTCGTGTTCACGCCCAAGGGGGGCGGGGAGAGCGTCGAGAGGGAAGTGTTCCAGGCGCCCGGCGCCGGGGTCACGATGGCGATGTACAACCTCGACGAGTCGATCCGCGGCTTCGCGCGGGCCTGCTTCAACTACGCGCTCGACCGCAAGTACCCGGTCTACCTGTCGTCGAAGAACACGATCCTCAAGGTCTACGACGGGCGCTTCAAGAACCTCTTCCAGGAGATCTTCGACTCCGAATTCAAGGCGCGCTTCGACGCCGCGGGCCTCACCTACGAGCACCGCCTCATCGACGACATGGTGGCCTCGAACCTCAAGTGGAACGGCGGCTACCTGTGGGCGTGCAAGAACTACGACGGCGACGTGCAGTCGGACACCGTCGCCCAGGGCTACGGGTCGCTGGGGCTCATGACCTCGGTGCTCACCACGCCCGACGGCAAGACCGTCGAGGCCGAGGCGGCCCACGGCACGGTGACCCGCCACTACCGGCTGCACCAGCAGGGCAAGCCCACGTCGACCAACCCGATCGCCTCGATCTTCGCCTGGACCCGGGGGCTCCAGTACCGGGGCAAGATGGACGGCACGCCCGATGTCGTGAATTTCGCGCTCACGCTCGAGAAGGTGTGCGTGGACATGGTCGAGGCGGGCAAGATGACCAAGGACCTCGCGGTCCTCATCCGGCCCGACCACCCCTTCTTCACGACCGAGGCGTACATGGACGCCGTGAACGCCGAGCTCAAGCGGCGCATGGCCTAGCGCGGCGCATGAAAAAAGCCCCTGCGGCGCGCCGCAGGGGCTTTTCAATGGATGCTCGTACGGCTCAGGCGGCCTGGATGTTCGACGCCTGCTTGCCCTTGGGGCCCTGGGTGACGTCGAAGGAAACCTTCTGCCCTTCCTTGAGCGTCTTGAAGCCCTGCATCTGGATTGCGGAGAAGTGCGCGAAGAGGTCTTCGCTGCCGTCATCCGGGGTGATGAACCCGTAGCCCTTCGCGTCGTTGAACCACTTCACAGTTCCTGTTGCCATGCGATTACGTACCTCGTAATTGAAGACGGGTGGAGTCCCGCACATCGTTCGGATCCAAGCCCCGCACAGCAATTGGCGATGCAGAATCCTTGAAGCCAAACTCCAAGGCGCTTTTTACGCGGGGCGGGGGGGCAAGTCAATAGCGCCGCCGCCGGGCGTCTCATCCGCGCCACAAGGGGGGTGCGCGGCTCCCAAGGGATTGACGGGTCTTGAAAAACCCCCGCCGCTTGTCCATATTAGGGTGAACCGTTCCACCCCGGAGGGATCCGGGACCGTCCGCGAAAGGCGCCCTCCAATCCCGCGCTTCCATGGCCAGCAAATCCAGCGGCTCCAGCGGCTCCACGGTCCTCAAGCCGGGCGCGACCAAGGTCAAGCCGCCGCCGATGTTCCAGGTCGTGATGTATAACGACGACTACACACCCATGGAGTTCGTGGTCGAGGTGATCCAGATGTTCTTCTCGCTGCCCCGGGAACGCGCCACCCAGATCATGCTCAAAGTGCATACTGAGGGGCGCGGCGTGTGCGGGATCTATCCCAAGGACGTCGCCTCGACCAAGGTGGAGCAGGTGATTTCGTATTCGCGCCAGCACCAGCACCCGCTGCAGTGCGCGATGGAGGAAACATGATCGCCCAGGAGCTGGAAGTCAGTTTGCACATGGCCTTCGTCGAGGCCCGGCAGAAGCGCCACGAGTTCATCACCGTGGAGCACCTGCTGCTCGCCCTGTGCGACAACCCCTCCGCCTCGGAGGTGCTGAAGGCCTGCGCGGCCAAGATCGACGAGCTGAAGAAGGCGCTCGCCGACTTCGTGATGCAGCACACCCCCACCGTCGCGGGCACCGGCGAGGTGGACACCCAGCCCACCCTCGGCTTCCAGCGCGTCATCCAGCGCGCGATCCTGCACGTCCAGTCCTCGGGCAAGAAGGAGGTCACGGGCGCCAACGTGCTCGTGGCGATCTACGGCGAGAAGGACTCCCACGCGGTCTACTTCCTGCACCAGCAGGGGGTCTCGCGGCTCGACGTGGTGAACTACATCTCCCACGGCATCACCAAGGCGCCCCAGGCGCCGGGCTCGCGCGAGGAAGGCGAGGGCGAGCCCGAGGCGCCCGAGGCCCAGGCCGGGGGCGCGCTGGAGAGCTTCACGCAGAACCTGAACCAGCTCGCGGTCGACGGCAAGATCGACCCGCTGATCGGCCGCGAGAGCGAGCTCGAGCGCGTGGTCCAGATCCTGTGCCGGCGGCGCAAGAACAATCCCCTGCTGGTGGGCGAGGCGGGGGTGGGCAAGACCGCCATCGCCGAGGGCCTCGCCAAGCGCATCATCGACGGGCAGGTGCCCGAGATCCTGCTGAAGGCCCAGGTCTACGCCCTCGACATGGGGGCGCTGCTCGCGGGCACGAAGTACCGCGGCGATTTCGAGCAGCGCCTGAAGGCGGTGCTCAAGCAGCTCGTGGACAATCCGAACGCGATCCTCTTCATCGACGAGATCCACACGCTGATCGGCGCGGGCAGCGCCTCGGGCGGCACGCTCGACGCCTCGAACCTGCTCAAGCCCGCGCTCTCCTCGGGCGCGCTCAAGTGCATCGGGGCGACGACCTACGGCGAGTACCGCGGCATCTTCGAGAAGGACCATGCGCTGTCGCGGCGCTTCCAGAAGATCGACGTGAACGAGCCCTCGATCCAGGAGACGGTGGAGATCCTGCGCGGCCTCAAGAGCCGCTTCGAGACCCACCACGGCGTGAAGTACACCGCCAACGCGCTCACGACCGCGGCGGAGCTCTCGGCGCGCTACATCAACGACCGGCACCTCCCCGACAAGGCGATCGACGTGATCGACGAGGCGGGGGCGCTGCAGCGGATCCTGCCCAAGTCGCGGCAGAAGAAGGTCATCGGCAAGCCCGAGATCGAGGAGATCATCGCGAAGATCGCGCGCATCCCCCCGCGCAGCGTCTCCTCGGACGACCGCACGCAGCTGAAGAACCTCGACCGCGACCTCAAGGCGACGGTCTTCGGGCAGGACCGGGCGATCGACGCGCTCTCGGCGGCGATCAAGATGGCGAGGAGCGGCCTGGGCAACCCGCAGAAGCCGATCGGCTGCTTCCTCTTCTCGGGCCCGACCGGCGTGGGCAAGACCGAGGTCGCGCGCCAGCTCGCGTTCATCATGGGCGTGGAGCTCGTGCGCTTCGACATGTCCGAGTACATGGAGCGCCACGCGGTCTCGCGGCTCATCGGCGCGCCGCCCGGCTACGTCGGCTTCGACCAGGGGGGGCTGCTCACCGAGGCGATCACCAAGCACCCCTACTCGGTGCTGCTGCTCGACGAGATCGAGAAGGCGCACCCGGACATCTTCAACATCCTCCTGCAGGTGATGGACCACGGCACCCTCACGGACAACAACGGCCGCAAGGCCGACTTCCGCAACGTCGTGATCGTCATGACCACGAACGCGGGCGCGGAGGGCCTGTCGAGGAACGCCATCGGCTTCTCGACCGACCGCAAGGCGGGCGACGAGCTCGCGGAGATCAAGCGCCTGTTCACGCCGGAGTTCCGCAACCGCCTCGACGCGACGATCTCGTTCGCCGCGCTCGACGAGGAGATCATCCTGCGGGTGGTGGACAAGTTCCTGATGCAGCTCGAGGCGCAGCTCCAGGAGAAGAAGGTGGAGGCGATCTTCACCGAGGCGCTGAAGAAGTACCTCGCGAAGAACGGCTTCGACCCGCAGATGGGCGCGCGCCCCATGGCCCGCCTCATCCAGGACACGATCCGCCGGGCGCTCGCCGACGAGCTGCTCTTCGGTCGCCTCGCCTCGGGCGGGCGCGTGACCATCGACGTCGACGCCGAGGGCAAGGTGAAGCTCGAGATCGCCACCTCGGCATCCGCCGAGCCGGTCGAGACGAGCTGAGCGCCCGGCGGGCGCCGCAGCCCGCCGTTTCCGGCCCCGGGGTATCATCCACCCGGGGTACGGGCCATTACCCGAGTGGCGGCTTTACACGCCCCGGCCCGACCGATACTCTCCCCCGAGAGGGTCCGCGCCCCTTCCCGGGGGACCACCCCGCCGACGAACCGCCGCCAGCCAGGGCGCGGGGTCGAAATTCTTCAGGAGGAGCAACGAGATGACCAGAGCAATGCCCATCGGGGCGATGGCGGCGGGCCTGCTTTTGGGCGCGGCCGCGTTCGCCCAGCAGCCGGCGGCGCCGAGCTTCGCCGATTCCAACCTGAGCGAGAAGGGCGTGCGCGCCCTCGCGGCCAACTGCGCCGCCTGCCACGGCACGAACGGCCGGCCGGCCGCGGGCTCGACCGTGGCGGGCCTCGCCGGGAAGCCCAAGGGCGAGCTGCAGACGGCGATGATGCAGTTCAAGGAGGGCAAGAAGCCGGCGACGGTGATGCACCAGCTTGCCAAGGGCTACAGCGACGCGGAGATCGCGGCGATGGCCGATTATTTCTCGAAGCAGCCGCGCTAGGGGGACGACATGGCCATGCAAAGAAGGGATTTCCTCAAGGCCGGCGCGGGCACGGCGGCGCTCGGCATCGCGGGCTGCGCGGGCATGCCCGGCGGCGGGGCGAAGGCGCGGGTCGTCGTCGTGGGCGGCGGCTACGGCGGCGCGACCGCGGCGAAGTACATCCGCATGCTCGACCCGTCGATCGAAGTCACGCTGATCGAGCCCAACGAGGCGTTCATCTCCTGCCCGATCTCCAACCTCGTGCTCGGCGGCTTCAAGTCGCTCGCCGACGTCACCACCCCGTACACCGGACTCGAGCGCAACCACGGCGTGACGATCGTGCGCGACATGGCGACCGCCATCGACCCGGGCAAGAAGGAAGTCCGCCTCGCGAAGGGCGGCGCCATCGCCTTCGACCGCGTCATCGTCTCGCCGGGCATCGACTTCATGTGGGAGACGCTGCCGGGCATGGCGGGCGCCGAGGCCCAGGCGAAGGTCCTGCACGCGTGGAAGGCGGGTCCGCAGACGGTGCAGCTGCGCCGCCAGCTCGAGTCGATGTCCGACGGTGGCGTCTACGCGCTGTCCGTGCCGGCCGCGCCCTACCGCTGCCCGCCCGGGCCCTACGAGCGAGCCTCGATGGTCGCGGCGTACTTCAAGGCCAGGAAACCCCGCTCCAAGGTGATCATCCTGGACGCGAACCCCGACGTGACCTCGAAGGGGCCGCTCTTCAAGAAGGCCTGGTCGGAACTGTATGCGGGCATCGTCGAGTACCGGGGCAACAGCAAGGCGATCGACGTCGACTGGCGCACGAACACGGTGAAGCTCGAGTTCGGCGACGTGAAGGCCGACGTGCTGAACGTGGTGCCGTCGATGAAGGCGGGCGCCATCGCCGCGCCCTTCATCACCGCGAACGCCCGCTGGTGCGAGGTCGACTGGGTCAGCTTCGAGGCCAAGGCCGCAAAGGGCGTGCACGTCCTGGGCGACTCGACCCTGAGCGCGCCGCTGATGCCCAAGTCCGGCCACATGGCCAACGGCCACGGCAAGGCCTGCGCGGCGGCGGTGGTCGCGCTGCTCAACGGCGAGGCGCCCAACCCCTCGCCGTCGCTCACCAACACCTGCTACAGCTTCGTCTCCGACAAGCTCGTGGTCCACGTCGCCTCGGTCCACAAGTACGACACCAAGGACCGCACGATGAAGACCGTGCCCGGCGCGGGCGGCGTATCCGCAGCCCGCAACGAGCTCGAGGCGGACACGGCGATGAACTGGGCGCGAAACATCTGGGCGGACACCCTCGCCTGAAGCGCGCGGTGGAAGTCGTGCCGGGGGCCGCCGCGCGCGGCCCCTTTTCTTTCTCAGGGCAGCGCCGCGAGGAATTCCGCGAGCGCCTTGATCTCGAACTCCGTGAGCTTCGAGGCGACGGCGTGCATGACGGCGTTGTCGTTGTTGCGCTCGCGGTTGTGGAACTGCCTGAGCTGGCTCTCGGTGTAGAGCGCGTGCTGGCCCGCGATGCGGGGCAGCGTCGGCGTGCCCTCGCCCCGCGGTCCGTGGCAGCCCGCGCAGGGCGCCACGCCGGAATACATATTGCCCCGCTGGTACAGGAACCGCCCGACGACCGCGAAGTCGAGGTCCCCCGCCGGGTGGGGCTCCACCCGCTGCCGGGCGAAGAAGAGCCCCAGGCCCTCGATCTCCTCGGGGGTCAGGGCCTTGGCCATCTCGTTCATGGTCGTGCTCTTGCGCCGCCCCGACTGGAAGTCGGCGAGCTGCTTGCTGAGGTAGGCGGCGTGCTGGCCAGCGAGGCGCGGAAAGACCTCGCTCGAGCTCTCGCCGGTCGTGCCGTGGCAAAGGAAGCAGCGCGCCTCGACGAGGGCGCGGGCGCGCTCGATCTTGGCCTCGTCCGCCAGGGCGGGCGCGGCGCACAGGGCCCCGGCGGCGGCGAGGCCGAGGAGGATGGGAATCAGGCGCATGGCTTCGTTCCTCGGACGGGAGCAGTTCATTCTAGCAACGGGCTCGGCGCGCGGGCGACACCGCCGCGGGGAACGGCTAGACTGGCGGCGGTCGTCCGCCGCGGGCGGGAAGAGCCGCATCCGCCGGACTGTTCACGGCGTATGGGCTTGAGCAGGCGGGCGGTTGGCGGAGGGCGACATCCGACTTCCGGTGGACGAGGGCCAAGGTCGGCGGCGAGACGATGAAAAGCAGAATCCTGGTGCTCTTTCCCGACGAGTGGGACCGCGCGGCCGCGCGCGACTCCCGCTACGCCAGGCGTTACGAATTCGCCCACGAGGGTTTCGACCTCTTCCGGTTCCCGGACAACGCCCGCCTGTTCACTTTCGATGCGCTTGCCTTCGCCGAGCGCGTGGCCCGGCGCCACGCCGGGCGCGGCATCGAGGCGGTGGTGACCTCCGACGAGCAGTTCGGCCCGTTCCTCGCCACCCTCGTCGCCGAGCGCCTGGGGCTGCCGCGCACCCCGCTCGAGGCGGTCCTCACGATCCAGCACAAGTACTACGCCCGGCAGGCGTTCGAGCGCATCGTCCCGGAGTGCAACCCGCGTTTCGGCCTGCTGCGGCGCGACTATGCCGCCGGGGAGCGCCTGCCGCTGCCCCTGCCGTTCTACGTGAAGCCGGTGAAGGCCGCCTTCTCGGTGCTCGCGCGGCGCGTGGCGAGCCGCGAGGAGCTCCTCGCCCACACGCGCTTCGGATGGCTGGAGCGCGCCATCATCGAGCGCCTCGTGAAGCCCTTCGGCGACGTGATGCGCGAGCGCTCGGCCTACACCGAGGAGCCCTTCAGCATGATCGCCGAGGAGGTGCTTCCCGGGCGGCAGGTGACGGCCAACGGCTACGCGAGGAACGGCCGCGTGACGATGCTGGGCACGGTCGATTCGGTCATGTTTCCCGGCACGGACCATTTCCAGCGCTTCCAGTACCCCTCGTCGCTGAGCGCGGAGCTCCTCGCGCGCATCGACGCCCTGGCGGTCCGGCTCCTCGAGGGCCTGGGCTTCGACCACGGGATGTTCAACGTCGAGATGCGCGTGGACCCGGAGACCGGGCGCATCGGCGTGATCGAGATCAACCCGCGGGCCGCGGGCCAGTTCTTCGACCTCTTCGAGCGCGTCGACGGCTTCAGCCTCTTCGACGCCGCGCTCGAGCTCGCGCGGGGCGAGGCGCCCGCCGTCCGGCGGCGTGCGGGCCGCGATGCCCACGCCGCGAGCTTCGTGCTGCGCGACCTCGGCGGCGAGGGCCTCGGCCGCTGGCCCGCGCGGGGAGAGATCGCCGCGCTCCGGGCGGCGAACCCCGACGCGCGCCTGATGTTCTACCCGAAGCGCGGCGCGGACCTGCGGCGCGAGATGAAGTGGCTCGGGAGCTACCGCTACGGGATCATCAACATCGGCGCGGGCTCGGTGGAGGCGCTTTTCCGGCGCTTCCACACCCTGTGCGCGCAGGTCTCGTTCCATCCCCGGGGCCACCGCGCGCCCTGTGTCGCCTCGCTGCTCGCGCAGGCGGCGGGCGACGACTAGGCCCGCGGGGCGCGCCCGGGCACCTCGATCCCCACCGGGTCGAAACCGGGGTTCGCGAGCGCCGTGAGCACGTGGTCGCGCCAGGCGCCGTCGATGAAGAGGTAGTCCCTCGCGAGGCCCTCGCGGACGAATCCCAGGCGCTCGAGCAGCCGCGCGCTGCGCCCGTTCTCCGGACGGTAATTGGCCATGATGCGGTGCAGGCGAAGCTCGCGGAACGCGAACTCGTTGAGCGCGCCCAGGGCCTCGCGCATGAGGCCGCGCCCCTCGTGGCCGCGATCGATCTGGTAGCCGAGGTAGCAGGCCTGGAAGGGGCCGCGGACGATGTTCGTGTAGTTGCAGGTGCCGAGCACCGGGCCGGTCTCGGGGCCGGGCGCCTGCAGGACGAAGCGCGCGGCGCTCCCTGCGGCGAGTTCCTCGCCGGCGCGCGCGAGGCGCTCGCGCCAGAAGCCGGGTTCGAAGAAGCCGGGGCCGACGGGCGGGGACCAGCGCTCGAGGTGGCCCTCCCAGTTCGAGCGCAGAAACGCGGCCATCGCCTCGGCCATCCCGGCGCGCGCGAGGCGCAGCCGCAGCCGACCGGTCGCGACCTCCGGAAGGGCCGCGCTCACGGCCCGCCCCGGCTCACACGGCGAAGACGCGCCACTGCGCCGGCCAGCCGTCCATGGGACTGCGCTTGAAGCCGCTCTTCGCGAACTGGTGCCAGCGGCCGACCACGTAGGCGATGAGGGCGTTCGCGTAGCCGTTCACGTCCCATTCCGGCGGCAAGGCCCCGGCGGTCACCGCGAGGCGCGCGCTCTGGCGCAAGCTCGCCTCGAGGCGGTCGTGCAGCTGGTTCACGCGCGCCTGCAGGCGCGCGTCCTCGTTCACGAGCGCGTCGCCGATCAGCACCCGGGTCATCCCGGGGTTCTTCCGGGCGAAGCCGAGGAGCGTGGCGATCGTGGCCTCGATCTGCTTCATCGCGTCCTTCTCCTCGGCCTGGATCTTGCCGACGAGCGTGAACAGCGTCTGCTCGATGAACTCGATCAGCCCCTCGAACATCTGCGCCTTGCTCGCGAAGTGGCGGTAGAGGGCGGCCTCGGAGACGTCGAGGCGCGCGGCGAGCAGCGCCGTGGTGATGCGCTCGCCCTTCGGGTCCTCGAGCATGGCCGCGAGGGTCTGCAGGATCTGCGCCTTGCGCTCCCCGGTCTTCGCCATCGGTTTCCTCCCCCCTACCGCCGGCCGCCGAAGATCGAGCCCAGCACCCCGCGGATGATCCTGCGTCCCACTTCGCTGCCCATGGCCCGCGCCGCGCTCTTCGCGGCCGCCTCGATGGGCGACTCGCGCGTGCGGCCCTTGGCCGTGCCTCCGGGCATCCCGATCTTGCCGAGGTTCTCGCCGAGCCCGCCCTCGGCCTTCCCGCCCTCGGCGGTCTTCGGCTCCGCCCGGGCCTTGAGCACCTCGTGGGCGGATTCGCGGTCGATCGCCTTCTCGTAATGGCCCGCGACCAGCGAGGCGGCCATGACGCGGGAGCGCTCCTCGGCGCTGAGCGGGCCCAGCCGCGAGCCCGGCGGCACGACGAAGGCGCGCTCGACCGGGTGCGGCCGTCCCTTCTCGTCGAGGAAGGACACGAGCGCCTCGCCCACGCCGAGCTCGGTGATCGCCTTTTCCACGTCGACCTTCGGGTTCGCGCGGAAGGTGGTCGCCGCGGCCTTCACGGCCTGCTGGTCCCGGGGCGTGAACGCGCGCAGCGCGTGCTGCACGCGGTTGCCGAGCTGGCCGAGCACCGCGTCGGGCACGTCGAGCGGGTTCTGCGTCACGAAATAGACGCCGACGCCCTTGGAGCGCACGAGGCGCACCACCTGCTCGATGCGGTCGAGGAGCTCCTTCGGGGCGTCGTCGAAGAGCAGGTGCGCCTCGTCGAAGAAGAAGACCAGGCGGGGCTTGTCGGGATCGCCGACCTCCGGGAGGTTCTCGAAGAGCTCCGAGAGCAGCCAGAGCAGCAGCGTCGAGTAGACCTTCGGGCTCGAGAGCAGCTTGTCGGCGGCGAGGACGTTCACCACGCCCTGGCCCTTCACGGTCTGCATCAGGTCCTCGAGGGCGAGGGCGGGCTCCCCGAAGAAGCGCTCGCCGCCCTGGGACTCGAGCGCGAGGAGCCCGCGCTGGATCGCGCCCACGCTCGCCGCGGAGATGTTGCCGTACTGCGTGCGCAGCTGCGCCGCGTTGTCCCCGGCATGGGCGAGCAGCGAGCGCAGGTCCTTGAGGTCGAGGAGCAGCAGCCCGCCGTCGTCGGCGATCTTGAAGACCGCCGCGAGCACGCCCGCCTGGGTCTCGTTGAGGTCGAGGATGCGCGCGAGCAGCAGCGGCCCCATCTCGGAGACCGTCGTGCGCACCGGATGCCCCTGCTCGCCGAAGACGTCCCAGAGCGTGACCGGCACGCCCCGGTGCTCGAAGCCCTCGACGGCGAGCATCTTCACGCGCTCGGCCACCTTCGCGTTGCCGCCGCCGGGCATGGCGATCCCCGCGAGGTCGCCCTTCACGTCGGCGAGGAAGACCGGCACGCCGATGGCGCTGAAGCGCTCGGCGAGCGCCTGCAGGGTGACCGTCTTGCCCGTCCCGGTGGCCCCGGCGATGAGACCGTGGCGGTTGGCCATGCCGGGGAGAATTCCCGCCTCGAGGGCCTTCGTTTTCGCGACGATCAGAGGGGGAAGCACGGTCTTCGCTCTGGAGAGGGTCGGGAGGCGAATGGTAACATTACGCCTTCGACGACTGACTTGGCGAGGGGCCCCGGCCCCGCGCGCGCGAGACCCGATGGCGGGACACAGCAAGTGGGCCAACATCCAGCACCGCAAGGGTCGCCAGGATGCGAAGCGCGGGAAGATCTTCACCCGCCTCATCAAGGAAATCACCGTGGCCTCGCGCATGGGCGGAGGGGACCCGAACGCGAACCCGCGCCTGCGGCTCGCCGTGGACAAGGCGACCGACCACAACATGCCCAAGGACAACATCGAGCGCGCGATCAAGCGCGGCACGGGCGACCTCGACGGCGTGAGCTACGAGGAGGTGCGCTACGAGGGCTACGGCATCAACGGCGCGGCGGTGATCGTCGACTGCCTGACCGACAACCGCACGCGCACGGTGGCCGAGGTGCGCCACGCCTTCGCCAAGCACGGGGGCAACCTCGGCACCGACGGCTCCGTGGCGTTCCTCTTCAAGCATTGCGGGCAACTCGTGTTCGCGCCCGGCACCGACGAGAACCGGCTCATGGAAGCCGCGCTCGAGGCGGGCGCCGAGGACGTGGTCGCGAACGACGACGGCTCGCTCGAGGTCCTCACGGCCCCGAACGACTTCGCCGCGGTGAAGGCCGCGCTCGAGAAGTCGGGCCTCAAGGCCGAGCTCGCCGAGGTCACGATGAAGCCCACCTCCGAGACGGAGTTCGCCGGCGAGGACGCGGCGCGCATGCACAAGCTCCTCGATGCGCTCGAGTCCCTCGACGACGTGCAGGACGTCTACACGACGGCGGTCATCGCCGGGGACTGAGTGACGGGACTCCTCGACGCGCTCGCCCTCGACGTCCCGGAAATGCTGGAGACGCGGCGGCTCGTGCTGAGGGCGGCGCGCGCGGGGCTCGGGGCGACGGTGAACGAGGCGCTCGTCGAGTCCCATGCCGAGCTCCGGCCCTGGATGCCCTGGGCGAAGACCCTGCAGAGCGCGGAGCAGACCGAGGCCTTCTGCCGGGAGGGCGAGACGAAGTGGCGCGCGCGCGAGATGTTCGACTTCTGCCTCTTCCGGGGCGAGGACGGCCGCCTGGTGGGCAAGGGAGGGCTGCACACGATCGACTGGACGGTGCCGAAGTTCGAGATCGGCTACTGGATCCGCAGCAGCTGCACCGGCCGCGGCTACGCCTCGGAGGCGGTCGCCGCGCTCGCCGCGTTCGCCCACGCGAGCCTCGGGGCGCGGCGCCTCGAGATCACCTCGGATGCGCGCAACGCCGCGAGCCGCCGCGTGGCCGAGCGCGCCGGATTCGTCCTCGAGGGAATCCTGCGCAACCGCCGGCGCGACGCCGAGGGGCTGCTCGCCGATACCTGCCTGTACGCGCGGGTGTTCCCCGATGGCTAGCCTTCGCATCCTCGGCATCGACCCGGGGCTCGCGGTGACCGGCTACGGCCTGATCGAGAAGGAGGGCCCGAGGCTCGCCTACGTCGCGAGCGGGCGCATCCGCTCCGACGTCGCCGAGGCCCTCCCGGAGCGGCTCGGCGCGATCCTCGCGGGCCTTGCGGAGGTCATCCGCAGCTACCGTCCCGTGGAGGTCGCGGTCGAGCAGGTCTTCGTCAACGTGAATCCCCGCTCCACCCTCCTGCTGGGGCAGGCGCGGGGGGCGGCGATCTCGGCGGCGGTGATCGCGAGGCTGCCGGTCGCCGAGTACACGGCGCTGCAGGTCAAGAAGGCGGTGGTGGGGCAGGGGCACGCGCGCAAGGAGCAGGTGCAGGAGATGGTCCGGCGGCTGCTGCGCCTGCCGGGGGCGCCGAGCGCGGACGCGGCCGACGCGCTCGCCTGCGCGATCTGCCATGCCCACGGCGGGCTGGGTGCCCTGCCCGCGCGCGGCCGGCGCGTGCGCCGCGGGAGGATCTCGTGATCGGGCGCATCGCCGGCACGCTGGTGGAGAAGAACCCGCCGCAGGTGGTGGTCCTCGCCCACGGCGTGGGCTACGAGATCGACGTGCCCATGAGCACGTTCTACAACCTGCCGCGCACGGGCGAGGCCGTGGAGCTGCTCACGCACCTCGTGGTGCGCGAGGACGCGCACCTGCTCTACGGCTTCCTCACGGCGAACGAGCGGGCCGCCTTCCGCCAGCTCCTGAAGGTGAGCGGCGTGGGGCCGAAGGTGGCGCTCTCGGTTCTCTCGGGGCTGTCGGTGGACGACCTCGCGGCCGCGGTGGCCTCGGAGGACGCCGCGCGCCTCACCAAGGTGCCCGGCGTGGGCAAGAAGACCGCCGAGCGGCTCGTCCTGGAGCTGCGCGACCGGCTGCCCGTGGCCGCCGCCTCGGCCGCCGCGCGCGCGAGCGCGCCGCAGTCGCGCGACGTGATCAATGCCCTCGTGGGGCTTGGCTATAATGAGCGCGAGGCGCTGGCCGCGGTGAAGCAGCTCCCGGCGGACCTCGCGCTCGCCGATGCCATCCGGCAGGCGCTCAAGGTGCTCGCCCGTGGCTGATGGGAAAGTCGTGATCGAAGCCGACCGCCTGATCTCGGGGTCCCCGGCCTCGCCCCTGGAAGAGGGCGAGGAGCGGGCGCTTCGCCCGCGCCAGCTCGCCGAGTACGTCGGCCAGGCGAGGATCCGCGAGCAGCTCGCGATCTTCATCGAGGCCGCGCGGGGGCGCAAGGAATCGCTCGACCACGCGCTGCTCTTCGGCCCCCCGGGCCTGGGCAAGACCACGCTCGCCCACATCATCGCGCGCGAGATGGGCGTGAACCTGCGCCAGACCTCGGGCCCGGTGCTCGAGCGCCCGGGCGACCTCGCGGCGATCCTCACGAACCTCGAGCCCCACGACGTGCTCTTCATCGACGAGATCCACCGGCTGAGCCCCATCGTCGAGGAGATCCTCTACCCGGCGCTCGAGGACTTCCAGATCGACATCATGATCGGCGAGGGGCCCGCGGCGAGGAGCGTGAAGCTCGACCTCCCGCCCTTCACGCTCGTGGGGGCGACCACGCGGGCGGGAATGCTCGCCAACCCGCTTCGCGACCGCTTCGGCATCGTCGCGCGCCTGGAGTTCTACTCGCCCGAGGAGCTCACGCTCATCGTGACGCGATCGGCGGGGCTGCTCGGGGTGGCGCTCGACGAGGGCGGATCGCTCGAGATCGCGCGCCGCTCGCGGGGCACGCCGCGCATCGCCAACCGGCTGCTGCGGCGCGTGCGCGACTTCGCCGAGGTGAAGGCGACGGGGCGGGTGACCGCCGAGGTCGCCGACGTCGCGCTGCGCATGCTCGACGTGGACGTGATCGGCCTCGACGTGATGGACCGCAAGCTCCTGCTCGCGGTGATCGAGCGGTTCGCCGGCGGCCCCGTGGGCGTGGACAACCTCGCCGCGGCCATCGGCGAGGAGCGCGAGACGATCGAGGACGTTCTCGAGCCCTTCCTGATCCAGCAAGGCTACCTGCAGCGCACCTCGCGCGGGCGCGTGGCCACGCCCGCCGCCTACCGCCATTTCGGGCTCTCGGCCGCGGCGCCGGAACGCGAGGGGGACCTCTTCCCGTGAGCCGCGCCGCCGCCCGGCCCGTGATGCAGCCGGAGCTCTTCACCTACTCCTTCCCGGTCCGGGTCTACTTCGAGAACACCGACGCGGGCGGCGTCGTCTACCACGGCGAGTACCTGAAGTTCCTCGAGCGCGCGCGCACCGAGTGGCTGCGCCACCTCGGCTTCGACCACCAGGGGCTCGCCTCGAGCTACCGCATCGTGTTCGTGGTCTCGCACCTCACGGCGGATTTCCTGCGCGCCGCGCGCCTCGACGACACGCTGGCGGTGAGCGTGCAGCTCGAGTCCCTCGGCAAGGTGCGCTGCGTCTTCGCCCAGGAGATCCGGCGCGAGGACGAGGTGCTGGTGAGGGCGCGCGTGACCGTGGCCTGCGTGACGGGCGAGGCCCTGAAGCCCGTGGAGATCCCCGAGCCCCTGCGCCGGAAGATGGAGGCGGCGACGTGAGGCACCGAGCAGGGGTCCCCTCGGGGGATGCGAGCCGGCCGAATCGGCGCCAACCGCCGACGCGGGGTCGCGGGAATCGGCACTACGGACCGGAGGCGGCCACGTGATCGTCAGCCACGACCTCACCATCGTCGCGATGGTCATGAACGCGAGCATCGTCGTGAAGTTCGTGATGGCGCTGCTCGTGGCCGCCTCGATGCTCTCCTGGACCTACATCTTCCTCAAGCTCTTCGCCATCCGGCGCGCGCGCCGCCAGGCCGACGAGTTCGAGCGCGAGTTCTGGAGCGGCTCGGACCTCGTGGGGCTCTACCAGCGGGCCGCGGGCGGGCGCTACGCCGCCGCCGGCATGGAGCGCATCTTCGAGGCCGGCTTCAAGGAGTTCCTCAAGCTCAAGGCGCGCACGGGGGCCGACGTCTCCGCGCTCCTCGAGAGCACGCGCCGGGCGATGAAGGCGACCTACCAGCGCGAGCTCGACGCGCTCGAGTCGCACCTGTCCTTCCTCGCCACCGTGGGCTCGGTGAGCCCCTACGTCGGCCTCTTCGGCACCGTCTGGGGGATCATGAACTCCTTCCGGGGCCTGTCGAGCGTGGCGCAGGCCACCCTCGCGCAGGTGGCCCCGGGGATCGCCGAGGCGCTGATCGCCACGGCGATCGGGCTCTTCGCGGCGATCCCCGCGGTGATCGCCTACAACCGCTTCTCGCACGACATCGACCGCCTCGCCGGGCGCTACGAGAGCTTCATGGAGGAGCTGTCGAACATCCTGCAGCGCCAGGCCCACCAGCCGGAGCGGGCCTGATGCGCCGCGCGCGCCGCGCGATGAGCGAGATCAACGTCGTGCCCTACATCGACGTGATGCTGGTGCTGCTCATCATCTTCATGGTCGCCGCGCCCCTCATCAATCCCGGCCAGATCGACCTGCCCCAGGTCGGCCAGAAGCTCGACCCGGCGGTCGCGCCCCTCGAGGTGCGCGTGCGCGCGAGCGGCGAGCTCGCGGTGGTGGACCGGTCGAAGTCGCCCGACGAGCTGCTCGTGCGCCGCGACCGCCTCGCCGAGATCGTGCGCCGCGCCCAGGCCGCCAACCCCGACCAGGCGGTGGTGATCGCGGGCGACCGCAACGTCCGCTACGAGGAAGTCCTCGCGATCCTGGACCTGCTGCAGCGCGCCCGCGTGAAGCGCGTGGGCCTGCTCGCGCGGCCGGCCGCCTGAAGCCGTGGGGCGCGGCCCGGTGAAACGCGAGGCCACGCCCCCGGCGCTCGAGAAGCGCCGCACGCCCGGGCGCATCCGCGCGATCGTCCTCGCGGTGGCGGTGCACGCCGCCTTCTTCGCGCTGATCATCTTCGGGGTCACCTGGCAGAACCGGCCGGCGCCGCCGCTCGAGGCGGAGCTCTGGTCGAAGCTGCCGCCAGCCAAGACCACCACGCCGGCGAGGCCCGAGCCCAAGCCCGAGGTGAAGCCCGAGCCTGCCAAGCCCGAGCCGCCCAAGCCCGAGCCCAAGCCCGAGCCGCCCAAGCCCGAGGTGAAGCCCGAGCCGCCGAAGCCCGATCCGGCGATCGCGGAGAAGAAGGAGCGCGAGCGGCTCGAGAAGCTGAAGAAGGAGGACGAGGCGAGGAAGCGCAGGGAGCTGGAGGAGGCGAAGAAGAGGAAGGAGCAGGAGGAGGCCGCGAAGAAGAAGCGCGAGGACGACCGGCGCCGGCAGGAGGAGGAGCGCGCGAAGCGCGAGGCCGAGAAGGCGCGCGAGTCGGCCGCCGCCGCGCAGCTCGCGGAAATCGACCGCTACCGGATCCGCATCCGGGATAAAATCCGCGGCAAGGCGAACGTGCCCGACACGGTGCAGGGCCGCCCCGAGGTGCAGGTGCGCATCAGGATCCTGCCCGGCGGGGACGTGCTCGACATCGCGATCGTCCGCTCGAGCGGCAACCGCGTCTACGACGCGGCGATCGAGCGCGCGATCCGCAGCGCGCAACCCCTGCCGGTGCCGCCGGCGGATTCGGAACTTTTTCCCCAATTCCGGGACCTTATCCTCAATATCGAGCACGACCGCTAGGCCCCGGCCGGCGGCGGACGAACCAACAAGATGAAACGCATCCTCTTCCTCGCCGGGGCCCTCCTTCTGGCCCTCGCCGCCCGGGCCCAGCTCACGATCGACATCACCACGAGCGGCGGGCGCCAGATCCCGATCGCCGTGCTGCCGTTCGCGGGCGAGGACGCCCAGCCCCAGAACCCGAGCCCGGTGATCGGCGGGGACCTCGCGCGCACGGGCCTGTTCCGCCTCGTGAACACGGTGGGCGTGAGCCCGCTGCCCACGGAGCCCTCGGAAGTGAACTTCGTCGACTGGACGGCGAGGAGCGCCGAGGCGCTGGTGATCGGCAAGGTGCAGCCCCAGGCCGACGGGCGCGTCGAGGTCCGCTTCCGCCTCTTCGACGTGCAGAAGCAGGCGCAGCTCGCGAGCTATGCCTACGTGGTCGCGCCGGCGCAGCTGCGGGCCACGGCGCACCGCATCGCCGACGTGATCTACGAGCGCCTCACGGGCGACAAGGGCGTGTTCTCGACCAAGATCACCTACGTGGTCAAGCGCGGCACGCGCTACGAGCTGCAGGTGTCGGACGCCGACGGCTTCAACGCCCAGGCGGTCCTCGCCTCGAACGAGCCGATCATCTCGCCCTCCTGGTCGCCCGACGGCAGCCGCCTCGCCTACGTCTCCTTCGACCAGAAGAAGCCCATCGTGGTCGTGCAGAACCTCGCCCAGGGGACCACGCGCGTGGTCGCGGCGCACCGCGGCAACAACAGCGCGCCGGCCTGGTCGCCCGACGGCAACCACCTGGCGGTGGCCCTGTCCAAGGACGGGCTGACGCAGGTCTACCGCATTCCCGCCGCGGGCGGCGAGCCCACGCGGCTCACGGACTCGGCGGCCATCGACACGCAGCCCGCCTTCTCGCCCGACGGCCAGTGGATCGCGTTCACCTCGGACCGGGGGGGCAGCCCCCAGGTCTACCGCATGCCCGCCGCGGGAGGCGCGCCGCAGCGCCTCACCTTCGAGGGCAGCTACAACGTGGGACCGCGCTACAGCCCCGACGGCAAGTCGATCGCCTTCGTGCAGCGCGAGGGCGGTCGCTACCGGATCGCGCTGCTCGAGCTCGCGACCGGGCAGGTCCAGGTTCTGACCGATGGAACACTCGACGACTCGCCGAGCTTCGCCCCGAACGGTAAGATGATCCTTTACGAAGCCCAGGAGGGCGGCCGCGGGCAGCTGGCGGCCGTTTCGAGCGACGGGCGCGTGCGCCAGCGGCTGAGCTCCGCCGCGGGCGACGTCCGCGACCCCGCCTGGGGTCCGTTGCCGACTCATTGAGCGGGGCGCCCAGACCCCGCAGGATGCGCGCGACCTGTCCATCCAGCACGAAGGAGAATCGAGATGATGAAAGCCGCCCTGACCCTCTCGCTTGCCGGCCTGCTCGCCGCCTGCGGCAGCCAGGAAGTGAAGCAGGACGTGCCGGTCACCGACCGCACGACGGCAACGCAGCCCTCCGGAACCGCGCCCTCGGGGTCGACGACCTCGCCGGCGCCGCAGCCCTCCATCACCGCGAACCCGCTCACGGACCCGTCGAACATCCTCTCGAAGCGAAGCGTCTACTTCGACTTCGACTCCAACGTCGTGAAGGACGAGTACAAGGGGCTCATCACGGCCCATTCGAAGTACATGGGCGACAGGAAGGACTCGAAGATCCGCATCGAGGGCAATTGCGACGAGCGCGGCAGTCGCGAGTACAACCTCGCGCTGGGCCAGCGTCGCGCGGAGGCGGTGAAGAAGGTCATGGGCGTGCTCGGCGTCCAGGGCGGGCGTGTCGAGACGATCAGCTTCGGCGAGGAGAAGCCCGCCTCGCCGGGGCACGACGAGGCGGCCTGGTCGCAGAACCGCCGCGCCGACATCAAGTACGCGGGTGAATAGGGCCGTGGCCGCCGCGGCGGGGGCGGACGCGCGGACGCTGGGCTCGTGCCCGTGCCTGGTCGCGTCCATGGGCCCCGTCACCGGGGCGGCGCTGCGCCTGGCCGGCATCCGCGTGGACGTGGAGCCCGCCACGCCGCGCATGGGCGCCATGTTCCGGCTGCTCGCGGCGCACCTGGCCCACCGCGCCGCCGCGGCGTGAGC